>QNYK01000062.1 GCA_003973385.1 Bacillota bacterium | reverse complement strand
GACAGTTCTGTGAGATTTCGCACCGGGCCCTGGCGCGGGACCGTGCCTGGCTTGCTGGTCTTTGGCATGTGCATCGGAGCATTCGCCTCCTCAAGCGAGGTGATGATCATCCTGGCATCCGTTCTCGCTGTTGGCATCTCGATGCTTGAGGGGCTCTCCTTTCTGCTCGAGAGGATTCGACGCGGAGGAGTTGCGGTGATTCTGTTCTTCCTTCTCGCTCCGGTGTTGGTCGGGTCCATATTGCTGATGCTTCCTCGCTGTCAGGCCGGCGACAATCCGCTGAACTATTCTGACTCCCTGTTCACGGCTGTCAGTGCCGTGACGGTCACCGGACTCACCGTCATCGACGTCGGTTCTCGTTTTTCAACTGAGGGGCAATGGGTTCTGCTGGGCTTGATACAACTGGGCGGACTGGGTGTCGTGAGTCTGTTCGCGATCTTTGCCCTGGTGCTGGGTAATGGACTGGGTATCCGGCAAGGGCGAGCATTGCGCGACGCCCTGGATGGGATGGGTAGCGGAGAGATCCGAGGACTCTTGATGACCATCGTGGTCTCGACTCTCGCCATCGAATTGATCGGAGCACTGCTTCTACACCTTTCGGGAGGATCCAGCGCGTCCTTCATCAGTTCGTTGTTTCATTCGGTCAGTGCCTTTTGCAATGCTGGATTTTCTCTTCACGAGAACTCCTTGCAGGGTTGGAGTGCCATCTCGCAGGGGGTGATGGCGATCTTGATCTTGCTGGGAGGAATCGGTTTTCCGGTCCTGCTCGACCTGTGGCGAAGATATGGCAGCAGTGAGACCTCGAGATTGCAGCTGCAGTCCAGATTGAACATCTCGGTCAGTGTTCTGCTTCTCCTGGGAGGCACAATTCTGCTTTTTCTCACCGGGGCAGGAGCAGATAGTTGGTTCTGGTCAGTGACCGCAAGGACTGCAGGGTTCAGGACCTCCTCAATCGATGCCTTGCCCCTATCAAGTACCTTGATCGTGATGTTCCTGATGTATATAGGTGCTTCACCTGGCTCGACCGGGGGGGGCTTGAAGACCTCGACCCTGGGAGTGCTCTTCCTGGCGACTCGCGCCGAGGTACAGGGTTCGGGGCAGGTGGTTGCCTGGAAGCGACTGATTCCGGACACGGTGATCCGTACTGCCGCGGTACTGACACTTGTTGGCACCATGATGTGGTTGGTGCTGGTCCTGTGTCTGCTCAGCGTGGAACCCTCGAAAGGCCCTGAGGGGAATCTGGGATTCATCGACTACGCCTTCGAGGTGACGAGTGCACTGGCGACCGTCGGTTTATCAAGAGGGGTGACTTCAGGTGTCTCCGAAACCGGCAAGATCATCCTGGAGGTGGCGATGATCTTTGGCAGGCTGGGGCCACTGGCACTGGTGCTTGCGATGGCTTCGATCTCGCCGATGGCGAGCAGGGGTGAGCGTCCGACGGGGCGGGTCATGCTCGGCTGAGATTCCCTCTGGATCGGTCAGGAGCGGCTACAACTCCTCGAGGCGATCCTTCGAACCGAGCAGGTACACCTGGTCAGACGCCTTGAAGGGCATCTCGAGCGACGGCGAAAAATCGGCAACGGATTGCCCTTCTCGGCAGACGCAGATGAGATTGACTACGTGGTTTTGACGAATCCCGATCTCGGCGATGCTCCTGCCTACCCAGTGTTCGGGAACAGCAATCTTCACGATGGCTTGATCTGCTGCCAGGGGTACGGAGTCGACAGAATGGGGCACAGTCAACCTGAGGGCCATGTGCTCCGCTGCTTTTTGCTCCGGTGAGAAAATTTCCGTGGCGCCCAGTTTTTCGAGGATATTGCTGGCGGTGTCGCCATGGCTCCGCACGAAAATTTCCTGAATACCCAGTTCCTTTGCAATCGTGGTCAAGAGAATGCCAGGCAGAGGTGTTTCTCCGATGCAGACCACCAGCACCTCGACACCTTCCAGACGGTCGCGGACAGCCTCCTCGTCGAGAATGTCAAGGGTCATGGCATCGTCGCAGTACTCCGAGACATCCTGGATCTTTCGAGAATCCTTATCGATGGCGAGAACCTCGACTTTTCGATGGGCAAGATCGCGAACGAGGGATGACCCGAACTGTCCCAGGCCAATTACAGCGATCCGTTTATTTTTCATCGTTGGCTCCCTCGTTCAAAAACCAGTGCTCTTGACGATGTCCAGTTTCAAAAGGCGTAGTTCTCGGCTGATTTGAAGGTATCGAGTTCTGGATCGATAGACCTGTGTACCGTAGGCATCGAGCCAGGATTGCCAGTTGTCCACTTCCTCGATGACCCGAGTCCGTTTCTCGGTTGGAAATCCGTCGCGAAGAAGTTGTCGGACGGATTCGCGCCACTGAGTCAATTGGAGCGGTGTTTTCCCTCCAGCAACGGCAGCGCGTTCAGTGGTGATCTCATTTGACCTGATTCGGATCAACTTCTCCAGTGGCCTGGCTCTGGCAGCAGGAAGCAGCTGGAGCAGAACCTCTGGACCTCCTTGCTGTAACCAGCGTCGCCACCGCGTGTCATCGATGGATCTGGCCATGGAGAGGTCATCGAGGATTTCGAGAGTATCAGCGATCCCGCCACCCACGAGCATCCGGGGCTCGCCAGCGTCGGATGGGACCCGGGTGGCGAGGATTTCAGATGCAGGGATCCGAACCACCTGGCCATCGGGCAATACCACTTCGGCGAAACCTGATCGAAAATGCATGGATCTGTGGGCGAGTAAGGAACCTCCTTGCAGGCGCAGAAACCGGACCGGCTTCTCCGAAGCAGTTCGGCGATCCTTCAATCGCAGCAGTTCACGCTGACAGATCCACTCGATGCGGAGAGTCTCATCCGCTTCTGTTCGAGGCCTCGGATCATCGATACCCGGGGCAGGATCGACATGCGACCACGATTTCAGCTGTGCCGTGAGTCGTTGAATCTGCGCATCGGTCCATGCAGGTGCCATAGGATCCTGCTGCATCGTTGCGGGCCGAGATCTGGATGAGAGATCTACCGTCTCTTTCTCAGCAACTGGCGCAGTGGACACAATTTCTGGAGGGCGGCCATGGAGAGCCTGCAGCAGCACCAGGCTCGCCAACAGCGCGCAGATGGTCAGCAGTCTTGTCATCGGTCGACCGGGTTACCTTTCTGAAAGAAATCCCGGATCAATTTCTGAGCCGGTTTCCTCGCTGGAGTGTAACTCCGGTCCTGCTCGCCGCCATCTTCATGCAGGGCGTAAAAAAAAGTCCCGGCGAGAACGGGATCGTCGGTGAAGGTGTCGATGAAGGCCTGATAACCGCGCGTCTGCATCGCGAGATCGACACCAAAGTCTGAAACATGGTCCCAGGGGCGCTCGAGGCCGTGCGTGTGAGAAGGATATCCCAGTTCGCTGAAAAATATCGGGATCCCCGATATCCGGGCCCACCGATGAATCTGGCTTCGCATGGGAAGCCAATGCGCGACCAGAGATTCTCGGTGTATTTCCGAACCATCACTCAGAGGTATGTAGCCATTGATACCGAGTGCGTCGAGATGCCTGGCAAAAGAAATCTGCTGCCAATCGTCCCAGTTAGCAGAGTAACTGATCCAACCAGAGAAGATCTCGCGGACCTCATCGGCTGTGTGTTGCCACTGCATCGTGTGGATCTGGAGAGAGGACAGTTCACTTCCGATGAAGAGCAGATCTGCACCTGCGCGTTCAGATAGTTGCGCAATGTTGCCCATCCACTGGCGGTAGTACCTGAACCACCTCGCGAGATTTTCAGGGTCGAGTTGCCCCCTCCAGTGCGGATCGGTGGGATCCTGAATCAGTAACAGCGGATGGATGGCGACCTTGAAGCCGAGGGACCTTGCTGATTGGATCGCACTCGATACCATCTCGCTGGAGGGGGTGCGGCGATCTGAGACTGGAAAACTGGACGTGTCGAATCGTCGCTGATAGGAGGGGAATGCGATCTGGATCCAGGTCGCTCCCATTTCCGCAGCCACCTGAAGATTGCCCGGAAATCGTGACGGAGGATCCTCACCCATCAACAAGATGGTGATCCCCTCGGGATCTGGCCATGGAGTTGTGTGGCTCTGAATCGGCACGGGAGCAGCCCTGGAATTCAGCAGACCTCGAGGAGCCAGCGGAGTGACTAGCAGTAGAATCAGTACAGGAGCCAGGGCCAGCAGGAATCTCGTCTGCACCGTAGAGTCTCCCTCTCCGTCGATTCCACCGATCTGAAGCCCGATCCAGGGGATGGACAGCAGCAGATCTTCAAGCCAGAATCAAGGCACGATGACAGTGCAGTCGCTTCTCCGTGGCCAGTGTTCTGCCGCTGTCAGGGTGGTGTTGGAAGCCTACAGATGGAAGGCACAAGATGCATAAGACTGGACCTGTGAACTGTCTGAATCGTCACTTCATGGCGATCATTCTGCTCCTCTGCGTTCCATCCCTCGGCGGCGCCCAGGGGCTGGAACAATTGAAGGAGAAATTTATTCAGGAGCGATCTTTTGAGGTGATCGATCGAATCTCCACGATCCAGCAGATCGGAGAACTGGATAGCCTTGAAGCGTCGGAGTTCCTGGCAAAGATCATCCAGGATCGCACAGAGGTAACATCGATCATAGAGTCATCCGTGCGGCTCGTCGCATTGCACGGTCACTCCGTGGGACTCGAGGCGGTCGTGGAGCACGGATTCCTCATCCTGCCACTCCGCTCATACTGGGTGATCAGGGACTGCTGGGATCGAGACCTGACCCCAGGTGAGCAGCAGTACCTCGCCCGGAAGGGATTGCTGAAGGTGCCTTTCCTCAAGGTGGAAGCACAGAACATCGTGCTCACGCTTGCGACGAGGGTGACCAGTTCCACTGCTGGAGAATCCGCGGCCAAATTGCTCGGCAATCGAAAGATCCCGGCGCATAATCAGGCGCTCATCGTTGATCTGCTTCGAATACATTCGGTCACAACGGTCAACAAGAAGCTCGGCAAGTTGTTTCGGGTCAATGATGCCAAGTTGCAATGTGCCGTGCTCAAGGCGTTGCAGCAACTGGAAGCGGAAGATCAGAGCCGCACCTTCCACAAGGCTCTCAAGAGCCAGCACTGGACTGTCCGCGCCTGTTCCGTGGACATCTTCGGAGATACACATGATCCCGAGGTGGTCAAGGTGTTGCTCCCGATGCTCAAGGACCCATTCGTCGAAGTCCAGGTCTCGGCAGTTCTAGCGCTTCGCAAGATCGGCGGAAAAGAAGTCGTCTCTGCCCTCGTCAAGCAGGTCTCGAAGCAAGAGGGAAGGGTACTCGATGATATCTGCGATGCATTGATCTGGCTGACCGGTCAAGATTACGGACCCAGTCCTGTATCGTGGACATCGTGGTGGGATCGAGAGGGAGAGGATGCAGAAATCCGCGGCATCTCCCGCGAGGAGTATGAACGGATCCGAGCAGAAGCTTCCGATAGCACCACCGGAACCTACTACGGTCTTCGTGTCATCAGCCGCTTCGTGACCTTCATCGTCGATATTTCTGGAAGTATGGAAGAGCCATACGAGGTAAACACCAGGAAGTTGCCTGGCGGCAGAATCGGCAGATCGGGAACCGGAGTCGATGATGATGCTGAAGGTGGTGGTAACAAGCGGGAGAAACTGGCCAAGATCGAGGTTGCCCGTCGAGAGTTGCTGAGGGTCCTCGATGGGATTCCCGACGGTACACAGTTCAACATCATCGCCTTCGAGAGCACCTTCACACCCTGGAGACCAGCCCTGGTCGAGATGAATGACCTGATCCGCAGTGACGCCATGGATTATGTCCGAAATCTGGGGCCACGGGGCATGACCAATGTCTATGACACCTTGATCTCGGCACTGGACGATCCGGAGGTCAATACCATCTACTTCCTCAGTGATGGCGCGCCTACCATGGGCAAGATCGTCGAACCTGGTGGGATTCTGGCGGCGGTTCGAGCTCGAAACGCTGTTCGGAAAGTTAAAATTCATACCATTGGATTTCATCTGGATCCAAAGGCATCGATCCTGATGCGGCTACTTGCTGAAGAAAACCACGGCACCTTCATAGAGAGGTGACCGGGGGGGGCTGGCTAGAAGTAGACCTCGCTACGACACTTCTCGTATCGTGCGGCGAGTACGATGGTGATCAGAAACATCAGCACCGTTACGCCCAGCAAAGAGTAGTTCATCGCCGCACCCAGAGCTTCAGGACTGCCTGCGGAGTTCAACTGGACGAGATAATACAACCCGACCACGATGAAGAGGAATCCGGGGATGGTGGCCGAGATGAACGCCTTCTTCTCACTCGCCTTGGCCATGACAATCCTGGCCACTTCACTGGAGTCTGGAATCTGGCCGCTGTGCATGCAGACAGGGCACGACGCGGTGGTCGACGAAGTTGCATGCATGAATAAGAAGTCAGAGTAGCATTCGCTGCAAACGACGGGGATTCCGCCCGATGCCGCAGGCGCACTGGGAAGTTTCGGAGTGCTCCTCTTGCTGGATCCACCTCGACGAGATTTTCTTGCAGCGGATTTGCTTCTCTTGGCCATGGGATCCTCTCGGGTTCAGTCAGGAGTGTAAAATCCTAGCAAGAGAAGATGTGGGGTCAAGGGAACGATGGGGCCAGTTTGTGGTACAGGGACCCATTCGACCCGAGAGGCTCATGCGAGGTGATCCAGGGCCCCCAGGAAATGGCCCGAATCGAGCGACCCATCCGGAGATCCCTCGATGGAGCGATAGTCTGGCGCACCGAGTTTGTCGCGGTGGCGATCCAGCTGGCCTCGGCTTCCGGGAGGACGTCGGTGAGGGCGAGGGGATCCCTCTGGCCGCAGACGCGGTTCCAGGTCGTCGGTGCCGTCGCCGCGATCGCCGTCAGCCCTGCCCGTGCGTGGAGGACCAAACTTGCGATCTCCCCGGCGTTGCTGGCGATTGATACGCACCTGTCTGCCTCGACGCAGCAACTTGCGGATCTGGTCCAGTTCGCCACGATCGAGCTGATCGATCGCCTCGACCAGGCGGCGTGATCCACCCGTGTGAGTGCCCGTCTCGATGGATCCGGTCTCGATGAAATGGTTCATCTGGTTTCGATCCAGATGCCTGGCCAGATGCATGACACGGTGAGCATCCCTGGAAAGGGAAAGGGATTGATGCAACTTCCGACGCAGTAGCATCTCTCGTCGGTCGCCTTCTGGCAACTTCTCGATCTGCTTGCGTTCAGAATCAGGCAACTTCGAGATGATCTGATGCATCCGATCGCTAATCTGTTGATCGAGAAAAGCACGACGCTTGTTCGGAGGCAGCGCATGGAAATGTTTTCTGACCTCCGGTTCCAGCTGGAAATCCCACAGTTGAAACGCCGTACGCCTGCGCCGAACTTCTCTGCGATGCTGTGCAGAGGAGCCCATGAATTCACGCAATCGCTGGACCAGTTTCTTGGAGTCCTCCGGAGGCAATTCCCGCAATCTCTTGATCAGTTGATTCCTTTGCTTCTCGGGCAATGATTTCAAGGCCTTGTGAATGCGCACCAGTTCCTGCCGTTTTTCGACGGAAAGAGCATCCCAGCGCTGGCGTGCGCTGATCCCGGTGGCTGTCCCTTCGCGCGCCTGCGCCGACACAGTGAGTGGAAGTGTCGTCACGATGAGAATCATCAGCGAGATGGACAGAGTGGCGAATCTCATTGGTCCTCCTCGTCCGGTTTGACCAGCAGTTCGAGCGGTAACTCGGCAAGAGCGATGTCAAACCCCTCCACGGTGTCGATGTGGGAGGAAGCCAGAACTGCGACCATCTCCGGATCGAAATCGGAGAGGAGTTCGAGAACGTCCAGCTGCTCGAGCAACTCGGGACCTGGATTCATGACAAGCGAGTTCTCGGACGATGGCCCCGGATTACCCGAGGGCAGGGAGGGCTGCCAGAGCAGGGCGATCACCAGCAGTGCCGCGGCTGCCGCAAAGGCCGCTTTCCAGTGCCTCTGGCGCCTGCGGATTCGATGCTGTAGCCGGCTCAGGAAAGCGACGGAGTCGACACTGACCCGAGGCTCCGCACTGGCCGCTTCATCAAGAAGCGACTGAAGAGGTTGGCTGACTTCATGATCGTCTTCGTGCATCAGACCTCCTGATCCCCGTGGCGGATCGCAGTGGGGTGGGTTCCGCTGAATCATGATTCATCATGATGACCCTCGTTCATGAAACTCGCCAGTTCTGAAAGCAATTTCCTTCTTGCTCTGAACAGCACCGATTTTGTCGCAGGAACCGTCAACCCGAGAGTTTCTGCAATACGGGTTACGGACCATCCTTCAAAGTTTTGCAAAAGGATCGCCTGCCGAGCGGGTTCTGGCAGTCGCTCGATGGCATCCTGAACTGTTTCGATTCTCTCAACCTTCAGCAGGTCCTGGGCTGGGTCGATGGTTCTGTCGGATCCTCCGACCCAATCGACTCCGACCACTGCATCAGGATTGCTCGAGAGAGAGGAGCGGGGCTTCCAGCGTTTTCGATGACGAGTCCGTAATTCGTTGAGTGCAATTCGGGTCGTCATCTTGGAAATCCAACCTCGAAAGGAGACTGCCTCGCGGAAACGATCTCTTGATTTCCAGACTCGTAAAAAAACATCCTGTGCGACATCCTCTGCACCTGCGAGATCCCTGACATACCGTCTGGCCTGGCGAACCACTGCATCGAGGTTCCGTTCGACGAGCATGTCAAACGCCGAGGTATCTCCCCCCTGGAAGCGACGCATCAACTCTTCATCGTCAACTTCCATGCGGTGGGTGCTCCGGCTTCTTCATGACAACCCCGGGAATAACCCCAGGTCGCCTGGAAAAGGTGTATTCTGGCCCGGAAGGCCCAAATTTCCCAGGTAGGAGCCTCAATTGCCCAGCAGACCTCAAGAATCCGGGCCCAGGGAATTCAGACCCACCGGGGAGCCGGTTCCCCCGGCTAGCCTCTCCGAGATTTCTGACACGTCCAGCATCATCGATGTGAGGGCTCCAGGGGAGTTTGCTGTCGATCATATTCCCGGATCGAGCAATGTTCCGCTGCTCGATGATGCGGAGCGAAGGGAAGCCGGGACCATCTATCGCATCGAAGGTCAGAAATCGGCTCATCTATGGGCGCTTCAGCGGCTCTCGACTCGCCTCGAGAACTTCTTCCTCGCCCTGAAACAGCAGGTCGGGGACAGCAGCCATCCGGTGATCTGCTGCGCACGCGGAGGCAATCGATCCGCACATGTGGTCGAGTTCCTGATCGATCGCGGGATCGAGGCACGTCAATTGACAGGTGGCTACAGATCGTTCCGGCAGGGGGTCATAGAAAACTTATCGACCTGTACCCTGGACAACCTGTTTGTTCTCGATGGCTACACGGGGGTCGGCAAGACTCGGCTGTTACAGCACATCGAAGCCCAGCATCCGGGCCGTATCATCGATCTCGAAAAATACGCAGGGCATCGATCTTCTGTACTGGGAGACATCGGATTGAAGCCGACCAGTCAAAAGCACTTCGAGAGCCAACTGGCCGCTGCGCTCGATGGGCTGGATCGAGAGTCCCCCTGGATCCTCATCGAGGCAGAGAGTCGCAAGGTCGGGGATCGGCAAGTTCCGGATGCTCTCTGGAGAGTGATGCGTCAGGCTCCCAGGATCGAACTGGTTGCTGGACTCGAACGGCGCGCACGGATGCTGGTCGATGAATACTCGACCGATCTGGGCTGGCAGCCGGTGATCGAAAGGGTCGAGACACTGCGCGGCTACGACAAACTGGGAACCGCTGGTGTGGATCGGGTGCAAGGATTACTGACAGATGGTAAAGCCATCGAAGCGGCGATCTATCTGCTAGAGCACCATTACGACCCGAGGTACCGACATGGCGGCCAGCAGAAGCAGTTCCTGTTTGCCATCGAGAACCTGGAGACACCGGTCGCAGCACAGGAACTGGAGCACAGGTTAGACGAGACCGTGGCCAGCTAGATCAATCGGGGCGCGGCGCATTTGACGAGAATCGACCATGAATCAGGAAGTGAATGATCTCCTGCTGTGTTCTCGCCCTCCAGAACACGAACGTGTGAGATCCTGGAAGTACGATCCGGTCGATCGCTCCCGCCAGTTCCGTACTCTGGATGGGCACCATCGCATCGCTTTTTGCTGCAATCACACCAGTTTGTGCCCCGGGCTCACTTCCCGCCGGAATCGGACCGCCGTCTCGATTTGAAAGTTCCTCTAGCGAGCGGATCCAGGGGCCCACCAGGCCCTCAAAGGCCTTCGCCACGGGGGAGCCGCGATTGGGGGGAGAAATCTGAACGACCCTTCCGATGCCGGGAATCGTCGGGCTGGTGGCCTTGACTGCGATCACGGCGCCGAGACTGTGGCCGACGACATGGAGGGGCACACCCGGTTCCTGATCGACCTGCTCCACCAGGTATTTTCGCAGTTCCGTGGCGAGTGCTTCGACCGTCTGTCGAGTCGACGTATAGCGGTACTCGATCACATCGAAGCCAGCATCCTTGAGTGCCGGATGCAAGGGCCGCATCGCTCGCTGCGTGCGAAACAGGCCGTGAACCACCAGGACTCGCTGCCTGTTCGAGACTTCCAGCATCGTATCCTCCACGAGGTCCGGCAAACTGTGACACCCGGACAGGATCACCAACAGCCATAATACACAACTGGTCACGGTAACCCGAAGATGACTGCAGCACAGACCAGGCAGAGAAAATGGCGACATCGTCCTCCGAGTGTTCAGCATCCCCGCATGTCGCTCCCTCAACAAGGTGCGACCTGGCTCCTGGAGCCAACATCGAGCGCTGCAGTCGAAGCAAAGAGAAGGGGCACTCGAACAGAGTTCGGGCACCCCTGGGATATTCTGGTGGACCTGAGGGGGATCGAACCCCTGGCCTCCGCATTGCGAACGCGGCGCTCTCCCAACTGAGCTACAGGCCCATTATTCTTGATTGGGCAAGGGGCTACTTGCCATCATGTCGATGCCGTAACTCCCTGACGAACCCTTCAACTTATAGAGAGGAGGCCAGTCGATCACAAGAGATTAAGAGGATGTCGATGAATCTGTCTGTTGTTTCAACTGCTGTTCCAGATCGCGTATCCGTTCTCGCAATTCAGGCAATTGTGACATGATTCCGAAGATCTTGCGCATATGTCGAGCGTCGTCAGCGGGTATGCCCATGAGGATCTGCTGGCCGTCGAAACTTCGCATGATGGCAGATTTTGCCGCGACCTGGGTCCTGTCTCCGACCTCGATGTGCCCGATCATTCCGCTTTGACCACCAAACTCACAGCCTTCTCCGATCGTGGCAGAGCCTGCAATACCAACCTGAGCTGCGAAGAAGCACCCGGCTCCCACATCCACGTTGTGAGCGATATGCACCAGGTTGTCGATCTTGCATCCTTCTCCGATGGTCGTGTCTTCGAGCGCACCCCGATCGATGGTGCAGTTGCTGCCGATCTCCACATCACGACCGATCACAACGCCTCCGCGGTGGGGGATCTTTCGAGTTCCGTCATCACCGGAAGCGTAACCAAAACCATCTCCTCCGATCACGCTACCTGCGTGAATCGTCGCGCCGTCACCGATGGTAGTACCCGCATAGATGACGGCATTGGAATGCAGCACAACGCCCGCACCGATACGCGAAGGGCCGAGGATCACAACGCCCGGATGAATCACAGATTCCGCACAGATCTCCACGGCAGCATCGATGAACGCGCCAGGAGCGATGGAGACATCTCCCTCGATGGTGGCATCCTCATGGATCTGTGCATGGTCGCTGATGCCAGAAAAAGGTGGATCAGGTTCCGGGTGCAACAACAAGATGGCTCTGGCAAATGCATTGTTGGAATTGGCATGTCGGATGATGGCAGGGATATCGACCAGTTCTTCTGAAGAGCGTTCGACACCGACGATGACAGCAGAAGCAGCGATCCCATCCGGTACCGGGCGGTCATCGGCTATCCACGCCAGATCGCCATCTCCTGCGCTTTCCGGTGGCTGAACACGGTTGAGGACGATGTCCGGCTGGCCCTCGAGTTCGCCACCGATCCTGTCCGCCATCTCCTGCGCTTCCATCGTCATCTGTTGCTCCGAATTCGAATCACACCGAGTAGGTCGACCACCAGCGGTTTGCTCTCGCCGGTATCGAGGGTCAGTTTCAATTTACCATAGATACCACCCGCAGTTGTCGGGAAGGGATCAGCGATGTATGCGCGTATCTCCACGCTTCCATCGTCGAGCGACTGCATCGCGAAGGATATGTCCAGCCCGGTCGGGCTTCGAGTCAGCTCGAGGCTCGAAGCGAGTACCTTCAGCGCTTTTCCATCCGCTCGTCGCAACTTCAGGGTGCTCTCGGCGAATCCGCTCTGACTGACCTGGTTCAGGTTCCAGGACTGAGGTTGGTGAACAACCAGCCCGAAGGCACGTCCACGGATGGGCATGATGAAGGGCAGTCCATTGCAAAGTCCGTCGATCTGACCCACGAAGCGCCCCCTTGCGATCCCCTCGGTGGCGGTCACTTCGATGCGAGCTCGATTTCCCTTCGGATCGAGCAGCCGCACCTTGAAGTGGGGAGCGCTGCTCTTCAGCTTCTCGATGGTGGGAGGCGCGGTCGTTCCGCTCTGCGTCAGTTCGAGGATCTGCGAGGACCCTGCAGTGGGACCGGCCGTCGAGGTCGAAAGCACCAGATCGCGACTCGAAGGCCTCACCGTCGGGTGGAAGTTTGCCAGTACAGGTAGCCGAACCACGGGCAAGTTCCCGATCAGGACCTCGACCTTCTTGGAGAAGGCCCCCCAGCCTCGTCCAAGACTGAGGACGAACTGGAATTTACGCCTCTCGCCTGGACCCAGCGGTGTTCGGACATCGTGGGGGCGCATCTTGATACAGCCACAACTGGGACGAATCGAAGTGATCTGAACCGGCTCCTTGGTCATGTTGATGATCTGGAACTCCAGCAACCGCTTGTCTCCATGACCGACCCTGCCCAGGTCAATGCTGGTCGGTTCGAGTGCGAGACTGCTACTGGAGGACTGAGCCTCGAGTATCGAACCCTGAGGGTTCAGCAGCACGAGAATCGTCACGAGAATCCACTTCCATGACGATCGTGGATACCGGGTCGAATGGCTTCGCATCGAGGTGATCTCCTTGGCCACATTATATCCCGCCAAGAAGTTCCTGTGGAGG
Source organism: Bacillota bacterium (assembly GCA_003973385.1). Classification (GTDB taxonomy): domain Bacteria; phylum Planctomycetota; class UBA8108; order UBA1146; family UBA1146; genus QNYK01. The sequence continues at coordinate 146,021 of QNYK01000062.1, read as the reverse complement.
GGATCTGGCGCTGGCTGCTTGTGTGATCTATTTTCGGGGAATATTGCAATGCACACCGATGGAGAGTGAGTAGGGGCAGAAATGGTAGCCAGCACCACCGAACAGGTCTGGGGGATTCCTCGCACCTCGATGCTGGAACAGGTCGGAGAGTTCCAGGGATTCAGGGCGGATGACGAGGATTTAGCGGCTCGTTGTCGTGATCTGGAGCCCCACGGATCGTTTCGTCCACGAGACCAGGTCGAGGATGATCCGCACTGGAAACAGGTGATTCCTTACCTCGTGCTACGCCATCGGGACCGGGTGCTGCGCCTGCGGCGGCTATCGAGCCAGGGAGAGTCCCGGCTGCATCATCGGAACTCGATCGGAGTCGGTGGCCATGTCAATCCCGAGCCTGCGGGTCCAGAACCGTTACTGATGCGCGGTATGAGGAGAGAACTGGCGGAAGAGGTGCGGCTGCTTCGCCCCCCGGGACAGTTTCGTTTGCTCGGCTGGATCAATGACGATGAGACCGATGTGGGACGGGTTCACCTGGGGATGGCGATCGAGGCGACACTGGATCATCCGCCAGAGATCAGAGAGACGGACCGGATGCAGGGGTTGTGGCTACCTTTGACGCAACTGTGCGCCGATGATCCTGGCTGGGAATCCTGGTCAGCATTGCTGATCCCGGTGCTGGAACCCATTCCGCATGATCCGGCAGGATCCGGAGCTTTATCCTGAAACCCCTCCGGCTCGATTGACGCTCCATCCGGTGCGAGGCTAGAATCAATCAGCGACGAGCAGGCTCTGCTTCGATGGAGGGGGAGTCCTCGTTCCAGGAACGGACTGTTGCTACCCGGTGGTGTAATTGGCAACACAACTGGTTTTGGTCCAGTCATTCGAGGTTCGAGTCCTCGCCGGGTAGCCATTCTTGGTCACGACCACCAATGGGCGTATGTATCGCTACAACATCTGTACCCATTACCAACCTGAGGGTGCAGCAAGACAGGACTGCTTCGATGGACCCGAAATTCTCCGCCATTTTGCTGGCTGCGGGACGAGGGTCGCGAATGAAGTCTCAACGTCCCAAGGTTCTCCATGAAATCCTTGGTGTTCCGATGATCGAGGTGATCACTGGTAGTGTGCGCGAGGCTGGTGCCGCTGACCTGATAGTGGTCCTGGGGCATGGAGCCGATGAAGTCCGTGGTTGCCTTGGCGACTCTTCCATTCGAATTGCGATTCAGCAACAACAACTCGGAACCGCCGACGCATTGCTGGCTGCACTTCGACAGCAGCCGCCCGCTTGTGCGCAGGTTCTGGTCGTCAACGGGGATCTGCCTGATCTGGATCCCACACTGCTGGCTTCATTCGTGGCGGACCACGGGAAGAGCTCGTCGGCTTTTTCAGTGGCGACCGCGCGAGTGGCGGATCCGACCGGCATGGGGCGCATTGTTCGCGATCAGACAGGCGATTTCATCTCCATCGTGGAAGAGGAACAAGCCTCCGATACTGAACGCGCCATCGACGAGGTCAATCTGGGCCTGTACGTGCTCGATGCAGAGATGGTGACACCAGTGCTCGACGAGATGGTGGCAGGGGACCTCTCTGGCAAGGAAACTGCAGGAGAGAGCTACCTGACCCGGCTGGTCGAGGTGCTGGTTCAGAGATCGATGGTCGTCGATGCGATAGGGGTCGGAGTCGACCACCAGTTCCTTCAGGTCAACGATCGAGTAGGACTGGCTCGGGTATCCAGAATTATTCAGGACAGATTGCAGCAGCGGTTTCTGGAACAAGGCGTGACGATTGTCGACCCGACCACGACCTGGGTCGAATTCGGGGTGTCGATCGGTGAGGATACCGTGATCCATCCCCAGACGATCATCCGGCGAGGCGTCCGGGTGGGGACCTGTTGTGAGATCGGCCCTTTTGCACATCTCAGGGGCGGAACCGTGATCGGTGACGATGTGAAGGTGGGCGATTTCGTCGAGATCAACAGGAGCGAGCTTGCAGATGGAGTTCGAGCCAAGCACCTCGCCTATCTCGGCGATACAAAAGTCGAGTCGGGAGCCAATATCGGAGCTGGAGCTGTGGTGGCAAATTACGATGGGGTTAAGAAGTCTCCGACTACCATCGGTGAGAACGCATTCATCGGCAGTGGTTCCGTCATCGTGGCTCCGGGCAACATCGGTGCTGGTGCCGTGGTGGCAGCAGGAGCGGTGGTTCCTCCCGGAAGGGATGTCCACCCAGGAACGACTGTCCTGGGTGTTCCTGCACGGGAGAGAAAATCGCAACAGGACCTTGCAGACGATGTTCGTGATGATGAAAGAGAGATCCGATGAGCCAGAAACTTTCAGACCGCATGGTGGTCATCAGTGGCAACTCGAACCGGGCCTTGGCGAACAAAATCTGTTCCGAGTTGGGGCTCGATAGTGGCAGTGCCAAGGTCACTCGATTTCCGGATGGCGAGATCTCGGTGACTCTGGAGGAAGATGTTCGGGGTAAGGATGTATTCGTTGTTCAATCCACCTGCCCTCCCGTCAATGAGAACCTGATGGAACTATTGGTGATGATTGATTGTGTCAAACGATCATCTGCTGCGCGAATCACTGCAGTGATTCCATACTTTGGATATGCCCGTCAAGATAGACGTGAACAGGGCGCACGGGTTCCGATCACCGCCAAACTTGTCGCCAACTTGATCGTCGCTTCAGGTGCAGATCGTGTCGTGACGATGGATCTGCATTGTGAGCAGATCCAGGGCTTTTTCGATATCCCGGTGGATCATGTCTACGCAGGTTCGATCATCATCGATCACTACGCCAAGAAGAACATGACCGACCTGGTCGTGGTGAGTCCCGATGTCGGAGCCATCAAGATGGCTCGTGCGTATAGCCGAGGACTTGGAGCCCGATTGGCTACCGTCGATAAGCGTCGAGTGAGCGGGGAGGAGACCGAGATCGGTTTCATCATCGGAGAAGTCGCAGGACTTCACGCGATCATCGCTGACGATGTCATCGCCACCGGTGGCTCGATCACCAAGGCCGCCGATCTGATCCTCGAGAAGGGCGCAAAATCGGTATATCTCGCATGCACTCATCCTGTGTTCTGTGGACCTGCGGTGGAGCGGCTTCAGGCCAGTCCTGCGGAGGAGTTTGCGGTTGTCGATACCATTCCCGTGGACGGAAAGATATTCGATGATAGGGTAACACTGTTGTCATGTGCACCGGCCTTCGCCAATTCGATCCGACAGATTCACAAGTCAGCTTCGATTGGGCGAAACATCTTTTAAGTGACCCGTCCAGCCTAGCTGGACGCTGAAAGGCGACGAGGCGATGGAGAAGTTCGTGATGGAGGGCAAGGTCAGAGACTCCTCCGACAAGGGGAGCCGTTCCGCGAGGATCCTGAGAGCCTCGGGTCAGATGCCGGTCAATGTATATGGATATGGCCAGGCCAATTCGAAGCTGGCTGTCGATTCGACGGCCTTTTACGAGGCCCTGGCGCATAGCCACAGATTATTCCAGATCGATTGTGATGGGCACTCCGAACTGGGGCTTGTCAAGGAAGTGCAGTACGACACATTCGGTGATCATGCCATTCATGCTGATCTGGCCAGGGTCAAGATGGACGATGTGGTGGAATCCACCATCCATATCCAGACGATCGGTGTGGCCAAGGGGACCAGCGCCGGTGGAACTCTCGATATCGCTTACCATCACATGCCAGTTCGAGGAAAGTTGAGTGATCTGAGCAGCAAATTGGTCGTCAATATCGAGAATCTAGCTGCCGATGAATCCATCCGTGTGCGCGATCTCGACCTGCCCGAAGGTGTCGAGTCGACACTTCCAGCGGAAACCCCGATCATCATCGTTCATGGGCGCCGCGGAGGCTGATTCCTCCCGGCTTCAGGTGAGGAAGGGCGCCGATGCGACGAACCGGACCCGATCGGTCGCAACCTCTTGTCGTCATCGGCCTGGGCAATCCAGGCGATCAGTACGTCGGTAGCCGCCACAATGTTGGATTTGCCGTCGCTGATCTGGTCACGGACCGGCTCAGACGCCCTGAATCAGGTCAAGCCACCGGTGCCCAGTGGATGTCCGGATCCTGGAAATGGCGCAAGACTCATGTCCTCAAGCCGATGCGGTTCATGAATCTCAGTGGCGAGCCTGTGCGTCTCTTCCTCGAAACGATGTCGATCAGTCCGGGCCAGTGCCTGGTCGTCATCGACGATCTGGATCTGGACTGTGGATCGATCAGAATCCGTGCTGGAGGCTCTTCGGGAGGGCACAAGGGGCTCGAGGATATCATCTCGGCCCTCGGAACCGCTGATATACCCCGGTGTCGCATCGGAATCGGCCATCCCGGGACCTCGACGGCAGTCTCGGACCATGTGCTGGATCGCCCGGATGGAGCGGAAAAGGAGGCATTTGAACGGTCACAAAAAAGAGCGTCCGAATCTGTACTTTGCTGGCTGGTTGAGGGTGTAACGAATGCGGCTCGCCGCTACAATGGGCCGCTTCCTCAACAGGCTGACGAGATCCCTGACGGGGTCGAGGATAGTTGAACGCGTAACACCAGTGAACGAGTAACACCAGGGTGCGGCGCTCGCGGAGATTCCCTGACGGTCATCGGGGGAGCGGGGCTGCTGATCCAGATCTTAAGGAGATCATCTTGACCGAACGACTTTACGAGGGACTTTTCCTCGTCGATGCCGCGGCTGCTGCGACCGATTGGGCCGAGATCGAGAATCAGATCCGGGGCTTGATTGAACAGCAGGGCGCCACCATCGAATACTCAGAAAGGTGGCCGGAACAACGGCTTGCCTATCCCGTGAAGGGGATCAAGCGAGGTGTTTATTTCCTCGCCTACTTCACTTCAGACACGGGAGCGATTGCTGCGATACGCAGTGATGGCCAGCTCAACGAGCATGTATTGAGGATGCTGGTCATCCAGGAGGATTTCCTCGACCTGGAGATGGCCAAACGCAAGGAAGCCGCTGCACGCGCAGCCGCTGTTGCTGTGGCCAAACCTGAAGCAGAATCTGAAGCCAAACCTGAAGCAGAATCTGAAGCCAAACCTGAAGCAGAATCTGAAGCCAAACCTGAAGCCGAATCTGTGCCCAAACCTGACGGTGCCGTCGAGGACGCGATGGCTGCCAGCGAGGGGGACACTTTCGATGTAGTCACCCCTGAAACAGCCGATGCGGTCGACGGAGAAGAGCCCAGCGAGGAAGAGCCCATCGAGGCTGAGGCATCTGAGGAGACAGATTCCGGCGCCGAGGTCTCTGATCCAGAAGTCGTGGGCGAGGTGGTGCCAACAGAGGGCGAAGACGATGCGGCGACGGATGAAACCGTGGAGGAAGTCGCCAATACCGAGGAAGTCGCCAATACCGAGGAAGTCGTCAATACCGAGGAAGAAACCAACTGAACGAGAAGAGGTCCTCATGGAGATCAACAGGGTATTTATCGCTGGCAATCTGACCCGGGATCCCGATTTGAGAATGACTCCGGGGGGAACCGCGGTCTGTGATCTTGGAATCGCATCCAATCGTCGATATCGCCGACAGGGCGAAGATCAGATGCAGGAGGAGACCTGTTTCGTGACCGTCACCGTCTGGGGGCGCCAGGCAGAAAATTGCAATCAATATCTTTCCAAGGGGAAGCAGGTCGTTATCGAAGGGCGACTCAAGTACGACCAGTGGGCCGACAAGGAGAGTGGCAAGAATCGCAACAAATTGACCGTGGTTGCTGAGCGAGTCCACTTCATGCCTCGCTCCAGCGAGGGAGGATCCCCACAGAGCGGATCCTCACAGGGCGGCTACTCCACTCCAGCAGAGCAAAGTTCTGGCGGAGAATCCGATGGTTTCCCTCAGGGCCAACCCTTCAATGACGAGGTGCCCTTCTAGGGCAGAAAGAGAACTCAATGTTTGGACGTAGAGAAAAGAAATCCGTGGTCGCTGATATGAATTACATCGACTACAAGGATGTTGATTTACTTCACAAGGTTCTGACCGGTGGGGGCAAACTGACCTCCCGGCGTCAGATCGGTTGTGATTCCCGGATGCAGCACCGCATCAAGCGTGCTGTTCACCAGGCCAGGTACATGGCCTTGCTACCCTACGGGCAGTGATCTTGTTATCAGTCGAAATTGAAAGAGTCGGACTGTCGATAGACGGACGGCAAATGGAGACAAATCGATGAAATTGTTTCTCAAGAAGACCATCAGCGACCTGGGCGAGATCGGTGACGTGATCGACGTCAAGCCAGGCTACGCTCGTAACTACCTGATACCCCAGGGAATCGGTGTCGAGATGGGGCAGGCAAACCTGCAATGGATCGATGCTCAGAAGCGTCGTCTTGAACAGGAAGAGTCGGAACGCAACCTGGAGATGCGATCACTCGCCGAGACGATCGATGGAGCATCCTGCACCGTCATCGCTCGAGCCACCGAAGAAGGGCACCTGTTCGGGTCCGTTACAGTGCAGACCATCACGGACCAACTTACTGCCGATGGTATCGAGTTTGACCCGGACCTGATCGAACTCGAAAAACCGATCAAGGAACTTGGAATCTATAACCTGAATGTTCGAGTTCATCCTGAATTTGAAACAACGATAAAGGTGTGGGTCGTCAAGGCAGATGAAGATGATATCGAAGATGAGACCCCAGCAGGTGAGCAGGAGGAGGACGAAGATGAGGGGGGCACTCCCACTTCGTCCGAGTCTGACTGAGACTGCATCGCTCATGGCGGTCATCGAAATGAACCCAAGCCATGCCCACAACGCGAGTTTGGGCCTCCTCTTTCGTGCTGGGCCCGGCTCCGGTAGGGTCAGCGCTCGGCCCTTCGATGAACTGCGCATTGCTCTTGGCACCAGAGCGCACCGTCGCGTCGCCGATCAGTCAGCGGGATGAAATCGAGAATCAGATGAACAAAGAGACGCCCACACAGCCCAGTTTACCTCACAATGTGGAAGCCGAAGTCAGCCTCCTCGGATCTCTATTGCTCGGTGGAGCGAAAAGCCACGCAGTGCTGGAGATGATCAAGGCCCAGGACTTCTACCTTTCCAGGCACAGAGTGCTCTTTGAAGAGTTGCTCTCGCTGTGGGCCGACGAGGGCGTGACTGACGCGCTGATCCTGATTGACCGTCTTCGCGCTTCCGGGCAGTTGTCAGCGGCAGGTGGTGAGGAGTACCTGGTAGATCTGACGAGTCATATTCGGACCAGTTCCAATGCCATCGAGTATGCAAAGATCATCCACCAGGAGGCTCAGAGGCGAAGACTGATCGAAACCTGCCAGGACCTCGAATCCAGAGCCAGATCTGGAACCGGGAGAGTGCGTGACCTTATCGACGAAGCAGGTGCCCAGATCCTCACACTGGCAGAGGATGATGCCAATCAGGGAGTTCATGGCATCAAGGAAAGCATCGATCAGGCCATCACGAACATCGAGGAATGGGAAAAGGGCGTGGTCGGTGTCATGACCGGATTCAGCGAACTCGATGAGATGACCAATGGACTGCAACCATCCGACCTCATCGTGGCTGCTGGCCGACCTTCGATGGGAAAGACCACTTTTGCCCTGAATATCGCGCTTCATGCTGCCACCACCAACAATACGCCAGTTGCCATCTTCAGTCTTGAGATGGCTTACGATCAAATAGCGATGAACCTCTTGAGTATGTCCTCACGGGTCAGTGCCACGAAATTGCGAAAAGCAGACCTCAATGACGCTGATTGGAAGAAGATCATCACCCGTTGCGAGACACTCAGGGAGGCACCGATTTTCATCGACGATGCGCCCGGTTTGAATGCAATGTCGATTCGTGCCCGTGCAAGGCGTCTACACCACCAGAAGAAGCTGGGATTGATCATTGTCGATTATCTTCAGTTGCTGGATATGGGGGGCAGGTCAGAAAACCGTCAGCAGGAGATATCGCAGATATCGAGATCACTCAAACAACTGGCAAGAGAACTCCATGTGCCGATCTTGACCATCTCCCAGCTCTCTCGTGCAGTCGAGGCCCGCGAAGGACACAGGCCCAGGATGTCTGACCTCAGAGAATCTGGAGCCATCGAGCAGGATGCTGATGTGGTGCTGTTGCTGTATCGTGAGGAATACTACAAACCAGATGATGAAGACGCCAAGGGCAAGGCGGAGATTATCGTTGCGAAACAGAGAAAAGGACGCACAGGATCGGTGAAACTCGCGTTCATCGCCGACCAATTACGATTTGGTGATCTGGCCTACGACCCGTTTGCCATCTCATGAAAGTAGTGAAATGACAGATCAGCAGCATCGAATCCACATCTTGCCGAAATTGTTCGGACTGACTCTCTGCGGAGCAGTCCTTTTTCTGGCTCTGCAGGCATCTCTATTGGGAGTCGGAGTTCAGCTTGAATCTCACCGTGTTGGCGTTTGCGATGTTCAGGTAGTTCTGGAACAAATTCCGCAGGGCAAACAGATCACCGCCGAGTTCAATCAATTGAAGTTATCGATGGAGCAGGAGATTCGCGATCGTGAATCTACTTTGAGGCAGATACAGCAGGAGGCGGAACAGTTGCAGCCGGGAACGGATGGCCGCAGGGCAGTGGAGAAACGCTTTACCCTCGCCAAGGCTGAACTGGCCTGGATGCAGGAGGATCTTGAACGCGAATTTACTACCCGCTTCAAGGAACGGCGCGATGACCTCATCAAACTTGTCAGAGCGGCCATAGAGGAAGTTGCCGGCGAAAGAGAACTCGACATTGTCCTCAACAATGTCGCCAGGGCCAATGATTTCAAGGTGTATGTGAGTGTCTGGGCAAAGCCCGAACTCGATATCACCGTAGATGTGATCTCAAGAGTGTCTGCCAAGGTCGGTGATAATTGACCTCGGTGACCCAGCAAACTATCTCCGGTGAGACCGTCCTCACTGGCTGCGGTCTGCATCTTGGTGAAGAATCGACGCTGAGATTGCTTCCAGCCGACACCGATTCGGGAATCGTTTTCATCCGGACCGATGTCGATCCGAAACTGGAAATTCCTGTCGGCCTCGACACTCTGAGAAAGCAGCCAAGACGCACCAGTTTCGGAGTTGGCAACATCGAGGTACACACCTGCGAGCATCTGCTTTCTGTCCTGCACGTGCTTGGAATCGAAAACTTGATCTGCGAGATCGATGGTCCTGAGATTCCAGGTATGGATGGATCCGCCCTTCCTTTTCTGGATGCCATTGGCGAGACAGGACTGGCTGATCAAGGAGCTCGGGGACGCACCCTGGCCGTTACCACACCTGTTGCAGCAGAGGATGGGGATGCCAGTGTCGTGGCATTGCCTTCCGAGAAGCTTCGTATCACCTACACCCTCCAGTACGACGGTGATCCTGGATTCAGTCAGACTGTCGACCTGGAGATCAATGAGGAGAACTTTCGAAAACAGATCGCGCCCGCCAGGACCTTTGTGCTCGAGCGAGAGGTCAAGGAACTTCAGGCGAGGGGGCTCGGGAAGGGCGCCAACGAGGGCAACACGCTTCTGATCGATGACCGCGGAATGGCACCCAAATTTCGACTTCCGGACGAACCCGCCAGGCACAAGATCCTGGATCTGATCGGCGATGTATACCTGTTACGTTGTGCTATTTCCGGGCATATCATCGCTCATCGCAGTGGCCATGGCCTCAATGCGGATCTTGCATCGAAGATCGCCGAAGCTCATGTGAGAGAGAGAGAACTGGAAGACGTTCTGATCAAGTCTCCCCGTGGGCTCGAAATCCGCGACATCCAGAAGATCCTGCCTCACCGTTATCCTTTTCTGCTCGTGGACAGGGTTCTCGAGGTGGAACAGGGTGTACGTGCCGTGGGTCTCAAGAATGTCTCCTTCAACGAGGAGTACTTCCAGGGCCATTTCCCGGGACAGCCTGTGATGCCTGGAGTGCTTCAACTGGAAGCGCTGGCACAACTTTCCGGGGTTCTATTACTCAGGAGTAGTGCCGATTCCAACCGGATCGCCTATATTCTTGGGATCGACGATGTCAAGTTTCGAAAAACGGTGGTTCCTGGAGATCAACTGATCCTGGAGGCAGAGTTGAAGCGGTTTCGCGAGCGTACTGCTCAGGTGCAGGTCAAGGCGACCGTAGATGGGAAAACCGTTACCCAAGCGACTATACGATTCATGATAGTGGATGCTGACTGAGGAGATAAACCGTTGATCCACCCTGACTCCCATATTGACCCGAGTGCTGAGATCGGACCCGATGTTACCATCGGCCCGGGTGTATACATCGGGCCTCAGGTCACGATTGGTGCTGGCTGTGTATTCCACCATCATTCGTCAGTGGTCTGCAACACGCGAATCGGTGAGCGTTGCGTGGTCCACCCAGGTGCCGTCCTCGGTGGTGATCCACAGGACAAGAAGTGGAAGGGGGAGCAAACCTGGGCAGAGATCGGATCAGACAACCTGTTTCGTGAACACTGTACCATCAACAGGGGCACCGCTCAGGGAGGTGGTGTCACTCGCCTTGGAAACGGCTGCTTGATCCTGGCCAGTTCACATATCGCTCACGACTGCATCGTTGGCAACGAAATCATCATGGCGAATGGAGTTCTGCTCGGGGGGCATGTAGTTGTCGAGGACCAGGCGGGCTTCGGAGGGCTGGCGGCTGTTCATCACTATGCGACTGTTGGCAGGTTGGCTTTCATCGGCGGCATGACCAGAGTCACGACCGATGCACCTCCCTATCTGATAACGGAGGGCAACCCATCAAGGGTCCGAGCGATCAATTCGGTAGGAATGAAACGAGCCGGGATCAGTGAGGAAGTGTGTGCATGGCTCAAGGAAGCTCAGCGGCTCCTGTACAACAACAACATGATTCGTAGAGAGGCGTTCGAACTGCTCGAGCGCCGTGGTCATGTCCCCGAGGAGGGAATTCACCTCAGATCGTTCCTGCGAGCCACAGAAGGCGGTCGCCAGGGCCGTGCTCGTCAACCGTAGAAGGATGAGATGTATGCGTGTTGCAGTTGTTGGAGTCGGGCATCTCGGTAGTGCTCATGCAAGGATCTGGAATGAAATTCCCGATGCTGATCTTGTCGGAGTCGTTGATATCGATGGCGACAGGGCCCGGGAAATCGCAGACCTTCACGGGTGCATTGCATTTTCAGACACCTCGAAAATCATCAACCAGGTCGATGCGGTCAGCATTGTTACACCAACACCATTCCACCTCGAAACAGCCAGACCATTTCTAGAGGCTGGAATCGCTGTTCTCGTCGAAAAGCCGCTCGCAGCAACCCTCGAAGAGGCAGATCAGATCTGTGAACTTGCCGATAATTCCGGCTCTGTTCTCCAGGTGGGACACATCGAGCGATTCAATCCATTGATCAGGTCTGCCATCGGTATCATCGATCAACCTCTATTCATCGAGTGCGACCGAATTCATCCATTTACACTTCGATCCACTGAGATCAGCGTCGTTCACGACCTGATGATTCATGACATTGATATCGCTCTCCACCTGATCGATGACGATCTCGCCGCTGTGGATGCGCATGGTTGCGCAGTGCTTTCTCCGACCGAGGATCTTGCTCATGCCAGACTCAGTTTTTGCAAGGGTGCGACAGCTTTCGTCAAGACCAGCAGGGTCGCCTTGAATCGATCCAGAAAGATCCGGATTTTTGGCCACAGGCAGTATGTCAGCCTCGATCTGGTTCACCGGGAGGGTTTTCGAGTGTCGCTGGATGAAACATACGACCCGGCCAGATTCCTGGATCCGCTGGGACGCGTTCAGGCACCCGAGGGAGTCGAAGACTTTCTGTCCCAGCATCTGGATAAGGAACCGCTGACCTTTGACGAGGAAGAGCCCCTCAGGGCAGAACTCGATTCCTTCCTCGAGGCCGCCAGAGGCAGTTGCGACCCGGCAGTAACCGGTTCTCAGGGGCGTAGAGCGATGGAAGCCGCGTCCCAGGTCATCGAAAGCCTTCGAGGCCGCGGACAGGCTCTGGAGAAAGCCTGAGACCGGTTTCTGGCACCTCGAATCGATTGATGGTCCCGTGTTGAAACGATACCTTGCGGGGCTGTCGAGGCTCTCCGGGTGGAGAGCCGGTCACTATCCATCAGAGCCCCTGGGATCTGTCAGCCCTGCGCTGCGGTCCTGGAACCCGGGCAATGAAACACGTTTTCCGCGGGATTCCTGTCGAGAGGCCCCCTGTGCGGAACAACGAAAGGAAACCGGAAATGTCCGGATTGCAGATCAAGGAACTGATCGAGGCTGGAGTCCATTTCGGCCATCGCTCCAGCCGTTGGCACCCCGCCATGGCTCCATACATTCACCAGAAGCATAACAAGAACCATGTCATCGATCTGCGACAGACAGTTCGTGGGATCGTTCGCGCAAAGCACTTCCTCGAGCACATCGTGGAGGCGGGACATGAAGTGGTTTTCGTCGGAACCAAATCTCAGGCTCGGGAGGTGGTTCGGGAACAATCGGGTCGCTGTGGCATGCACTTCTGTGTCCATCGGTGGCTCGGCGGTACGCTGACCAACTACCAGACAATTCGAAGCCGACTGCGTCGCCTCGAAGAACTCGAGAAGGAGCTTGCAGACGAATCGGTAGTACGGACCAAGAAAGAGATTTCCAAGATGGAGAGGGAGCGAAGAAAGATATTTCGCAACCTCGAAGGTGTGCGAAACATGAATCGTCTGCCTGGAGCCCTGATTGCCGTGGATATTCGACGCGATGAAATCGCCGTCAAGGAAGCTCGGGGATTGAACATTCCCATCATTTCGATCGTGGATACCGATTGTGATCCAAATCTTGTGGATTTGCCAATCCCTGGAAATGACGATGCATATCGCAGCATCGAGGTGATCCTCAGTCAGCTCGCAGATTCGATCATTGCGGGTAAGGATAAGCTGCAAGCACGCCAGCAGGAGGAGGCCGCCAAGAAGGCCTCCGATGAGGAGAGGGCCAGCAAGAAGGAGAAGGAGCGGACCGTGAGCCCGGAGGAGGCTCGGTCCAAACCATACACGCCTCCCCAGCCCGCACCCGGTGTGGACCAGACTGAGGAAGTCAAATCGAAACCGAAGATCGTCGTCACTCCCGACAAGAAGAAAGAAAGTTAGAATGAGTCAGATCAGCGCCAAGACAGTTGCAGAACTCAGAAAAAAAACCGGAGTCGGCATGATGGAGTGCAAGAAGGCGCTCAGCGAAACCGATGGCGATATCGAGGGGGCCGTTGATTTGCTTCGTATGCGTGGAGCCCGGATGGCTGCGCAGAAGGCAGATCGCACCACTAGCCAGGGCTGGATCGGGTCTTACATTCACTCCAATGGTCGAATCGGAGTCGTCGTGGAGGTACTCTGCGAGACTGACTTCGTGGCAAAGAATGAACATTTTCAGGTTCTCATCAGAGATATTGCGATGCACATCGCAGCGATGAATCCCCTGGCCGTGTCATCCGATCAGCTCGATCAATCCGATGTCGATCGCGAGAGAGCCGTTTTTGAAGAACAGGTAAAAGACAAGCCGGAGAACATTCAGGGCAATATCGTCGAAGGAAAGTTGCAGAAGTACTACAGCGAGGTTTGTTTGCTCAATCAGGCCTTCATCAAGGATGACAAGAAGAGTATCGAGCAGTTGATTCAGGATGCGATCGCGATGATTGGCGAGAACATCCAGTTGACTCGCTTCCACCGGCTAGAGATCGGCCAGTAGGCACCAGCGTTCCATGGCTCGGTCCGGAATGGACACAATTTCATGGCAAGAGATGTGGCCAGGCGGGTTTTGCTGAAACTGAGTGGAGAGGCGCTCGGCGGTGAATCAGGCACCGGGCTCGACCACCTGGCATTGACAGCCATATCCTCCCAGATCGCCAGAGCCTCAGGATCTGTCGAACTTGCCATCGTTGTCGGAGCTGGCAACATCTGCAGGGGAGCCGACTGGGCCACGGAGGGGTTTCACAGGACCGATGCCGACGCCATCGGCATGGCGGCCACCCATGTCAACGCACTGGCTCTCAGTGCTCATCTGGGATTCGCTGGACTAAAAACGATGGTGATGGGCGCTGGTTCACCAGTTCCTCAGGTACGCCCCTTCCATTCGAGCATCGCCCGAGAAGCACTGGCTGCGGGAACTACCCTGCTGCTCTCTGGTGGCACCGGAAATCCGTATTTCACCACTGATACCTGTGCAGCACTTCGTGCAGCGGAACTGGACTGTACAGAACTTCTCAAGGGGACCAAGCATGACGGGATCTACGATCGAGATCCTGTTGAGTACCCCGATGCTCGAAGATTGGACAGTACAACCTTCGATCATGTGCTTGAGCAAGGGCTAGAGGCGATGGATGCCACAGCATTCACTCTTTGCAGAGATCAGCAGATTTCGCTTCGAATCTTTGATATGACCCGTGAGAATGCGATTCATGAGGCCCTCATCGGTGAGCCTGTGGGTTCCCTGATCAGTCAGCAATCAGCAACATCATAGCGTGGAGGTTCAAGGTGGAGGAAGTCATCATCGATGCCGAAGAACGCATGACCAAGGCGCTTGATCATCTCCGTGAGGAGATGAGAGGCATGCGTACAGGCAGGGCACACCCCGGTTTGGTCGAGTCGATAAGAGTCGATTACTACGGCACACAAACACCCTTGAAACAACTGGCCAACATCTCCGTGCCGGAGCCGGACCAGATTGTCATCAAGCCCTTCGATGTCAGTTCCATCGCAGACATCGAGAAGGGGATTCTTACTTCGGATCTTGGGATCACTCCACAGACAGATGGAAAATTGCTCCGTTTGAAGGTACCGCCTCTGTCGGAAGAACGGCGCAAGCAGTTGGTATCCAGGGCGAAGGAGGTCGCCGAAGAGTCCCGGGTATCGATGCGCAACATCCGCAGGGATGCCAACAAGCACATCGATACCTCCAAGAAGGACGGAGACCTCTCTGAAGATGATCAGGCAAGATTCAAGGGTCAGGTCCAGGAAGTCCTCAAATCCGTCGAGAAACAGGTCGATGAGGACCTGAAACGGAAAACAGAAGAGTTGATGGAGATCTGATCAGACCAGAGGGAAAAGATTGACGGACCCAACGTGGGTCGGTACATTTCGTCGCTGCGCGGGAGCATAGCTCAGTCGGTAGAGCAACGCCCTTTTAAGGCGTCGGTCGTTGGTTCGAGCCCAACTGCTCTCACTTGAAATCGAGGCCCCATCGTCTAGTCAGGTCCAGGACATCAGGTTTTCATCCTGAGAACAGGGGTTCGAATCCCCTTGGGGTCAAAAATTGAGGGGGTCGATGTTGTCCTGCATCGGCCCCTGTTTCTTTGGCGGAGGCACTCCACATCGGGGCTATCTGGTTGCATGGTCGCTCCTGCGCCCAGGCCCGAGCCAGCAGACCATCTGACGGTGGGCGAGTCTGAGGAATCAATTCTCGCGGAACCTATCCCTGTGTACCATCCAGAATCAAGGGGCCAGAACCCCGGGTACATCGACCTGTTCATTGAGAGGGAGTTCCAATGGAGCGTTTCGAGGGGTCTGACTTCTACAACCTGGACGATCTGTTCACGGACGAGCAGCGCCTGATCCGGGATACGGTCCGTGACTTTGTCGAAGATCAGGTGATCCCCGTGATCGAGGATTGCTTCATGGAAGATCGCTTTCCCGATCAGGTCATTCCGGCACTGGGCGAACTGGGCTTGCTCGGTGCCAATATCCAGGGCTATGAGTGTGCTGGATTGGATAGCATCTCGTACGGATTGATCATGCAGGAGCTGGAAAGAGGCGATAGCGGCTTACGTTCCTTTGTCAGCGTTCAGGGCGGTCTCGTGATGTACCCCATCCATCGTTATGGGACCGAGGAGCAGAAACAGAGGTTCCTCCCGGAACTGGCGGCCGGGCGAATGATTGGTTGTTTCGGCCTGACCGAGCCTGATCACGGCTCGGATCCCAGCGGCATGATCACTCATGCTGTGCTGGATGGTGATGAGTACATCCTGAACGGGAACAAGATGTGGATTACCAACGGGTGCGTCAGTGATGTTGCCGTTGTCTGGGCGAAATTGGATGGCCGCATTCGTGGCTTTCTGGTCGAAAAAGGCTCGGAGGGTTTTTCGACGACAAAACAGGGAAAGAAATTCTCACTGCGGGCGTCGACAACTTCAGAGTTGCATTTTCAGGATTGCCGGATCCCGAAGGAGAATCTGCTGGCTGGTGCCGAAGGGCTTGGCGGGCCGCTCTCATGCTTGACCCAGGCGCGCTACGGCATCGCCTGGGGTGTAGTCGGATCCGCAATGGCTTCCTTTGATGTAGCCAGGAAGTATTCGCTGAGTCGCATCCAATTTGACCGACCCATCGGTAGTTTTCAGCTGGTACAGGCAAAGTTAGCCGAGATGCTCTCAGAAATCACCAAGGCTCAACTGCTGTGTCTTCGTCTGGCTCAGTTGAAGGACTCGGGAAAGATGACTGCCCAGCACGTCTCCCTGTCGAAGCGCAACAATGTTCACTGGGCACTGGAAATCGCTCGTTCTGCCAGAGATCTGCTCGGTGCAAATGGAGTCACCCATGAATACCCGGTGGGTCGGCACATGCTCAATCTCGAGTCGGTGAAGACCTACGAGGGCACCCACGACATACATACCCTGATCCTCGGGCACGAGATCACCGGAATTCCCGCATACAAGTAGTTCAGGCGTACCGGTGGGTGTGACCTCGGAGACGGATTCGGTTATCATTCCAATGGTGCCGATCACCGATCGGGTACTGCCCAGTGGAAACGGGGAAGAGTGAGCGCTGCATCCGATTTCATCAGTAAATTTCGACATATGTCCCTGGATAGATTCGAGGCCCGCCAGAGGCTTCGAAGTGTCACGGGGTTCATCGAGGACTTCCTATCGAGTCCTTATCCTTATCTGAGAAATTCTCCACGGTACCTGTGTGATATGTTCGAGTACTACGGAACAGAAGAGGTCCAGCGGGTCGGGATGATCGACCGCAGGTGGAGTCTCTTCAATCTTGGCTTCACTCGATCAGAGGAGTCGCTCGTTGCACAGGAGAGGGTTCAGAACTCGATCTATCAGAAGTTGCGACAGTTCGCTCGAAACGGGATCGCTGATCGATTGATCTTGCTTCACGGGCCCAATGGCTCCGCCAAATCGACGACCATTCAGTCGATCATGCACGCCATGACGCACTACAGCACCCGTCCAGAGGGTTCCATGTACAGGTTCAACTGGATCTTCCCGCTCAAATCGAGCGAAGCAGGCAGGATCGGTTTCGAAGAAGATGAGGGTGCAGATAGCGGCACATACGCTTTTCTCAAGGCTGAAGATATTGGTTCCATCATTCGCTGCGAGTTGAAAGATTCGCCACTGTTCCTGATTCCAAGACAGGAGCGAAAGGAACTGATCGATAGAGCCATCGCTGCTCACCCAGAGGTTTCCGAAATGGATCAATTCAATTACGAATGGGCCATTCATGGTGATTTGAGCCAGAAGAGTAAGTGGATCTACGAGGCGTTGCTGGCAGCAAACCAGGGGGACTGGAGCAAGGTGATGCGCCACATCCAGGTCGAGCGCTTCTTTCACTCAAAGCGATACCGGCTCGGCTGTATCAGCATTGAACCGCAGGGGAATATCGACGCCCAGACGCGATTGATGGCATACGAAGGGAATGCGCTGCCTGGTGTCCTTCACGGTATGCCGCTCTACGAAATGGAGGGTGAACTGGTCGACGCCAATCGAGGCCTGTGTGAATACTCCGATTTCCTGAAGCGTCCACCTGAGACCAATAAATACCTGCTCACCACATCCGAAAAGGGCACGATCCAGTTGCCCAATTACAGGGCCCATCTCGACATCGTGCTGACTGGCACTGCGAATGAGAAACAGCTCAATCTGTTCAAGAGGACTCCAGATTTCTCATCCTTCAAAGGTAGACTCAGTTTGATCAGGGTTCCATACCTGTTGCAGTACTCCCGAGAAGCAGAACTTTACCAGCGTAATATCAAGACACATGCGATCGGAAAATCCGTGGCCCCGCACACAGCCGAGATGACCGCGCTGTGGGCGGTGCTGACTCGCCTCAAGAGGCCATCACCCAAGAACCATCATCCTGATCTGGCTCCAGTTGTTGCTCGGTTGACTCCGATGCAAAAGGCACTTCTCTACGACCACGGAGAAACTCCAGCAGAGTTCAAGGCCGATGAACAAAAAATGCTCGGTCAGAATATTCGCGCATTGAGAGATGAACACGAGGATGCAGAGGGGGAGTTCGAGGGCATCTACGGATCTGAATACGAGGGTCGTAGAGGAGCTTCTCCGCGCGAGATGATCACCATGATTGCTCTGGCAGCTGAAGATAGTACTAGATCCTGCCTGTCGCCGCTCACCATGTTCAGTGAGTTAGAGATCTTCATCAAGGAGTCTAGCGTTCACGACTTTCTCAGGTTGCCCGTCGACAACGGGTACAATGATTGCACCCAGTTCATCGAACAAGTCCGTTCCCATTACCTGGAAATCGTGCGCCAGGAGGTTTTTGATAGCATCGGTCTGGTGGAGGAAGAAGAGTTCGAAAGAATCTTCACTGACTATTTCAAGCACGTCAAAGCGTTCGATACTGGCACCACGATTTTTCATGGGCCTACTGGGGAACATGTCGCAGCATCTGCCGATCTGATGAAGCGGGTGGAAGAGATGCTCGACATCCAGGTGAGCGTCCCTGAATTCCGATCTGGTTTGCTGAGCAGAATCGGAGCCTACGCAACAGAAAATCCTGATACCGAGTTGAGATACAAGACAGTATTCCCGGGTCTCTTCAGCAAACTCAAGACCTCGATCTGGAAGGAGCGATCCTCGACCATGTTGCGGATTCAACATGATGTCCTGAAGTACTTCACCGAGGAACGCGGCGCCCTGACCGAAGAAGAGATCGGTGTTGCAGAATCAGTGTTGCAGCGGCTTCAGGAGCGTCACGGTTACGACGAGGAGAGCGCCAGGGACATCATCGGGTTTGTGGCTTCCAGCAGTTGAATCCGACTTCAATCGGTCTATTTGCTCACTTTGAAGTCGGGAGTTGTATCGGACAATTTCTCGAGCCACCTGCGTAAAAACCCCAGTTCTCCATCCTGTATCCGAGGCATATCTCCGTCGAGATCTCCGATGGACTCTCTCACTCTCTGGATGACATCATCCTGGGTCAAACCTTCAGCATCTGCGTGTACGCTGAGCACTATACGGTGTCGCAGCGACGGTAAGATCACCTCGTCCAGATCCTCAGCAATCACCGTGTTTCTCCCTCGCAATGCAGCCAGCGCCCTTGAAGTGGTGAGCATCGTCTGAATTCCTCTGGGACCTGCACCGTGAGACAACAATTCCCTGGCGACTTCACAACCATCTACCTCACCCGGACGGGTTGCTCGTACCATGCGCGTGGCCCTGAGCAACACCCAGTCAGGGATCACAACCTTGCGAATCTCTTCGATGGCATCGGTGACCCAGGAACCTGGAATCACCGGATGCAGCGGTTCCTCGGTTCGTGCTGTCGTGCTGGAGACCAACTCGAGTTCTTCCGCTTCGTTCGGGTAATCGAGCATCACCTGGAACGCAAATCTGTCCAGTTGCGTGGATGGAAGCAAATAGGTGCCTTCCTGTTCCAGTGGGTTCTGGGTTGCCATGACAAAAAATGGAACGGGCAGTTTGTGCCGCTGCCCCATCACAGTGACCTGTCCCTCTTCCATCGCCTCCAGGAGTGCAGCCTGGGTCTTGGGAGGTGTACGATTGATCTCGTCGCCCAGCAACAAGTTGGCGAAGAGGGGCCCCTTCCTGAACCGAAATCCTCGGTCCATTCCATCTGAGTCGGAAGTCAGGATCGAGGTTCCGGTGATGTCCTGAGGCATCAGATCCGGTGTGAACTGCACCCGGCTGAATTGCAAATCCAGAAGCTCTGAAAGCGATCGGATCATCAAGGTCTTGGCCAGTCCAGGAACTCCGAGGATGAGGATGTGACCACCAGCAAAGAAGGCAGTGAGAATCTGTTGAATGGCGGAATCCTGGCCGATGATCCTGGTCGCCAGCCCTTCTCGGATGCGTCGCTGGACCTCTGCCAGCCCGCCGTATTCAGCTTCCATCGGTTGCCTCTTCCTCGCGGTTCTTGCCCTGCTGATACCATTCTTCCAGTTGTTCCAGATCTGCCCTGACAGCATCTCCGAGTTGCTCATCGATGTAAGTAAAGCGATGACGGAAGCGCTCGAGTGAGTCGTTGAGCGCCTGTTCGGGATCGATTTCGAGTTTTCGGGCGATACTGGAGGCCGCGAAGAGCAGGTCTCCTATCTCATGGTGGATGGCTTTTCGATTGCCTTCACTCACCGCTTCATCCAACTCTGCCAGTTCTTCATTCAGTTTATCCCGTGGGCCAGCCAGCGCTGGCCAGTCGAATCCCACCTCTGCAGCCATCTTTCCGATCCTGTCTGCTCGAGCCAGAGCGGGCAAGGAGGCCGGCAAGGTGCGGATCGTAGGGGAGTGCTGGTTCACGTCTCCCTTTTCTTGACTCTTGATCTGATCCCAGGCTCTACGGACCGCTTCGGCATCCTCGGCAACACCATCTGCGAATACATGAGGGTGTCTCCGGATCAATTTTTCGGAGATATCACGCGCAATATTCTCCAGTGTGAACGCACCACTTTCCTCGCCGATACGCGCTTGCAGGTGGATGTTCATCAGAAGATCCCCCAGTTCCTCGCAGATCCGCTCAGGGTCTCCGGAACTGATCGCCTCGGCAGCCTCGTGGGCCTCCTCCAGCAGGTAGGGCCTCAAACTGTCAGCGGTCTGCGCCAGATCCCACGGGCAGCCTCCAGGAGATCGCAACCGATCTATGATCTGCTTCAGGCGAGTCATCTCGACCATCGGTGAAGGCTGCGATTGATCGCTCGGGGTCATGGTGGGCGCCTTCCCGCTACAGACCGAACTCGGTCCCCGGACGACCAGTGTCCGGAAGACTTTCCAGGATCGTACAGCAGCCGTACAGCATCAAGTCAACACGCACCCTGTATCGCAGGGAAGGCTCGAATGATGTGGCATGACCCTTGCAATCAGTTCGATGCTCTCCGGGGTCGTTGTGATCCCGTTGTCTGCAACATCACCCGTCCTCAGGGCGTGAAGGAAGAGGCGACGAGGCGTCTCGAGGTGTCATCTGGCACCACAGATCAGCTGTCCGGGGAGAACGGGGAAGGAAGTGGTCCAACCCCGAAGTCAGTAGAAGAGGGGATCGTCTCGCCAGTTGATCCCTCTCCCCGGCCACAGCTGGCCCGTAGTTCCGGGCCCATCCGTGCCCAGGTGAAGTGTTCCAGCACCTCGCACCAGCGGCGTTACTCACGATCGATCACGATGGCTCTGGGAGGGATCTTGCCTCCTCTGAGGTCGACCAATCGGATCTTCTTGTCGGTACCCTGAAAAACCAGCGTGTAGTTGCCGGATGTGCCATTGACCTGCACCAGTTCACCGAACTCGGTGGGAATCGTACCCGCGTTCGTGAAGATCCACCGGGGTGATTTCTTTGATTGTGCTGCTGCCGTGCCATGATTCTGGTGAGAAATGACCACCGGCAGGACCCAGATCAGTGCCACCGCCAACATCAGCGTCGTTGCCAGTAACAGTGCCGAGGAACCCACCGGGACCCTTCTGTGCTCTCGCATCTCGTTTCCTTTCCCGCAGAAGTCGCTCAATTCAGAGTCCAGAGGGATTCCTCCGTCGGGAGCGTTTGATCCGCGTTGGTACTCCACTATAAAATGTGGCACGGAACAGACGTACAACTTTCTCGGCAGGAGGCTCGATTGCGCCATTTCAGGCAACAGATTGGCGACAGGGTGGCATCCATCCTGGACCTGACGAGCACCGATCTTGCAGACTCGATGACCGATCCACCATCGCAGGATCTTGGAGACCTGTCGCTTCCGTGCTTTCAACTCGCCAAGCAGTTGAAGAAGTCTCCTCCAGAGATTGCCACACAACTGGCCCAGGCCAGCTGGGATCTGCCGTGGTTGCAGTCTGTAGACACCGCAGGACCTTATCTGAACTTCAAGGTGAACCGCTCAGAGTTTGCACGATTAGCTGTCGAACGAGTGTTGCAAGCTGGAGAAGGATGGGGAAGAGGGGAGAGTGGACAGGGGCAGACTGTCATTGTTGAGTACTCTTCTCCCAATATCGCCAAGCAGTTGGCGGTGCATCACCTACGTTCGACGATGCTGGGCCAGGCGATGGCTAATTTGCTTCGTTGGGCTGGCCACACGGTCATCAGCTGGAATCACCTCGGAGATTGGGGAACCGGATTCGGGAAGCTGCTGGCGGCCTGGGAAAAGTACAGATCAACCGATGATCTCGATTCTCCACCGCTCGAGAAGCGTGAAGACCCGGTCTCAGATCTGAATGCACTCTATGTCCGGTTCAACCAGTCCTGCCAGGAGGAAGAGGGGCTGGACAGCATCGCAAGGGAATGGTTTCGAAAACTGGAAGCTGGCGATCCACTCGCAGTTTCGCGATGGAAACGTATCCGGGCTGTTTCACTCCACAAGTTCGATTCCATTTACCAGCGCCTCGGAGTCAGTTTCGACAAGACCATCGGAGAGTCTCACTACGAGCAGGGAATGGAAGCGGTGATCGCGCAGTTGCAGGACAAGGGGTTACTCGTGGAGAGTGACGGGGCAGAAGTGGTTCATGTGACCGATCAGATGCCCCCGATGCTGATACGGAAGCAGGACGGAGCCACTCTCTACGGTACAAGGGACCTCGCCAGTGCCATGGAGCGTCACAAGTTGTATCCATTCGACCGCTGCCTGTATGTTGTCGATGCGGGTCAGGGTCTCCATTTCAAGCAAGTGTTCGGGGTCCTGAAATTGCTCGGCCATGAGTGGGCAAGCCATCTAGAGCATGCTGAGTTCGGGGTGATGCGGCTCAAGGTCGATGGCGCCTGGAAAAAGGGTAAGACCCGTGGTGGTCAGGTCGTGCTGCTCGAGGAAGTGCTGAATCAGGCGGTTCAACTGGCCACCCGCAAGGTGCAGGAAAAGAACCCGGATCTGGATTCGCAGCAGGTCGAGCAGATCTCGGAAGCGGTCGGAGTCGGAGCTGTGATCTTCAGTGACATGAAGGCCGCGAGGCGAAAAGATGTGAATTTCGAACTCGAGAAGATTCTCGCCTTCGATGGTGAAACCGGCCCATACCTGCAATACACACATGTGCGCTTCTGTAGCATTCTGCGAAAAGCTGCCTCTCAGGGTCTCGCTGCCGGTGACGGTCGACTTCTTGAAGAAGCAGAGGAACTGGTATTGCTCAAACGAATACTTCGATTTCCCGAGGTGGTTGCCAGAGCTGCTCGCGATGCTGAACCCTCACACCTATCCCAGTACCTGCTCGAACTCGCCAGTGAATTCAACACCTACTACGCTCAGCATCGGGTGCTGGGAGACGACGCATCCCTGAGCTCGGATAGGCTGGTGCTGGTGGATGCGTTGAAAAAAACGCTAGGTAGGGGTTTGCAACTGCTCTGTATCGATCCCCTGGAGAGAATGTAGATCTGCTCAGAGAAGTTCCAGCAGTTGCAGGTTGATCCAGGCGAGGCGTCCATAGAGTTGAATCAGGTTCATCCCCTCGTTGACGTTCCAGATCCAGTTCCAGCACTCCTCGTGCAGGGAGGCCTCATTGTCCTTCTCGGCCTCGAGGGAACCAACAAGATGCCGGAATCGTTTCAGAACCTGTTCAGGCGCCGGACGAGTCCCTTCCTGAATGATGCGGTCCAGGCAATCTCGCTCCAGTTCGATCGTCTCCCTCATGAACTGGATCAATCTTTCCTCGGTGAGCACTGACAAGGGGGGCCTCCTTCTGGTCTCAGGTATAGAGATCGGAGCCCGTCAGGTCAACGGTCACTCCAGTCTTCTTGCCTCCCGGGGACAAGGTTCCTAGGATGTCAGGGCCAGATAGCGCAATGCATCCACACCGAACCGTTGGAGGCCAATTGAGCAACGATGACCTGGGAGTCATGCAAAAGATCGTATCGCTTTGCAAACGACGCGGGTTCCTGTTTCAGTCCAGCGAGATCTATGGCGGCATGAACGGCTGTTGGGATTACGGACCTCTTGGTGTCGAACTCAAACGCAATGTGAAAGAAGCCTGGTGGGCAGACATGGTCACTCACCACGACGATATCTCCACTCCAGAAGGTGCTTCCGAGGCTTTCGAGATGACCGGGCTGGACTGTTCAATACTGATGCATCCACAGGTATGGAAATGCTCCGGTCATCATGACCTGTTCCATGACATGATGGTGGACTGCAAGGAGTCCAAGCGCCGTTATCGTCATGATCAAGTGCGTGGACGATGGGCACTCCGAGGGGATGACCGGATCTTTGTGACAGCCGTCTGTGAGCCGGACGAAGAGCATGAGGTACTGACTGCCAGGGCACAGAAATATTTTGGATTACGCGCCAAGGATAGAGACCAGATCAGCTGGGATGGAGTTGTTGTTTCGCTCGAGTCCGTCTCTGATTTCTCCGAGGTTTTCGGGCCGGACGCAAAGGAACCGGGAACTCTCACCGAGCCACGCGAGTTCAATTTGATGTTCAAGACTCACATGGGTGCGCTGCTTGACGAGGCCAGCGTCGCTTATCTGCGCCCGGAAACTGCGCAGGGGATATTCGTCAATTTCAAGAACGTGGTCGATTCCTCCAGGGTCAGGATTCCTTTTGGAATCGCTCAGATCGGTAAGAGCTTTCGAAATGAGATCACTCCCAGAAATTTCACATTCAGAGTTCGCGAGTTCGAGCAGATGGAGGTCGAGTTTTTCTGCCATCCCGATTCTTCCCACCATTGGTATGGTTACTGGCGAGATCGACGCATGAAGTGGTACCAGGAACTGGGCCTATCCGGTGATAACTTGATTCTCCGTGAGCATGACGCCGATGAACTGAGCCATTACTCCACGGGTACTGCAGATATCGAATATGCATTTCCCTTCCTTCCGAAAGGCGAGTTCGGAGAACTCGAGGGGATTGCACACAGGGGAGATTTCGATCTCAGAAGCCACATGGAAGGGAAGTTGAATCCCGCCAGCCGACCGCTTGAAGTCGAACTCGGTGAAGATGGAAAGCCCGTCCATCGGGGCAGTGGCAAGGATCTTTCCTATCGCGATCCAGTGACGAACGAAAAGTACATTCCGCATGTGATCGAGCCTTCTGCTGGTGCGGATCGAGCGGCACTTGCATTTCTCTGTGAGGCCTACACAGAAGACATGGCTCCCGATGAAAATGGAAAGATGCAGGGTCGTGTGGTATTGAAATTCCATCCTCGCATTGCGCCGATCAAGGCTGCTGTATTTCCGCTGGTGAAGAAGGATGGTATGCCAGAATGTGCCCAGGAGATCTATCGAGATCTCAAGCGAGACCTGCCTGTATTCTATGACAACAAGGGGGCTGTCGGCCGTCGTTATCGCAGGATGGATGAAGCAGGCACACCCTATTGTCTCACCATCGATGGCCAGACCCTCGAGGATGGAACGGTGACGCTCAGAGAACGGGATTCGATGGAGCAAACACGACTTCCAGTGGATGAAGCGGCTCAGGCCATACGGGAAGCGGTGCGATCTTGATCCCTCTCCTTCTTCTTGTCATCGCCATGCCCATCGCTGTTGATCGTGCACTGGACCAGGCCATCGCTGATCGGGATACATCCGCAGTGATGATCAGGATACAGGCGATTGCTCAGGAGCAGGGACCTCGATCGATCTCCATTCTTGCCTCAACGGTGGCCCGGGTTGAGGAGATTGCAGAGGAGCAGTGGCATTACTTTGATCGCCATCGGATCTTCGTGACGGCCATCCGGGCCGTCCCATTTGTTCCCGCATCCGTTGTCGCCAAGGAATTCGAAACCCTCATTCGCACCAGCAAGAAATGGCCCGCAAGGTTATTTTTACTGGAAGCTTCACTGCA
This sequence comes from Bacillota bacterium, assembly GCA_003973385.1. Classification (GTDB taxonomy): domain Bacteria; phylum Planctomycetota; class UBA8108; order UBA1146; family UBA1146; genus QNYK01. The sequence continues at coordinate 120,112 of QNYK01000062.1, read as the reverse complement.
GTCAGACTCGATCGATTCCATCCAGCTGGCGCTGGCCACCATAGATGACAAGGCTCCTCAGGTTGTTGCTGTTGCTGCCAGAATTCTCGGTCGCAGTCAGGAAATCCTCGCTCTGGATCCACTCGTGCTCGCAATGTCCAGATGGGAGGATTCAAAAACTGCCGAAAAAACGCTGCAAGGAGGGCGAGAAGAGTTGAGCCATCTTCCGCAAGATCGCACCTGGCTCGCCTGCAGAGATGCTCTGCATCGACTCACGGGACTTTCGCTTCACGGTGCTGAGCAGTACAGAAACTGGATCGCGACTCACCGCGATGAAATCGATCCGAGCCGTGCTGGTGACATCAAGGCAAGTCAACCAGTCACGGGAACAGGACTCTTTGGCCTTGATATCACCGGAAAGAATATCGTCTTCATAGTCGACACTTCCGGTTCGATGCTGGCGACCGACCCACCCTCCAAGGAGGCGATAGAGAAAGCACGACGAAGTACCGGAGTTGACGAAACAGTAGAACAAAAACTCGAGGAACTGATGGAGCATCGCAGAAGGATCTTGCGGGCCCGTAGAGAGGTGAGTCGAGCCATCGAAGGACTGGGAGATGATCGACGATTCACTGTCATTTCATACTCGTCTTCCGTGAACCCCTGGAGTGCAATTCTTCTGCCTGCCTCGAAGAAAAACCGGGCATCTGCATCGCAGTTCGTCAGCGATTTGCAGGCCACCGGCATCACCGTTACGGATGAGGCCTTGCACATGGCACTGACTGACCCCACGGTAGATACGATTTATCTGATCACAGATGGAGCGCCAACTCATATCGGAAGCCAGGGTGACCAATTGCCCGTGGACTCCCGGCAACTGATGAAGCAGATACTGGAAGATACCAGGGCCAGAAACTACCTGCGAGGTGTTCGAATCTTCACTCTCGGGTTCATCGATGCCGAGGAGGAATTCCTCCAGCAACTGGCACGGGAGAATCTGGGAAAATATGTCAGGATTCGCTGATCCAGAAGGGGGATGATTTGGCCAGGGAAGTTGTGATCATTGATGGCTCCAGGACCCCCTTTGTCCGTGCAGGCGAAGTGTTCCGGGATGTTCCCGTGGATGAACTTGCTCGAAGTTGTGCCCGCGATCTGCTCGACCGCGTGGATATCGATCCAGCGATCATCGATGAGTTGATCCTCGGATGCGTGGCACAGCCCCCCGATTGCGCGAATCCGGCCAGGGTTGTTGCGCTTCGTTCAGGTCTCCCACAAAGCACTCCTGCACAGACGGTTTCACGGAACTGCGCCAGTGGCATGCAGGCAGTTTCGGATGCATATGATCGTATTCGCTGTGGGGCATCCGATGCCGTTCTTGCGGGTGGCTCCGAGTCGATGAGCAGGATTCCGATTCTTTTCCCACTTTCCTTCGGATTCAAACTGGCCTCACTGTCTCGCGCTCGTGCGATGACCGAAAAACTGGCCGGGATCTTTCATTTTCGCCCCCGAGACCTCAAGCCCCGGATCGGGTTGCTGGAGGGGTTGAAGGACCCATTCAGTGGCGAGAATATGGGAGATACCGCCGATCGCCTCGCACGAGAGTGGGGCATCAGTCGAGATGAACAGGATCAGTATGCGCTGGAAAGTCATCGCCGGGCAGTCGCATCTCGAGATGTACTGGCCGAGGAAATCAGTGCGCTGGCGATTCCGCCACGCTTCAATGATGTTATTCGGGAGGATATCGGACCCAGACCCGACGCTAAATTCGAGAAGATGAACCGGATGAAGCCCTACTTCGATCGGAAGCTCGGTTCAGTCACCATCGCCAATTCGTGCGGTATCACGGATGGCGCATCGATGTTGCTACTGATGGATTCTGAGCGTGCACGTCAGCTTGGATTTTCGCCCATCGCCAGGATTGTCGGCACGGCCTTTGTGGGATGCGATCCGTTACGGATGGGGCTAGGACCGGTTCATGCCATCTCGTCTGTCCTGTCAGGATCTGACCTCGCACTCGGGGACATCGACCTGGTAGAACTGAATGAAGCGTTTGCTGCTCAGGTGCTTGCTTGCCAGCGGGCGCTGGCCAGCGACAGTTTCTGCAGGGAGGCGGGTTTTTCATCGACACCCGGAGCCATCGAGCATGACCGCCTCAATGTTCACGGAGGTGCCATCGCATTGGGACATCCTGTCGGTGCATCCGGAGCCCGGTTGATCTTCACGCTCGCACGGCAATTACATCGCCGTGGCGGCGGTCATGGAATCGCGACGATGTGCGTCGGAGGAGGACAGGGTGGGGCGGTACTGCTGGAAGGGATCGCCTCATGAGTCAATGGAGACTGATCCGATCATCCGGTTGGGATGCAGCAATTCCTGAAGCCGATCCTGAAGGGCGCTGGTTGCACCTGATCATAGATGCAGAGAGCAGTGCCAATGTATTGAGCGAGGATGTACTGACGGACCTCTCCAGCCAGATCGATGACATCGGAAACCATCAGGGTGTCGACGCCGTGATCGTGTCCAGCGCCAAGCAGGACCATTTCATTGCCGGTGCAGATGTCAATGCGATCGGATCTGCAGAGAACGTTGACCAGGTTGTGGATGCATGTCGACGCGCACAGGACCTGTTCGGGAGATTGAGCTCTCTTTCCATCCCCTCGATAGCGGTCATCCGAGGCACCTGTCTCGGTGGAGGTCTCGAGTTATCTCTGGGATGTACCGCCCGCATAGGAGTTTCCGATCCCAGGACCAGGATCGGTTTTCCTGAGGTGAATCTTGGCATCATTCCCGGCTTCGGCGGCACAGTACGTCTGACCAGGCTGCTGGGCTTGCGCGCTTCCCTCGGCTGGATACTGCCGGCCAGCAGGCTGCCCGCCCCGATTGCCTACCGCAAGGGAGTGCTCGACGCCACGGTTCCCACTGAAGGATTTCGAGAGCTCTCACTGCAACTGATCGAGCAGATGGTATCCGACGGCTTCCGGTCGGTTCGTGCTCGCAGAAAGAAACGAAGGAAGGGGTTCTTCTCTTACCTGCTCGATGAGACCACCCTCGGTCGCACCATCGTCTGTAAAAAGGCGCTCAAAACTGTTCGCGCGCGGACACTCGGCCACATGCCTGCTCCCGAGAAAGCCATCGAAGTGGCGAGGCTTTCAGCTCACAAGGATGAACGACATTCCCTGGAGATGGAGGCGATGGCCGTTTCTCGTCTCGCCACCGGTCCGGTTTGCAGGAATCTCGTGTCGATTTTCCAGGATTCTGAGCGGGTGAGGCGAGGAACCGATGGAGACCCCGATGGGAGCTGGCCAGAGGATCGAAGCCTCATGATTCTGGGAGCCGGGGTCATGGGTTCGGGGGTGGCCACGATCGCCATCGAGAAGTCCATCCCTGTCAGGTTGCGTGACATCTCGCTGGAGTCCCTGGATCGAGCTTTGAAACTGATCGGATCCGCCATCGATCAACGAAGAAAGAAGCGACGGTTCACCCGATACCAACAAGCTGAGATCCTTTCCAGGCTCGGTCATGGAAAAGACCTCATCGGTCTGGGGCGTTGCGCTGGAGTGCTGGAAGCCGTGGTCGAACGCCTGGACGTCAAGCGTTCTGTCCTTGCCGAAGTCGCGCCCCTGCTCGGTGATGAGGCGATCTTTGCCACGAATACTTCCGCACTGAGTGTCACCGAGATCCAGCATGGAAGTCCGATTGCCTCCAGGGTGGTTGGCTTGCACTTCTTCAATCCGGTTCCACGGATGCCGCTGGTCGAGGTGATTCCTGGAGAGCAAACAGCTCCTGAAACGGTCGGAATCGCCCTGGCGCTCGCCAGGAAACTGGGAAAGTATCCGGTGCTCGTGAAGGACTCACCAGGTTTCCTTGTCAACAGACTGCTTCTGCCCTACCTGGATGCGGCGTCTCGGCTGTTGCTCGATGGAGTCAGTGGCGCCCACATCGATGCGGTCGCTCGAAGACATGGCTTGCCGATGGGCCCCTTTCGCCTGATGGACGAAGTGGGACTCGATATCGGGTTTGAGGTTCAGGAGACACTTCACGCTTCCTTCGGAGAGAGAGCAGCGGCCTCGCCGATGCTACAGAAAATGGTCGAGAAAGGCTGGCTCGGCAAGAAGGCCGGAATCGGTTTTTACCTGCACAGGGGCACTAGTTTGACCTGGAATCAGCAGGTCAAAACAATGATCAAGGCATCTGCACGGACGATGTCAGACGTCGATATCATCTCTTCCTTGCTCGACCCGATGGTCGATGAAGCCGCTCGCTGCCTTGAAGAAAATGTGGTTCTGGATGCTGGGATTCTCGATCTTGCGATGGTGATGGGAACGGGGTACCCACCTCACCTTGGAGGTCCACTGCGCGCAGCAGATTCCGAGGGTTTGCCGCAAATTGAAAAAAGGCTTCGTGCCGCCCATGAAGCCGGGTCAGCACGAAGCCCCTGTGATCTGCTTGTGGAACTCGCCAGCAAGAACGCTGGCTTTCATTCCCAAACGAGGAACTGATCAGATATCACACGATCCGCAATTGTTCACCGGGGCCGAGTCCGAGCCACCGCCGAACAAGAACATCAACTGGTGGACCACATCGCCGAGGTTCAACAATTGGTCTCCATTGACGTCTCCAGATTTTGGACAGGGTAGGACTCCTCCGGCTCCGAAGAGGTAGAGAACCAATGTGATCGGATCAGATGTGTCCAGCGCGCCATCAGCATTGACATCTCCCATCGACAGCACCTTGATCTCGTTGTTTCTGGTCATCGTCGATGTGGTGCCGCAGGTGCCGTACGCGTCCAGCGTCACGCTGTAGTAACCTGGGGCGTCGTAATTGAAGGCGGCATCCCCGTTGTTCTGAACGGTGGATCCATCACCAAAATCCCACATGAGATGGTCTATGGTTCCGGTGGAAAGGTTTTGAAATTCGGCGCAATAGGGTGCGATGCCGATCCAGCCGAGCAAATCGAAATTCGCAACCGGTGCTTCACAGACGATCACGGAAAGCTGAGAAAATGCTGTCCCGCACGGGTTTTCCACGGTCAAGCGTACGACATAGGTTCCTGGGACCAAGTACAGGTGAACTGTATTCAGGTCAGCAGAACCGGTGCCATCGCCGAAGTCCCAGTACAGAAAGTCTGCCGCGGTGCCACCGAGTGTTCCAGAGAATGCAATCGGGAACGGGATATCGGTGGCCAGAGTGGAACTGATTGCGGTCACGGTGGGGGCCAAACATGGCGCATCATCACCATGGATGATCAGGGCAAGATCGGTCAGCCAACCCTGGCTGCTCGATAGATTGTCCTGAACTTTCAGCGTCCAGATGCCTTGCATCGATTCACCGATGAATGCTTCGAGCGAACCTGCAGGTTGCATGCGAATTCCTTCTGCGACGAGTGCCTCGTCGTAGGCGATTCCGCTGGTGTCGTAAATGCAGTGGATCGCTGTCCCGGCATACCCTCCGAAGCTCTCCAGAATCGCCACGGTTCCCTGGGGCGATGTCAATGTGACATGAATCTGGTCGATCGCTGGATGCATCAGTTGAAGATCCACCTCGATATCGGCTACTGCGATGTTTTCCTGAACTTCAATGTTGAACTCCAGGGGGTTCCCAGATGAGTTGAGCAGCACTGGTTCCAGTAGATCCAGACTCCAGTTCTGGAGTACTCCATCGTCAGTCGTCACGCTGTCATCTACGAGCAGCGTCCAGTCACCCTGGACTGCTTCCCCCAGGAAGTCGGACAGGGCCCCGGGCCCTTGAGGTGCCATCTGTTGCCCTGTCGGTAAACTGTCGGGGGCATACTCGATGCCCTGTTGATCGAATGTGGTGTGAATCTCACCCGCAGTTGCCGGTCCCAGGCCCAGCAAGGTCACCTCTGTCCCCAGTGGGCTGGCGATTCGGATGGCCAGGTCTGAAAGAAAGCCGTGGATCAGGTCAATGCCCACATCCAGATCGATGGCACTGTATCCCTCCGTGATGGTGACCGAGTCCTGGATCGGAATCGATTGGCTGATCGCCTGATTCTGGATACCCGTGGCATGAAGCACCGGAAATACCCCTCTGTGCAACCGTTTCGTTTCCTCATCGATTCTGACGCACCAGTTGGAGAGTGTGCCATCGGAGCCGGGGTAAGGATCGATGATCGTCAAGATCCAGTTTCCGTGGATCTCCTGACCGTCGAAATCATCCAGTGAACCGGGTCCGTCCGGATAAAGCCCCTGGCCGTCGGTGTCAAAGACCAGTCCCCACAAACTTCCGCTGTACTGTGTTTCTGAGAGCAAGCTCACCGTGGTTCCTGCAGGGCTCGTGATGTTGACGGTGATGTCAGCAGCAAAGTCATGTTCCATCTCCAGGTAGATGTCAACATCTCGCACTGTTCCGTAGTGGTCAAAGTGCACCATCTCCATCAGCAGGGAGGTGTCATTGATGTCGTTCAGTCCGGTCGGGCCGCAGATCTCGAACTCATGTTGCCCACTGAGTTGCGGTGCAGGGCACGCAGGTTGAGATTCCAGTTCATAGATACGATTCATGGAGGCGTCGACGAGAAACACCGATGGGACTCCCTGAGAGCCGCTGGAAACATGCGCAATCCCGTTGATGAATCCTCCCAGCGATGAGATGTCCGTCTCGGCTCTGAGCACTCCAGACGAATCCATCGTGCTGATGGCAGTGACGATGGTGGCGCCGGGAACATTGTGTGGAACCAGCAATAGGTTGCAGTCGCTGCGATAAGCGATGCTGTTGCCAGCGCCGCTACCTGCTGGATGTCCGATGATCGATCCTGAAAATTCCCCATTGAGGAGATGGCTGCTGTACTGATCATTGGTGACATCCACTGCCCACATCGTTTGATCTGACGTGATGCAGATGTCACCAACGATTCCCCCTCCAGGTAGTGTCAGGTTTCCGTGAACTTGCGGATTGGTGCCATCCTTGAGAGTTCTCCACAGATTCGGGGACGCTCCTGGAACCACCCAGTAGATGTGCTGACCCGAGATGGCAATCCCATTGGTGGAAACGCTACCCGCAGGATTGGAAATGGTGGATACCACTCCCGCTGACAGGTCGTCGATGTTGTAGAGGTGCGTGGTTCCGCTGAAGAGATCGCAGACATAGAGCCGCCGTTGCGGTTCATCTATGCAAATTCCCAGTGGATTGCTGCCGCCATGTCCTACAAACTGGATGACATCTCCTGGGATCATCGGGGCAGAGGTGGATCCGGCTGGAGGTGCCAGGGCTCCTGAGGTCTGTGACACCGAGGCTGGCGTCTGAGACTGAGCCTGGATCTGAGTGCAGCAAAGTAGCAGGATGAAGGTCGGAATGAGTTTCGAACGCATCGAAAACCTCCGCGAATTCATGAGTGGGAAGTGCGAAAATGACAGGAGGGGGCAGGGACCTCTCCTGACTAACAAAGTTTACGGAGTGTCTATTGTAAACCTTGTATCGTCTCCGTCTACCCATCCATTGGTTGGGAGTCGGCACCATTGACCTGTAACCTGACGCCCTGAAGGAGTCTCATCTTGTTCCAGCGAAGTTCATGGCTACTGCTCGCACTAGCACTGGTGGTCTGCCTTCCTCTCGCCGGGGATGAACCCGGCAAAATTGACCGGATACGAGCAGATCTTCTGCGTGACCTGCAGGCCCCTGAGCCTCCCACTCATCAGCGTGCCGTGGAGCAGATCCTGCTCAACCGTGATGCAACGCTACTTCCTGATCTGGAGCAGTTTCTCACCCGGAAGGATTCTTCCCTTCGCAGGCGAGTCACCATGCTCGTGTTGCGAGCTTTTCCCGACCAGGCGTTCAACTTCTTCGCGCGCTGCCTCGCCACCGACAATGTGCATAGCCAGGAGGCCGCTGCACACGGTTTTGGCTACATCTCGGACACCCGGATCGCGAAGATTCTCGAACCACTTCTGGGCCACCCGGAACGACTTCTGAGGGTTGCAGCGATGCGGGGACTTCAATCCCAGATCTTGCCTCAGTCTCAACTTGCTTTTCGCCGTGTATCGGGAGGCGAAGCCGAGCAAACGGCAAAGATGACCCGCTGTAAAGTTCTGGCCCTCGATGCCATCGAGCGAGCGTACCAGTCCAATCCCACCGATGCAGATCTCTCGAGGATGCGCCTTCGGCTGCTCGATTCGAGAATCAGTGCCACTTCCCGGGAAAAGTGGATCTCCGCCAGTGCTGCAGCGGGCAAGGACGTTGCCGGCTTCCGCAAGTTGTTCAACGCCAACGAGGGCTGGGTCGGTCGAGCTCGGCCACCTGCGCGGCTCGACTACAACTTCTCCATGGTGAATTTTGCTTCCGATTCCAGCAAGGAGATAGAGATTCACGCCAAGGTCGAGGATATGGAGTCGATCCGGATGATGGGATACGACCTGGATCGGGTGATTCACCTGCGAACTGCAGCTGACCTGCTATTTTGCACTCCTTCAGGGACTCTTCCCGAGTCGGTCTCGGATTCCGATTCTGACAGTGGTGTGATTCTGCTGCAGGTCTCGGGCTTTCCATTTCGACACGCAGGTATCGGGCTTCTGAATATCTCCTACTGGGAAGGGACCATCCGGAACGCCGACCATGCTCGCATCCACTTCGATGTCGATTCAGGGCGAATCATCGAGGAGTCCATCTTCGATGATTCTGGTCAGTTGTTGTGGAAGCTGGAAGTCAAGTCCTGGCTCGAAGGGGGCCGCTATCCGGCTCGAATCAAGCTCGATATGCCTGGCGGTAGATGCGGCGCACGTGCAGCACATCTGCGCTTCGATTTGACCTATCAACTGTCGAGGGGTGCATGGGTCCTCAAGCAGGGGACCACCATGGAGGTCGTTGACGCTGAAGAGGAGATCCGCGCTCACTGCGAGGTTGACCTCTTGCCGCCTCCAGAATCGGAAGTAGCTCCTGAAGATTCCTCGGGCCAGGGGTCGGACGCGGCAACTCCTCGGGAGTAGCGATCACGGTTGCCGGTCAGACGTCTGGCAATGTCCTCGCGGCCGGCACCAAGAGCAGCCTCCAGTGCCGCATTTTGCCACTCGATCGCTTCTTCGAAGAGACCCTGAGCAGCCAGTAGCATCGCCTTGGTCTCTACCAGTTCGAGTGTGGTTTGAACCTTCAACAGTTGCTCGATCTCCTCCAGATGGGAGGCCAGTTGCTCCGTGGTGGGGGATGGATCCGTGGCTGTGATGCGCGCCGATAGGCTGATCAACCTGGCGTCATTTCCGGTCGCGATTCGACCATCGATGCAGGTCATGCGAGCAGCGTTCCTCTGCTCGATTCGCAGGTAACAGACAGCTTCTGCAAGCCATGCAGTGCTGTTGCCCGGGCGCAGAGTGCGAACCATTTTCATCTCGGCAGCGGCTTCCAGGTAATTTCCCAGTCTCCGCAGGGCATTTGCCCTGTTGAATCTTGCTTCCGCGTTGTCAGGATGGATGAGGAGTGCCTGGTCGTAACATCGAATCGCCTGGGACTCCTGATTCAACGAGGCATGAATAACACCCAGGTCAAACCACGCGATCGTCGAGTCCGGGTCGAGCAGTATCGCTTGCTCGTATTCGGCAATCGCCTCGGAGATCAGATTCAATTTTGCCAGTGCGGAACCCAGATTGAGGTGAGCAGTGGCGGATTCCGGAGCGGCTGAGCAGGCTTGCTCGAACTGGTCGCGAGCCTGCTCGAACAGACCCTCCTGAAACAGTGTGGTTCCTCTATTGAGGGCAATCCTGGCCCCGACCGGACGGCTTTTTACCTCGTCAAGCCATGGATTTGCGACTCTCGGGTAGGCATCCCCGCGCGCTTTCATCTGCTCGATGGCGCGATCAGTGTGGCCGAGATCTCGAAGCGCCAGACCCAGGGGGTAGCGCAATCCTGAAGCAGCGGGAGAGAGTGACAGCGCCTGTTCGAGGAAGTCGACGGCGAGTTGTGGACGGTCTGCCTCCAGTGCAATCTTTCCCAGCGCTGCCAGCGCAGGCGCACTGTTGGGCTGAAGATCCAGCAACCGTCGATAGTATGACCCGGCAACCTCTGGTTCACCGACTTCGAGTTTGAGTTCTCCGAGTGCTGCCAGTGTCGGGGGATGCTCTGCAATCAGTTCCAGCACCTCCAGATAGAGCCGAGTCGCCTGCGCCTCCTGGCCCAGTTGGACCTTGATCATCGCCATCAGGTACTTCCAACGGGCAGTATCGGGATCCAGATCCAGTGCTCGCTGGTAGCAGGAGTGAGCGGTCATCGGTAAATCGTACGCATGATAGGTGATGGCAGCATCACCATATGCGGCACCCAGTTCGATCCCCGTGAGACTCTCCTGTGCCTGCTGAAGTGTCGCATAGGTCCGATCCAGATGCTCGACGACCCCTTGTTCCAGTCCCACCAATTGAGGAGGTTCAGGCAGTGGTGAACGGGAATCACAGCCAGGCATCGACAGCCACGCCAGAATCAGCAGTATGCGCGGCAACCTCGATCTCATCGCCTTGGAATCCCTTCGCCATGGCGCAGCGTGTGATATCGGCGCAGTGAAAGATCCTCGAAGACTTCGATCAAACCGTCGAACCAGAATATCGTCACTTCGCAATTCTCCGTGCGCGTCCCCAGACCCACCGAGATACGTGGATCGTTACTGCACAGGTAGGATCCTCCTCGTCGAGATCGTCTATATATGACCGACTGATCGCCCTGCCGGATTTCACACCGGACTCCTGTCTCGACCCGGTTTCCATCATTGCGGATATCGAGGCCGATCCATGAGTTGCTGGCCCCGACCCTGTTCTGGAGAAGGCGAACATTCCCGCAGTTATTACTGACGAGAATATCAATGTCTCCATCGTTGTCGATGTCTCCAAATGCAGCACCTCGACCCACAGATTCCTCTTGAAGCACCGTGGCCCTGGCTGCAGCGATCTCCTCGAAGTGTTTTCCGTCTCGATTGATGAAGAGTTGATCGGGTTGATCGAGAGGGTAGGGGTCGCCCGCAGCGACTCGTTCTTCCATCCGTTTCACTGCGCCGTTTGTGACGAATAGATCGAGATCACCATCATTTTCGAGATCAAACCACGCGGTCCCGAATCCAGTCCAACGACGACTGGGAACACCGAGTCCCGATCGTGAGGACTCATCATCGAATATGCCCTTGCCATTGTTGGTGTAGAGCGTGTTCGTTTCTCCGGTCAGGTGAGTGACGAAGATATCTTCGTCTCCATCTCCATCGTAATCAGCGAGGTCTGCTCCCATCGAAGCCTCCGGGCGACCATCCCTGTTGTACGCGCACCCGGCCAGCAGTGCGCACCCGGCCAGCAGTGCTGTATCCTCGAATACAAACGGTGCCACCTGTCGCCACAGTCGATTGGCCATGCCATCGTTGGCGACATAGAAGTCCAGCCTTCCATCTGCATCGAGATCTGAACATACGACACCGAGACCAGCGCCCGGTTGTGCTCCTATTCCACTGGCAGAGGTCATCTCCTCAAAGGTGCCATCTCCGCGGTTACGGTAAATGCGATCGGGCAGCGGTGTATAGGAACTGGGCCCACAGTATTCGACTGCACTGCTCTCGGAGAAACAGGGTTTGTGATTTTTCAGGGTGAAATCGATGTAGGAACAAACATACAGATCTTCATCTCCATCGGCATCGATGTCGATGAAGATGGCACTGGTAGTCCAGCGACCATCGCCTAGCCCTGCTTGCTCGGTTCCGTCGATGAAAGTGCCGTCGCCTTGATTGACCCACAACTGATCTTCGCCGAATTGTGTCAGGTAAAGATCGGGGTCACCATCGCCCTCGATGTCTCCCACGGCACATCCCATCCCGTACCCACTCGCATCGATCCTGGACGATGTGGTCACATCGATGAACTGCGGGATACCCAGATCATTGACCCCTTCGTTCCGATACAATCTGGCCCCCGTCGGCTGCCCAGCCGGGGGCGTGAAGATCCGGTCCGATTCCTGCTTGGTGTCGCCCAGCAACCTCCCCTGGAGGAGAAAGATATCCAGATCACCGTCACCATCGAAATCCAGGAATGCTGACCCTGGTCCGACCGTCTCACAGAAATAGAGTTCCCCGGTCATGCCGTTGTCATGCCAGAAGTGGATTCCGGTGTCATCGGTGATATCGACCAGCACCTGCGGAGTCGAGGATCCTGCATCACAGCCCGCCAGGGCCAGGCAGAGACAGGTGATCCGCAGCGAGATCCGCGGGTCTGGAGTGAACCCATCCACGCCGAGAGGGGTTAGAGCGGTGGGGACGGGGCTGCAGGACATTCTCGGTGGCCTTCACTCTCTCGTGCTGGGGCCCCTCCAGGTGGGAAATCCACTGGTAACTTCAGGGGCCAGGGGGAGAATCAACCTGACGTCTGTTCGAGAGAGGATACACGGTCATGAGCCCATCGTCATCAGCACAACTCGCTGCTCCTCATCCAGGAGTGCGCGTCCTGGCCCTTGCGCTGGGTTTTCTGCTGACGATGACTCCCATGGATGTGGGGTACGCCGATCTGTTTCACCTCAAGGACGGTCGCGTCATCGATGGATCCATCCTGAGAGAGCTCGGCGATCTGATCAGCATCCGGTCGAGCGAAGGTGAAGTGATCACCATCGATCGAAGCCAGATCGTCAAGACGGAAAGACGCCTGACACCACTCGATCAATATCGCACCCGGCTCCAGCAACTGGATCCTGCAAAGATTGAGGACCAGCTGAATCTGGCCCTCTGGTGCGACTCGGCTGAACTCAAAGCTCAAGCCCTCAAGCACTGGAAGATGGTCGTCCAGATCGATCCCGATCACGATCAGGCTCGATCGGTGCTGGGGTATGTCTGGATAGGCGGAGACTGGTTTCTTCGCGGATCCGAGGGAGAGAAGAAACGAAGGGCTGAACTCGAGTTCGATCCGGCAACTCCCGCAACGGTGATCCCTGATATATTGAAACTGCCCGACTGGGAACGACCTGCCTCTGGAGAACTTCCCGAGTTGCCTCCTTTACCCATCCTGGGCGCCGATCGCGTGGTCGTGACGATGGACGAGAAGTTGGGGAGGTCTGCACCGGAGCGGTCCGGGATGACCTACCACCTCCGTCGAATGGGCGGGAAACTTCAGTTCGTGGCTGGCAAGGATGATGGCAAGGTTCCTGTGGTCCTGAAGATCAAGATCCGCTGCTACTTCGTCAGACTCGAGACCTTCTACGGAGCCCCCATCGCAAATATTTTCCAGGGCGAAGCCAAGGCGCAGTTCTTCGAACGAAATTCAAAGGGTGACATGGTGCTTCGAAAGACCACGACGATGCGAATTCCCTTTTCCTCCAGCGCACAGAGGCCCAAGGAGCAAGCGTTACAATTCACCTACTACGTCACCCTGGAGACGGTTGCCGCGAGGATCTCACGCTGGAGTTGGATGAAACAGCGGGGTTCCCGCTCCTTGCCGATGCCGGATTCTCCCTGATGGCTTCCGATCCATGCACCGCCTCCGGCAGTTCTCCGCTTCCGCTACCCGACGCGGGCACAAGGGCGAAGCGGATCGTCTGGTGGCAACTGCTTTCTGGACTCTCTCAGGGGTTGATCGGAATGATCCGATTCCCGATATTCTTGCTTCGACGTCATGCCATCTCTGCCAACATTGCAAGAATCATCCAGCATCCAGCCGAGACACCGATGGAGAGTGATCCCGAATAGAGTCCAGGGCGGCAGTGGCGCCTCTCTCAGCAAGATGCTGTGGTGCTGCAATTGCCCGTTGATGTGCTGTCGGGAACAGCGGGGTGGTGGATCGAGATTCGAGGCCCTTTGCGGGTACAGGGCTGGTTGCTGACCTCGCCAACAAGATTTCGTCGTCTACTGGAAGGCGGTTGAGATTGCGATCCATTGCTGACTTGTTGCCACGGTTGAAACCTCGTGATCCGGTGCTGTTGCGTGCGGATCTGAATCTACCCATCGATTCTGGAGGCGTCACCGATACCAATCGAGTCGAGGCGATCTTGCCATCCCTGAAGGCATTACAGCGGGCAGGTGCCAGGATCGTCCTTATTTCTCATCTGGGACGACCTGCAACTGTAGACCCGGCATTTTCCACCGCGGTGGTGGCCAGTTCGTTGCAACAGCAGTTGCAATCCGCAGTGCTTCATCTCCCCGAGATCCCTGCCGGTGCCGAATCGATACGTCAACTGGATGGACTGGCGCCCGGTGGCGTCATGATGCTGGAAAACCTCCGTTTCGACCCCGGCGAGAAGGCGAACGATACTGATTTTGCCCGAGCGCTGGCCACCGGTTGCCAGTATTTCGTCAACGACGCGTTTGGATGCTGCCACCGTTCTCATGCTTCTGTCGATGCCGTGGCGGATCTACTTCCTTCTTACGCGGGGTTCCTGATCGAGCGAGAGATCGAGGTACTGACGAGGATTCGCGATGATGCTCAGCGTCCCTTCTGGATCGTAGCTGGCGGTGCGAAGGTCCGTGACAAACTCGGAGTTCTCGGTCACCTCTCTGGCCAGCTCGATGGAATCATCTGTGGTGGTGGACTCGCCAATACCTTGCTGGAGGGCAACGGTGTCGATGTGGGGGCCTCGGCCACCGAGCCAGAAGCACTCTCCGAAGTCAGAGAGGTACTGCTCGGGGGTCCGGAGTTGGTGCTTCCTGTCGATTTCATCGCGGGAGATCAACTGACTCGACCGACCAGGACCGAGACCGTCGTTGTGGGGTCGACTCCCGGTGAAGGAATGATGCTGCTCGATATCGGTCCGGAGACGGCCACCCTCTTCTGCCAGAAACTCGAACAAGCCAGGACCATTTTCTGGAATGGTCCGCTCGGAGTCTTCGAAACTCCGGAATTCCGACATGGGACGGCGACAGTGGCATGCTTCCTCGCGGAGCACCCTGGTCTTGTCGTTGTTGGAGGGGGGGACAGCGCTGCTGCAGCGCGGCAACTCGGCATCGCAGATCGTTTCCATCACATCTCTACCGGAGGTGGGGCTGCCCTCGAATTCCTTGAGGGAACTGAATTGCCAGGGATCGCCGCACTTGAGCGCTCTGCAACTGGTGGCGTGACTTGAACAGCGCAGCTGAACTCGGACCTCGCCGTGCTTTTGGACGCCGGGTTCTTGCGAACCTCTCCCGGCTGGTGCTGGACCGATTCAACGCGGGGTTGCCTGCAGATATCGATTCTGAACAGCTCTTTCGTGATCAATTAGCCGTTGCGTTTTCTGACGACCTGGTCGCCGGCGAGGAACTGGGAATGGATCCCGGTGCCGACCAGCAGGGTTGGCTGATCGATCCGCTCGATGGCTCGACCAATCACGGCCATGGGATTCCCCTGTTTGCGGTCTCCATCGCCTACATCCACGGCGGATCCGTGGTTCTGGGCTGGGTCTCTGATCCTGTCAGAGGCGAGTGGTTCGAAGCGTGGCGCGGTAAGGGAATCCTGCGCGGCGGACCGAGCCCCTCCCTGTCCACTTCGATGGAGAGTCCGGTGCTTTCCCTATCGGATCACTGGAGGAGACGCTATCCCGACTGGAGGTCTCATTTCCCCGAATCGACCAGGGCCAGATCGCTCGGATCGATCGCCCTGGAGATGGCCTGGATAGCCTCCGGAAGGCTTCAGGGGGGCGCATGGTACAGAACCCATCCATGGGATGTTGGCGCGGGTGAGTTACTGATCAGCGAGTCAGGAGGTGATTTATCGGTGGTGCCGGATGGTGGGCCCGGGGAGCGATTCGCCCTCTCCTCCGCATCCAGTTCCCTGATGCCATGCTTTGAAGCGACATTGGCAGGTCACGGGATGGATGCACAACAAATCGATCCCGATTAGAATCCTCGTACCAGACTACCGGATCCGATGAGAGGCACCAATGACAGAAGAAATCATTGAAGTGACCATCGATAAGTTGATCGGAGTGTCCCCAGATGGAGCCGCTGTATTCCTGAAAAGTACCGAAAAAACATTCGTCATTTTCATCGGCTCTACCGAGGGCGAAGCACTCGCGCGAGCGGTTCAAGAGCAGGACACGCCAAGGCCGCTGACTCATGACCTGTTGCGATCGATCTTGATTGGTTTCGATCTGAAGATCACAAAGGTCATCATATCCGAGATCCTCGATAGCGCCTTTTGTTCCACCCTGGTTCTGATTCAAACGGGGGTAGACAAGGACGACATGAGATCAGAAGTGCGCATCGATTGCAGACCTAGCGACGCCTTCGTGCTCTCGGCTAGACTCGGCTTTCCGATCCATGTCTCCAGATCGGTTCTGGATCAGGTCAATGATGTGACCGATCTGGGGATCGCAGATATCCCGTTTCCAGAGTTCCCACCGATGTCTGAAATGGATCCCACCGAAGATGAGGAAAACTGACGATGGGGATGAAGACAGCCCGTTCGATGGCTCTTTGCTGCATCTATCTGCTGTGCAGTGGGTGTTGCCATGTCCCCGACGTGGATCGCCATTTCAACACCGACGGACCCCATGAAACGGTACGGTACTTCCGGTACGCCATCGATGCAGGGCAATACCCGGCTGCCTATCGCTGTCTGTCTGCGACGAGCCAGGATCGAATTTCTGAACTCGCCTTCGAGGCGATGCTGCGATTTTCGGATGTTCCGCAGTTGGGTGACATTCCTCTGCTGGAACTGCTGGTCTTTTCCAGCATCGATCCTGTTCCCGAACCGATCTCGGCGGGGGAGCCGGAACAGTGGGTCACCCTGATCTGGTCGTCGGAAGATCAACTCATCGAATACTCCCTGTTTCTTCAACCCGACTCCGCAGGTCTCTGGCAGATTGATCTGCTTCTGACCCGAGGGGTCGATCTCGGTGGGGCGATGTGATGCAATCGATCTATCTCGATTTCAATGCAACGACACCCATCCATGATGAGGTCGCCCGCCAGATGTCCGGGTGGCTTCATGCCGGAGAACCGTCCAATCCATCCAGTCTGCACCGTCATGGCCGGGAAGCGCGGAGAGATCTCGAGGAAGCGCGCCAGCGACTCGCTTCCTTTCTCGGTGTGGTTCCTTCAGAACTACACTTCACCAGTGGGGGCACCGAATCCAACAACCTGGCCATGTTTGGTCTGGCGCCCACCGATGCCCCGCTTCATGTGGGCGCCACCGAGCACCCTTCGATTCTGGAGCCAGCGAAACAACAGTGGCTGCAGGGGCGCCCCGGTGGCCTCCTCGAGGTGGATTCCTTCGGTCGAATCCGAGATTTCGAGGTCGTGGAAGGAGCCTTCTACTCGATTCAATGGGTCAATAATGAGACCGGGATCACCCAGGATATTCCAGATCTGGCCAGGCGAATCCATGCCGGTGGAGGCCTGCTTCATATCGACGGGGCTCAGGGTTTCTTCCGTTTCGGCGAGACGCTTCCAGAACTCGGCGCGGACTCCGCTTCCATCACGGCTCACAAGTCCTTCGG
This sequence comes from Bacillota bacterium, assembly GCA_003973385.1. Lineage (GTDB taxonomy): Bacteria > Planctomycetota > UBA8108 > UBA1146 > UBA1146 > QNYK01. Next base: position 102,772 of record QNYK01000062.1, on the reverse strand, counting down.
ACCGATTGGAGTCGGCGCCCTCTGGGTCAGGAATGGATTGCTGGTCGAACCGGTGCACCACGGTGGTCCCCAGGAGAAGAAGATCAGGCCCGGCACCGAGAATCTTCTATCGATTCGAGGACTTGGCCTGCTCGCTGATATGGCACAGCAGTCGCCGCTGTGGGATCTTGGCCAGCTCAGGGAATCCAGAGCGGCTCTGATCAGCCACCTGGAATCGATTCCAGACACTCGTATCGTCGAGCACCAGTCTCACGACTGGCCCGGCTGTATCCACATCGGGTTTCTGGGTATCCACGCCGAGACATTGTTGGTGCGGCTCGATATGGCAGGCATCTCCGCTTCCAGTGGTTCTGCATGCTCCTCCGGAGCGAGGGAACCGAGCCATGTTCTGGAGGCGATGGGCTTCGATATCGACTGGATCCGCGGCTCTGTTCGCCTGTCGATGGGACCGACCAGCAGCGTCGATCTGATGACCGGAGTGGGAGTCCAGCTGGCACGAATCGTTGCAGAGTTGCGCCAGAGAGATCTCCAGAGTCCACCCACCGCATGAAATAAATACGCCGGGATCTCGACGAATCGAGACCCCGGCAGAGAAGGGGGGGAGTGCATTGGAATCTAGGGATCACCTTCGCATCTGGCTCCAGTACTCTTCTGGCATCTCCTGGGCCAGCTTCAGTGCACCTTGAGCGCCTGCGTAAACCGGATCATCGACGATCGTCACGCGGCCTCCGCCGAGTGCTTCCAGCCCCTTTTCAAGGGCTTCCTGGAGGCCAAAGACCTGCGAGCCTCCGCCGCTGACGATGATCTTGTTGCGGATCCGATGCTGGAATTCCGGGTCGAAGGTGGCGACCAGCGACTGAATCCCTTGTGTGATCCACGGCACCAGTTCCTCGACAGCGCTTCGTAGTTGAGGAGTGATGTCGATCTTGGTCGGGCAACCGGCCACCGGAAATGTCACCAGCGCGCGATTCTCGGTATCCACCACGCTGCTGAAACGCTCCTTGGCCAGCTTGATCATGTTCGATGTGAATTGAACCTGGGGATGGGCCTCGCGAATCAATTCGGCCAGCCTTTGATCGACATAGTTGCCGGCGCGGAACACCGTCACCTGATCCTCTGCACCGGGAAGACTACCAGCCATCCGACACAGGTCGATGGTGCCCGCTCCGATGTCGATGACGATGGCGTTCTCCAGAGCATTGACGGCATAGGCGACGGCAAAGGGCTCGGAAACCACCATCACTCCATCGATTCCGGCGTCTCTGGCCAGGTCCACGATCGCCTGCTTGTTCTCGCGGGTGGCCTCAGCCGGGGCGCCGATCACGGCACAGACCGCTTGATCTGGCCTCGGATTGCTGGCCTTGCGCAACGCATCCAGCAGCGTCACTCCCGCCTTTCTCGAGGCGTCCTTTTCGGGGCCGCTCAACTCGGTGAAGGCTAGATTCCCAGCATTCAGTGGGTAACAGGTATGGAGTGCCAGTCGATTTTCCAGCACTGCGTCGCCGACAAGGATGCTGGCACCCAGTACCCTGGCGGATACCGAATCCTTGGGCCAACCGACCAGGCTCGCCATCACTTCACGAGCGCCGTTAGAGCTGGCAATCGCGCTTCGGCTCGTCCCCAGATCTATTCCGACATGCAAGATACTGGTCTTGTTGCTGGCCCACGGCACGGCCACATCCTTGTTACTGTTGTGCTGAGTCCTGTTTTCCGGGGTCATGACTACCTTCCTTCTCGGTCCTGGGATCCTGTTTCTCCAGGTGCTGTTTCATCCGCAAGGGAGCGGAGAGCCACATTTGCCTGGAATAATTGGTCCAGGAGTTCTGATTTCTTGTGATCAAACGGGGATTTCACTTCCAGTTCGGCGGTGCATTTCTTGTCCTCGCCGGCGAGTGCGTGATCGGTCGCGTGCAGAGCAAGCGTCAATTCTTCAATCCTCATCTCGAGCCTTTCGACCTGGGTGCGTTGTGAATCCCTCACCGTCGCCAGTTCCGTTCTCCAATCGCGTGCGATGAGCCGCGAGAGCTGGACGAGCAGCGCCTTTTCTCTCTCTCCGAGTGGGCCCTTGGAGGCAGATGCTGGAGGCTGTGACTGCTGCGCTTCTTTCGTTTCATCTGCCCGGGGCACTGGCTTCGATGCGGGTGCCACTTCAGGGGTCTCCACTGGAATCGAATCGGTGCCGGGGTTGGACGGCATCAGGTGGCTCTGCGCACGATCCAGGATCAACTGGCGTTCCTCGCCGCAGATCTGAATCTCTCCGAGCATCTCGTTGAGGGCCTGCGCGAGCGCAATCCTGGCCGAGTTCCGTAACTGGCTCGCCGAGACGACCCGCATCTTGCTGATGCCCTTCTTCTGAAGATCTTGCAGTTCATGAACGGAACTGACTGGAAGCGGCAGGGGGCTGTCGCTGGCTTCAAGAGTCATCTCGGTCCTTTCTGCGTCTGCCGCGGGAGTACCGCAGTGCTGGTGGAGGGGAGGCAAACGCCGTGCCCGCAGGGGATCGAGGTTGTGGTGGGGGTGCGGCAGCGTCCGGGTCTCGACCTCGGTACCGAATGCGGCCCGGGTGTCCCTGATCTGGACATTCGGCAGCAATTGACATTTCTGGTGCCAGGGGAGGGGTGCCGAAAAGTGGGTTCGAGTGCTACAATAGGTCGATCTGACCATGATTCTGCGCTGGAACGGTGGTCAGTGCGAGGGTGCGGTGATTCCCGAAACCGGGTAGATTGCCACCGAACGGGCCTATAATCGGTCCCGGAGCCATCCTCGGGCTCGAACTACGGTTCGATCACCGCCTCCAACGTGCTCGCCCGAACAGGAGTCAATTCATGGTTCACCTTCGTATCCCGTTGCACCTCATCGGCCTTCTGTTGCTGATGGTCATCTCCAGCCCGATCGCAGCACAGAACCCTGATTACATCTTTCACTTTGATACCAGCAGTTCCGGGCCTTCCGGCGCCGTTGTCACCACCCGATCGTTGATCGATAACAACGGCGGGGTTCTTGCGGGCTGGTCCATCGCCATCTGTTACGATTCCAGCATGGAAGTGGTCGAGGCGGTCAATGGATCTGCACCCAACACATCCAATGCTGGGGGACCCGCTGATTTCGCTGAACTGAGCCTGTTTCCCGGATTCGGAGTCAGACAGGGTGTCGTGATCAACTTTGTTGGACTCAATGATTTGCCGATCGACACTGACCATGAAGCGATCGTGATGCAAGCGCAGTTGCTGGGCCCGGACGATACCTTTGCAGCCATCGAATACTGCACCGAAGTTTTTCCGGGAGATTCTTCCAATTCCGAAAATCTCGCAGTGGCGCCTGGTGGTATCGCCATCGAACCGACCACCATCGATGGGCTCATCGAGATCGGTGGAATACTGCCCTTCGAATTGAGTGCCTCGCCCTCTGCGAGTAGTGTCGAGCAGGGTGGCGACGTTGACGTCCAGATCCTGCTGGATGCGCCGGTTGAGAACTACGGTTTCTCCTTCGGTTTCGCCCATTCTGGCGCTGCATTGACGCTGCTGGCTGCGGATGCCGGGGCCGCCCTCACTGCTCTCAACGGCGGTAACGGACCGGCATTCTTGACCATGGATATCGATCCGGTGGGGGCAGATGGCCTGGTCGTCGGTTGTCTCTACTCGCTCTCCGATCTGACGACACTCCCCGCTGGAAATGGCCAGGAGTTGATCATCAGCCACTATCAGGCGGTCGCCACGGCGCCGCTCGGCATCACCACCCTTGATTTTACCGATACCTTGATCCCGCAATCTCCTTCACCTCCGACAGCCATCGTGGTTTCGATCGGTTCGACCTCCGGTGTTGTTCAGACATCGGGCACCGGGATCGAGATTCTCGAGGGAGTTTTTGGCGTCCAGTTCACGCGAGGTGATTTTGACGGCAACGGAACTCTCAATCTGGGCGATCCGGTGAACCTGCTCGATTACATGTTCAGCGGTGGAACGGCCTCCGCTTGCGAGAAGAATGGTGACATCGATGACAGTGGCAGCATCGTTCTGGGAGATCCTGTCTTGCTGCTGAGCTACATGTTCTCGGGTGGTGCGCCTCCCGCTGCGCCGTTTGACGAATGTGGAATCGATCCCACCGAGGACGACCTCACCTGTGACCAGTTTGACGCCTGCCCCTGAAGCCCGGGTTTGCCTGTAGCCTGTGAACTCGATGGATTCTGCGGCCCAGAATCCTGCTGTAGCACCTGGGACTGTCCAGTGGTGGCCGTGTGTTCGAGGGTAACTGCGAGGGGAGCACACCCAGGTGGTGGAGCCAGGCGCAATCGCGATCCAATTTCCTGAGGGGACTCGACCCGCCTCCGCACCGACGGTGCGGGAGGCCCCTCGGGAATCTCAACCCCTCATCCAGAGCCCGTCATCGCCCGCCTGCCCCGCTGGAAATGCTTCTCAGGGTCCCCCGGAGGGGGTGACCGAGGCGACCCTGATGCAGTGGCGCGTCAGGGCAGGAGATCCGGTCGAGGAGGGGCAGGAACTGCTGCTGGTGGCTCTCGGGGACCACCTCCACGCAGTGACCTCGCCGGTGGCAGGGACCTTGCTGGTGCACTGGTCCGAAGCGGGGGATCCCATCGGTGCCGGCGAAACCCTTGGCTGGATCCGACCCCTGCCCCCTGTGCTGGACTGAACGCGTCGAGGAAGTGAAGCGGGTGAATTCTATCCACAATTGCCGTGGATCTGAATCCAGTGGTCAACTTCCATCCACAGTCGTAATCCCGTGCTGATTTTAACTTTAGAGATCAGCCGGCAGTACTGGCCTGAGAAGCTGGCCAGAATCTGATCACACCCGTTCTCCCACTGACAGGATCATGCTTGTGCATGATCGTCATAACCCCTTTCTCAGAACCATCTTGGTGTGGCGGCGAGGGGATGTGCTTCGATTGGCACGAACAATGCTCTCTGTGGGTGGGCTCTTTGGGACAGGGGAGCTGGAGAGATCACTCTTTACGGAGACCTCTCGCGCAAGGCCACCCGCCTGCAAAGGTCGGGTGTTCCTCCCCGGGGCAGCATTGCTGCCTTCCTTGCTTCATTTCTTTCCGAGGGGGCGCCATTTCCCCGATGGCGCCTCTTTTTTTCATCCGTTTTTTCACGATCACCGCTCGGGAATCAGGCCTGTTGCTTCGATACCCGGGCTCGAATCGGTCGGTGTTGTACGGGAGATACGCCCTTTTGCAGCCCATCGGGATGCACGACCTCTATCGGTTTGCGCGCGATGGAGATGACGATTCCGATCGCCAGCAGTGTCGTGACGATCGAGGTCCCGCCGTAGGAGATGAGGGGGAGTGGTAGTCCGGTGACGGGGACCAGACCCACCGTCACCGCCTGGTTGATGGAAGCCTGGCAGCCGATCTGCGCTGCAAGTCCGACGGAGACCAGTCTCCCGAAGGGGTCGCGACAACTCCATGCGACTCCCAGCATTGTCAGGACCAGTACGAGTGTCCCGATCAGCACCGAGATGGTCCCCACCAATCCCCATTCCTCTCCGATCACCGAGAAGATGAAATCATTATGATCTTCCGGCAAGTATCCGAGATCGTGGTGGCTCCCCAGATGCAATCCCTTTCCCGTCGGACCACCGCTTCCCATGGCGATGATCGATTGTGTGACCTGGTAACCACCTGCAAAATCCTGATCCACGGAACCGATTCCAAGATATGAGATGATGCGTTGTTGCTGGTAGTTGGGCATCGTCGGCCATGACAAACCAGCGAGCACAATCAAGATCATGCTGAGCGTTGCCATCTTCTTCCATTCGACTCCGGCAACCCAGATCATCGCAGCTACAGTAGGAACCAGTATCAGCGCGGTACTCAGGTCGGGTTGAGAAGCGATCAGGACAAAAGGAATGACCGCCACCAGGGTCAGTTTGGTGAGATCGCTCCATCGTTGCAGTTTTTTGCCCGGTCTCAGGGCAGTTGCGATCACCATCACGGTGGAGATCTTGGCCAGTTCCGATGGCTGCAATCCAAAGCCTCCGATGCGTATCCAGCGAACGACACCTCCTTCGAACCCTTTCCACACCAGCAGCAGTATCAGCAGGACCAGGGTTCCGCCGTAAAAGAGCACCGAGAAACTCTCGATTCGTTTCGGTGGAATCATCGAGACGAACAGCAAACCGATGATTCCCACCAGTATCTTTTTCATGTGACTTGCCGCGTAGGCGCCCGGGAAGCCTCCCTCTGGACCATCCGCCGCGCTGTAGACGAAGATGGTGCCGATCAGCAAGAGCCACAGACTCGCCAGCACGAGCAAGGTTGCCGGGCCGGCCCAGCCAGACCTCCAGTCCCGAAACCAGTTTCCAACCTCCGGGATCATCGACGAAGTTCCAGACCACGGTGTTGTTCGAGCCACTGGAGGATGTCGGCGAGCATCGGTGCGCAAGCCTCGCCACCGTGCAATGGAACTCCCTGGGCGGAGATGGCAAAGGCAATCTGTGGATCGACCACAGGTGAAAATCCTATGAGCCAGGCATTGTAGGATTGAGTGCCGGGAATCTGGGCGGTTCCCGTCTTCACTGCAAGATCGAACCCGGAGAGGCGATAGCTGCTGCGAGACGCAGTACCTCCTCTGTCACGGACTGCTGAAACCATGCCATCGATCACGGTTTCATAATGTCTGATATCGAAGGAAGGATGCAGCGCAGTGCCTGATTCTCCAGCGATCAACTGGATTCCGGGAGTTTCCCCGCGGCTCGCGATCGACAGCGCCACTCGAGCCATCTGGAGAGGAGTTGTGGTGAAGCCCCGACCGATCGCTGTCCCTACTGGATTTGTTGTGGGGCGAATCCCGACCGATTCCGATGGGATGGAACAACCGCTGCCGCTCCACAGACCCAGTTGAACCGCTCCGTCGACAATGGCCTCGAGTCCCAGTCTCTGTCCCATCGTGTAGAAATAGACATTGCAAGACCGAGAAAGTGCACTGGTCATGTTCAGTTCGAGTCCATACGGGTGGTTTCCACAGCGATTGCGGCCGGGACTCCGCGGATCGAGAAGACCTTCACAGACGATGATTTCCTCGGCATCGACGACGCCAGCTTGCAAGGCAGTCAGTGCGACGACCGTCTTGAATGTCGATCCGGGATCGATGGCCCAGCCACTGACGCGGTCATGGAACCAACCGTCAGGAGACTCGGATCTGCTCCGGTACAGATCTCGATCTCGATAGACCTCCATGCCCTGCTGTGGCAGCGAAGCCCAGCCGATCGCGCTGCCGTCGGAGACATCCAGAACCACGACCGCTCCCAGTTCGACCTGCCTCGACATCAACGTCTGCGCACACCAGCGGCTCAACTCGACATCCAGGGCCAGCACGACATCCTTGCCGGCGATCGGCTGAGCGACATCCAGGGGCGCACCCACCTTTCGTCGCAGGTGATCCAGGATCCGCACCTCGGCGCCTGGAATACCGCTCAGTCGATCTTCCAGTACCGACTCCAGACCACTGCGACCGACTCGATCGGCACTGTGGTGGGAGAAGGGGCGCAGCGCCTCGAAGACCCGTAGATCACGCAGGACCAGTCGGTCGATGACGGGCTCCTGGCGCGATTTCCAACCCTTGACGATGTCAGCGGTGGGCAATCCCGTGTGTCCCAGTAGCTGGCCCAGAAACGGATCCTGGGGATGCTCACGATCGTGAGCTTCCTCCAGGTGTATTCCGGGCCACCGTTGTGGGTCGGTACTGATCTCGACGACCAGTTGTGCGGGGATCTTCTCATGAAGGGGGTGAAGCTGGCGTCTGAAGATCCACTCTCGCTCCTGGATATCGATGGAGGAATCCTGAACTCGTTGATAGGCCTCCTCGACCCGCGCCCACAGATGACCGGGTTCCAGTGCCAGTTCCTGCTCCATCCGACGGATGGCAATCTCACCTGCAAAGAGAACATCAGGATCGAAGTAAACCGTGAATTCATCGCCGGATCTCACCGCAGAGATGCCGGGAAAGTCCTCTGGCCTGCTGTCCACTGCTCTCGCGACCTTGCTTCCGGAAACCAGATCCAGCCGGCTCAACCAGGGATGCCGGGGGAGATCGGTTCCGGATCCGAACTGGGGCCGCAACCGGGCTCTGGCCATCTGAAGCGATGTCCACAGTTGCATCTCATCCCAGGGGAAGGCCTGGTCACTGCCGCGAAGGATGGGAGCCAGGCGACGAGCGACCCAGCGAACAGGTTCCAGTTCAGAAAGCAGGAAGGTGGCCCGAATCACCGGGGTGTCCCTCGCCAGCGAAACGCCGAAGGCATCCACGATCTGTCCCCGCGGAGCCGCCGAATAACGGATGGAGCGGTGAATACTGGAGGCACGAAGGGCATGATCGCGCCACTCCACGCCTTGCAACTGAACCAGTCGCCAGCCGATCCCGACCGTCATCAGGATCAGCAATACCGCCACTGTCAGGATCCTCGGACGTTGCATCCTATACCTCTCCGGACCGAAGCGGTCCCACCTCACCGAACAAGCTACTCAAAGCGGGTATCTGGCACTCCTGAGCAAGGGGGTCACCAGATCCAGTACTGGAAACAGCAACGCAGCAACCAGGACCGAGAGCCAGCAGCCATTCACCACGAAGAACAGACCTGGAACGACTCCGGCCAGCAGCCATTCCTGAACGACGAAGGCGATCAGCAGTGCAGGAATCAGAATCTGAAACCTCTTCCAGGGGTGATAGGGATCGAGCACCAGCCGAAACCAGCGAACCGAAATGATCAGTGCCGCCACGGGGCCAACCAGTTCGATGACGCTGGAAATACCACCGATGGATCTGTAGAGACAGATCATCGTGGCGACCAGCAGGATTCGTGGCCACCGATCGATCAACGCCAACCAGGCCAGAAATATCAGTGCCGGATCTGCAATGCCCCCCGAGTAGACAACGAGAGGGCGGTAGGCTTCCACGGTCAGCATCGACAGCAGGGTCAGGGTGATCAGCCAGCCGACTCTCATCGATGGCTCGCATTCAGGATGGGAGACAGCACCAGAATCTCCTGGCTGGTATGAAGTGCCCGGGACAGCAGGATCCTGGAATCACTGACAGGGATTCGCGCATCGGCAACGATCCCCAGGATCAGTCCCTCGGGGAATGCGCCTCCTCCGCCGTGGGTACGAAGCACCAGTGCATCCTTGATCTGAATCGGATCGATCCTGAGACGCGGCTGTCCATAGCCCGCCTCGGGGCCGCCAGCGAAGATTCCCGCATGACCGGAATCGTCGATGAAAGGAATCACGAACGCCGGGTCGTCAGCGAGCTGTACCCGACTCCAGCCTTGACCGACTGCGGCGATCTTTCCCACCACACCGGAGGCACCGATCACTCCCATTCCAATCTCTAGACCATCCTCGGAACCTCGATCGAGCCTGGCTGAGGACCTTCTGGGCGCCGGGTCCAGTAATGGAGTCATGCGGGCAGGAATCAGCAGGAAACTGGAGCCAGCGAAACTGGCCGAGAGATATCGATCCAGAAGTCGCTGCCGGTCGAAGAGCGCCGAATTTTCAGATTCCAGCAGTAAGGAGTGCTGTAGCGCCTGTTCCAGAAGAATCTGTCGGTCTGCATCTCCCCGAGATGAAGAAACGAGCGGCTGAAGCCCGTAGCCCAGCAGGGCCAGGACCAACCAGCAACAGATCGCCCAGTAAGCGCTCTGGGTGCGCTTCACATGACTCCCGTTCGAATCGGACGAAATGGACCCTAGAAATCGTCCTCGATGGAGTCGAGGACCGAAGAATATTGATCCAGATTTTCAAGGAAAATCGCAGTCCCGCGAGCCACACAGGTGAGGGGATCGTCGGCCACTCGAACAGGCAATCCTGTGGCCTTCCGGATCAACTCATCGAGACCTCTCAGCAGCACTCCTCCGCCACAGAGAACGATGCCGCGCTCGACCAGATCTGAACAAAGCTCCGGCTCGGTCTGCTCCAGCGTCGCCTTGATGCCCTCGACAATCGTCTCGATGGGTGGCTGAAGTGCTTCTCTGATCTCTTCACTCGTGATCCGGGCACTTCGCGGCAAGTTTCCGATCAGATCGCGCCCCTTGACCTCCATCTCGAGTTCGTCTTCGAGTTGATATGCGGAACCGATCTTGATCTTGATCTGTTCTGCGGTGAGAGGGCCGACCAGGATGTTATAGGTGTCCTTCATGTACTTGATGATCGCTTCATCCATTTCGTCTCCGGCGACACGTAATGAGACACTGGTCACGACATCTGCCAGCGACAGTACCGCGATCTCGGTGGTTCCTCCGCCAACATCGACCACCATGCTGGCGATGGGCTCCTCGATGGGAAGTCCTGCACCGAGTCCTGCTGCGCGAGGCTCTTCGACCAGGTAGACCTTTCTGGCTCCAGCCCGTTCGGCAGAATTGTAAACCGCACGTTTCTCGACTGCAGTGATGCCGCTGGGAACAGCGATGACCACCCGGGGGCTGAAGAAGCGAGATCGGTTCTGGACCTTGGTGATGAAGTACTTCAACATCGCTTCAGTGATCTCGAAATCGGCGATCACGCCGTCTCTGAGGGGACGTATGGCCTCGATGGAAGCGGGGGTTCTGCCCATCATTTCCTTCGCGACACTACCGACGGCTCGACCATTGAGGAGAACCTGGTTGGTGCCAGCTTTCACCGCAACTACCGACGGCTCGCTGATCACGATGCCTTTACCCCTGACACAGACGATAGTATTCGCCGTGCCCAGATCGATTCCAAGATCGGTGGAGAACCTACCAACCACGGAATTGATCCAGTTGTGTGCTATTCGGAAAAGCAAGATAGGTACTCCCCGCCCGACCAGAAGCAGTGTTGTGACACTACCCTTTCGATCGGATCCCCGAGGGCGGATGCCCTCATTCCCACTTAGGGCTTTCGCAACCTGTTGGACCCATCATCTCTGACAAGTCTCCCGCGGTATTGCACCGAGGACGAAAGCACCTCATCGCTGCGTCCTGGATTCTAGGTGAGGAATCACGCAGAGGCGAGGGGCCGTAGAAAAAGAACCTCGCGCTGAAGAGGGCAGCCAGAAATGACAGGAGCCTGCCTCCCTCATCGGGAAGCAGGCTCCAATCCGATCGGTGCTCGCAAAACAGCTGTCGCTGCTATCTATCCCTCGTCGATGTCGATATCGACGTCAGCGAACAGTTTCTTGGCGTCCTGGGTGACCCTGCGGAGACCATCGTCTTCCCACTTCTTGGCACTGGTGGTCGGAGAATTGCCCTTGTAGGTCAACTCCTTGAGGCGCATGCCCAGAAGCGTCGAGGCCACGATCAGGCAAACCACCGAGATGGCCAGCAAACTGGTCGCCAGGGGGCTTGAATCTTTACGTTCAACGATGGGCTGATCGTACATTTGAATCCCCTTCTAGCTGGACAGCCGTGTCGAGGCTTTGTGACCCTCACGAATACCGGAATCCTCCTGGAACAGGATGGTGCAGCCGGACATATCGTCGAGGACCTTGGTCACCTGGACTTTTCCGATGAATCGGTTGCCGTCGTAGATGGTGAACTCATAGCCGATCTCAACGTTGTCATCTTTTCCGACGGAGAGCACCACAACCCCCTCCTGAACACCGACGACCATGCCGTCGATGGGTGGGGCGGTGGTGACACCGATATCGGGAAGCCGGATGCCGGAGTCCACGATCCTGGAGATCAGCAACTGCTGGTCATCATAGTCTTCCTTGAGTGCGGTGAGTTCCTTGTTGAGGGCTTCCGTCTGCTGAGCCAGTTGCTCCTTGTCGAGTAACGCGCGGTTGCGCAGCCGTTCCGCCAGTTTCTTGGCGTCACCCGCAGAGTCGATCTCCGTACTCAGCCGAGAGATTTCTTCCTCGAGGCGTGCGATGTTGGAGTCCTTGTCCTGGATATGCTCATCTTTCTGGGCTATCCGGGAATCCAGATCATCGATCTTGGTGCCCAGCTGGGCGACGCTCTTTCGCAGATCTCCATTGGAGTTCTGGAGGGTCAAGATCGAGGAACTCAGTTGTTCCTTTTCTCTCGTCAGGGATTCGTTATTCCTGCTCTTCTCATCCACGACGCCTTGCAGCGTTTCCTTCATCTTCTCCGCCATGGCGACCGTCTCTTCTGCATTCTCCACGGCTGTTTCGGCAGCACCTTTCCAGTCCTTCTGAGACTGGAACAGCGTTGCACTGACACCGAGGAAAAGAAGTGCCAGGACGAAATTGATCACCACGAAAAACTTGGCGAGCCCACTCATCTCCAGTTCCTTCCGTTTGGGTTGATCCCCAGCGCTCCGAAGACAGTTCAGAGTACTCGCTGGAGCAGCGGTCTTGCCGCCGACCCGTGCATCATCTCCTCGGTCACTGGCCCGTCTCCCCGGGACGATGGATGGTCATGCGACCATCACGATGCGACCGAATCGAAACTCCTTATGATTGATGAGTCCCTCATGGTTGACCACACATGGACCACAAGGTTCTCCAGAACGAAGCAGGGAAGTTGTCGCCCTGCTCAGGAAATCGTCCCGCTCGAGGTCTGACCTCCTCCGGGAGAGAGGGGGTCGTCGACGGCTCCACTGCACGCAGATCCACTGCACGCAGATCCACTGCACGCAGATCCACTGCACGCAGATCCACTGCACGCAGAGTCCCGTCACCCGACATCGATAGGTTCGATTCCAAGTGACACATATTATCTGGCTTGTGAGGGGGGGTCAAGTTCCCCTGAAACACGCTTCTGGGCCGATGAAAGCCACTGACACCGGGAGCAGGCACCCCGGCCCCGGTTCGGTGGCGACAAACCCGTTGCTACCGTAGCATCCGCTCGAGGCAGGAGGCCCCTTGTTCACTGGCATCGTCGAACGCAGTGCCCGTATCGTGGAAATAGCCACAAACGCCTCAGGGGTTCGCCTCAGCGTCTCTCCCAGGGCATTGTCCTCCATCGACGGCGAACTAGAACCCTGGACGGACCTGGAAGCCGGGGAGAGCATCAGCGTAGATGGGGTCTGCTTGACTCTCCTGTGCGGCGATGGCGATCTCTGTTTCGATGTGGTCGAGGAGACCCTGCGACGCTCGGTTCTCGGTGAACGTGCGGCCGGATCCCCGGTCAATCTCGAGCGAGCACTGCGGGTGGGAGATCGTCTCGGTGGCCACTACGTCACCGGCCATGTCGATACCATCGGGACCATCCGATCGATCGAGGGCAGCGGTGAAACCCTCTGGGTCATCGAGTATGAACCTGACTCGGACTTTCGAACCATCGAGAAGGGCGCCGTGACCGTCGACGGAGTCAGTCTGACCGTCGTTTCCAGATCTGTCGGCTGCTTTTCCGTGGCACTGATTCCTCACACTCTGGCTGTCACATCGCTCGGTAGCCGCTCGGTGGGAGATTCGATCAACCTGGAGATGGACCACTTCGGCCGCTGGGTTGCAGAATTGATGTCGCTTCAGCAAGGAGAACTCTCATGAGTTCGACTCCGGCACGTGTGAGAATCGCACCCAGCCCCACCGGTGATCCTCATGTGGGAACTGCCTATGTGGCACTGTTCAACCGCACTCTGGCACGTCAGACCGGGGGCCAATTCCTGCTGCGCATCGATGACACCGATCGCAGCCGCTACCAGGCCAGTAGCGAGCAGAAAATCTTCGACGCATTGCGGTGGCTCGGTCTCGACTGGGATGAAGGGCCTGACCTTGGTGGCCCCTGTGCTCCCTATCGCCAGAGTGAGCGCAACGCCATCTACCAGCAGAAGGTCGACCACCTGCTGGAGAGCGGCAACGCCTACCGTTGCTTCTGCAGCGCAGAAACCCTTGCCGAGGTGAGAGAAAAGCAGAAGCAGGACAAGCTGCGGCTCGGCTACCCGGGTACCTGTCGTGATCTGGATGCTGTGGAGTCCAGCCAGCGAGCCGCCAAAGAGGAGCCCCATGTCATCCGCTTGCGAGTCCCGGTGGAGGGGGAGACCTGCTTTGTCGACCAGATTCGTGGGGAAATTCGAATCGCCAACTGCGAAATCGATGACCAGGTGCTGATCAAGACCGATGGCTTCCCCACCTACCACCTGGCCAATGTGGTCGATGATATCGAGTTCGGAATCACTCACGTGATTCGGGCGGAGGAGTGGCTGATCTCGACTCCCAAGCACGTGTTGATCTACCAGGCTCTGGAGCACCCATTACCCGGGTTTTTCCACGTGCCGCTGCTGCGAAATGCAGATCATTCTAAGATCTCCAAGCGCAAGAATCCGGTCAGTCTCGACTGGTTCCGTGAGCAGGGTTACCTGAAGGAGGCGATTCTCAATTTCCTCGCGCTGATGGGGTGGTCACCCCCCGATGGGCAAGAGGTCTTTGACCTCGATCGATTTCAGCAAGAGTTCAACATCGAGAAGATCTCCACCGGAGCCCCGGTCTTTGATCTGGTCAAACTGGACTGGCTCAACGGGATGCACATTCGCAAGATGGACCCCGACCAGTTGCTGCAACGAATCGACGAGGAAGGGTTCCTCCCGCAAGGGGTATCTCCACAGCAGGCAGCTGCGGTGCTGCCACTGGTGGTCGAGCGAATGGTTCGGCTGGCGGAATTCGAGCCAAGAACAACCTGGTTTTTCAATCTTCCAGAGCCTCCAACGCCAGAAGATCTGGTGCCTCGCAAGGGAAGCCCCGAGCAATCGCTGGAAGCGCTTCAGGCCACCTCCGCGCTGTTGAAATCCGATCTTCCATTTCAAGCAGAGGCCGTCAACGAAGCGCTCGATGCAATGCTCGCCGAGAAGCAATGGAAGAAGCCGTTGCTCTTCATGCCCTTGAGATTCGCATTGACCTCTCGTAGTGATTCCCCTGACCTGATCGAGGTGATGATGGTGCTGGGAAGAGACAACGTGATCGATAGGATCGATCGGGCCATCGCGATCCTGGAGTGCTCCACTTGAACCGTCCTTCGCGTGTCGACCTCCATCTCCACACCCGCTGTAGTGATGGAATGCTCTCACCGGCAGAAGTCGTGGCTCGAGCCTGCGGCGTTCTCTCCTGTATCTCCATCTGTGATCACGACACGGTGGCGGCCTATGAGGCTCTGGTGGTGCCAGATGGTCTTCGAGTTCTCGCCGGAGTCGAGATGACATGTCGTGCAGAAAATCACAATCTCCACCTGCTCGCCTATTTCCCCGAGGGGCTCGACACTGACATCCGGGATTGGATTCTGACACTGGAAACGGATCGCAGAGAGAGGGTCATGGCTGGAGTGACGCGGCTGCGTGAGGACGGGATTCCGCTCGCCATCGCCGACCTGGAGCAAGAACTGCAGGGGGGAGTCCCCTGTCGATCTCATGTCGCCAGGGCACTGGTCAGAGGCGGGCTCGCGGCCACGACCAGGCCACTGTACAAGCGCTGGCTCGGCGCGGAACGCTTCGCCAGGCCTCGTCTGGAAGCCACCGATGCCATTCGGCGTGTCCATCAGTTCTCGGGGTTGGTTTTCTGGGCCCATCCAGCGGCAGTACAACTCAAGCAAGTGGGCAGGGCACTCGCCAGTGCGGGTCTCGATGGAGTCGAATGTCTGTCGCGGAATTCGAGTCCGAAAAACCGCGCAGCCGCCAGAGCGTTCGCCGAGGATCACAACCTGGGCAGTTGTGGCGGCTCCGATCTCCATTGCGAAACTCCGCGTGCACGTGTGGGGACCTTCGGGGTCGATGAAGACCTGATCGATCCAAGGTTGATGGATTTTGGAAAGAGCGCCCTGATCAACTCCCCAGAGACAGCAGGAACTCCTCATTGTCCTCGAAGGCTCCAACGCGCTGAGTGAGGAGTTCCATTCCCTCGATGGGATTGACACTGGTCAGTACTCTTCTCAGTTTCCAGATCTGATCGATCTCTTCGGGCGTATAGAGCTTTTCTTCCTTGCGCGTTCCTGACAGGGTGACATCGATGGCAGGGAACACCCTCTGGTCAGCCAGTTTTCTGGAAAGGACCAGTTCCATGTTTCCGGTTCCCTTGAACTCCTCGAAGATCACCTCGTCCATGCGACTTCCGGTCTCGATCAGCGCTGTTGCGACGATGGTAAGGCTGCCGCCCCCCTCGACATTTCTGGCTGCCCCGAAAATCGCCTTCGGTTTTTCAAGCGTTTTCGCATCGACACCTCCGGAGAGGGTACGTCCACTATGTGCTGTTTCCAGGTTGTAAGCTCGCCCCAGTCGCGTCAGTGAATCGAGCAGGAGCACCACATCGCACTTCGCCTCCAGCAACCGCTGACATCGTTGAAGCGCCATCTCGGAGACCCTGACATGACATTTGGAGGTCTCGTCACTCGAGGAAGCATAAACCTCAGCTTTGACCGTTCGTTTCCAGTCCGTCACTTCCTCGGGTCGCTCATCCACCAGCAATGCCAGCACCATCGAATCGGGGTGAACCTCCGTGATGGCCTGAGCTATCTGCTGCAACAAGATCGTTTTACCGGTACGAGGGGGGGCGACGATCAGCGCTCTTTGCCCCTTACCGATCGGAGCAATCAGATCGACAAGGCGCATCGAAATGTTGCCGGTTCCTCCGAGCAAGAATCGTTCGGTAGGATCGATACTGGTCATCTCCTTGTAGAAAATACGACTCTTGACATCTTCCGGGGCGTCACCGTCTACCGACTCAATCCTGGCGAGGCTGGGGCCGCGGCCTCGCGGTGCCCTGCCACCCACCGTCCCCACGATGTAATGTCCGCTGTTTAACTGGAACTTCTGGACAAGATTCTTGCCGACATGGACATCGTCCTGCTGGATTCTGAATGACTTCTCCACCGAGCGCAGGAATCCAAAGCCCTGATTCCCCACCTCGAGAATTCCTCGAACTACGGTTCCCTCAGGCAGTGGGGGAGCGGAGGAGGCTGCGCTCCTGCGATCGAATTGGCCCTGGTCCCTGGCGTCATCTCGCCGATCCCGACCCTGTCCACGCCGCGGACCACCGGATCTGCGCCCGCGACCGCGGCCAGATCCATTGCCGTTCCCAGCTGCACTTCGGGCGGTCGAGGTGCGCGATCGTCCACCTCGGTTGCTCCGCCGTCGGCGGCCAGATCCACCAGAATTTCCGGCCGAACTGTCCTGGTTCACTTCTTCTCCTTGAGATGCTGAAGGCCCGTTCACCCCCCGATGGGATCAACCGTGGCCACTCCTATGATGTGTATTCTTCTGTCCTTGCAAATTTGCGCAAATAGTTGCCAGTACTTCGAGGGCTCCGTTGTCACGGCCGGTACTCAACAGCAAGTTGTCTGGATCAGGATCACTACTGGCCTGGATACTGCTGTCAAACCAGTGATCTGGATCGATTGGAGCCCTGCAGCGCATCTACTGGTAAAGAACTGAGGTACCAGATTTCCGTGAACTGAGGGATTGAGTTCAGAGCGAGGAAGTTGGATCAGGTGAGATCTCCGGTTCATCGAATCCTGTCGGACCGAGAAGAGATTCCACCACGAAGAGGACTTCTGCCCTCCGAACAATCCAGATGATACCCTCCCAGCGTTTCTGTTCCAGTGCTTGTCGGTCACCTTTTGGAGTCATCCATGCAATTACCTGCAGACCGGGTCATGGTGATCACCAGAAGAGAGTCCTGGCAGGCGTTGGGCCGACTACAGCAACTCGATCCAGGGATCGGTGGTGTCGAGTTTCGGCTCGATCTCTGGCGCCCAGATCGGTCTATGACAGCCCTACCTGGCGATTTATCGGTCATCGTCACCGACAGAGGGGGACTCGGGGATGCGATTCGAAGTGTGCGCAGGGATGAAATCTGCAGGAGTCTGGGAGCGATTCTCGATGTGGATCCACTCACTGATGCGCCGCCACCTCCCGACCTCGATTGGATCTTCAGTAGCCATCGCACGGAGCAGCTGGAGATCCCCCCCGAGCAACTGGTGATGCAGGCGCAGCGACGCGGAGCCGCCGCAGCGAAGATCGTCTTCTCATCGGATGATCTGGCTCAGAGCCGAGCGGCCATCGCAGTGGCAAAAGGATTCCCTGATTTCCCGGTGATCAGTTTCTGTTCAGGCGCTGCATCTGTAGTGGATCGACTGGTTGCGCTGGACGACGGTCAGCCGTGGGGTTACGTGCGGCCAGCAGACGATGAGACCGATGTGATCCTGAATGTACCGACCATCGAAGACATCCGTCAGCGTTATCGTACCTGCGATCGTGTTTCGCAGCGAAGATGGTTTGCGGCGCTCGGGGCGGAGGTACAGGAGAGTCCAGCTCCTGACTGGCATAATCGATTGCTGGACGATTCAGGTTGTACCGATCGTCTGGTTCAATATTCGACGCTGAAGCCGGACCTCTTTCTGCAGACGGACCCGCAGCTACAGTTCGAGGGTCTGATCGTCACCTCTCCCTACGAGATATGGGCACGGCAGGTGGCTGAACCGATCGACCAGCAAGCTTCCATGATGCCGTCGTGGAATACTCTGATCCGGTACGACTCCGGGCGCTGGTACGGCACCAGTACCGATGGCATCGCTGCTGCGAATCTGCTCGAGCCGATCAGTAGACCGGGATCGGTAGCCGTCATACTGGGAAATGGTGCCACAGCACAGGTGGTGGCCGCAGCACTCTCCGGGCGTATGAAGGTTCAGATGCTGGCGCTGGACCCTGCACAGGTTCCTGAGCAGTACAGAGCCGCTGATGAAGGCGCAACCATCGCCGCGGCGGATGTGCTGATCAACGCCACCGACTCGGCCGGGAATCCGTTCGACGAGCTGTGCTGGGATCCGAGTCAGTTTTCAGGTCAAGTGCTGATGGAACTGGGGTATCGACGCTACCGAAGTGCCTTCCTCCAGCAGCTGGACGCTCGCCACAAGATCGACGGATGGGACTTCTTCAGCGAACAGGCGAGGTGCCAGGCGAAGCTGTTGCATCGAATCGATGTCTCCCGGGAGCAGTCGCGGGAACTGACGAGGCGTTGCTGTCGAGAGTGGGGTTTGCAGCACGATCCTGGCGCCTTACAGCGCTGAAACGGCACCATCTCGTCGTAGGGGGTGATAAACGTAGCGGTCCGATAAGGTACATTATGGGAGAATTTGAACAGGCCCGCTCCGTCTGGATGCACCGATGGGCCACTCGGGGCTGCCGCTGAGCCGCCGCCATCATCTTTCTCATCAGGGGCAAACCCCGAAACCAGGACAGTCGGCAGGCGTGGTCCCCACCACGGTCCCACAATCGGGAAAGGGCAACGCCGGCGACGCTCCTGCACTGAAGAGATAGGTGAACAGGTAGACAGCATCCGCGATGTTGGGTGCGGCTCCATCGCCGTTGAGGTCGCACGCCAGCGGGCAAGGCAATGACGAGGTACCGAGGAAGAGCCAGGAGAGGATCCTCATAGCGTCGTCGATGTCGATGCTGCCATCTGCGTTGCAGTCACCGCGAAGAAACGGTACCGGATCCACTGGGACGAAGGTGATGGCGCCGTCGACGAACGCCGGGAAGATCGCCGCACCGGCGGAAAAGAGCTGGTTCTCGCTCGTGCACACGTTACCCCAGGTCAACGGAGTGGCGACCGGCTGAGTCGTTCCAGTGAGCACGGTTCGGTTAGCCTCCAGTGTCACTGCAACCATCGGCGTCGGGTTCTCGAAGGTGATGAAGACATCGCAGAGTAAGCCGTAGACGACACCAATCGACACTCCCCCGGGACAACCAGATGGATCGGTGGTCACGATGAAAAGATCCCAGGTCGGTCCGCAAATCGTGGCCCATGGCCCGGTCGGGACGACCTCGACGACATCGAGAAGGGCCGTCTCGACGGTGAACGCCATCACGAAGCCGGTATCGGTCTGCGTAGCGGTAGGAAAGCCAGGTAGCTGCAGATCCTCGACGATGGAGAGATCCAGGGTGAGTTCGGCGATCCCATTGGTCGGATGGAACTCGACCGTCGCATCGTCTGCAATGAAGTAAAAATCCCCCTGAGCCGACAGCGGCAACGGCAATATCGTCGACAGTAGTACGAGCAGAGAGTACCTGAACATCGGTGCCTGCTTTCGGCACAGTCCATGATATCACGGCCCGGGGCCGCTGTTGAGAAGCAGTCGTTCTGTCGTTGAACTCGGCACCCGGCCCTCAAACTTGTCGCCAATGGTCTGTACAATGAAGCCTGCCCGATGGTTGGCGGAAAGGAGGCGATGGCGCGATGCACTGGCTCATTGCACTGCTTCACAGCCTCCTGCTTCTCGGCTCGCTGCTGCTGCCGACGACCCTCGGTGGCCAGGATCCGGACCATGTCATGGAGTTGGTCTCGACCGGCGCCCTCCGAGGTGAAACGGTACGTGTTCCGCTGCTCTTCGACAATGCTCTCGACATCTCCGGCTACTCCCTGTCGGTCCGCAACGTCCCGACCGATCTGCTGGTACTTGAGGTCGAGCCCGGCGACATCACCATCGAACTCGATCCCTGTTTCGTCAGCGTCGACATCTTCCCCGAGGGGCTCAGCCTCGGCGTCGTCTACTTTCAGGCCGGTAGTGGACACCTACCCATCGGCGAGCAGTGGGAGGTCCACCGCATCGTCTACCAGGTCGATTCCGAGACGCCGCTGGGGCCGTCCCCCATCACCATCACCGACGACGTCGGTAATCCTCCCCATTCGACCGTGATGGTCACCTGGTTGACGGGCATCGTCATCGAACCGACCCTCATCGACGGAAGCGTCGAGATCGTCGAGGGGATGCTGCGCGGCGATACCAATTCCGATGGCACCATCGACCTCGCCGACCCGATCTTCCTGACTTTATGGTTATTTCAGGGGGGTGATGTGGTGCCCTGTATCGAGGCAGCGGATGCCAATGATGATGAAAGCGTCGACCTCGGGGATGTCGTGACCAGCCTCAACTACCTGTTTCTGAGCTCCCCGGGTGCCCTATCCGGCGTCTGCGAGGCTACCACCCCCACCGGCCCGCTCTCCTGTGTGATCCCTGACTGTCTCTGATCTCTACGGAAACGGCAATTTTCCGCGAGTATAATCGAAACCAGCATGGCACCTACGAAGGGAGTGCAGTGAAAATCAACAACGCTCTCCTCCCCACCTTGCTGGTGCTCCTGTCTCTCCACGCAACAGCGCTGAAGGCAGAGGATCTGTGGATCATGGGCACCGACGCCCAGGGCGGTCAGCGAACCGCAGCGGGTCAGCCCATCGAGCAGACGGTCTGGATCCAGCGCGGTGCAGATACCATCCTCGCCTTCAGTTTCGGCATCGGCATCGATCCAGCACTGGGCAGCCTCACCGATGTCGCTGCGAGCGCCGAGCTCCTGACAGCCAATGCCGGTGGGGTCCCTGATTTCATCGATGTGCAGATGGTCCCGGGCGGATTCACCGTCGAGACCTTGATCTGCTCTGCTGCTTGCTCCGGCTGGGATACCAGTTTTTTCGCCACACCGATCTTTGAATTCAGCATCGACCCTGTCGTCGTGGACGGTAGCCATCTCATCTGCTTCACCGATAGCCTCGGTTCGCCGCCTGTGCCCATCTCATTGACCAATAGTCAGGAAACCCTGACCCCGGATACTCACTGCGCCGCCGTATGCATCACCGAGCATCAGGGATGGGAGTTCGCAGCACATGATGAAACGGTGCCCTATGATGTGCAGACGGGTAATGCTGGGGTCACCGTCACTCTCACCATCGGGCAATACCCCTGCGAATTTGCGCTGATCGATTCGCCCGGCTTCTCATTCAGTCTCGCAAACGATGCCACGGTACTCGGGGCTACCTGTGTGAGCCCCGCTGATGCTCTGCTCGACCTCAACAATGGCAACGGTCCTGATTTTTTCGGTGCGAACCTGTATCCGGATGGAATCACGCTAGGAGTGGTCGCCTCTCTCATCGGCTCAGACTCTCTGTTGTTCGATGGGGAAACCGAGGTCGCCTATGTTCACTATCAGGCAAACATTTCGGTTCTCATCGGTTCAGTGGATTCGATAACGACAATTCTCGAGTGGAGTGATAGCAACACATCTCCTCCGATAGCCAACATCATCATGCCAGGAGATGCTTCAGAAATCCCAGGTGCTCTCATCGACGGGACCATCACATTCGAACCGATCGAGGTCCCTCACTATATCCGTGGCGACAGCAATGAAGACGGAACCACTGACCTGGCCGACCCCATCGGACTACTGAGCCATCTGTTCGGCTCCGATCCTGCTCCCACTTGCGATGATGCGGGAGATGCCAATGCGGATGACACCATCGATGTCGCCGACCCGGTGTGGTTGCTGACCTACCTCTTTTCAGGAGGCCCTGCACCCACGGCGCCATTCCCCGGCTGCGGAAGTGTTGGCCTGGACGACTGCCAGGTCAGCAGCGCAGCCTGTCCCTAAGTTGCCGTAATCAGTTCAGAACCCTGTCGAATCTATTTGAGCAGTTCCTCGTACTGATCCACATAGGGACAGGCAGCGCGTTGACGTTTTCCGACCTGGATCATCGAAGGTACCTGCTCGGAACAGGACGGCTGCGCGATGGGACAGCGGGTGCGGAAGCCGCAGCCAGAAGGCTTGTTCATCGGGCTGGGAACATCACCCTCGAGCACGATTCGACCCTCACGCTTGAGTTCCGGATCTGGCCGCGGAATCGCACTGAGCAGGGCCCGCGTGTACGGATGGGCAGGATTGCGGAAGATCTGCTCGGTCTGGCCCACCTCGACCAGATTGCCGAGGTACATCACAACCATCCGATCAGAGACGTGCTGCACCACAGAGATGTCATGGGCGATGAAGATCAGGGTTAGACCCAGATCCTGCTGCAACTCCTGCATCAAGTTGATGACCTGGGCCTGAATCGAAACGTCAAGAGCACTGACCGGCTCATCGGCGATGATGATACGAGGGCGCGTGGCCAGTGCACGGGCGATCCCGATTCGCTGACGCTGACCGCCAGAAAACTCGTGCGGGTACCGCTCCGCCTGTTCTTTTCGCAAACCCACCCGTTCCAGTAACTCTTCGACGCGGATTCGACGCTGTTCGCGATTCATCGAGCGATGATGCACACGCAACGGCTCATCGACGATCTCCTCGACCGACAGGCGCGGATTCAGCGACGAATAAGGATCCTGATAGATCATCTGGATCTCGCTTCGGTAGGGCCGGTACTCCCTCCGGGAGAGTTGTGTCAACTCGACCGATTCACCGCTGACAGACTGAAACTGGATCGATCCCGATGTCACTGGAACCAATCCCATCACCGCCTTACCCAGGGTGCTCTTTCCGCAACCGGATTCACCGACTACGCCGAGAGTTTCTCCCTCCCGAACTTTCAGGCTGATTCCATCGACCGCTTTCACATCAGCGATGTGACGGGCGAAGATTCCGCCATGAACCGGAAACCAGACCTTCAGATCCTTCAGTTCGATGATCGGTGGAGTGGTGGTGGTGACTGCATCGGTATCAGTCATCGGCCGCTCCTTCCTCATCGACGAGATGGCAACGCACCTCGTGCCCCTCCCCCACCTTTTTCAATGCAGGCTCATCGGTTCGGCAACGATCCTCCACCTGCGGACAGCGGGTACAGAAACGACACCCCTCGGGCCAATCAAAGATGCTGGGGACCATGCCGGGGATCGTCTCCAGTTGTTCCTGTTTGCGATCCAGATCCGGTCTCGGCAGACTTCGCAACAAACCCTGGGTGTACGGGTGTTTCGGATTGCCGAATAGTTGCCGCACCGGAGCCACTTCCTGAATCTTGCCGCCGTACATCACCACGACTCGATCACAGGTTTCCGCCACCACCGCCAGATCGTGCGTGATCAGCAAGATCGAAGCGCCTTGTTGTTGTTCCTTCATCTCCATCATCAGATCAAGAATCTGCGCCTGGATCGTCACATCGAGCGCTGTGGTCGGCTCATCGGCGATCAGCAGGGCCGGTTCCAGAGAAAGCGCCATGGCGATCATCACTCGCTGACGCATACCGCCAGAGAACTGGTGCGGATAGGCCGACAACCTCGACCTTGCATCGGAGATCCCGACCTTCTCCAGCATCTCAACCGCCCGTTTGGTCGCCTCTTGCTTGGACGCCCCGGTGTGATGCTGGATCGCTTCACGCATTTGAAAACCGATGGTGAAGACGGGGTTCAGTGCGGTCATCGGCTCCTGGAAGATCATTGCAATCTCGCGACCCCGGATCGATCTCATCTCAGCATAGGAGAGCGACAGCAGATCACGTCCCTTGAAGATGGCCGACCCCTTCTCGATACAGCCGGGAGGATCGGGGATCAGTTTCAGCAGACTGAGTGCGGTCACCGATTTACCACAACCGGATTCGCCGACCAGACCGAGCACCTCCCCGGCATAAACATCGAAATCGACACCATCGACTGCACGGGCGGTCTTCCCCTCGACTGAAAAGGATGTGTGAAGATCCTTGATCTCTAGCAGCAGTTCTGCCGATCCCGATGGTGGATTTGATTTGGGTTCCATCGCCATCACCTGAGCCTCGAGAAGACCTTGGGGTCGAACGCTTCGCGCACTGCTTCGCCGATGAGCACCACCAGGAACAAGGTGATCGCCAGCGCCATCACCGGCAGCAACACCAGATGCGGATAGATCAGGATGAACTGGAAACCCTGATTTAGCAGACGTCCCCACGATGGGTCGGTCGGTGGCAAGCCGAAGCCGAGAAAATCGAGAGATACCAGCGCACTGATGTAACTGACGAACGAAAAAGGCGCTCTGGAGATCACCGGGACCATCGAGTTCGGCAAGATGTGACGGATCATCACCTTGAAGTCACTGACGCCACTGCCGATCGCCGCCTGGACGTAGTCCCTGGCTTTCTCTCGATAGAACTCGCCACGGATCTGGTAGGTGATCGCCATCCATGATCGCAACACCACCAGCAAGATCACCAGCATCCAGAAACTAGGATCGACGATGTTGGCGATGATCATGATCAGGAACAAAAACGGCACCGAACCCCATATCTCTATGAAGCGCTGCAAGAGGATGTCGGTCCAACCGCCGTAGTAACCCATGATGGCCCCGGCGAGGATGCCGACGATGTAACCGGCCCCCAACACCATCAGTGCAAAACCGACGCTGACACGGAATCCGTACAGAAGAAGCGGTACCACATCGATGCCGGAATCGCTGGTCCCCAGAGGAGCTTCCCATGTCTCCAGGAACCGGCTCACCAGTTGTGCTTTTTCGGGAAAAATCTTGCCCTCGCCTTGCGAGAGAACTTCTGCAGTGCCTTGGAGTCCATCGGGATGGATATCCCTGACGAGCAGGATCCCAAGGACGTCGGAGATCCCCTCGTCCGTATCTCCTTCGATGACAAACAACTTCATTCCCTTTTCGAGCGGTTGCCCGTCGACGGCCCCTACCTGGTATGTGGGTCTTCCTCCCAGCAACTGTTCGTTTTTGCCGAGCAAGATCGCTGAAGAATAGCGCGGTGTGATGCCGGGGATCGTAAGGGACGGCCCATGGGGTGCAGTACCGGGCAAATCGAGTCGATTCTTGTAGGGCCCGTGCCGGTACAACGGCCAGATGATGCTCGCCTCTCCGGAAGCAAACATCTGTTCGATGGCGCCGAGTTCCGCGATCTGGCCACGTAGTTTCTGCAGGTCAATCCGTGCCGCCTGAAGATCCTCGATGAGCCAATCTTCCGGCTCTTCCCCGTCAGCGATCAATTCATCGATCTCCTGCTGGGTATCGCTGATCTCCTGCTCCAGGGACTTTGCATCGTTCCTGCGTCCCTCGGCGATCGGTCCAAACTCACCCAGCGGATCGGCCACAATCTTGCCAAAAGATTTGTAGTCGAGAGGTCCATCTCCTGGAATTCCAAAATCTCCGGAGCGATCAAAAGTAGAAAAGGGCCCATCCTTGAAGAAGATCCAGGTGTTGAACAGATCTCTCACCGCTGGATAGGCGGTCTGATCGCCGTAGCGAATCATGACCGGACGATCGTTGACCAGCACTTCGAGAAACATCGAGGTGGTGAAGCAACTGGTCACGATGACAAATGAAATGTATCCACGTCGAATCGAACGAAATCTCCGAAGACGTTTCTTCGTGACAGGACTGGTCCGGATATGGATGCCACAGATGCCCAGTGCCATCCGAAACAGCCAGGGGATGCCCTTCTGGGTCAATAGAACTCCAGCGGCAAGTACCAGCAGGGTCAGCAGGAAGGTCATATCGGCGCCTTCCTACTTGAACCTGATTCTGGGATCGATGAGTGCCCAGATCAGATCGCTGAAGATGTTGCCGGTCAGACGGATCAGCACCCCGATCACGAGGATTGCGAGGATGATCGGATAATCACGGCTAATGATCGAGTCATAGCCGAGCAATCCCATTCCGGGGATGTTGCACACCTTTTCGATGAGAAAGGAGCCGGCAAAGAGCAATCCGAGAAAATGGCCGATCCCGGCAGTGATCGGAATCAACGAGTTGCGCAGGGCATGAACGTAGATCACGCGCCGCTCGGTCAGACCCTTGGCAAATGCCGTCCTGACGTAGTCGGCGCCGAAGTTATCCAGCAGCGAGTTTTTCATCAGCACCGTCATGCTGGCGAAGGAGCCGACCAGATAGCCAAACATCGGCACCAGGGTGTGCTCGATCTGATCGATGACACAGCGCAGGTACTGGCCCTGTTGCCACCATTGATTCCAATCCGCGGAGCGGAAGCCACCGAGTGGCACCAGATTCCAGTAAGACCCTCCACCTAGCAATACCAGGAGCAACAGGCAAGCGACGAACCCGGGAGTCGCATATCCGAGAAACACCAGCACGCTGGTCGCGGTGTCAAAGGTACCCCGGTGATGGGTCGCCTTGGAAATCCCCAGCGGGATACAGACCAGCCAGGTGGCGAGATAACCGATCAACCCGAAGTAGATGGAGATGGGAAACTTCGAGATGATGACGGTGAGAGCGTCCTTGTTGTAGGTGAAGGATCTGCCGAAATCTCCCTGGAGGATACCGCTGAGGGCATTCTTCACATGGTAATAAGATCCGTTGCGGTTGGCCTCGATGCTCAGAGGAGACAGATGCTGCTGGAGAGACCGGTAGGAGTCCTCCTGCACCAGCAACTGGCGTTTACACACTGCGGTAATGCCTGCCCCACCACTTTCCTGGTCGGTGATCGGGCGCATGAATCGAGAACCCGACAGTGACCAGTCGAGGCGGGAGAGGAGTCGATTCAACTGGGACCGACGCGAGACTCCATCGGACAGTAATCGGTCCGCCTCGATCGTTTCTTCACGAAAACGAATTCGATCAGCAGCGGTCACCTCGATCAGAATCGTATCGCCACTGAGAAGAAGTTCGCCGTCGATCAGTGATTGCTGAAGTCGATTCTCCGCTTCCCTGAATTCATTCCACAGCTGCTGCGACTGCTGCCAGAAATCTGGATCACCACGACGATAATCGAGAGACACAGGCGACCGGGTCTTCTTCGGGTAGACCCCGAGCCATTGCAGGTATGCCAACGGAATCGGTTGATCGAGGTTGTAGTAAGCCTTCAGTTCATCGCGTGCCTTCTCGTCGAGACCAGAGCTTTCGCCATCCATGCCACCAATGCCACCACCGCCACCACCGGCTTCCCCGGCGGCAGCAGCTCGCATCTGATTTTCAAGTTGCTCGATCGGGCCACCAGGAGTGATACGCAATACCGCGTAAACGATGAAGGTGATGACGAAAAAGGTGACCGGGACCAGCAGTAACCTGCGGGTAAAGTAAGTCCACATGCCACTCATCGATCAGTGCCTCCCCGGCGCACGGATTTCATCGAGAGAACCCTATTCCTTGGCTTCTCCACCGGCCTCCATGCGAGCCTTGACGCCCCAAGGATCGATCACATCGGGACCGACGGGAAGGGTGGAGCCGTCCTTCTTGGCTCTTGTCAGGCGTTGCTGCATCTCGGGAGTGGTCCACCAGTAGGTCCAGAGGGAATGGTCGTCGCCGGTCCTCGACAGGATCTTCTGGGGCTGGCCGAAATGATTCCACGACAGAATACGTTCAAACGGACCGTACCAGGTCAGAGCGACTGGATGTTCCTTGAAAATGAGGCCGTCGATCTTTCTCATGTATTCGGTCTGTTCGTTGATGTCAAAAGTACGGTCGTACTGCTCCATCAACTGATCCACCTCATCGATGGCGACACCGGAAATGTTGTTGTTGTATGGCTCATTGGCAATATCTCCATGCCACGAAGTGATGGGATTGGGAAACAGGATCCCGCGCCAGGCTTGCATGTGGACCGTGAACTGACGTTCGCCGATTTTTTTCATCAGAGCATTGTAGTCGACCCGTTTCAGTTTCATGCTGATACCGATCTTGCGCAATCCCTCCGCGATCACCTGGTGAATCCGGGTCGTAGAAGGAGAACCGTACTCGATGGTGAACTGCAGCGCCTTGCCGGTCTTCTCGTGCACTCGGATGCCATCATCATTACGCTCGGTGTATCCGGCCCGATCGAGGAACCGTTCGGCGCGGCGCGGGTTGTAGCGAATCTTCCGGTTGTCCGGATTCCCCCACCGACCGCCCGGATAATAACTGTCGATGTACTCGTACTGGTTGAAGAACAACTTATCGAACAGAGTTTTCCGATCGACACCGTAGCAAAATGCCAGCCGCACGTTCTTGTCGTCGAACGGCCATTGACGCATATTCATCATGTAGCCAGAGAAAGATTGCGGCTGCTCGTTGTAGATCTTTTGCTTGCGGATCCAGCCCTTCCTGACCGCCTCGAAGCCGGTTTCTTCTGCCCACCGCTGCGCCCTCATCACCTTGTAGTAATCGAGTTCTCCCGCCTTGAACTTCTCGAACGCCAGTTCCCTGTCACGAACGACGATCAACTGGATTTTTTCGAAATTATAGAGGCCCTTCGCACGACGCGTATCCCATCCCCACCAGTCTTCATTCCGATAGAGGGTGACAGAAATCTCCTGCTGGATGCTGTCCTCTCGAAGAATATAAGGTCCCGACCCTGGAATCATCTTCCAGTTGAACTCGTCGAGGTACACATCACCGGGAATACGAATCTGCTCTGCTGGATAGATGACGAGGCTGGCGGAAAAGTAAATCAGCAGGCGCCAGTTGAGTTTCCTGGTCTTGACCGAGATGGTCTTTTCATCGTGAACCACCGGTGTCTCGTACATATCGGTGAATAGTTTGGTACTCGAAGGGTCCTTGATATCTGGATCCATGATGTGCTCGAAGGAAGCCAGCACATCATCGGCAGTCACCTTCGTTCCATCGGAAAATCTAGCCCGCTCATCGATCCTGAACCAGAACACCTGGTGATCTTCGTTTTTCTCGATGATCCAGTGGGATGCGAGCCCGGGTAACCATTCGAGGGTCTCGGGATGGATCGAGAGGAGCCGATCATGGGTCAACCCGTAGATATCCGTGATCGTTGTCACATTCGAGTTGGGTCCATCCATACGAAGAGTCGGCAAGAAGTTCGGGATGTCGCTGCGGAGTACGCCACCAGGGACTGCATCCGGGCTGCCGAGGGGTTCAAATGACGAGTTCGTGGTCCAGGTTCTGCCGTCGATCTCGACGGTGTCGTAATCCGCAAGGACTCCGGGAGTGAAGAGTGCCAACAGCAGGCAAATCAGAGAACCGACATGAAATGGGGAGTGAGACATCAGGTACTCCGTATCTGGGTATTCGAACACGAACGGCCCGGACGCTGGGCGGCCGGGCCGATGTTGAGCAAGTTCAAGATGCTGAGATTCACCATCCGGTCGCCCTCGGTAGGAGGCGATGGACAGTGGATTACCGAAGTCACTCCTGAACTTCCGGTTCCTGCTCCTGCTCTCCGTCGACGACCTCTTCCTTCTCCTTCTTGACCTTGGCGCGCTTCTTGACCTTCAACACGCGGGTCTTGGGCAATCCAATGGGGAAGTCTTCTCCCTCGGTGAAGCGGCCTTGCGCTTCCAGTTGAAGGATTCGCTCGTAGCGAGTCAGGACATTCCGAGTTCCCTTGAGTCCGTCCCCGGTCTTCAGGGTCCTGTGAATCGACATCTTCTGCTGCTTCCCACCGGAACACTCCGGCATCATGCATGCTGGGCTCTGATCCTCGACCGTATCGACAACGATCGGGGCAAATCACCTGAACCTGCCGGTCGCAACCGACACCATCCAGTGACGGTTCAGGATAACGGCCTGCCCTGCTATCGGCAAGGGAAGCCGGCCATCTGGGGGGGGCTTGCCGGGTCGCGGCCATAAGCCCATGATCGCTGCGGAAAGCGGGCAGACGATGAATTTCCGCACGATCGTCATCTGGATCAGTTTCGGGATCACCGCATCGATCCTGGCACTGCTCTGGCGAGCGCCACTGCCAGGGAGGGCAGATCTGGTCATCGGAAACGGTACCGATCCCGGCTCGCTCCACCCCCACCGCGCCACCGGCAACCCCGAGGGGCGCATCATCCGGGCGATTCATGAGGGACTGGTGCTGCTCGATCCGGAAACTCTCGATCCGATGCCCGGCTGCGCACAGTCGTGGCAGATCTCTGCAGACGCAAGGCGTTACCAGTTTCAGATTCAACACGGTTTGCGCTGGTCTGACGGCACCCCTCTCGATGCGGATGATTTTGTTCGATCATGGCTCGATCTCATCGACCCGATCCAGGGGGCACCTTATGGCGACCTGCTGGAGTCGGTGACAGGCGCTCGCCAGTGGAGAAACGGTACCGGAATGCGAGAGCAGGTCAAAATTCAAGCGCTCGATAGCACATGGCTCGAGATCGAGTTCGACCATCCCGTACCGTGGTTTCTGTACCTTTGCGCCCAGACACCACTGCAACCGGTGCATCCCGATTCCGATGGCCGCGCAGGCCCTGGTATCGCAACCAACGGTCCCTGGATGCTCACACGCTGGAGCCTCCGGGACAGGATCCGCATCGAAACGAACCCGGAATATCGAGGCCCTTCGAGACCGACACTGAAGTCGATCGACTTCCTGGCCGCAGAATCCGCCAATACCCAGCTCAACATCTTCGCTGCAGGGCTTTCCGACTGGACGGTTCGGGTTCCCGCCGCAGCCATTCCCATCCTGCGATCCGATCCGATCTGGTCGCCGCGCTGGAGGGCAGATCCTTACCTGGGGATCTCCTTTTATCGACTCAACCTGGAGCGTCCTCCCCTCGACGATCCTGCAGTGCGTCGCGCTCTGTCCCTCTCCATCGATCGCCAGCAACTCTGTCGCGATGTGCTCGGAGGCGACCCTGAACCTGCTTACGGTTTCGTTCCATGGCCATCTCCCGCCATCGAGAGGCAGCAACAAAAACTGATCGATCGCGGAATCCCCTCGGCACTGACTTCAGGGTTGCCCGGGTATCGAGCAATGGTTGCCATCGGCAGTGAATACAACGGATTGCGCGGGGTGATCCCGGCTCACCAGGTCGCTTCCGAGGATTGGCCCCGGCTGGGATACGATCCCCGAGGAGCGCGCGAGTTGCTGTCCGAGGCTGGCTGGCGAGTTCCCGGATCCACGGAGGGCCGGGAGATCCCGACCCTGGAAATTCTTCACCCGTCAGGATCGACCAGCAGCCTGGTCGCCCAGTGGCTACAACTGGCGTGGAAGCGTGAGCTGGGTCTGGACTCGACGATCCAGACCCTCGAGTGGCGCAGTTTCCTCGATGTCCAGCGCGCCGTCGACTACGACATCTCTCGCAGCAACTGGATCGCCGACTATCCGGATCCGGCGACGTTTCTGACCCTCTTCACCAGCGATTCTCCCAACAGCAGAACCGGCTGGTCGGACTCCCAGTACGATCAGTCGGTCGCTCTCGCCCTCGCCGAAGCGGACCCTGAACTTCGAATGCAGTTGTGGCAGCGAGCGGAGAAGATCCTGCTCGAGCGAGGCCCCGTCTTGCCGCTGTGGTCGATGACTTCCGGAAACCTCGTCTCTGAAGATGTGACGGGCTTCTTTGCCAATCCTCTCGATCAGCATGACCTTCGTGCGATCGGTAGGAAATCTCGATGAGCCGCTTGTTACTGAAAAGACTCGGCGCCTCGCTCGTGACCATCTGGGCGGTTTTCACCATCTCATTTTTCATCATCCGCGCGGCCCCAGGGGGCCCATTCGATGCAGATCGAGACCCACCTCCAGATGTGAAACGTGCCATCGAGGAGCGCTACGACCTCGATGCACCGCTGTGGAGTCAGTACCTCGACCAGCTACAGGACTGGATGATGCTGGATCCAGGCCCTTCGCTGCGTCAACCGGACCACGATGTCGCCAGCATCCTGGCGGCCGGCCTTCCCATCTCATTGACGATTGGAGGGCTCGCTCTGCTGCTGGGGACAACGGTGGGGATATTTCTCGGCCTGATCGCAGCGTTGCGGGTCGGAGGTTGGCTCGATCATCTGATCGTGGTGATCGCCTCCGTGGGCATATCATTACCCCTCTATCTGATCGCTGGAATGCTGGTGCTGGCGGTCTCCTTCGGCCTCGGTTGGTTGCCACCAGCCGGGTGGGAATCGGTTCCCTCGCTGATCATGCCCGTGCTTTGCCTGGCACTGGCGCCGGCGGCCCAGGCTGCTCGACTGGTGCGCAGCGGCCTGATCGAGATGAGTTCAGAAGAGTTCGCGCGCACCGCACGTGCCAAGGGGATCTCACCCTTCCGGGTGCTCTTTCGCCACTGTCTTCGACCAGCCCTGATCCCGCTTGTTGCCACGCTGGGTCCGATGGCCGCAGCCTTGCTGACCGGCTCGCTGGTGATCGAACAGATCTTTGCCATCCCTGGCGTCGGGATGCACTTCATCCAGGGTGCGCTCAACCGGGATTACCCCCTGGTGCTGGGGGCGGTGCTGCTCTACACGGTCCTGCTTCAACTGATGACCTTGCTGGCAGACCTGATGCTGCTGTCGCTCGATCCGAGATTGCGCGGAGATGCATCATGAGAAGATTCCGCACCACTCGATCACCGATCCCAACACTTTGCATCTGCTGGCTGCTGCTGACCCTGCTGGTGGCACTCATCACGCCGATCTTGCCGGTCGCATCCCCGAACACAGCCGCCCCTGAACTAGCCTGGTCGGCACCGGGTGATGGCCATCTACTCGGCACCGACGCACTGGGCCGCGACCTCTTCAGCAGGATCCTCTGGGGCTCGAGGATTTCTCTCGCCTGCGCCGCTGCCGGTGCTTTCACGGCGCTGATTTTCGGCGTCAGCTGGGGACTGCTGGCAGGTGGAGGAACAGCGAGGCGAGACAACTGGATGATGCGCGTGGTCGACCTTCTGGATTCGGTGCCCGTGGTGTTCCTGGTCATCCTGCTGGCCAGCGTCGCGAGGGGCTCTGCCTGGCAACACGCAGGAGGAGGGCTGGCTCTCTTCTTCGTGGTTCTGGGCATCGTCTACTGGACACCGATGGCGCGAGTCGTCCGGGGCGAAACCCGAGCACTCGCGAGACGGGAGTGGGCGGTCGCAGCCACCGCTCTGGGTACACCGAGCAGCAGGATCCTGTGGCGTCAAATCCTTCCCAACCTGATCCCTACCATCCTCGTCACCGTCACCCTCATCATTCCTCGGGTGCTTCTGTTCGAGGCGTTTCTGTCCTTCCTGGGACTGGGTGTTCAGGCTCCAGAGGTTTCCTGGGGCACTCTGGCTAGAGATGCGTTCGAGGTGCTCAACCCTGTCCACACCGCATGGTGGATGGTCGCATTCCCGTCGATCGCGCTGGCGGTAACGCTGCTGGCTCTCAATATCCTGGGAGACGCATTGCGCAGCGATCTCGACCCGAAACTGCGCCGCTAGTCCTTCATCTTGGGATCAAAGGCATCGCGAAGACCATCGCCCAGCAGATTGAAACCGAGCACGGTGAACATGATGGCGAGCCCGGGGAAGATCCCCATCCACGGCATGGTGACCCAGTACTCCTTCGAGTCGACCAGCATTCGACCCCAGGAGGGGGCCGGTGGCGGCAATCCGATGCCGAGAAAGGAGAGCCCTGCCTCTGCGAGAATGTTACCGGCGATCATCAGGGTGGAAACCACCACGACCGGGCCGAGACAGTTCGGCAGCACATGCCCGATGAGGATGCGAGTATCACTCTGTCCCAGCGCTCTGGCACCGAGCACGAACTCACTGCCACGAAGTGAGATCACCTGCGCGCGGACGATTCGAGCCACTCCGGGCCAGCCCACAACACCGAGTGCCGAGAAGATGACGATCTCATTGGGCTTCTCGAATACCGCCAGTATGCCGATCATCAGCAGCAAACTGGGGAATGCAAAGAAGGTGTCGGTCAATCTGGAAATCAGGGTATCGACCAGTCCACCACGAAAGCCTGCCACGCTGCCCAGGACCAATCCGATCAGCAGCGCAACGATGGTCCCGATAAGGCCCACCCGAAGCGAGATCCCGGCGCCGTAGATGATGCGAGTCAGCACATCACGGCCCAGTTCATCGGTGCCGAGTGGATGTCCGGGGATCCCGGGAGGTTGCTGATACTGGTCCTTGTCTCGGAACTGTTCGCCGAATTCGTAGGGGCCGGATCCGTCTGCATGCGAGGGCACCAGCATCGACGGGAAGAACGCCAGCAAGACGACGATCAGCACCACCGCAGCCCCCGCCATCGCGAGAACATTGCGTCGCAAGCGCCGGAAGGCCATCTGGGTCGGGGATTTTCCTCGGTTAGTTGCGGTCATCACGCACCCTCGGATCGAACCAGGCATAGGAGAGATCCACCAGCAAGTTGACCCCGACAAAGACAAAAGACATCAACAGGATGCCGCCTGTGACCAGTTCCCTGTCACGTTGCTTGATGGCTTCCACCACCTCACGCCCGAGGCCGGGCAAGGCAAAGACTGTTTCCGTCAAGACAGCCCCCACCAGCAGATAACCGAATGAATTTCCGACCACCGTGACGATCGGGATCGCAGCATTTCGCATCGCATGCTTCAGGACGACCACGGACTCCGACAGACCCTTGGATCTGGCCGTGCGAATATAGTCCTGCGTCAACACATCGAGCATCGCAGAGCGACTGAGCCTTGCGATGGTAGCGGAGGAAAGCAGACCCAGGGCGGTGGCTGGCATCGCGAGACTGGCCAGCATCGTGGCCCAGTTTTCGTCGTTGAAACCTGTTCGTGGAAGATCAAGGATCGGAGCCAAATAGATGATCATCAGTATCCCAAGCCAGAACACAGGCATGGAGACCCCGATGATCGCCACCAGCATCGATACATAATCGATCACCGTCCTGCTATGAACGGCAGAAAGAACGCCCGCTCCGATGCCGACGATCAGCGCAACGAGCATGGAAAGGAACGCCAGACGAAGCGTCACGAAGAAAGCGTCCCCGAGGATCTCGTTGACGCTCTTTCCCGCCTTGACATCCGATACACCGAGATCGAAGCGGGTGAAGAGCCGCCAGAGGTATCTCCCGTACTGCACCGGAAGTGCATCGTTGTAGCCGCGAGACTCGTTGTAGGCATCGACTTGAGCTGGTTCAGCCCTTTGTCCCATGCGTATGCGCCCTGGATTACCCGGAATTGCCGCATTCAGCAGGAATACGATGAGGGTCACCATCAATATGACCGGTATCGCCTCGAGCAGTCGTCGCAAGGTGAAAGAGAGCACTGAACCTCGTTACTGAGCACCGGGGTTGTTGAGTTCAACGAGGTGCCAGCGAACATGGTTGCCCTGGATGTCGTCGCACATTCCGGTGGGATTGAAGTTCCGCACATAGGGTTTTTTCAGGATGGTCTCTCGCCCGAACAAAAGGAAGAGCCACGGGCTATCCTTCAGGATCAAGCGTTCCGCTTGCTGCAACAGATCAATCCGTTCTTCCATGTCCGTGATCAGGTAGGACCTGTCGATCAGAGCGTCGACCTGCGGATTGTCGTAAAAGGATACGTTTCCGTTGGGCCCCTTGTTCTTGGAATGAAAAAGGAATGCGAGAAAGTTTTCCGGGTCCGGGTAATCCGCAACCCAACCGAGTCGAAAAAAGGGTGGCTCTCCTGAATCGGTGGCCTCGATGAAGGCGCCCCAGTCGAGCATCCTCAATCCGATGGGGATCCCCGCCTGTTTCAGGTCTTCCTGCACGACCTGAGCGATCTTGGCATTGTCGCCCTGGGTATTGAACCAGAGATCCACCGAGGGCAGTCCTTCACCCTTCGGGTATCCCGCCTCTGCCAGCAACTCCTGAGCGCGCTCTCGATCGAGTTCAAAGGCGGGTCGCGATGAATCATGACCCAGAATGCCCGGGGGCAAGATGCCGTTGGCGGCGTAGAAGCGCCCTTCGAGCAGCACTTCACCCAGAAACTTGCGATCCACCGCCAGGTTGACCGCCTCCCGCAACTTCCGGGCACTCTCGGAATTCCCGGCGTAAGGGGAGCCTTCCTTATCGAGATTGAACCCGTAGTACTGCACCACCAGTGAAGGCCACGACATGACTTCATCGGCACGATTGGAGTTCATCCAGCGCGGATAGACGCCCTGGGTCACATTCATGACCTCGAAGTTCCCCGCCTTGTACTCCTCCAGTTGAGCCAGCGGCTCGGGGATGACTCGATAGTGAATCCGTGAAATCTTTGGCGCCCCTTCGAAATAATCCGGGTTCGCCCTCAGGTGCAGCGACGTTCCTTCTTTCCACTCGTCGAGGATGAAGGCGCCGGTGCCGGTCGGAAGGCGAGAAAATGCGTGGCCATGCTCCTCGACCAGTTCGCGCGGAACCACGGCGGTATTGACCATCGCCAGGTGATAGATGAAGGGTGCATACGGCTTCTTCAAGGTGATCCGTAACTGCAGATCTCCCAGCACCTCGATGCCCTTGATCTCGGGAGCGTCTTCCGACTTTGTTCGAGCCGCCTCGATCGCCTCAGCAGCACCGAGGATGGGCTCGATCAGATTGGACCTCTTCGAGCGAACCGAAGCCAATCTCTGCAAGCTGTACTTGAAGTCCGTTGCGGTGACCGTACGGCCATGACTGAATTTCACTCCCTCGCGGAGAGTGAAATCGTACTGGAGTCCGTCGTCAGAGATCACCGGCATCGCCGCAGCGAGGCACGGTTCCAGATTCAGATCGGGATCGTAGTCGAGAAGCGTATTGAAGATCTTCGAAGCCACTCCGTCGGAAGTGGTGTCCGAGACGAGGATGGGATCGAGATCGGGAGGATTGGTCATCAACGGAATACGAAAGATGCCGTCGGGATGAGGGGCCGAAACGCTCTTGATCTGGTTTGTAGTCGCTGTTTCCGTACCAGGATTCGGCGTACAGCCACAGATCCAGCACGTCATCAGCGAAAGGCAGCACAGCAGCGCGACACCAGGTCGGACAGAATACTTCTGCATTCGATATTCTCCTCTGGACCCTCTGCAAAACGAGTTCAAAACCGATCATGAGAGAAAGCACAGTAGCCGAAGAGGTGCTCCAGTACGAGCCTACCGGGTTGGCAAGCCCGACCGGAGGCGTTCAAAACCCATGATCCGGTGTGTTTTGGCCATCTCCGATCACCTCGCTCGCAGCATCCGAGGCTTCCCGTCACTTCGAGTCGTCTCCGTGGAGTCGACTCATTGCCGCCATCGCGGCACGGATGTAAGTTATCTTCTCCGTTGACATTGGAGTCTTGCATGAGATCCACGGAGGTCCCTTCTCGATGCCCATCGAGCACCCGAAAGAAGAAACCATGAGCCTGTTGTTGAGTCAGCCCGGTCCGCAATCACCCACCTCCAGTGGACGTGGATTCGTCGTGACCTTGTTGCTGGTGCTGTCCGTGTTGCTGCTGAACCCTTCCAGCCTGTTACAAGGCGACGACCCACCACCCAGAAGGGTCAAGATCCGTCGTTCGCTACGTCAGCCGGAGCCAGAACCAGACCTGACGATTCCTATCGGAATTCCCACACCGGCCTTCGCTGGAGAACTGCCGGCCGATGCCATCGTCAAGAATCGTACCGGCACCTACGGCGGTCGACTCGTCTACGCCATTCTCGGAGAGGTGGATACTTTCAATCCGGTCGAACCGAAAGGCGCCACCGACCAGGAGATCCGCGCCATCGTTTTCTCCGGGCTGGTCGACTACAACAACGGCAACTGGCAGACGGGTCCGGAAGTGGCGAAATCGTGGGACGTCTCCGACGACAACCTCACCTGGACCTTCTACCTGCGCGAGGGAATTCGCTGGAGTGACGGCGAGCCGGTCACCATCGACGATGCGCTGTTCTCGTTCCAGGCGGTCTTCCACGATCAGATCGCTACCAGCATCAAGGATGGCTTCAAGCACCCGGAGACGGGAGCACTGCCCCAGGTCAGCATCGATCGAGATCGAAACGCCCTCATCTTCCAGTTATCCCGCGTCGATTCCCAGTTCTTGACCCACATCGGCAACGTGCGGTTGATCCCTTACCACAAGTGGAAGGATCATCTGCAGGATGAGAACCCGACCCTGCTGCAGCAGATGACATCCAATGCTCCGCCGGAGGATCTGGTCGGCTGCGGTCCCTTCGTGTTGAAGAACTACGTCCCCGGCGAGAAGATCGTCTACCAGCGCAACCCCTACTACTGGAAAAAGGATGCCCGAGGTCAGCGACTGCCCTATCTCGACGAGGTGGTGATCCTGCTGGTCAAGGATCTCAATCTGCAGTGGCAGAAGTTCGAGGCAGGGGAACTCGACATCTTCATGGAGCTCCCCGCCGACCATTTCAGGGAAGCCTCGGCGATGGAGAAGGCGGGGAAAGCGGATCTGGTGCGTCTCGGGGTCAGTCTCAACAGCAACTGGGTGTGTTTCAACCTGCACCCGGGCAAGGACGCCGAGACCGGTGAACCGTTCGTCGATCCGGCCAAATCGTACTGGTTCCATGAACTCGAGTTCCGCAAGGCAGTCAATCACGCCATCGATCGAGACGGCATCCAGCGCACCGCCTTCCAGGGCAGGGCCACCCCGATCTGGTCGAGCATCACCCCCGGAAATCGAAGCTGGTACCACAAGGGAGTGCCGACCTATCCGCACTCGATCGACAAGGCGAAGGAATATCTCGACGGACTGGGCTGGAAGGACAGCGACGGTGATGGCGTACGCGAAGATGACCAGGGTCGTCCCATCGTTTTCAATCTCAACACCAATGTCGAGAACAACCTGCGCCAGCAGATCGGAAATCTGATCATGCAGGATCTGAGAAAGGTCGGCATCAAGGTCAATTTCAAACCAATCATCTTCAATGATCTCGTGACCAGCCTGCGAGATAGCCACAGGTGGGACATGATCCTGCTCGGCTGGGGATCCGGTGTTCCGCCCGACCCTGCCAATGGTAAGAACATCACCCTCTCCAGCGGTCGTCTCCACGCCTGGTACCCGCAGCAGCCGGAACCGGCCACCGCATGGGAATCACGCATCGATTCCCTGATGACGATGATGGACGCGGAACTCGATGACATCGTCCGGAAGAAATACTACGACGAGGTGCAGGAACTGATCGGCCAGAACATCCCGATCCTGTATCTGATCGCCGCCAACTCGTATTGCACTTCGAAAACGAACCGGCTCGGAAATCTGTGGCCGAGTCTGTTGCGCCCACAACTGACCTGGAACCTCGAAACCCTGTGGATCCGAGACTGAGGATGGCAAAGAAGAACCGTTGCTGACCTTCACCCTCCGTCGGTTGTTGTCGATTCCGCCGCTGGTACTGGTGGTCTCCCTGCTGACCTTCTTGTTGTTGAAGGCAGCACCGGGAGATTTCTACAGCCAACAAGAGGCAGATCCGGCTCGCTCACTGACCGAAGTGCTACGACAAAAGGAATCCTCAGGCTTACTGGTGCGTCTGAGTCAAACCCAACTCGAGGAGTTCGGAGAGTTTCGAGACGATGGCTCGATGTGGTCCTTTCGTGACGACGGGGAAAAGGTGCCGACCATCCTGCGCGATGGAATCGTCGTCAGGGGACGCAGTGCCAGTCGCAGTCTGCTCAACTTCCAGATCGAATCGACCAAGTACCAGTGCGATGACGAGGGAGTGGTGTACCGCAAGGTCGGCCCCATCGAGAGTTTCTTCTCCTGGTTTTCCAATGCCGCAAGCGGCGATTTCGGACGCTCCTACAAGTTCAATCGACCGGTCTTCGGCATCATCGCGGAACGGCTCTGGAACACCCTGATCCTGTCGATCGCGGCGCTCTTGATCGCCTATGGCCTCGGCATCCCGCTCGGCATCTTCGCCGCGGTCAAACCGAACTCACTGGTAGACCATTCGGCGGGAATCCTCGCCTTCATCGGACTGTCGATTCCGACCGTTTTCTCGGCACTGCTGGCGGTGCTGTTTGCCACTTACACCGGATGGTTTCCCATCGGTGACATGCGCTCGCTCGACTACGATCTATTCGGGTTCTGGGGCAAGCTGGGAGACCGCCTGCACCACCTGTTCCTGCCCGCCATCGTACTCGGCACCGCAGCCATGGCCGGCTACATGCGCCAGGCGCGCGGCAACATGATCGAGGCGCTTGGACAGGACTACGTCCGCACCGCTCGCGCCAAGGGAGTCTCCCACAACTCGGTGCTCTTCAAGCACGCGTTCCGCAACGCCGTCAACCCTCTCGTCACCCTGTTCGGCTACTCGCTGGCCAGCCTGCTCAGCGGCAGCCTGCTGGTTGAAATCGTCATGAACTGGCCCGGTCTGGGAAGACTCGTGTTCGAGGCAATCAGTGCCAAGGATGAGCCACTGGTACTGGCGAGCGTGCTGATTTCGACCCTGCTGCTGGTGTTCGGCAACCTGGTGGCGGACCTGTTGCTGGCACTGGTCGACCCGAGGGTGAGGTTGTCATGACCGACACCCAGCCACCTCAATCCAATTTGCCCCCGCCACGTGGACCGTGGACGATGTTGTGGCACCGGCTGCGCAAGAACAAGCTCGCCATGAGCGGCGCGGCGATCCTCCTGGTTCTCTACCTGATCAGTTGCTTCGGCGGATTCATCGGCCCCTACGGCAGCAACGAAATCAACAAGTACACCGTCAAGTACGGTCCGATGCTGCTGGGTGGATACGTCATCGAGAAGATCGACGAGTTGATCGACGAGGATGAAAACTTCGAGGAGATCATCCGCGATACATACATCCGTAAGTGGGAGTGGTTCGAGGGCGGCGTTCATTTTCATGACAGCGATGGCAACTTCACCCTCCGTCCCCACGTTCATCCCCTGCGCGAATACGTCTCCTGGGACGCCTATGGTGAAACGGAATACATCCTCGCCGAGGATCGATCGATCTCGGTACCGGTGAGTTTCTTCGTCGAGGGCAGCGAGCCGCATGAGATCTTCAGCCTCTGTGGATTTTTCCCCATAAAGGGACTGCCGCATCTGATGGGGATCGCAGCCGAAGATCACCCCACAGGAAAGGACCTGCACACCGGTCTGTTCCTGCTCGGAACCGACATCCTGGGGCGAGACCTGTGGACGCGGATCCTCTACGGCGGACAGATTTCGTTGTCGGTCGGCCTGATCGGCATCCTCATCAGCATCTCCATCGGACTCGCCATCGGTGGCATTGCCGGTTACTTCGGTGGCCTTGTAGATTTCTGGTTGATGCGACTGGTCGAATTGCTGCTGGCGATTCCCGGGCTGTACCTGATCCTGACGCTGCGCTACGCCATTCCGGACGAACTGAGTCCACGCCAGACTTACATGATGATCGTCGCCATCCTGGCCATCGTCGGCTGGGCCAGCATCGGCCGCATGATCCGGGGAATGGTGCTGAGCCTGCGGGAATGTGAGTACGCCCTCGCCGCCCGGGCGCTGGGTGGCTCTTCGACCCGGGTGATCCTTCGCCACCTGCTGCCCAACACGGCCTCCATCGTCATCGTCACCGCCACCCTCTATGTCCCCTACTACATCCTCGGCGAAGTGGCGCTGTCCTTTCTCGGTTTTGGAATCACCGAACCCGATTCTTCGTGGGGGTTGCTGCTCAAGGACTGCCAGGGCTCCGAGGTACTGAAGTACAATCCATGGCTGGTCACCCCCGGCCTGTTCATCTTCCTGGCAGTACTGGCTTACAACTTCCTCGGCGATGGCTTGCGCGATGCCGCCGACCCGAGAGCGTTTCTCGGCGTGTCCAGGAAGGAGAAGTCTTGACCTCTTTCACCACCCTGCTGCTTCTCTCTGCGCTGCTGGCTGCGGATCAGCCTGCCCCACAAACGGTCACCAGTCCTGCTCCTTCGATGCTGATCATCATCGTCGACGATCTGGGCTGGAGGGACCTGGGAGTCACCGGGAGCGAGTTCTACGAGACCCCCTGTATCGATCGTTTCGCCGCGGATGGAGTTCGTTTTCGTCGCGCCTACGCCGCCTGCCCCGTGTGCAGTCCGACCCGGGTCAGCCTTCAATCTGGAATCCATCCGGCTCGACTCGCCACCACCGATTACTTCGGCGCACCTGGGCCCACTCGGTGGAACAGAAACACATCTCACCTGCCCGCTCCCTACAACGATCGACTCCCACTCGATCAACTGACCATCGCGGAGATCGTCCGTGAACATGGCTATTCGACATTTTTTGCAGGCAAGTGGCACCTGGGACCGGAAGGTTACTGGCCCGAACAGCAGGGTTACCAGCTCAACCGTGGTGGCTGGACAGGGGGAGGCCCCTACGGTGGCAAGAAGTACTTCTCTCCCTACGGTAATCCTCGCCTGACCGATGGACCCGATGGAGAACACCTCCCTGATCGGCTCGCCTCGGAAACCATCCAGTTCATCGAGCAACACAAGCAGGATCCGTTCCTCGCCGTGCTCAGCTTCTACTCCGTCCACACTCCGCTGATCGCACGAGATGATCTGACCAAGAAGTACCGCCAGAAGAAGAAGCAACTGGGACTGAAACCGACCTGGGGTCGAGAGGGTCAGCGCAAGGTCCGACAGGTTCAGGAACACGCTGTGTACGCGGGTATGATCGAGGCGATGGACTCGGCGGTGGGCAAGGTGCTCGATGCCCTCGATCGCCTGGACCTCGAACAGAGCACCATCGTGATGCTGACCTCGGATAACGGCGGACTGAGTACTTCAGAAGGACATCCGACCAGTA
Source organism: Bacillota bacterium (assembly GCA_003973385.1). Taxonomy (GTDB): domain Bacteria; phylum Planctomycetota; class UBA8108; order UBA1146; family UBA1146; genus QNYK01. The sequence continues at coordinate 59,873 of QNYK01000062.1, read as the reverse complement.
ACTTGCCGCTGCGTGGTGGAAAGGGCTGGATCTACGAGGGCGGAATCCGCGTACCCTGGCTGGCGAGAGGTCCGGGGATCTCGGGGGCTGGCCGTGTTTGCGATTTCCCGATACAGAGCACTGATCTGGTGCCGACTCTGCTGGAACTGGCCGGGCTGCCATTTCCAGACGGGTGGAAACCGGATGGGCACTCTTTCCTGAAGTCTCTCACCGGCACCGACCCGGGTACGCCGGCTCCGCTCTTCTGGCACTATCCGCACTACGGCAATCAAGGTGGCAGCCCAGCATCTGCGGTGATCGATGGCGACTGGAAACTGATCGAGATGCTCGAGGATCAGCGGCTGGAACTCTACCACCTCGGACAGGATCCTGGTGAGACGACGATCCTGAATGACCGGCACCAGGAAGTACTGCTGCGGCTCACGAAGATGCTCCGAAAATGGCGTCAGGAAACCGGCGCTCGCATGCCCACACCTCGCCCACGGAGTGACGGCTAACGACAATTCCTGATCGCATCGAGCGCCTCGGGATTTGCGATGCTGGACAGGTCACCCAGATCGTCTCCGATATGCTGGGCGCGAATCAGACGTCTCACGATCTTGGCACTGCGCGTCTTCGGGAGATCATCAACGAAATAGATGGCTCCGGGACGATCCACCTTGCCGAGCGCTTCGACGACCTGTAGCACCAACTGCTGGCGCAGATCCTCCTGCTCGAGAATCCCTTGATGCAGCACCACGAAGCAGACCAGTTCAGTGCCCTTGAGATCATCCGGCACACCGATGGCGGCCGCTTCGCTCACCGCAGAGTGTTCGATCAAGGCCGATTCGATCTCGCCAGGCCCGACCCTGCGTCCCGCAATATTGAGCGTATCGTCGGCTCTTCCGAACAGGAACCACTGCTCATCGTCATCGATCAGTGCCCAGTCGCCGTGATTCCAGACTCCAGGAAATCGTGACCAGTAGGTTTCAAGGTACTTTTCATCTGCGCGCCAGAGGGATCTGGTCATCGATGGCGCAGGGCTCTTGCACACCAGGTAACCCACCTCGCCACGAACCGAGTGCCCATCCTCATCGAAGACGTCTATATCCATACCGAGCCCTGCCGATTGAAGCGATGTCTCGCGGATCGGCAAAACCGGCAGTGGCGCGAGGAAACAGCCGACAATATCAGTTCCCCCCGAGATATTGATGATCGGAAGTTTGCCGCCCCCGACCTTTCTTGAATACCAGCGGTAACTGTCGTGATCCCACGGCTCTCCCGTCGAACCGAGGATTCTCAGTGACTGCATCGGATATCGATCGACCGGATCATCACCGGATCGCATCAGTAATCGGATGGCAGTCGGACTGATTCCCAGGTGAGTCACCCCGTATCGCTCGACCATCTGCCACACTCGATCGGGTCCTGGAAAATCAGGAGCACCCTCGAACACGAGGAAGGGCACACGGTTGAGCCAGCACCCGATGATCTGCCAGGGTCCCATCATCCAGCCGATATCGGAAAACCACCAGAATAGATCCTTGTGGGGCCTGACATCGAAATTGTACCGGACCTCTTTACCCATCTGTGCCATGCATCCAGCGTGAGTGTGGACCGTCCCTTTCGGCTTGCCGGTGGTTCCGCTGGTATAGATCATCAGCGCTGGATCCATCGCAGCCATCATCTCCGTACAGGAATCGCCCTCGATGCTGGCGATGGAGTCTTGCCACCACAGGTCTCTACCGTCTGTCATGGGGGCGCCACCATCGCCACGGCGCAGTACCACCAGATGCTGCAGCGACTCCAGTCCATCCACTGCCAGATCTGCCTGGGATTTGAGGTCATACCGCCGTCCTCTTCGGTTTCCGACATCCGCTGTAAAGAGCAATCTGGCACCGGAGTCTTCGAGCCTTTCCCTGACAGAGGGCGGCGCATATCCACTGAATATCGGGATGAAAACCGCCCCGATCTTCATCGTCGCCAGCATCGCGAAAACCACCTCACCCACCATCGGCATGAGACAGGCGATCCGATCGCCTCTCTCGATACCCAGTTGTGAGAGCAGCTGCGCCAGCTTTTGAATCTCGCGATCTGCTTCACTGAAGTTCCAGCGCCGCGAATTCCCCTCCTCGTCCTCGGCAACCAGGGCCAGATCATCCGGCATCTGAGCAGCGGGAATGTCGACGCAGTTCATCGCGATGTTGGTCTCTCCCCCTGGAAACCAATCTGCCCATTCTGGCCCATTGGAGAGGTCCACCACCTGGCTGTACCCCCGCGACCAGACGACCCCCAGATCATCGAGCACTGCGGGCCAGAACCGTTCTGGCTGCTGCTGGCTCCAGCGCACGAAGCGACGCACCGACCCACCCACATCCTCCGGGTCGATCGGCATCCCGACCGTGGTCATCAGGTCTGCGACCCGCGTCGACATCAATTGCTCGGGGTCCGGATGCCAGATCGACTCGCTCATCGCACTCCTCCTCGAGATGCAGTGAGGATCTGTTGCTGGTATTGAGTTCGCAACGTTTCGGTGATGGAGGACTCCAGGTCGCTGGTCAGATCGCGTCCGTCGATGCTGGCGACAGCGACGATCCCCGTCACCGAGGAGGTCAAAAATGCCTCCTGCGCTGAGCGGATCTCCAGCTCGGGAAACAGTCCCTCGATCACCTCGATGCCGCTCGATTCCAGCAACCGAATCGCACACCCCCGTGTGATCCCTTCGAGAACCAGTTCCCGGCTACAGGTGAATACTTCCCCATCTCTGACCCAGAACAAATTGGCACACGATGTCTCTGTCAGGATCCCCTCGGGTGAGAGCAGGATTCCATCATCGGCACCTCGGCCGATGGCATCCTCTCTCGCCAGGATGGAGGAGAGGAAATTGCCACTCTTGATCGCCGGATCGAGGACATCGGGGGGAGCTTTCCTGAACTTCGAGATCACGAGGTGTAGTGGCGGTCTCGACTTCTCTGGCTCCATCGCCGTCGCCGTGACGATCCATCGCGACCGACAGCCCTCTGCCTCCAGTCTGCCACCGATGCGGTTCCCCCTGGTCATCGTGATCCGGACCACTGCATCTTCCCCAGCCGGGATACGAGCCAGCAACTGGTCGATCAACTGCTCCATCCAGCCGTCATCGAAATCGCACGTCATCCCGAGAAGGCTGGCGGATTTGCGCAACCGCATCAGGTGATCGGAGAGGAACAGTGCCTTCCTCTCGACGGTGCGAAGCGTCTCGAACACGGATTCCCCGTAGAGAAAACCACGATCGAGGACACCGATCGACGCCGCCGCCGTCGGTACGATTTCCCCTGCGATCCATGTCCATGAAGAGGCTGTCTGGTGGATGTCGCTCACCGGGATGGATCCTCGAGCAAGCCACCGACATTGCCTGCGAGTTGCCCCTCCACTGACATCTCTGCCAGGGCAGGAAACAGCAGCTGCGAAAACTCCCCACAGGCGCCAGGAAACACGATGCGACCGCCAGCACTGATCAGCGGATCGGGGCGGTCGAGCCTTGATACCTGATTGCTGGCCATAGCATTGAGAGTCTGGGAGTCCTCGAAGAGGGGGATCCACTGCCTCCACACCTCGCGAAAAGAGGCGTAACGATCCCAGTCCACCGATGGAGCATCCCCGTGCTCTGCGACGACGTCGCTGATCATGAGTAACTCGTGGTACCCATCTCCACGTTCAAAAAGCATCGCTCGCTCGTCCTGCCAGTAGATGATGGGGGGCAATTCATCATCGAGTTCCAGCGTGAACCTGGACACGGTCTCTGCATGATAGTGATGCCGAAGCCCGAGGCGATCGAGCCAGCGCAGACTGTCCGTGCCTGTGCAGATGTAGATACTCCCTGCCGTTCCCGTACGAACTCCAGCGCAGAAATGAACTCCATCACTTTTCTCCTCCATCGAGGTCAAGGAGGATCGAGGAAGAAAGTGACCTCCCACCTTGCGGATTCTCCACATCAGAGCCGAGGCCACTGCCACCGGGTCGACGGTCGCAGCCTCCGGTTCGTGAAAACAACGGAGGCCTGTATCCTGGAGAGAGGACCAGCGCCTCGATGAGTCCGGAGCATCCAGCAGTGTCTGTGCTGTCGGTGGCGTCGAAGAGGGCGAGACTGGCAACAATGCGCCACAACGTCGGAGTTCGGGATCGATTTCGATCCAGTCGGTCCAGCCCTCGTACAACTCTCGTGCCCTCTCGACGATGGGAGCCCAGGCCACTCCCCGGGGAGCCAGCAGCGGAATCCTGCCACCGGTTGGACCCTCCTGCGGCGAGTCCAGGGCATCGATCAGGATCACAGAACCGGTGCCACGGCGCAGAAGGTGGTCTGCCACCGCCAACCCGGTAGATCCTGCACCCACGACCAGATGATCACATAGAAGCGATTTCACGAGTCATCCTCTCCCTGCAGCATCAGAACGGAGACTATCACCTCCCCACCCCTGGCTCCACCTCGACCGACTTGACCCGGGGCCACTTCTTCACAAGTATGGTCACGGGCCAGAGACCACATCTGGCTCCTGATGAATTGAGGGCCACGAAGGGAGCGTGACACGGATGTTTCACCGAGTAATCAGGAGCGACATGACTCTGATCCTGCTGCTGACTCTACTTTGCTGCGCGTCGTGTCAGATGCCAGGTCTCAGGGTCTCTGAAACAGGCCCATGGCCTGGACTCGCCTCGGAGGAACCTGTCGTGCGCACGCGCACCATCCTGGCCATCCAGGGTTCGAGCAATCGGAACTTTGCACCCCTGCTCTTTCCCCTGCTCAATGATCCCGACCGCTGGGTCCGGTACAACGCACGATCCACCATCCTGTGGCTCGCTGGAGAACGACGAAATACTGCCCCGAAATACGATTACCTGTCCCCTCCCAGGGAACGTCGATATGCCGTATCAGACCACCAGGAGTGGTGGACTCGGCTATCGAGCCCTGAACCTCCAAGCCCCTGATAATTCACTGAAGAAATTCCCCTTGTCAGCCGATGAGAGTGATGAGCGATCCCCCATCGACATCACTGCCTCGTGATGGCCTGGTTGGTCGACTCCGCCCATGCGAACGGGAGTGGCCAACATGAACCGGGAAGTCAGCCCCACCTTGCGGTGGATCACTCGAATCGGAGTCACCAGTTGCGTGGTTCTGATCGCTCTGGTGATCCCTGGTTTCTTGGCCTCGTGGGAGCGGTCCGACTCGATGACTTCCCTCTCGATTCAAATCCCCCACGCCGGATCACTACGAACAGGAAGCGCCATTTGTTTCAGGGGAATTCCGGTCGGCAAGGTTCATTCCATCGATCTTGTGATCGCGGATGGCGGCAACATCGCTCAGGCGCAAGACTCCAGCCCCGCGAAATTGATCGTCACCGGATCCATCGAGTCCCGCATCCATGGTCAGATCACGGCGGACAGTTCCGTCTCCCTGAGGGACCAGCCTTCCCCATCGATCGACATCGTGCCCGGATCTGGCGCACCTCTCGCCAAGGGTTCGACGCTGGTATCTCGCCATCGGCAGCTGGGCGATCCGGCCGATGAATACCTCAAAACACTGGAAGCACTGCGTCACACTGCTGAATCGATCGGACAGATCACCGACCTGATCAAGGGCCAGGGTGGGCTCCAGGAGACCCTCAGAACCATGGGAGATGCCGGTCACAGCGTCAGAGAAACAGCCGAAGAACTGCGTATCTTGATCCGAGACGGAAGAAGTCCGATTCTCTCCTCGCTTCAGCAGGCCGAGGAGATTCTGCTCGAATTGCGAGCCCACGCGCGTTTACTCCCCGAAGCGGCCGAGTCGATTGTTCGTGTCGGCAGAAAGGGTGAAACGGTGTTGAGAAGCATAGACCAGCTGCTTCATGAAAATCGAGCTCCGTTGCGCGCCACCGTCGAGAACCTCCAGTCCACCAGTGACAACCTTCATCGACTGGCTGCGGACCTGAGGCGTCGCCCCTGGAGAATCTTGAAATCACCAGGCGACAGGGAAAGCGCCTTCATCGCGCTGCACGAGAGTGCCAATCGATACGCAGAAGGTGCCCTGGAAGTACGCAGAGCCACCGAACAGGTCAGAGACCTGCTCGACCGACGCGGTGAAGATCGAGATGTCCTCGAGTTTCTCGGCGAAGCGCTCCGTACACTGGGAGATCGGCTCGAAAACCAGGCTGAACTGGAGCAGGGACTGCTTCAGAGGACCAAAGACCTGGCGGCACCACGCTAGTGCGGCGGAGCTGAGGTGGCATCCGTTCGAGCCTTCCTCCGGAGCACTTCTTTGAGTACCTTCGCGGTATGGCTTTTGCGCGATCTGGCGACTTTCTCGGGAGTTCCCGCGACCACCACCTGGCCACCGGCATCTCCACCTTCTGGCCCCATATCGATGACATGATCAGCGCAGGCGATCAGGTCCAGATCATGCTCGATGACAATCACCGTGTCTCCGCGATCGACGAGTTTGTGAAGCATCCGGGTAAGCAGGCGAACATCGGAAAAGTGCAATCCGGTGGTCGGCTCATCGAGGATGTAGATGCGCCGTCCTCTGGCTCTTCGGCCCAGTTCAGAAGCGAGTTTGACTCGCTGAGCTTCACCACCTGACAGGGTTGTCGCTGATTGCCCCAGCGATAGATACCCGAGCCCCACTTCATCGAGCGCCCGGAGCATCGTTGCGATGGCTGGAATATCTTCGAACAGTTGAAGTGCCTTTCGAACATCCATCTCGAGTACATCGGAGATACTGCATCCTTTCCAGCGCGCCTCCAGCGTCTCTTTTTCATAGCGTCGACCACGACAAACCTCGCATCGGATCCACACATCGCTGAGGAAGTGCATCTCGATGAGCACTCCACCTTTTCCATCGCACGCCTCGCAACGCCCGCCCGCGACATTGAATGAAAAGCGACCCGGCCCCCAGCCTCGCACACGTGCCAGGTGTGTGCGCGCGAAGAGGCTCCGGATTGGAGTCATGACTCCGGTGTAGGTGGCGGCGTTGGAAGCTGGAGTGCGACCGAGAGGTTGCTGATCGATCACTCCCAGTCCATCAAAAGCGTCATCTCCCTCGATCTTCTCATGAGCTGCGCTTGCTGGCCTGGCGCCGGCGAGACGGGTCGCCAGTTCCCTCGCCAGGATGTCCATCACGAGGGTCGATTTTCCAGATCCACTGACTCCGGTGACACAGGTCAAGACACCTGTTGGAATCGACACATCGATATTCTTGAGGTTGTGAGCCGTCGCCCCGATGATGCGGATCTCGCCACCGTCTCCACTCCTGGGCGCACCGATCTGTGCGACCTGCTCACGACCCGAGAGGTACGCCCCCGTCGCAGATCGGGGATTCTTCATGATCTGCTCCGGCGTACCCTCGGCGACCACTTCCCCTCCGAGGACTCCGGCTCCGGGTCCAAGATCGATGACATGATCACAACTTCGAATGGTTCTATCGTCATGCTCCACCACGACCAGCGTGTTGCCCAGATCCCGCAACTCCGCCAGCGACCCCAGTAATCGATCGACATCCCGTGCATGGAGTCCGATGGTCGGCTCATCGAGGACATAGAGCACTCCCATCAGCTGGTTGCCGATCTGTGTTGCGAGGCGAATTCTCTGCGCTTCACCACCGGAGAGCGTCTCCGTGGCTCGATCCAGTGCGATGTATCCAAGCCCCACTTTTTGCAGGAAGGAGAGACGGCTGACCACTTCAAGCCTGACCTGATCAGCCACCTCTCGGCGATAACCGGTCAACTCCAGCTGTTCAAAGAACTCGATGGCCTGATCAACCGTACGGCCACAGAGCTGTGAGATGTTTTCGCCGCCGATTCGAACCGCCAGCAGTTCCGGTTTCAGACGCCCACCGCTACAGCCAGGACAGGTGAGCACCGTCAAGTGCTCTTCGATCGCATGGCGCCAGCGTGGCGAGTTGGCGCGTTGATGCCAGATGGAGACTCGTTCGACGAGTCCCTCCCAGGTGGAGCCTGTCACCCGTCGCAATCGCCCACTTCCACGCCGGGTCCTGAATCTGACTGGATAAGAGAGGTCTCCCGTACCATCGAGAATCACCTTCCATCCATCTTCGCCGAGTTCATCGACGGAACTGGAGGGATCAAATCCATGAGCCACCAGTGCCGCATCGATGACCTTTCGGACACGGCCGCTCTTTCGACCGATCCATGATCCGAGCCGGTGATCCATCGCGCCCGAAAAGAGTGGCCGTTCAGGATTCGTGATCAACAGTCGAGGATCGACCTGTTTCAGCACACCCAGCCCCGAGCAGGCGTTACAGGCACCGGAGTGGTGATTGAAGGAGAACAGCCTCGGGGACAGGTCCTCTACAAGCATCATGTGCCCATCGGGGCACGATGGTCTGCGAGTGAAGCGAACCACCTCCTTGCCATCAGCATCGGCGACAATCAACCGATCTCCGCCTCTACGATAGGCTTCCTCGACACTTTCAGAGACACGCACACGCCCCGAACGTGCCGGGCGGAGCCGGTCCACGACGATCTCTACCGATGCACCGTCCGGGAAGGGATGATCAAAATCCAGTTCATCGAGGCGACTCACCGCTGCATCGATACGAACCCTCGCGTAGCCCTCCCCTGCCACTTCTCCAGGCGAAGGAAAGGGTGCATCCAGCGGCGCCAGCAGCAAGGTCGGCTGCTCGGCTCGATCCTCCAGGATCTTGCCGCTGGCTGCCGCCGGGGTGTGTGCCTCGAGAATCGAATCGCAATGGATGCAGCTCGCTTCTCCAGCCCTGGAGAAGAGGATCCGCAGGTAGTCATAGATCTCGGTAGAGGTGGCCACCGTCGAGCGAGGATTCGAGCCCCTGTTTTTCTGATCGATGGCGATGGCCGGGGCGATCCCCTCGACCCGGTCCACCTCTGGTCGGTCGATCCTGCCAAGGAAGCGCCTTGCATAGGTCGATAGGCTCTCGATATATCTACGCTGCCCTTCAGCGAAAAGAATATCGAAGGCCAGCGTGCTCTTTCCCGATCCACTGGGTCCTGTGATGACGGTGAACTCCCCGGCAGGGATTTCAACCCGTATATCTTTCAGGTTGTTCTGTCTTGCGCCGACAATCAGGAACTTGTCGGCGGGTTCACCCGAACCAGAGCCCCTCTTCTTTCCGGATCGGGCAGCAGGGCGACGCTTTCCACCCATCTCTCCAGAGAGCGCGATCCCGGTCGCACTTCCGAGCCGGGCCAACTGCTCAGGAGTACCACAACTGAGAACTCTGCCACCCTGGGCACCTCCCGCGGGGCCCAGATCGATGACATGGTCCGCCTGTTTCACCACATCGAGACAATGCTCGATGATCACGACCGTATTGCCCCTGTCGACGAGAGCATGCAGGCAACCGAGCAGGTTATCGATATCTGCAAAGTGCAAACCTGTGGTCGGTTCATCGAGCAGATACAGCGTCCTTCCGGTGCTCTTCTTCCGCAATTCCGTCGCCAGTTTGACCCGTTGAGCTTCGCCACCAGATAGAGTGGTGCTGGGCTGGCCCAGCGAAACATAACCGAGTCCTACATCGAGCAGGGTTCGAAGTGTCCGGTCGATCTGAGGCACATCTTCAAAGAGCGAGGATGCCTCCTCGATCGATAACGCGAGAATCTCCGAGATGTCGTGGCCGCGCCAGCGCACCGACCTGGTCTCGGCATTGAAGCGGGTGCCATTGCACTCCTCGCACACCACCTCGATGTCGGCCATGAATTGCATTCCTATGGTGATGACCCCAGCACCTTCGCACGCCTCGCATCGACCCCCCTTGACGTTGAAAGAGAAACGCCCTCTCTTCCACCCCCGGGCACGAGCTTCTGCGGTTCGCGAGAACAGATCGCGAATATCATCGAACACCTTGGTGTAGGTTCCGGGATTGGAGCGGGGGGTTCGTCCGATGGGGTTCTGATCGATGCGAATCAACTTGTCGATCTGATCGAGTCCATCGACGCCGTCGTGATCTCCGGGAGGTTCCGTCACCAGATCCAGGTATTCTGCGACTGCTGGCTGCAGTACTCCCTGGATGAGAGTACTTTTCCCTGACCCGCTCACTCCGGTAATCACGACCAGAGATTGCAGCGGAATCTCAACATCGACATCCTGCAAGTTGTGCAGCCGCGCGCCACGAATCCGCAAACAGCTCCTAGATTTCCTGCGACTCGCGGGGATTGCGATCTTCTTGTTGCCGGCGAGATACTGACCTGTCAGTGAGCGCGATACCTTTCGAACCGCCGTCACGGACCCCTCGGCGACCAGTTCTCCACCGGCAGTACCCGCACCCGGTCCGATATCAATGATGTGGTCAGCACTCTCGATGGTTTCACGATCATGCTCCACCACCAGGACCGAGTTGCCCAGATCCCTCAAACCCCTGAGGATCTCGAGCATCGCTCTATTATCCGCGGGATGCAGACCGATCGAAGGTTCGTCGAGCACATACAGCACCCCACGAAGCCCACTCCCCAGCTGGCTCGCCAGCCGGATGCGTTGCGCTTCTCCACCTGCGAGAGTATCGGCAGACCGATCGAGGGCGAGATAACCGAGGCCTACTCTGGACAGGAATTCCAGTCGCGACTGGATCTCCGGAAACAGTGACTGGCCGATGCGACGCTCCCTGTCATCCAGGTCGAGATCACTGAAGAAGCCGTGGGCATCGTCTACCGTCATCGAGCAGATCTGATCGATTCCGTGACCGCGGTAGCGAACGGCACGAGGCATCTCCTGCAACCGCGTCCCCCCGCATGCATTGCACTCCGTGCGAGGCATGTGCCGTTCCAGTTCTCGCCCCCCGTGCAGATCATAGGCAGCCTCGACCAGGGGAATCAGACCTGGCCAGTCACTCTTACCACCCACCGACTCGGCACCTTCGAGTAGCAACTGGCGTGCTCGGGGGGTCAACTTCTTCCATGGCCTTTGAAGAGAAATCCGCTCGAGAGTGGCTGCTTTCTCCAGCACCGACCAGGCCACAGAAAGGCCCCTGATCGATTTGCCCTGGCGCCTCAGGAACAGAGCTCCATCCATGATCGAAAGGGACGCATCCTTGACCATGGTGTGTTCCGAAGGAGACCTCCTTCTGCCGAGTCCATCGCATCTTTGACACGCACCCTGTGGACTGTTGAAGGAGAAGAGCCTGGGCTCCAGTTCTGGCAAGGAAATCGAGCATGTCGGGCAACCAAATCTGCTGGAGGAGAGATGGGCCACTTCTCCAGCCACGATGGTCACCAGCCCATCTGAGATGGTGAGAGCCTTCTCGACTGCTTCAGCAAGCCTGCCACGCTTGCCGTCCACCAGCCGTAATTTATCGAGTACGACCTCAATCGTGTGACGCTCGTAACGAGCCAACGAAATCGGATCGGACAGGCGCATCAGGTCTCCATCGATGCGAACCCGAGCAAATCCTTGCTCGCGGAGTTGCTCAATCTCCTTTCGATACTCGCCCTTTCGCTCCAGAACGATGGGAGCGCACACCAGCACCTCCTGCCCTGCCAACTGATGCCAACTGTGCTGGACAATCTGCTCTCGACTGCGACCCTCGATGACATCCCCACAGCTGGGACAGTGCGGTGTTCCGAGCCGCGCATACAGGAGTCGAAGATGATCGAGAATCTCTGTGATGGTACCCACCGTGGACCTGGGGTTTCGCGAGATGGTTTTCTGATCGATAGAGATGGTCGGGCTGAGGCCCTCGACCGCCTCGACGCGAGGCCGATCGAGTCGACCCAGATATTGACGAGCATAGGAACTGAGACTCTCGACGAAACGACGCTGCCCTTCACGACAGATGATGCCGTGTGCGAGTGTCGATTTACCTGAGCCACTGATTCCCGTGACGACCACCAGTCGCTCCCTGGGGATCTCGACATCGAGGTTCCGAAGGTTGTTTTCGTTGGCCCCACGAACTCGCAACGGGCGACCCGACGAGGTGCTCATCGATCCCCCTCGGTGGGAGGGACAGCGGGGCGAACCACTTCCAGAAGTACCGGATGGAGTTCAGCCGTTGCCGCAACGATGCTCCCCCCCAGTAACCAGTCGTCTCCCCCGACCCCATCGGTCACCACACCACCCGCTTCGCGGATCAGCAGGGCTCCCGCGGCGACATCGTGGGGTTGGAGATAAAACTCCCAGAAGCCCTGAAAGATACCTTCTGCGGTGAATGCCAGATCCAGGCAGGCACTGCCACCGCGACGGATCTCTCGCGCTCGCCTCAACAAGGACTCGAAGACATCCAGTGCGCCGTGATCCAGTTCTTTTCTCTGATAGCTGAACCCGGTAGCCAGCAGGCAATCACCCAGTGGTGCCGTAGACTTCAGCGTCAGTGGCTCACCTTGCAGAACGGTTCCACGACATTTCCAGGCACCACGATTACGGATGGCCCACCATGTCTCGGCGAGAATCGGTGAGTGGGTCACACAGGCAACTGGCCCTTCATCATCCACGAGCGCAGCAGAAACGCTGAAGAACGGGTGCCGATGTGAATAGTTAGTGGTGCCATCGAGTGGATCCACGATCCAGCACCGGCCGCTGGAAGGGAGTTCGCCTCCAGCCTCCTCAGCGAGAATCGCATCCTCGGGGTACAACCGATTCAGGCCAGCGACCACATACCTCTCCGAACGGAGATCGGCGTCGGTGACGAGATCTCGAAATCCCTTTTTTTCAATGGATCGCGAACTCTTCTGGCACTCAAGCAACAACCCACCCGCGCCTTCGATGAGGTCGATGACCGGATCGAGTTCCCCACCTCCCGGCAGATCAAGAGGCACTGGGTCCCCTACCCCATCTCTCCAGGTGATTGGCGACTGCAATCTCGAGCAGTTTCCTGACCAGTTCGGGTCCACTGATTCCTGAGAGTCCAGCCGCGATGGGCAAAATGCTGCGATCGGTGCAACCGGGAACCGTGTTGGTCTCCAGGTAGACCGGGCCGTCATCGGTCAGGATCAGGTCGGTGCGGCTGGCAGTGCCCAGATCCAGTTCCAGATGCATCTGACGAATCTCCTGTGCGATCTGCATCCATTCCTCTGGACTCAGTGATGCGTGGATCTCCTGTGCAGCTCCAGGGGTGTATTTGGCCTCGAAATCGAAGATCTCCCGTTCGTCATTCAGCACGACCTCGATCGGTTGCAGAAGTTGTGGCAACGAACCTCGTCCAGCTCCGAGGCAAGCGATGGAGAGTTCTCTCCCGATGACCCTCTGCTCGATCAGGACCAGCCTTGTTTTCTTGAACAGGTTTTCGATGAACTCCTGGAGTTCCAGCTCGTCATTGACAAGTTTGAGTCCGATGGAAGAGCCGCCCATCGGATCCTTGACGATGCAAGGATAGTGAACCTCCTTGGCGACCCCTGACAGAACTTCGCCTCTCCGCCGAGCCCAGATTTCTTCATGCACCACGGCTCCCACCGCGACCTGCATTCCGATTCCGCGCAATCTCTGGCGAAAGGTGATCTTGCAGGCAGAGACAGCACTACCGACGACTCCCGCGCCGGTGTGAGCGAGTTTGAAACTGGACAGAAGCGCAGCAAGGGTTCCATCCTCTCCCGCACCACCATGGAGGGAGTTGAAAACCTCCTCGATGCCGGAGTCAACCTGTGACTGGAGCAGGTCGCAGGGGTTCACCGGTTCGCCGATTTGCTCCAGATCATCGACAGGACAAATCACCCATCCATCGTCATCCCAGCGAACGGGAACCGGTTCGATTCCAGCGTCCTCAAGCCAGCCGATGACGCAGCGAGCACTCTGGATGGAAATGTTTCGTTCACTCCAGGTACCGCCATAAATGACGGGCACATGCCTCGATACCATCGTCTTGTCACCTGTTCCTCTCGACAGCAAAGCGAGCCACCTGCTCGAAAGTGGCGTGCAACTCCCGGGGTACTCCGGGAATATCCCGGAACAGATCGATCCCCGCTTCAGCGCGATCGACGGCCTGGTTTCTGGCAAAATCTATCGAACCGCAATCGTGAAAGAGTGAGATCACCCACTCCACATCATCATCCCTGGTCAGGGCCCTCTCTTCTGCCATCACATCGACTAGGCGGGCTTTCTGCTCCTGTGTCAGTTGACCTCGCTCGAGCGCATGAGCATACAGTATCGAGGGCTTTCCTTCTCGAATGTCATTTCCAAGTTGTCCTGCTCGCCCCTTGCTGCTGGTCAGATCGAGCAGGTCATCTTGAATCTGAAATGCAGGACCGAGATGGTCTCCGACCGCCCAGAGTTGCTCGACGGCACGCTGATTCAACTGGGCAACGATGGCGACAGCCACCATTCCCAGCGCCAGATATCTACCGGTTTTTGCCCGCACAGCCTGTTCGTATCGATCGAGACCAAAATCAGGATCTCCTCTGCCATCGAGATCGTATTGCTGACCGAGTACGGTACGGCTGTGGACATCTTGAACCGCACTCAGCAGACGTGCTCGAATTTCATCCTGCAGCTGCATCTGCGACACCTCGAGGTAGACGGCGGAGAGCAACCAGTCCGCCGCATTCAGTGCCGTCGAGATTCCATGACTTTTCCACAGCGTGGGCTGATCGCGGCGCCACTCATCGCCATCCTGAATATCGTCGTGAATCAGAAAGGCGCTATGTAACCACTCCGTCAGGCATGCAATTCGATCCGCATTATCGCTGGCCACTCCGAGAGAATCGCTGAACCAGAGCGCCAGCAGGGGTCGTAATCGCTTGCCGCCACTGGTGGATCGCTCCAGTGCACTCTGGAGTACTGGCGATGGAACCCGCGTAAGGCGCGTGGAGATGGCCTGCTCCAGTCGCCCATCTGACCGGGCAAGTGCTGCAGGGAGCTGGCCCAGCGAGGCCGTTTCAGGATCCTCTCTCGGCCCCTCATTCGCCATCTAACCTCTATCTATCACAGGGTTTATGTCGCGCTTGCTGGGCCGACACGGCATCCACCTGACGCGGCAAGGTGGGGTCTACCCTACATCTCATGCCAGGAAGTTCAGAAGCCGGGTCCCGGCACCGGGGAGACCCGGATGAACCTAGGCGGCACTGTAGGTCGTGTCAAGACCGGCGTGGAGCACGGAAACCTCCCTGAGGCACTACTTTACACACATCCTGGGTGGGTTAGAATCGACCCTTAGGGTGGGTTCATTCTCGCTTGCGAGTACAGAACCTGGCCACCAAAGGCCCGGGTCAATCCCGAATTGACCCAAGATAAACGGGAGTGATCATGCTACGCCGCGTGGATCACCACTACATCCTGCATACGGCTCCCCCCTGGGGAGTAACGAGGGCGATGTTCACTACGCTCGCGCTGGTGCTCTCGTGTCTTGCGTTCTCTCCGACTCTCGCTGCTCAGGTCAATAATGGCAGTTTTGGTGGTCCCGTCATCGAGCTCGGCGATGCCATCATCTTTCCCGGAGAAGACCACGCACTGCTTCCGCTCCTGATCACCAGCGAGACCGACATCGTCTCCTGGCAGATGGGACTGGAATATGACGAACTACTGCTTTCGTTCGATGAAGTGATCTTCGCCGGCACCGAGAGCGAGATGCTGCAGCCGATCCTCATTCCTAGCCCTGCACTGCCTCCCTACCTGGGACTTCAGGTCATCTATGCCGGGGGAAATTCACTCCCGGCGGGAAGCTCCGTGCTCGCTGCCTACCTCAAGATGTCGCTGGTCGATATTAATTTGATTCCTGATGGAAGTTCCGCAGGTTCTGGAGTCGGTGGGATTGCCAATGAATCCAATCCTGTCCTGCTCACTGACCTGAGCGGAAACACTGTCATTCCCACGGTCATCCCGGGTGCCGTCACCGCCTTCGATTTCCCGCTCTTCCTCATCGAGAGCCAGCAAGCCACGGCGCTCGACACCGTACTCTCGATACCGATCAGAGCCTGGACCGATGGCCCCGTGACCACATTTGCCATGGGCCTCGAATACGACGAGTGGATCGTCTGCGAGTTGACGATCCAGGGTAGCGATTTTGACGACCTCACTCAGGGTCAGTGGACCGTCAGCGAACAGCCCACCGCGACAGGGATCGAAATCACGCTCGAATCAACAGGTGGCCCCGTGCCCGCTCTCTCCGGTGAAACCCTGGGTTTCCTGGTGATCGCCATGCCACTCTCGGTTCCCGGCTCGTGGGTCATCGATCTGGCCGATGGAGCTTCGTTTGTGGATCAGTCGCCGGTAGGAAATCTGCTCGATGGTGTCATCACATGGTGGGATCACTTCATCCGAGGAGATGCAAACCTGGATGGGTCGATAGATCTCGCCGATGTGGACACCATCCTGGCAGGTGCATACAGAGGCATCCCTTTTCCATGCCCCGATGCTGCGGACATCAATGACGATGGTGCCATCGACATCTCCGATGCGATCACGGCGCTTCAATACCTGTTCTCCGGGTCTCCCCAGCCCCCGGCTCCCTTTCCTGACCCTGGACCAGACTCCACAGACGATCCACTGGACTGTCTGTAAGCAGAGTCTGTCCCTGTCCGGTTGATCCATCATGAATTCAG
The DNA here is from genome assembly GCA_003973385.1 of Bacillota bacterium. Classification (GTDB taxonomy): domain Bacteria; phylum Planctomycetota; class UBA8108; order UBA1146; family UBA1146; genus QNYK01. The sequence continues at coordinate 43,428 of QNYK01000062.1, read as the reverse complement.
ATTTACCCTGCTGCATGGTCGGCCGTAGTGCTGCACCATTCCGTGTTCACCAAGATATAAGGAGACTCTGATGGCTTTTGAAGTACCGGAATTGTCATTCGCTTTTAACGCGCTGGAACCGTACATCGACGCACGCACGATGGAGATCCACCATGGCAAGCACCACGCTGCCTATGTCAGTAACCTCAATGCAGCCCTGGCCGATGATTCGCAGTGGCAATCTGCCAGTATCTCGGATCTGTGCCGAAATATTGCAGAGGTTCCCGAATCGATTCGAGGCGCTGTACGCAATAACGGCGGCGGGCACTTCAATCACGACCTGTTCTGGAAATCGATGAGTCCAGAAGGTGGAGGAACTGCTGGCGGAGACCTCGCGGCAGCCATCGATTCCTCGTTCGGCAGTTTTGACGCCTTCAAGGAGGCCTTCAGTAACGCTGCCAAGACGCGCTTCGGAAGTGGATGGGCGTGGCTCTGCCAGAACACGGATGGCACCGTGAGCGTCTGCTCCACTGCCAATCAGGACAACCCTCTGATGGTTGGAGTGGCGGATTGTGTCGGTACGCCGCTTCTGGGACTCGACGTATGGGAACATGCGTATTACCTCAACTACCAGAACCGACGTCCTGATTACATCGATGCGTTCTGGAATGTCGTGGATTGGTCTGCAGTAGAAGCGCGCTTCGTGACTGCCTGAAACCGCTCGTGTTCAAGTAGACTCGCTGTAGGGAACCGGGAAGAGGGGGCAGCAGATGGTCTGGAATCCTGAAGGTTCTGTAGTCCTGGAGGTTCTTCCACCGACTCTCAAAAGCGGACTCGAGGGCCTTCACAGGCGACTATCCCGCGTTCGGCGACTCATCGAGAATGGTGACTTTGACGCCGTCAACATCCCCGAGATTCACGATGAAGAAAACCGCAATGACCGCGGACACCGTAGGCATGAATACTCTGCCCGCATGCAGCCAAGAGAACTGGGCAGAAGAATCCAGGATGAACTGGGTATCCCGGCGATCGTCAATCATGTCGTTTCTTTTGATCCCGCCGATCAGTTTCTGGACTGGGTGAACGAGACGGTTCAAGGGCATGATATTCACAATCTGGTGCTCGTCGGGGCTCCGCACGATCGGCGCCAGTGGCCCGGACCTGCTGTCGGCGAGGCGAATCAGTTGATCCGTCAGCAATTTGGCTCCAGCGAGGTTTGCATCGGCAACATCTGTATCCCCCAGCGCGAAGATAGCCCCATCTCGGAGGCGGTCCGCATGGAGCAAAAAGTTCAGGATGGAGCTGACTTCTTCTCGACCCAGATCATCTTCGATGCCGCAGATATCATCTCGTTACTGTCAGATCTGCAAGTTCAGGCTCCCAATGCCTGCGGGGTGCCTCTGCTGGTGAGCCTGTGTCCGGTCAAACGGATCCGCCAGCTCGGATTCCTGCGCTACCTCGGTGTCCGGGTCCCGGACCATCTGGATTCTCTGCTGGCAACGGTCCCGGAGGCGTATTGCCTCGATCTCTCCCTGGAGATCCTGAGCAACATTCAAGGCACCCTGATCGATCATCAACAGCAGCATCAGAGTGGACCCCTCCTGGGCTGGAACATAGCCCCTGTGGGGCCAATCCCGATCGATGCCATCGAAATCCTGATGGACAGATTGCCCGGATCCATTCGCTCCTGAATCGATCGTCGACCGGGGCAGTCCTCACCGCCCTGAATCGCTTCCGGAAATCGTTCGAGTTCCCTTTTCTCGCTCCCGTGTTGCCTTAAAATCACAGAGCGCCCGGGGAAGGCTGCCCCCGCCGCGCTCGCCGAATCGATGGTTGCAGCCCACCGCGGAGGTCGTGTGTTTCTGCCCACCTGCTCCGGAGCTGCCGCCGTCAACTGGATACCGATGCTCGCAGTAGCTGGAGATTACGAACTCCACGCGCTGCTGGCCTACGCCGGAGTCACAGTGATCGTCGGCGTAGCCTTGCTGTTGCTCTCCGAGTTGCTCGGGCCCAAGCGTAAAGATGTTCAGAAAGAGAGTATCTACGAGTGCGGCGTTCCACTGCTCGACGATGCGCGTGAACCGTTCACGGTGAAGTTCTATCTCGTAGCGATTCTGTTCATCTTGTTTGACATCGAGACTGTATTCCTGCTCCCCTACGCCGTGGTCTACAAGCAGTTGGGCGTGGTCGGATTGGTCGAGATGGGTGCCTTCATCTTTGTGCTCACCAGCGGTCTGATATATCTGTGGCGGAGAGGAGCTCTTGAATGGGACTAGAGAGTCTGATCAGTGGAGAAGGATTTCTCACCACGACTGTCAACAGCATCGTCAACTGGGGCCGCAAGAACGCTCTTTGGCCGATGCCATTCGGCACGGCTTGCTGCGCCATCGAGATGATGGCGACATTTTCTGGTCGCTATGACATTTCTCGCTTCGGAGCAGAGGTGGTGCGATTCAGTCCGCGCCAGGCTGACCTGCTCATCGTCAGTGGAAGAATCTCACTCAAAATGATGCCCGTGCTGCAGAAAATTTACCGCCAGATGCCTGAGCCCAAGTGGGTCATCTCGATGGGTGCCTGTGCCTCGTGTGGTGGAGTATTTGACACCTACACCCTGATTCAGGGCGTCGATCAGTTCATGCCCGTCGATGTCTATGTGCCCGGCTGCCCTCCTCGCCCCGAGTCCTTGCTCGACGCTCTATTTGAAATTCAGAAACTCGTCGGCCAGGAGCGCCTCGACAGTGGAAAGCACGGTAGTTGATATGGCCGCAAACGATGCTGCCTACGATGCCCTTGCTCCTGACCTCCAATCACTGGTCATCGACCAGACGGAGCATCAGGGCCAGGTCGCGCTCACTTGCAAGGCAGAGCACCAGCGCCAACTACTCGAGCACTTTCGAAATGAGCAGGGATACGATTACCTGGTCGATGTGACCGCTATGGACCATCTAGGAATGGACCGCCCGGAACGATTCGAGGTCGTCTATGTACTGCGAAGAATCGGCGCTTCTGGTCACCAGTTTCGCCTCCATGTCTGGCTCAGCGAGGATCAGGCGGAACTGCCTAGCGTGTTCGATCTGTGGGATTCGGCGAGGTGGGGAGAGCGCGAGACGCACGATATGTTCGGAATCGTCTTCCAGGGCAATCCAGATCTGAGAAGGCTACTGATGCCTGAAGACTATCCGGCTTTTCCACTTCTCAAGGATTACCCCCTCAAAGGAGCAGGCGAACGCCGCCAGTTCACGCGCGTGGTTCCACGTGGCGATCAGATGGTCGAAGAGGAACCAGAAGACTACCCGACCAGCATCGGAAGAGGGATGCACACTCCTGAGTACGAGGAGGAGGTCCGACGTGACTCCAAGCCCAGATAAAGGCACGAGGGACGCACCGGTCCCATCTGCCAGGACTCTGAGGACCGAACTGGAGAAAGGATTGAGAGCCCACCGTTCAGGTGCACGTCCAGCTTCCGTGATGGAGATGTCTGATTCCGATGGGGATGGTCGGCTCGTCATGAACTTTGGTCCCCAGCATCCTGCGACTCATGGAACACTCAGGAGCATCTTCACCCTCGAAGGAGAAACAATCGTCGAGGCCGATGTCGAGATCGGATTCCTTCATACCGGTTTTGAAAAACTCGGTGAGAACATGACTTACCAGCAGTGGGTCACGGTTTCTGATCGCATGAACTACCTCTCCGCCCTCAACAATAATGTTGGTTACTCCGTGGCCGTTGAGGATTTGCTCGGCATCGAGGTGCCTCCTCGATGCAAGTCTCTTCGCGTGATCATGTGTGAACTCTCGAGAATCGCCGACCACATTCTTTGCGTCGGCCTCCAGGGAATGGATCTCGGGGCTTTCAGTATCATGCTCTGGGCATTCGAGAAACGAGAGCTGATCTACGACATCATCGAGGCGGTCTGTGGTGCTCGCCTGACCACATCCTGGACCCGGGTCGGCGGGATCATGCGCGATGTCCCCGAGTTTTTCCCCGACCTGGTGTATTCTTTCCTGGATGAATTCCCGCCGTTACTCACCGAGATTCACACGATGCTCCTCAACAACAGGATCTTCGTCGACCGAGTCAAGGATATCGGCATCGTCAGCGAGGATCAGGCGAGGTCCTGGGGAATCTCGGGGCCCATCGCACGCGCCAGTGGGCTCGATGTCGATGTCCGAAGGGACCACCCCTATCTCGGCTACGAAAACTACGACTTCAAGGTTCCGGTCCAGACAGAGGGAGACTCTTTCGCCCGGTACATGCAACGGATGGAGGAGATCGAGCAATCGCTGGAGATCATTCGCCAGGCGATGGCGACCTTGCCGAGTGGCCCAGTGGTTCACGATGACTTCAAGACCAGTTTGCCCACCAAGGACGCGGTTCATAACGACATGGAGTCGCTGATCCACCACTTCAAACTGGTGATGCTCGGGCATGGAATCAAACCTGAGCCTGGCGCCTGCATCTACAGCGCCACCGAAGCACCCTGTGGAGAACTTGGGTTTTTCATCGCCTCCGATGGGAGTGATACCGCATACAGGTTGCGCGTTCGCCCCCCTTCCCTCTACAACTACGCCATCTATCCGCGCCTCGTCGAGGGCGGAATGCTCTCCGATGCGGTCGCCGTCCTCAGCAGTTTTCACGTCATCGCCGGCGAACTGGACAGGTAGGAGAAACTTGGCAGTCACACTTTCATTTTCTCCCTCGACGATGAAGCAATACGAGTGGTTGTTGACGCGGTATCCGACGCGCAGAGCAGCGTTGCTACCGACACTGCGTCTTGCCGAGTCGGAATTCGGAGAGATCGGTGTGCCAGAGATGAGGTATGTAGCAGATCTGATGGAGATCCCGCCGGCATTCGTATTTGGCGTCGTCACCTTCTACACCCACTATCGGCGTGCAGGCACCGGCAAGTATCACATTCAGGTGTGCAGCACCCTCTCTTGCGCACTGAGGGGATCGGAAGATGTGGTCACCAGAATCACCGAACGACTCGGTATCGTGCCTGGAGAAACCACTGATTGCGGTCTCTTCTCACTGTCAAAGGTGGAGTGCCTAGGTTCTTGCGACACTGCTCCGATGCTGCAGATGAATGACGATTACCACGAAGACCTCTCCATCGACGACGTCGATCAGTTGATCGAGCAACTGCGAGAGAGCGCGAAGGGGGGAAGCAACTGATGGCATTCAGGAAAATCTTCACCCAGCACATCCAGAAGAAGACCTGCCATACCATGGCGTTTTACAAGCAGCATGGCGGTTATGAACAGGCCAAGGCTGCCCTCAGCAAGCGCAAGAAGCCTGATACCCTGATCGATCTGGTCAAAGCTTCCAATCTACGCGGACGTGGCGGAGCTGGATTCCCCACCGGGGTCAAGTGGGGCTTCGTACCCAAGACAACTGACAAGCCAAAATATCTGGTCGTCAATGCAGATGAATCGGAACCTGGCACCTTCAAGGACCGGCTCATCATGGAGAAAAATCCTCATCTGCTGCTCGAAGGGATCTTGATCTGCTGCAAGGCGGTCGGCATCGAAACCGCCTACATCTACATCCGAGGAGAATTCGTGTTTGCCACGGAGCGGCTCCAGAAAGCGATCGATGAAGCATACGATGCGGGATTCCTCGGCAACAATGCACTCGGCTCCGGACAGCGCATCGATGTCACCGTTCACCGCGGCGCAGGCGCCTACATCTGTGGCGAGGAGACTGGCATGCTCACCTCCCTCGAGGGGGATCGTGGCAATCCGAAATTGAAGCCCCCGTTCCCCGCCATCGAGGGAGTTTTTGGCTGCCCGACTGTGGTCAACAATGTCGAAACCCTGGCGAATCTGCCGTACATCCTCGAGATCGGCGCGGATGCCTACCGCGCCATCGGCCCGGAAAACTCGCCGGGACCAAAGTTGTTCTGTGTCAGTGGTCATGTCGAAAATCCGGGAACATTCGAGTTGCCGATGGGAGTCCCACTTCGGACCCTGATCGACAAGCACGCCGGAGGAGTCTGGAAGGGCAGAAAATTGAAGGCTGTCATTCCAGGAGGGTCTTCTGCCCATGTTCTCACCGCCGATGAATGCGATGTGGCGATGGATATCGAATCTCTCGCAGCAGCCGGAACGATGCTTGGGTCTGCTGGTGTGATCGTGATGGATGAAACCACCTGCATGGTCGATGCGATGCTCAATGTGATGCGATTCTACCATCATGAGTCGTGCGGCCAGTGCACGCCTTGTCGAGAAGGCACCGGATGGCTTGCAAAAATCACCCACCGCATTGCACACGGTGAAGGCCGGATGGAAGACCTCGATCTGATCCAGGATGTTTGCGACAGGATGGTCGGAAAGACCATCTGTGCTCTCGCCGATGCCGCTGCATTCCCTGCTGAATCGATCGTGAAGAAGTTCAAGAGCGACTTTGAATCTGCGATTCAAAATGGCGGCAGCCCCGCCTGGAAGAAACGGCACCCTTCCGTGGTAGGAGGAGCGGCTTCCCATGCCTGACATCAAGACTCCGACAACACGATGGACTCTCAACGGTCAGGAAGTGGAGAACACTTCCGGCATGACCATCCTGGAGGCTGCCAGTGAGCATGGTGTCGAGATCCCCTGCTTCTGCTACCACCCCGGGCTATCGATCGCCGGCAATTGCCGTATCTGCATGGTCGAGAGCAATCGCTCGCCCAAGCCAGTGATCTCCTGTTCGGAGCGAATCGCAGATGGCCTCGAGATCGAGACCGAAAGCGAAGTAGCGGTGGATGCCCGCAACTCCGTCATGGAGTTCCAGTTGATCAACCACCCGCTGGATTGCCCGGTTTGCGACAAGTCTGGTGAGTGCGTCCTGCAGGATCACTCCTATTCGCACGGACCGGACCGAAGCCGCTTCATCGAGGACAAGAACATCCGGCATACCAAGGAACTGGGGCCAACGATTTCCATCTGGGGAAACCGGTGCATCGTGTGCACACGATGCACCCGCTTCTGCGATGAGATCAGCGGTACCAGCGAACTCTGCATCGTCGAACGCGGTGATCGATCGGTGGTCGATGTATTTCCAGGAATACCCATCGACAACCAGCTGGCGGGCAACACCGTGGACATCTGTCCCGTTGGCGCTCTCATCTCCCACGACTTCAAGTTCGAAGCCCGGGTCTGGAATATGGAACGCAAGGACTCCATCTGCGGCGGATGCTCAAGAGGATGCAATATAGAGGTCGAAACCCTGGACGGTTTCGTCAAGCGATTGATGCCTCGTGAAAATCAGGATGTGAATGACTGGTGGATGTGCGATGAAGGCCGCTACGGCTGGAGACACCTTTACAGCGATGATCGTGTCCTGGAGGCGAGAGGTCCCTCTGGGCCACTCGATTCTTCCCGATCGATCACTGCTTTCATCGAGATTCTCGACAATTCGCCGCGGGTTGCATTCTTGATCGATCCATTCCTCACTTGCGAAGAACTGCACCTCGTACATGCACTCGCCGCATCCAGTTCCGATTCGCTGGTCGGGGGCTGGCTGCCAGAGCAAGGTGCCGCAGCTGAGTTCCCAGCCGGGTTCAAGATCAGCGCCGACAAACACCCCAATAGAAATGGCGCCGAACAGGTTTTTGGTCATCAGGTCTTCGGTGAAGATGCCAGCCATCTACAGAGGGCACTCGACGATGGATCCATCGAGACGATCGTCGCCTTCTGCGGTGGCCCAGATCCTGACGGGCCCGGGCAAGAGTGGAGCGCTGCGCTGGTAAAGGCCTCGACTCGCATCCTTTTCTCCGTGCTAGAAGGCAACTGGCTCGACGGAGCAGCACTGGTATTCCCTGCAACCGCGCCACTGGAAAAGGAAGGCACCTGGGTCAGCGAAGACGATCGCCTTCAGCGAACCCGCAGCTGCTGGAAACCGGGAGAAACTCCGTTTCCCGGCGAACTTGTGCTCCTTCAGTCATTGCAATCCGCGCTCGGGACCCGATCCAGAAGCCTCTCTGCTGCCGGCATTTTCCGGGAGTTGTCTGAGGTTTGCGCTCCCTTCGCCGGTCATAACCACAGCGATATCGGATCCTCGGGATTGCTACTATCCGACCGCCCCGCAGGTGTCGGTGCTGGGGGAGGTGCCTGATGGATATGCAATTGCCTCCACTCGCGCTTGCCGTGATCAAGGCCATCATCATCTTCGCGGTGATCCTGCAAATTGTGCCCGCCCTGGTTTACTTCGAACGCAGGATCAGCGCCTGGATCCAGGATCGAATTGGCCCGAACCGCGTCGGTCCGGCGGGCCTGCTTCAGCCTCTCGCTGACGTCATCAAGCTGGCGTTCAAGGAGGACCTCACACCTCAAGGTGCCGACAAGTGGATCTATCGCCTCGGCCCATTCCTCGTCTACGCCCCTGCCGTACTCGCCTTTGCCGTGATCCCGGTCGGAATCGATCTCCAGGTCGCCTCATTGGGAGTTGGCGTGATCTTCCTGCTGACGGTTTCGGGATTCTCGGTGTACGGGCTCGCCTTTGGCGGCTGGGCTTCAAATAACAAGTACTCGTTGCTCGGAGGCCTTCGTGCTTCTGCACAGATGATCAGTTACGAGGTCGCATTGGGCCTCTCCATCATTGCCATCCTGATGACGGCCCAGACCGTCGACCTCAACGAGATCATCCGGCAACAGTGGGCCGCAGGAACACTTGGATTGATGCAGTGGAATCTATTTCAACAACCGATCGCCGCAGTGATCTTCGTCGTGGCAGCATTCGCAGAAACGAACCGACTTCCCTTTGATCTTGCCGAGTGCGAAGCAGAGCTTGTGGGTGGATTTCATACCGAATACTCGGGTCTCAAATTCGCGACCTTTTTCATGGGTGAATATGTGGCGATGATCACCATGTCTGGCCTGATGATCACACTGTTCCTCGGCGGTTGGAGTGTTCCGTGGATCGAGATCCCGACCAAACCCACCGTCTGGGATATCAGCATCAGCGTCGCGATCTTTTCTCTGAAACTTGTCGCGTTACTCTTCATTTTCATCTGGACACGCTGGACACTTCCGCGCTTTCGGTACGACCAGTTGATGAACATCGGCTGGAAAGTGTTCATTCCGATTTCGCTCCTGAATCTTGGCCTGACAGCCGTCGCAGGTGTGCTTGGCTGGAAATGGCTGATTCCCCTTCCCTAGCAGGGTTGGACTAGAACGGAGACCGATGGCAAACCAAGAGGATGCCAAAGAACAAGAGCTGGAGCGGACCACCTCCACCACCGAACCGCGGCAGAATGCCAAATTCGCGGTACCGGTGGCCAAGGGGTTGATCAACACGCTCAAGCACATCTTCCGCAATGAGCCCAACACGATTCACTACCCGGAAGAGAGGCGGACTCCCTACCCGGGATACCGGGGTGAACACCGCCTCAAGAGAGATGAACTGGGTCGAGAGAAATGTACGGCCTGCTTCCTGTGTGCCACTGCATGTCCAGCTTTCTGTATAGAAATCATTGCTGAAGAAGCGCCCTGGGACGACAGAGAAAAGCGTCCAAGGCTCTTCAATATCGACATGATGCGGTGCATCTACTGCGGCATGTGCGAGGAAGCCTGCCCCTGTGACGCCATCGAACTGACACCTGTTTACAACATCCCTTCGCTAACCCGTGCCGAAAAAATTTACAACAAGGAAAAACTCCTTTCCCTCTGATTGCGGTGTGAGTAGAGCAAGTAAGGCTGGTGGAGACCGTGTTGAGCCCTGTGATGGAACACCTGTTTTTCGGACTGGCTGCTGTGGTGGCTACCGTGAGTTCCTTGCTCGTGGTCACCCGGCGAAACCCGATCTATTCGGCTCTGTTCCTCATCGTCATGCTTTCTGCAGTGGCCGTGATCTTCATGCTACTGGATGCCGTGTTCCTGGGATTCATGCAGCTGCTGGTCTACGCCGGAGCCATCATGGTGCTCTACCTGTTCGTCATCATGCTGATCAATCCTCGCGATGGAGATCTTTCTGATGAAGGTGGCGCCCCCGAGAGGGCTTTCGCAGCCGGTGTCGCCCTGCTGATCTTCTCGCTGCTCAGTTTTGCCATCTCTCATTCACAGCAGGTCGAGAAGCTGGACTCGGCGGGGTCCATTCCGGCGCTGGCAGCAGTTCCAGATTCCCACGGTTCCGTCGCATCCTTTGGACTGGAACTGTTCCATAACCATCTTCTGGTGTTCGAACTGACCTCTGTGCTGATCCTGGTAGGAATCATTGGAGCAGTACACCTGGCGATGCGCAGAAGAAGCACATCGAGATCACCCTCGACCGTGGGAGATGGGCAGGTGACCGTAGATGTTTAGCCTCGCGACGCTGCTCTATCTGAGTGCCTTGCTCTTCTCGATTGGCACCTACGGGGTGCTGGCCCGGCGCAACATCCTGGTCGTCCTGATGTCACTCGAACTGATGCTCAACGCGGTCAATATCGCCATCGTCTCCTTCGGGCGCGCCCACGCACTGACTGCGTTCTCAGGGGAACACGGCGGCCAGATCTTTACCTTGATGGTGCTGGCAGTGGCCGCTGCTGAAGCGGCCATCGGCCTGTCGCTGCTGCTGGTCATCTGGCGCCGCTGGAAATCGATCGATCTTCGCCAACTTTGCCAGTTGAACGGCTAGGGGGACAGACTTGGACATCCATCTCCTCTGGATACCTCTACTTCCCTTTCTCGGCTTCGTCTTCAACGGGCTGCTGGGACGCAGGATCGGTACCCGGGCAGTTTCGGCGATCGCCTGCGGGTTGCCGATCATCTCTTTTCTCATCTCCTACAGAGCCTGGAGGCATGTCGTTGACGTGGGGTCGCCCCAGCACTGGGATGGATTCCCATGGATCTGGATCGATGGCCTCGTCGAGATCCCGTTCTCACTTCACTTCGATGGCCTCGCCGCCGTCATGTGCCTGGTGATCACCGGTGTCGGATCTATCATTCACCTCTACTCGATCGGTTACATGCGCGGAGATCCGGGGTACCACCGCTATTTCGCCTACCTGAACCTGTTCATGACATTCATGCTGCTGCTGGTGCTCGGCGACAACTTGTTGCTGATGTTCATCGGCTGGGAAGGCGTGGGACTCTGCTCCTATCTGCTGATCGGGTTCTGGTACGAAGATGACGCCAACTGTGCGGCAGGTCGCAAAGCCTTCATCATGAACCGCATCGGCGACTTCGCCTTCTTGCTGGGAATCTTCCTCTGCCTGACACACTTCGGCACTCTCGCCATGTCTGCGCTCACCGATGTGAACCAGATTCAGACGGTGGCGGCGCAAACGCTGACGATTCCGTTGCTGGGGTCAGTCGGCCTGGTCACCACGATCGTGGTGCTTCTGTTCATCGGTGCTACCGGTAAAAGTGCCCAGATTCCCCTCTATGTATGGTTACCCGATGCGATGGCTGGACCGACACCCGTCTCTGCACTGATTCACGCAGCCACCATGGTGACATCCGGTGTTTACCTGTGCTGTCGCCTGATGCCGCTGTTCCAGGCGGCCCCTGCGGCTCTCACGCTCATCGCTGGAATCGGTGCCTGCACCGCATTACTTGCGGCACTCATCGCATTCGGCCAGAACGACATCAAGAAGGTGCTCGCCTACTCGACAGTGAGCCAACTGGGATACATGTTCTTCGCCATCGGGGTTGGCGCCTTCTCAGCTGCTTTTTTCCATGTCGTGACTCACGCATTCTTCAAGGCATTGCTGTTTCTTGGCTCAGGTTCAGTGATCCATGCCATGCATCACCAACAAGACATGAGAAAGATGGGAGGGCTTCGAAAACAATTACCCTTTACCCATATAACATTTCTCGTCGGAACTCTGGCCATCGCTGGAGTCCCTCCGCTGGCCGGATTCTTCTCCAAGGATGAGATTCTATTTGCCGGCTTCGAGCAGGGCTTCCTGGGTGGATCCGGTGCAGCGATGCTGTTCTGGGGCATCTCATTCCTGACCGCAGGGATGACCGCCTTCTACATGATCAGGTGTGTCGCCATGACCTTCTGGGGCGAGAGCCGTATCGATCCCGACCTCGAGGGCAAGGTTCACGAACCCGGCGGCTGGATCGGCCTCTCGCTGCTGGTGCTTGCCATCGCCAGCGCCCTCGGTGGGTTCCTCAATGTCCCCGAGTTCCTCGGTGGCCACGCATCGCTGGGTCACTTCACAGGCCTTCAGCAGGGCCATGAGGGGCTAACAGAGCAGGCTCTCCATGCCCTCCATGCAGCCGAGTGGCAAAGCATGATCCTGAGTCTTCTCATCGCAGGATCTGGATTGCTGCTCGCATTTCACTGTTACGGCAAGGGCAAGGATCTGCGCAGACGCTTCATCGAAAGCGGGCCAGGCCAGTTGCTGGGGCGCCTCTCCGCGAACAAGTTCTACGTCGATGAATTTTACAACTCCGTGTTCGTTCGCCCTTTTGAGACGATCAGTCACCTGATGTTCATCTTGATCGACCGGATCCTGATCGATGGAATCCTGGTCAGCGGAACAGCATTGTTGACAAGAAACGTCGGACACCTGTTTCGCAAGATGCAGACTGGCTTCATTCCTGGATATCTGCTGACCTTTGCCTGCGGCGTGCTGGTGCTGCTCTTCATGCTACTGAACTTTCTCAGGCAAGGAGGTGCACAGTGATTCCGGAACTCGAATCTTTCAACCTCCCGGTTCTGAGCCTGATCACCATGACCCCGGCGGTCGGTGCGATCTTGCTTTCGCTGGTCGATCGCAACAACAAGGCACTGCTGCGCCAGGCAGCACTGATGATCAGTTGCCTGACATTGCTCTTTTCGCTCCTGATGATCGGCAACTTCGACAATGCGGTGGGAACGATGCAACTCGAAGAGCAGCACACATGGATAGAATCTCTCGGTATCAGCTACCACCTCGGTGTCGACGGTATTTCGGTACTTCTGGTGTTGCTGACCAGTTTCTCGATGCCACTGGTATTCCTGAGCACCTGGAGTGCGATCGACGACAGGGTCAAGGAGTTCCAGATTGCCCTGTTACTGCTTCAGACCGGAATGATCGGTGCCTTCCTGGCTCTCGACCTGATCCTCTTCTACTTCTTCTATGAGGCGATGCTGATCCCCATGTATCTCATCATCGGGATCTGGGGCGGTCGAGAGAGGATCTACGCGGCGCTCAAATTCTTCATCTACACGATGGTCGGAAGTCTCTTGATGTTCCTCGCCATCCTGTACCTCTACCAGCACACCGGCACCTTTGATCTGCCCCTGATGCTGGAGCGCATCCGCAGCACCCATCCGCTCGGTCCCGACCAGCAATTCTGGCTGTTCTCCGCATTCACCCTTTCATTTGCCATCAAGGTGCCTCTGTTCCCCCTCCACACATGGCTTCCCGATGCACACGTCCAGGCTCCCACAGCAGGATCGGTGGTGCTGGCTGGAGTGTTATTGAAGATGGGGACCTACGGGCTGCTCCGATTCTCGATTCCGCTCTTCTCCGACGCAGCCTTTGATCTTCAAGGAGTGATGTGCTGGCTTGCCATTATCGGCATCATCTTTGGTGCCTGCATGGCTCTTGTTCAAAATGACATCAAGAAATTGATCGCCTACTCCTCGGTCAGCCACCTCGGTTTCGTGGTGCTCGCCTGCTTCATTCCTAGCGTCGAAGCGATCACCGGAGGAATCCTCCAGATGGTGAATCATGGACTCTCGACGGGGATGCTGTTCCTGATGATCGGCATCATTTACGAGAGAAGGCATACCAGAGAGCTGGCGGATTATGGTGGTCTCGCAAAGGTGATCCCGATGTACACCATCTTCTTCCTGATCGCGGTACTGTCGAGCATCGGCCTTCCAGGACTCAATGGTTTCGTCGGTGAGTTTCTGATCCTGTTTGCGGTATTCAGAGATTTCCCGCTCTGGGGAGTACTCGCCTCCACCGGCGTCGTGCTGGGAGCGCTCTACCTGCTCAACATGGTCAAGCGGTTCCTGTTTGGCCCGATCGTCCATGAGGAGAACCGGACTGTCGCTGATCTCTCCGTCAGAGAGATCATCTACTTGCTCCCGTTTGTCGTCATGATGTTCTGGCTCGGATTGTACCCGGCTCCATTCATCAACATGGTGAAGCCTACACTGGTCCTCTATGTCGAGATGCTGAAGAGTTAGGAGCCCAAGTTGGAACTCACCATCTCCCGAGCCGAGATCCTGGCGATACTCCCGGCCGGGATTCTATTCATCACCGGCCTGGTGCAACTATTTTCTGATCTCGGAAAAAATGGCGACGATACCCGATCCGAAAAGACTCACCTCGCCATGATAGGTGGTGCGGGGTTGCTGCTGGCTCTTGCGGCGCTCTTTGTTCAGGGCACCGCTGCATCGACTGGCTCACTCTATGCTGGTGCCATGACCGACGATCTGTTCGGCCGCATGGGAGCCGGCGTCGTCATGATGACGGCTCTCTTCTGCACTCTGATGTCGGGCGGATACCTCGCCAGCAGTGCCAACAATCGTGCAGAATTTTATGCCCTGATCTGTTTCTGTGCTGGAGCGATGGCACTTCTTTGCCAGGCCACCAATCTGATTTCCGTGTTCGTCGCCATCGAGACGCTGTCACTGGCTGTCTATGTGCTGGCGGGTTACTTCAAGGAGAACCGTTCCGCCAGCGAAGGAGCCTTCAAGTACTTCGTTCTCGGTGCTTTTTCGAGCGGATTTCTGCTACTGGGGATGGCCTTCATCTACGGAACAACGGGGGGATCGATATCGTTCTCTGACATCGCCGCATCCAATGGCCAGGGAGATTCGCTCTTCAGCATCGGAACGCTACTGATCCTGATCGGCTTCAGTTTCAAGATCGGCGCCGTGCCCTTTCATTCCTGGGTGCCAGATGTCTACCAGGCCTCCCCCACACTGGCCGTCGGCTGGATGGCAGTGGCCGTGAAGGCGTCCAGTTTCTTCGCGTTGTGCAGGTTCTTGCTCTTCACAGGAGGCGGCCAGGAACTGGCGCAGATCCTCGCAGCCATCTCGGTCGTTTCGATGTTACTCGGGAATCTAGCTGCACTGAATCAACGAAGCCTGAAACGGATGATGGCGTACTCGGGGATCGCCCACACTGGATACCTGTTGATCCCGCTGGTGATCGTCGTATCAGGAGAGGGAGCCTCCGCAGGCGCGAGCATACCCTTCTACCTGTTCGCCTACGCTGCCACCACCCTGGCCGCTTTTGGAGTGATCACTGCCATCAGTGTCGGCACGGACCGCGATGATGTCCGTGATCTCGATGGGCTGGCCAGAAATCGCCCATTCCTGGCCATCGGACTCACCATCGCGTTGATCTCTCTCGCGGGAATACCCCTGACCGCCGGCTTTATTGCCAAATTGATGATCCTGCAAGGTGCGGTCAGCAGTGGATTTCTCACGCTTGCGCTGATTGCGATCATCACGACCTTGATCAGCGTCTACTACTACCTGAGGCCCGTGGTAGCGATGTGGTTCCGGGAGCCTCGATCTTCCTTCGATCTGGTTCCGGCACCCTGGGGCGTGATCTTTACCGTGGCTGTCTGTGCCATCGCGACCGTTTTCATCGGCATCTTTCCTGGTTGGCTGGTGGACCTCTCGAGGCTCTCGGTAGAAACCATCCTCGGCTGATCGGTCATCGGCTCTCTGGCAACTACCCACGTGTGGGCCTAGAATGATTGACCATCCGGATCACCGCTGATGCGTCGGCCCGGATGAAGAATAACTCTGAAATTATCCTGGGGCGGGGGGCCGATGCGTACTGTGTTCTTACTTCTCATCATCGCTGGTGGAGTCTGGTGGGGATACTCCATCTGGTTCGAAGCAGATTTGATCGAGATGGACGAAAGCAGTACCACCAGCGAACAGACAAATTCTGGCTCCAGTTCAACGTCAACGGAGAACACTGCCGATCCAGCCGATCCAGCCCCCATCGATCCCGTCGACACGGTTTTGCAGCCCGATGCTTCCGATATCGAATCTGATCAGATACAGCAATTGCGAAGCCAGTTGAAAGCGGACCCGGATGACGGCACCCGCATCCGACTGGCCCAGGTTCTCCTGGCCTCCGAAAATCCGCGTAACGTGGGTGAAGCACTGGGAATCCTCCATCGCATCGAGGAAGCAGATGTCGATCATTCCGCTACAGCCCGTGTCTTGCTACTGCGAGAAGCACGGGGTACAGAGCAGATCAGAATAGCGCAGCAAATCATCCCATCGGGACCTGATACCGCCGGCTATGGTGAGGCCTGCCTCGTCATCGCAGATGAGATCGGATTCGATACAGACACCACTGCCGTCAAGTGCTGGCAACTGCTCTCTGATGCCTACTCCAGTTCAGACGAGATCGAATGGCGGTCACCGATTCGACAGAAGCTACGCAACCTTGTCGACTTCTGGGTCATCTCGAAGCGTCCCTTCTCGATGGCAGGCTTCGCCACCGTGATCAGTGGAGATTCGCTTTCAAGGATCGCCCGAAACAACAAGGTCACCGTCGACTCCCTGCGGTCACTGAACCATCTGAAAACCGATGTGATTCATCCTGGACAGAAACTGAAATTCCTGAAGGGGATTTTCAGCGTAGAAATCGACAAGAGTGATTTCTGGCTGGACCTGTACATCGATGGTCGCTGGTTGCAGGGTTTTCCGGTCGGACATGGCAAGGAAAACTGCACTCCCAGTGGCGATTTCATCGTCGATCTGGTGCAGAAGAAACCGATGTGGCAGCCCCGAGATGGTCGAACTCCCATCGCTTACGGTGCCGAGGGGAACCCTCTGGGCGAGCGCTGGATAGGATTCGAGGATACCCCCTCCCACCAGGGCCTCGGAATTCATGGCACCAGCGACCCGGAAACGATCGGCTCGATGGGATCAGAAGGATGTATTCGGCTGCGGAATGAAGATGTGGTGGAGTTTTTCCCCTGGATGCGCCTGGGCACCCGGATCCTCATCCACGATTGATCCGCTGATCAGGTTCGAAGTTGGGCCTGGAAGCGGCTCTTGAGCCTCTGCATCAATCCATCGATCGATTCGTCCACTTCTTCACGGGTCAATGAACGATCGGAAGCTCTAAACGCCATCGAAAAGGTGACGCTTTTTTGACCCCTGGGAACCTGCTTGCCCTGGTAAACATCGACAAACGTCAACTCCTCGAAGTGACCCAGCTGGGCTGATTCCACCTCGGAAGAAATGTCTCTCCAGAGGACCGATTCCTCGACCACGATATTGAGATCTCGGCGCACTCCGGGGTAACGAGAAAACTCGCTGTAGCGATGACTGAACTTGGCGTGGTCGATCAGGGTTCCGAGATCCATCTCTCCACACCACGTTTCACCGGACACTCCATCGATGCAGACAGCACCGAGCAATCCGAGCCTCTCGCTCGACAGGTCGAGTGCAGCAGCGGTTTCTGGCAGCATTCCAGAGCCTCCCGAAACCGGATTCCATGTCATGGAACTTCGTGCTGAGTTGTCGAGCCTGAGCATCTCCAGCACTGCATCCGCAATCCCTCGGATCTCTCGACATGGATCAGCACCAGCAACAGGATCATGAATGCTATGGACCCACGCCAGATGCAACTTCTCGACTGGCCTGTCGATACCATCTCTGCGATGGAATACCCGGGCCACCTCGAACAGGCGCACCCTATCGACACCGTGGAGGCGATTACCTCGCACACATGAGAGCAATCCCGGCAACAGGCTGCGACGCAGCACCCCCTCATTGACTCGAACAGGGTTCCTCACCACCCACGGATCGCCGATACACCACCACTCTTCCAGATCCTTCAGGGCCCCCTCCTCGCCGAATGAGAAGGTCAGCGCTTCATGGTGACCAGTGCCTTCCAGCAGTGATTTGGTGCGTTCGATCAACAGCGCTTGCTGATCCTCGGGGATCACCCGCACATGCATACTGAAATCAGGGACCCTGTCGAGTCCGTGGATACGCCCGATTTCCTCGATGAGGTCGATTTCCCGGGTGCAATCGGCACGCCAGGAGGGAGCCGCCCAGTGGCTCTCAGAGGCGGATTCTGAAACCCGTTCGAATCCGAGAGCCACCAGGATGCTGTTCATCTCCTCGATCGGAACCGCAACACCGAGAATCTTCTCGATGCGTTGAGGTCGAAGGGCCACCGCTGGCGGGGTTGCGAGGAGGCCAACACGAGTGGTTTCCATGCATCCGGCCAGAACCTTACCGTCAGTCTCTCTACAGAGCAGATGGAAGAAGCGCCGCGAAGCGATATCTGCACCATCGACATCGACACGTCGCTCGAATCTGTGCGAAGAGTCACTGGTGAGTCCAAGACGTCGAGAAGTCTCACGAACCGGGACAGGATCGAACCAGGCACTTTCGAGCATGATTCGACGTGTAGTTCCACTGACCTCGGTCTGTGCTCCCCCCATGACACCGGCTAACGCCACGGCCCTGGAAGAATCTGCGATCACCAGATCGTCTGAGTCGAGTTCCAGCTCTGTTCCGTCGATGGCGTCGAAATGTTCTCCGCGGAGAGCACGTCGGACGATGATCTCTGGCCCCTCAAGCAGGTCGAGATCGAACGCATGGAGTGGTTGCCCGAGATCCATCATGACATAGTTGGTCAAATCCACGACGATATTGATCGACCTCAGGCCGATCGCTTCCAGGCGTCGAATCAACCAGTCAGGACTGGCTTCGACATCGACATCGAAGGCAACCCTGGCGGTGTACCTGCCACAGCGATCGTCATCATCCACTTCGATACTGGTGACTTCATCGAGCGCGTTTCCGACCGTGTCCTTCGCGACCTCTGGAAAGTCCAGCCCCAGCGGCTTGAGTGGTACATCGAGGATACAGGCCAGTTCCCTGGCAACGCCGCGATGACCCAGGTGATCTGGACGGTTCGATGTCACCTCGAGTTCGAGGACATGGTCCGTCCCATTCGCTTCGATGGCCTCGCAATTGAGACCACACATTGTGAGTTTGTACGCTACATCTTCGACAGGGAGATCCATCTCCACATGATCTCGTAACCAGTCGAGCGACACCTTCATTACATATACTCCCGGTTGTTATGTTGCCCATCTCCATCAGGAGAATTGCTGGAGAAACCTGACATCATTTTCGTAGAGGTAACGGATATCTGGAATGTTGTAGGAAGCCATCGCCACCCGCTCGATTCCAAGACCAAATGCAAACCCTGTCCACTTTTCTGGGTCGATACCGACCGCTTCCAGGACATTCGGATCGACCATCCCACAGCCTCCCATCTCCATCCAATCACCGCGCCAGAACAGGTCTACTTCTGCACTGGGCTCGGTGAAGGGGAAAAATGATGGCCTCAACCTCAACTTCATTCCTTCTTCCTGCAGTAGTTGCTGGAAAAAACTCAAGAGGGTCGCTTTGAGGTGCCCGAAGTTGATCTCCTCATCGATGACGAGACCTTCGAGTTGGTTGAACATGTAGGAATGGGTCGCATCGACGGTATCGGGTCGAAACACTTTTCCAGGTGCGATGATACGCAATGGCGGAGGCGTACTCTCCATGACGCGAACCTGGACAGTGGAGGTCTGGCTGCGCATCAGAAGGTCGTCCTCGAGGAAGAAATTCTCTGCGGGATCCCGGGCGATGTGATCGACCGGGATGTTCAAGCCGGTGAAGTTATGCCACTCGTCTTCCACCTCGGGGCCGTCAGCGACCTGGAAACCGAGATTGCCGAAGATGTTGATCATCCTCGAGGCGACCAGTTGTACCGGATGCCTGCTGCCACGATGTGGAACTCGACCGGGAAGAGTGACATCCGTCTGGGCGATCCCCCGCGAGGTGGCAGAGGCTGCAGAAGGGCCCCCAAGGCGTTCCCGTGCCGCCGCCAGTGCAGCCTCGACAGTGTCCTTGACGACATTTGCGCGAGCCCCGAACGAAGCGCGCTGCTCAGGAGGCAATTGACCCAGGGAGCGGAGAATCTGCTTGAGGGAACCCTTCTTGCCAAGCACGCCAACGCGAACCAGTTCCAATCCTGAGGCGTCTGACGCTGACTCGATCGCCTGCAAGGCCTCGGATTGGATGGTTTCTAGATCCACCTGGGATCCCTCGCTCATTGCTGCGTGCCGCGGGCAATCCCGACGAGCGCAACGAAGGCCTCGTTGTTACGGATCGCTAACTCGGAGATCATTTTCCGGTCCAGATCCACCTTGGCACACTTGAGTCCATGAATGAAACGGCTGTAGGAGATGTCGTTCTGACCACAAGCTGCAGAGATCCGTGTGATCCAGAGACGCCGGATCATCCTCTTTCGAACCCGCCGATCCCGTGTCGCAAAGGCTTCAGACCGGATGATGGTTTGCTTGGCAGTCTGGTACTGCCGGCTTGCGGCTCCGAAGAACCCCTTAGCTTTTCTGAGAATCCGCTTCTGTTTGCGGTGACGAGCGACGCCAAAACGTACCCGTGCCATCGAACTTCCCTTTCCGTGGGCAACGCGCAGGAGGAATCAAGATCGATTCGCTCGGGACTTACGGGTCCGTCATCCCTGGAATTGCCGGCCGGTGCGCCATCCGGCGCGATGTTAGTAACAGTTTTCTCACGCTACGCACCACGGATCTGGCAACTAGCCGATCCCGAGCAGTGCTTTGATCACCTTTGCGTCGCAATCTGCGCAGATTTCTGATCGGCGACCGCGACGAACCCTGGTTGCGTTCCAGGGTCCCATCCGATGGCTTTTTCCAGCGCGGTGGCGCTTGATCTTTCCGGTTCCCGTCACCTTGACCCGCTTCTGCAGGCCCTTGTGCGGCTTGTGAGTTTTTCTGGCCACCGGGGCCCCTTTCCAGGCGCGTCACCCTCACAGGGAGGGGGATCGCTCATTTCTTCTTTGCCAGCACCATCGCCATCCGGTTTCTTGCTTCTTGTACCGGCTCACGTTCCATCTTTGCCAGTTCTTCGAGTTCACCGAAGAACCTGAGAAGCACATCTCGGCCCAGATCAGGGTGCCGTTGTTCACGCCCCCTGAAAACCATCGTCACCAGAACCTTGTGGCCATCTTCGAGGAAATTCCGAGCTCGTTTCAGTTTGACATCCAGATCGTGTCGTTCTGTCTTGGGCCTCAGTTTCACTTCCTTGATCTTGCGGACCTTTTGCACCTGCTTCGAGTTCTTTGACTGATCGTACTTGAACTTGCCAAAATCCATCAACTTGCACAATGGCGGATCGGAATTGGGGTTCATCTCGACCAGATCTAGATCTCGTTCCTGCGCCATTTCCAGCGCGGCATTCAGCTCAACAACACCGACCTGGTTGCCCTCGTCGTCGATGAGGCGTACCTGCCCCGGTGCGGGCCTGTCGATGATCCGGTACTTGGTCTGCTCGGCGATGTCGGTCCTCCTTCTCGATTCCTCAGATCACTGCATGCTGGTGTGGTAGATCGGCCAATTCTGGCCTCTGGGAACTCCGATGGATACACCGTACAGGGGTCTGATGGCAAGTCGGAAACCCCGAATTACAGGGTTGTTGTGAAAAAAAACGCGCTCCGGGGGCAGACCTCTCTCACTTCAGCAGTTCTCGCCCTCGTTCGGCTCAGCATCTGGCTCATCGATGGGGGCCAATTGCAGCCCCACCTCGTCGAGTTGAGCATCGGAGACACCGGTCGGTGCCCCCGTCAACAGGCAAGTGCCGCGCTGCGTCTTGGGAAAGGCGATCACCTCACGGATCGACTCATCCCCCGCCAGG
Source organism: Bacillota bacterium (assembly GCA_003973385.1). GTDB lineage: Bacteria > Planctomycetota > UBA8108 > UBA1146 > UBA1146 > QNYK01. The sequence goes on along the minus strand of QNYK01000062.1, from coordinate 21,812 downwards.
ATCATGACCAGGCGGTCGATCCCGAGAGCGATACCTCCATGTGGTGGAGCCCCGTATTTCAGGGCCTCCAGCAGGAAACTGAATTTACTCTGCGCCTCTTCGTGGCTCAGCCCGATCGCCTCGAAAACTCGTTCCTGGAGATCTCTCTGGTGAATCCTGATGCTTCCACCACCCACCTCGAAGCCGTTGAGAACCAGGTCGTACGCGCGAGCGCGAACCGACAGTGGCGCCGATTCGAGTCGCTCCAGATCCTCGGGATTTGGCGATGTGAAGGGGTGGTGACAGGGCACCGGGAGGCCGCTCTCTTCATCTTCATCGAAGAGGGGGAATTCCGTGACCCAGCAGAACTCGAGGGCACCTGGTTTCAGATGGCCGAGGCGATTCGCCAGTTCCTTGCGAAGAAATGACAGTGAGTTGATCACGATGCGCTTCGAGGCGTCTGCTACGAAGTAGCACAGATCTCCCACCTCCATACCGCTTCGCTCGACGAGCGCTGCGCCAGCTTCGTTCTCGCAAAATCTTGCGACAGGACCTGCCAGGCCCTGATCACTCCTCTTCATCCAGGCGAGACCTCCTGCACCCTGGTTCTTGACGATGGCCTCGAGCGATTCGATCTCCTTGCGCGACCATTCACCCCCACCGGGCACACGGATGGCGCGGACCGCACCCCCTGCCTCGACAGCCCCCGAAAAGACCTTGAATCCCATCTCAAGCGCCAGATCGGAGAGCTCAAAGATCTCCAGATCACTTCTGAGGTCGGGTGAGTCACTCGAATAGCGAAGTTGCGCGTCCTCGTAGCAGATGCGGCGAAATGGAGTCTCGACCTGTTTGCCGGTGAGTGCTTGAACGACATGAGCCATCAGCCCCTCGAGCAGCTCCATGATGTCATCTTCCTCGACGCATGCCATTTCAAGGTCGAGTTGCGTGAACTCAGGCTGTCGGTCCGCTCGCAGGTCCTCGTCGCGGAAACAACGAACGATCTGCATGTAACGGTCGAATCCGGCAACCATGAAGAGTTGCTTGAAGATCTGAGGAGACTGGGGAAGCGCATACAACTCACCCGGATTGAGTCGACTCGGAACCAGAAAATCGCGGGCACCTTCCGGCGTGCTCTTTGTCAGCATCGGCGTTTCAAGATCGATAAATCGCCGCTGGTGCAGGTAATTACGGATCTCATGCTGAAGATCCGACCTCAATTGAAAGCGCTTTTGAACCTCGGCTCGGCGCATGTCCAGAAAACGGTACTGAAAGCGCAGTTCGTCATTTACCTGGTCGCCGCGAGAGAAATCGAAGGGGAGCGGAGGACAGTCTCCCAGTATCGAAGCAGTGGTGCCGATCAACTCGATCTCACCGGTTTCCAGACGCGGGTTTTTCATTCCATCGGGACGTGTCTCGACTCGGCCCACCACCTGAAGCACCTGCTCAGAACGGAGGGATTCCAGCGAGTTGACATCGATGGAGTCCGGGGACAACGTCACCTGCGTGCGTCCATATCGATCTCGAAGATCGATGAAGCGCAGTCCCCCGTGATCACGCACGGTATCAATCCAGCCGACAAGGGTGACTTCCTGGCCAACATGTGCGGCTCGAAGTTCACCACAGGTATGGCTTCTCAGCATCTCGACTCCTCTTTCCCGATCGGTAGTTGTCTGCCTCTGTGAGATTCTACGCCAGTGAGGTGCTTCGGCCACCCATGTCGAAAACTGATCCCGAGGCAAGGTCTGCGACGCCGAGCAGCGTTGCCAGTTCTCGCCACCGTGTCCCTGCCGGGCTATGCAGCCGCCATCGATCGACCTCGCGGAGAGCCGCCTGGCGCAGCCGCTGGCCCGCCACATCGTCTCCCGCTTCTTCCCTGGCCTTCGCCCACCACAGCAACACGGCCGCGTGGCCCTCACGTGATTCCAGTTTCAACAGCCTCCTCCAGGCACTGAGAGCGATTCGCTCCTTTTCCGCCGGGGCCGCTTCGTTGTTCCGCTCGAGCGTCAGCAAGGTCGACATCGGCTGGGCCCTCAGACGCAGGGCGTCGAGCGCGGCCACTTCGAGGTACCTGTTGGCCTCCTGATGCTGACGTCGCCTCAACAGCACTCCGCGTCTATCCAGAGCTTTTCTGGCCCTTCGAAATCCGACGGGCTCCGGATCGGTTCCCGGTTCCGGAATCACTCCGGCGGCGATCCGGCGCCTTTCCGTCTGGGCCATCGCACTCTGTCCGAGGCGCTCCAGCAAGCTGGCGCGCTCTCGACGTAACGGCGCGAGGTCTCGATCCGTTCCGCGCAGTCGCAATGAAGTGATGCCCCGATCCAGGATGCTCAGCGCTTCGGAGGGATTCCCCATCGAAAATGCACATCGGCTCTCGAGAATCAGGTGACGCCCATGGACGTCGACCGACTCCTTCTCATGAGGTGCTCGATGCACGGGTGTGGCTTCGAGAATCTGACGTGCGGTGCTGGGACGACCCGCCGCCCATTCTGAAGCTGCGACGAGCAGATTCCCCTCCCAGGCGACGATTCCTGCAGATCCGTCAAGGGTCAGGGCTTCCTCGAGGCAACGAGAAGCAGCGCGTATCCAGCCCGCACCCGACTCACAGCGAGCCATCAGCAACAGGGCCCGGGGCAACTGTCCCCGGCAATGAAGTCTCGCTTGCTCGATCAGTCCGGTGACTTCAGAGAGTGCCAGCGCTCCCTCTCCCAGTCGAAGCGATGCTTCAGCAGCTTGGATCCCCGCGACGATGGAACCCTCTCGCCTCAACTCCTTCAGGCACAGGTGACGGTGCCAGCGACTCCAGATCCGCAAGGATCTCAGGTCCTCCATCGCCCGCGCACGAAGACACTGCGCTTCCACGATGTGGCGCACCCGGATTTCTGCTGCTGGGGAATCGATCACCTGACGCGCGAGGTCGATGGCCTGTAGCCTTGCGCCTCTTGCCAGTGCACATCGACAACGTTCCAGGAGAGCCTCTTCGACCAGATCCTGTGCGTCTTCACCCACCTCCACCTGCAGTATCGGAGCCGATGTTGCTCCTCGGCGCGCCAGTGCTCTGAGGATACGAGACCGTTCTATCGCGACCAGGATCCGCTCACGCTCGATCTCGTGTTCTTGACTGGGCGACGATTCAGAGGCGTCGTCGAGAATCTCTAGCGCCTGCTGGGGATCTCCATCGCGACGGGTCGTGTGGGCTCTCAGGCGTGCCAATCGCAACGCGGTCAGGGTGCCGCGCTGATGCCAGTTGGCTGCAACTCGCCATGCACGATCTCGTTGGGCCGCGTTTCCCAGTTGATCCTCGACTTGCCCCAGCAAATCTGCCCACCTGGCCTGAGTGTGGTCCCTGAGCAGATCGACCAGCGGTGTCAGCACACTGGCCAACCTGACAGCATCTCTGGTGCGCTTCGCCTCATCTTCGAACCACGGTTCCAGCAACAGAGCCGCCTGATCGGTATTCCCCGCACTCATCTCATGGCGCACTCGATCCAGAGCATCGCGCTGAGGAAGTCCCGTTGCCCTCTCGTGCATCAGCTTCCTGCGACCGGGATCGATCGCCACCAGCACCCCTTCTGCCTGAAACGGCTCTCGCCAGTGAAGTGCCCCATCGAGGCGAATCCAGTTCTTCTGAACCAGCCCCGAGACCACCGACGGAACCAGTCCACGATCGATGCCCGCAACAGTGGCCACTTCTGATGCTGTTGCAGGAGCGCCGACGATGGCGAGGGCTTCCAGGATTGACCGATTGTTTTCCTCGAGGTGCAATACCTGCTCGACAACCCGATCCCGCCAGCGATCTTCCGGATGGGAGTTCGGTTGCTGCCAGATCCAGCGCCGACCGTCGTGGGCCAGATCACCAGCAACGACCCTCCCGATCAGGATGCGCTCCCAGATGGAGGGACTTCCTGCACCCCAGCACTGCAGACGATGATGCAGTTTTGATCCCACGTTGGCGCCTGGCAGCGCCATGGCCAGCCACTCAGCGAGGTCGATGGGAGCCCCATCGTCGGTGCAGATCACCCGGTGCGAGCGCATGGCGAGGAGTTCTCCCAGAAATCCACCAGGAGAAATCGAACAGTGAAGCCACCAGATCAACTTGCAGCCCAGCACTTCGGTCGTCTGCATCGCTTGCTGCATCGTCTGGGTCGCGGAGTCAGGATCATCGACCTTGATCACCACGCTTGTGGATCCAGGGGGTATTGACCTGATGACATCCTGAATTGGATCATCGGTAGCGGCGTCAACGCCCAGCACCGGAAGTCCCCGTGACATCAGTTCCACCTCGACACGATTCGAGATCTTGCGTCGATCCCCTTCGCGCCGATGAAGATGAAGGACGACTCCACCGACATCCTTGACTCGAAAGATCTGATCTAGCACCAATCGAGGTAATTCCTCACCGACTCCTGGATATCTGAGTTGAGCCACCAATGAGGGCCCCGACTCCACCACACAACCTTCCTCAGCCGAAGGAAACACTCGCTCCAGCAACGCGAGTACTTCACCCGCTTCGTGCGGTCGATCATCGGGGCGCTTCTTGAGCATCTTGTCGATGATGACGATGGCAGCCTCTGGAAGCCCACCTCTGAACTCCTTCAGCGGCGCGGGATCCTCCTGCAGATGGGCCTTCCCCATTTGAGAGCGATCCTTCTTTTCGAATGGAAGATGACCGCACCACCACTGATAGAGCAGCACACCCGACGAATAGATATCCCCCCGCGCATCCGGTCTTTCACCGAGCCATTGCTCGGGAGGCATCGCGTGAGGAGTACCCAGGATCTTTTCTTCTGGAGGCTGACCCTGTTGCTGGCACAGCCCGAAATCGAGCAGCACCGGATCGGGTGAATCGCCCGGTCTCAGCGGCCGTCGAAGGCGGACATTGTCCGATTTGATGTCTCCATGTACCCACCCATTTCGATGCATGAATGCGAGCGCGCGAAGAAATCGTCGACTCATCTCCAGCCAGTCAGCCAGTGAAAGGGTGCCGATCAACTCGGTAGAGACGGGACCTGCAAGCACCTCGCTGCTGAACCACCGAGCCCCATCCCGGGGATCGATGCCATACTCCTTCACCGCCAGGATCGAGGGATGACGCAGTCGGGTCAGGTGATCGAACTCCCGTCGATGGCGATCCCCGACCGGCCCGCATGAATCCTCGGGAGCCACTCGCTTGAGAGCCACATCCTCGACGGCCACCCGGTCTCGGCAGTGCCACACTTCACCCATGCCGCCACGCCCGAGCAAGGCTGCAGGGAAAAATCGGCCTGCGATGGGCCGGTCTGTTCTGGATGGGTCAGAGTTGGCCACGGGGCTCCGTCTCAGGGGAGATCGCCGTGCTCCCGTCTAATTCTACGACAATCCGCTGAATTCGTCCTCCCGGAGCCTGCATCGGCGGAAGCCATCGGGCCATTGTGGCGTTCGTATGGCTACCACGAGTTCAATCGTTGCGATGGATGCCAGCCTGAGGTTTCGATTCCCACAACCCGAGCATTCAGAGGTCATCCCCCGATGCACCGATCCGACCGGCGATACTCTGGAGTGCAGCAATTACACCTGTCCCTGACCGCTACTAGCTGCGCTGGCTCTCCACGGCACAGAATGCCCTCAACAATCGCAGCGGCGTCCAGCCGGTCACCAGCAGTACCTGATCCAGAGTGAGTTGATGCTGGTCCAGGAGGCACTTCATCTCGACACGGTCGCCTCGAGACCCTCTCTCGAAGACTTCCTCCCCCTCTGCGATGCCGCCACAGATCTCGATGACATCGCGGGCACAGGTGACCAGGTGAGCGCCGGATTGAATCAGATCATGGCAACCGTCGTGTGTTCCACGCAGAACTGGCCCGGGAACAGCACACACCTCTCGCCCCTGATCGAGTGCATGAGATGCGGTCCCCATCGATCCTGATTTTCGGGTCGCTTCCACCACCACCACTGCCAGGCTCCAGCCGCTGATGAGACGATTTCGGTGTGGAAAGTGATGTCGCAACGGCGCAGTCCCTGGTCGATATTCACTCATCAGAGATCCACCCAGGTCGACGATTCGCCGAGCCAACTGCTGATTCTCTGGTGGATAGATCGCGGGTAGACCATTTCCCAGCAGCACCAGCGGAGCAGGCCCGCCCTGTGCAGCGCTGCACACCGCACCCTCCAACGCTGCAGCATCGATACCGCGAGCGAGGCCACTGACGATCCTGAATCCGCTCAGAGTCAGTTCAGAAGCGATTTCGAAGGCGAGCCGGAGACCCGCAACAGACGCTTTTCGACTCCCCACGATGGCGACCGTCGGCAAGCAGCCGGGAATCTGTCCGCACAGCCATAATCGCCGTGGAGGATGGGTCAGTGATTCCAGTTCTGATGGCCAGTTCCGATGCTGTCGAGTCCATCGCCACGGTTCAGTGATCTCGAAGCTGCGTGCCTGCGCGCACTCTTCTGCGTCTGCTGCAGCATCGTCATGTTTCCACTCAATATCCAGACGCCGGGAATCCAGTGTGCCCCCCTTCTGCGTGCAGCATCGCGAAGCAGCCGCAGGGCACCACAGCAAGATTTCCGCCGCGGACCGGAAACGGTTACCCACTGCTGCACCACTGAGCGCTACTGCTCACTTCACTGCCATGAACTGGGGCAATCCCCTCTCGATGCGGACAGGTGCTGATCTCGCCATGGTGCCCTGCAGCCTACCAACCCCATTTTGGCCATGTACTTAGGACAAATTTCGATGGTTTGGCATCGTAGATGCATTGGTCCGGGTGAGCCCCATGAAGAACTGGCCTCCCGAAGCCACCCAGGAGTCACGTTGCACCAACAAGACCAACACGAGTTTCGAAGCAGTTCCTTTCAAAACATTAAGCAGTGGCTGCACTTCAACCTGAAACATGACCTGCAGAACTGCCGCGGTTGTCGCCAGCGTTCGCGGCAAACGATCGGCGAGACACAGCCTCACCGGACCTGGTTTTGTAGCGCCTGTCATGATGAGGTGAGAACTCCGCTGAGTCTGCACCCGGTGGTGAGGGCGATCCTGGATGGAGATCCGGTACCGAGACCTCGATGCGATCGCACAGGTGAACGCATCGACATCTCAGATGCCTGGATCTCCAGTGATTGCCGCAGCATCTACAAGGGTCAGATCGCGAAGCGCGACCAGCAAACTCGCCAGATCGAAACTGCGCTTCGCAGCATATCGCCCTGCTTTGCTCGATCCGAATCTCATTTCAAGGTGCGCCCCATCTCCGCAATCGCTGGCACAAGAACCTCATGGGATGACGGTTACCCCCTGGCTGCCGAAGCGGTGCAATCGACGCCAAATTGCAGCGAGCAGAATCCAAGCTAACCCCTCTCTGTTGTCTCCGGGAGCACTGGATCGAAGATTCCGTGCTCCCGGAGCGCTCATCGTGTACCCTCTGAGAGGGCGTTGCCGCCGCCCGAACAGTCCGCGGAAGGAACTCCCTCATGGTTCGTGCTTCCCGGGTGGCTCCCTGCCTCTTTCTCGCCGCCGTCATCCCGACTTTGATTGCCGCTGGCCTCGATGCTCGCAACATCTCTTATGTCGATGAATTGTTTCAGAGCATCGAACGCCAACCTCTCGATGCACAGGAATGGATCGCGCTGAGGGCGTTGAGGAATCGAATCCGCCACGAAGCAGCACGCTCCTCGATGAGCGGATCTGAGCAACAGCAGAGCCAGATCGATGAGGTGTTGCTGTGCGCGGCGGGGCTGCTCGATGAGCGCCAATTTCTGGAAGCCACAGGCAGCAAGAAAACGGCACGCCAGCAACTTCGATATGAACTGAAGCAACTCCGAATCGAGATCCTCCGACTGGAGCACTTCACACGGCACCTCCAGCGGCAAGGAACTCCTTGATCAGGTTCTCATCGATCTCCAGGACCTGGATCCTGTGCACCTGGCTCACCCTGGCTCTGGCACTGCTTCTCCAGATCAGCTGTGAAGGAGTCGCGTCGAGTCGCCAGAACTCCGGAAGTGGTGCTACCTCCGCTCAACTGGAACAGACTCTCTGGAGTCCAACTCTGTACTGGAGTGGCATTCGATTCCGTTTCGAACTGACCCCCGGTGAGGAGAATCTCACTCCGCGTTACCTCTATGAGGGCAACTCAGACATCCTTCGAGTGGGCAATCGCCAGGTAACTCTGAAACGAACCCGGTTTCAGATCGACGGAGCCTACTACAACTGGCCAGCAGAGAGCATCATCTGGATCCATCGTATCCCTGACCCTGAGCGACCGTTCTACCGTCGCGAAGGAGCACTGCAACTGACCTGGGTCGGTGACGGCAAGCATGCTGTCGTGGAGGAGCAGCGCCAGGACGGCACCATCGTGTGGACACTGGCCACTGCACGTGTCACCCGTCGCGGCGACGGAACGGTGCTGTATCAGGGGCGTGGTCCTGATGTGACGCGAAGCGGACCGTGGAAACTACTGCTCGGCCCCCGTGGCGAGATCGTTGCGGGTTCGTCGTGAGCGAATCGTCAGCACCGGAACACCTCTTCGACCTGCCCCCGGAGTACCTCGACCAGCACCTCGAGCGGTGGTGCCAGCAACACGAGCTTCCTGGTTACAGGGCAAAGCAGGTGAGGCAACACCTGATCGAGGGCAGAATCTACGATCCTGAAGAGATGACATCCCTTCCTGAAGCTCTGCGCCAGGATCTATCCACTGGACTGCTCCGATCCCCGCTGATCACAGCAGAGCAATTGCGATCGTCCGATGGCACCATCAAGTTCAGATTCATTCTCGAGGATGGTCTATCGATCGAATCTGTCTGGATTCCGACAGAGGATCGAGGAACCCTTTGCATCTCCAGCCAGGTCGGCTGTGCTGCTGGATGTACCTTCTGCGCCACCGGCACCATGAAGTTGACTCGCAACCTGCACTCTCGCGAGATTGTCTCGCAGTGGCTTGCAGTTCATGCGGCAACCACCGCCGAAGGCCTTTGCGGTGTGACTCAGGTCGTGTTCATGGGCATGGGTGAACCGCTCCACAATTACCCAGCGGTCTCTCGTGCCATCGATTGGTTCTCGTCCGCGCAGGGTTTTCACTTCAGCCCGCGTCGCATCACCGTATCGACCGTCGGAGTTGTTCCCAGAATCCGGGAACTGGTCAAGGATCACCCCCAGGTTCGTCTCGCTGTCAGCCTTCACAGTGCTATTCCTGAGACCCGCAACAGTATCGTGCCCATCAACACGCGCCACGATCTCGATCAACTCGGCGAAGTACTGGAGGAGATCCGCGGCGAATCGCGCAGGATCAGCATCGAATATGTACTGCTACCGGGGATCAATGATTCCGACGAAGAAGCGAAGGCACTGGCCCTCTTCGCAGCGAGATGTGGCGCTCACATCAACTTGCTTCCCTTCCACCCCTTCGAAGGTGCGCCTTATACCGCTGCGGGAGCAGCAGAGGTGGGTCGATTCCAGTCGATGGTTCAGAAGAACTACGAGGGCTCCGTCACTGCTCGTCGCAGCCGCGGCCTCGATATCGATGGAGCCTGCGGCCAGCTGGTGCTCAAGCCGCGCCCAGATTCGCCGAACTAAAAAACAAGGGGAAACCGCAAAGCGGTTTCCCCTTGTGATCCATCATCTTTCGATGGCGACCGTTAACACAAGTGATCGACCAGAGCAGATTCGCGCTGGAGCAAATCCGGAATGTTGTTTGAATCGAGATCAAAAACCTTCGGATCTGGTTTTGGCTTTGGATCGGGTTTCGGATCTGGCTTTGGCAGAATGTCCGGTTTTATCACTGGTTTCGGCTTCGGCTTTTCCCACACTGGTTTCGGCTTCGGCTTGGGCCTTTCCCACACTGGCTTCTTCTCACCAGCCTCCGCATCACCTGCGGACGCCTCCTGCTCGGCAGCGCGAGCCGCTTCGCGCTCACGTCGCACTTCATCAAAAGATCGACCCTCAGGACGACCAAATAGCGTCGGAGAGACTCCTGAGTTGAGTGCGATCTCATCGTAGTTCTGTTCGAGGCTCAGTTCACCGTCCTCGAAGATCTTCTTGATGGTAGGAATCTTGATCCAGCGATTTCGATCATCGCTGAACCGGATTCGAGTGTACTCGCTGAAGAATACTTCCTTCTTGATCACTGCCGGTGCCTGACCTTCGTTCCAGGTCTTGCGCAACAACAGCCCGTCCTCGTCGGAGAACGCAAACATCTGCACCTGGTTACCCGCAAAGGACTTCAGTTCAACCATCTTGCAGGCAGTTCCGAGGACCGTCTGGTCTTCCTTCAGACTGGCGATGTAGCCATTGTCCTGGAAGGTGATGAAGAAATCATCGATGTGTTTATCCCAGACAAACACGATGAGAGTCTTGCCAGCGAGCGGAGACACAGCCCCCATCGCCTTGACCCATGCCTTTTCTCCATCATATACCTGCACGAAGTTGAGGGGCTCATTGTTCTTGGTCAGACCAAGACCTGGCAGTTGCCATTCTTCTCGGATCATCAGCACACCTTCACCGGTCCGCTTGAGGAAACGAGCCATCTTCATCACGGTCTCATTGGTCGGATCGATCTTCGTGTTCTTGAACCGCTCGACACGGTCAGTGATCGACAGCATCGCCTCGCGTCCGCCAACCGCGTCGATGTACTTCTGAATCACTTCCATCGCAGCAGGATCACTCTTCGCAATACCGAGAATGTCCTCACCCAGGATGTCATCCACTGCGGCTTGCTTCGTCTCCCTGTCCGGGAGAGTAACCGGCGCGGGATCCTGGAGGCGCTGGGTAGCATCGGCCTGCTGGACAGGAGTACTCCAGATCAGAAATGCCATCAGCAGCATGAGACCGGCGAATAATCTTCCGGCGGGGGAACCAGTGTTCATCGAAATCAATCCTTCCAGCGAGCCGGGGAACTCTGCTCCCCGACGGTGATTCAGTTCTCAGTGCCCCGATTCATCGTCGCCGAGGGGTCCACGGTGGGTTCCTCGGTATCGGGCCAGCATCCGTTGAGTACCCGGCATGAGCCAGATTTCGGAATCTCGTACCTACGCAGGATACTGTGCCAGCCGCTCCGGGTCAAAACGACCCGGAAACGCTGCTTTTGGCCTGCTCGGGGCTGCTGGCGGCAGGAACTGGCGTCAGCGGCCCGGGATCCCCTATCAGGTGCGCAAAACCCTCCCTGCGCAGCCAGGAGCGTACCGTCTGAAGGGGCACGAACAGTCCCATATGAGGTACCACCATCGGAGACCTCTTGCCGTAGGTGTAGATCATGCTGCTGATGCCGACGAGTCTGCCATCGCCAGCGAGGAAGATTCCACCGCCGGAGTTGCCGAAGAAGGTCGGCGCACTGACCATCCAGAACACCTCATCGGCGACTGGCTTGTACTGTGACGAGATCTCTCCGATGGTCGGAAGCGGCTGATTTCCCAGCGGGCAACCGACGGCATACACGCTGTCGAACACCGACAACTGGAGACACGCTTTCTCGCTCGCAGGAATTGCGAGGTAGGCCCACCTCTCGGCCAAGTGGACTCGCACCAGAGAAAGGTCGGAGGAGGCTAACGAGGCGATCTCCACACCCTCGTGGATCTCGCTCCCCAGTCGGCCGAGATCGGGATCGAAGAACCTGATCTCGCGAACAACCACCTCATCGCTGGAGAAATCACGCACTTCTTCAACGACATGGTATGCGGTCACGATCCAGGTCGCCCACTGGTTTTCATTCACCTGAACACTGCTGAGCACGACGCCACTTCCAACGGTACCGTTGCCTCTCAGCTGCACCACTGGATAGATCATCCGCTCCACCTTGTCTCGGTGATTGCCGGGAACATACTGTTGCTGTACTGGCAACACTTCCGGAGTCATCGCGTCAATCCGCGCTTCGATGCGAGAATCCAGGGCTTCGATCTTCTGTCGCGTCTGATCGATCTCGTTACCGACCCAACGCTTCAAGCCATCTCTGGATAGATCCAGTTCGCGCATGATCCTGGCGCGTTCTTCCGCGAGAATCTGGCTCGAGATCTCGACCACGGGACTCGTTTCAGGACCGACCTCGAAGTCACTGACATCGGCGTTGACCACCACATCCAGCTCATCCTGGATGGTCGCGACGATTTGCTGCTGGTGTGAAGTGTGATCCACGGTGCTGGATGTCACCTCGGCGGTCGCGACCCGATCCGTGGCCATCGATGAGATGGACACGGTCCAGAGCAGCGCAAAGGCCACGAAGATGGTCAGTGCAACGCGATTTGGATGGTAGTCCTTCAAGTTTCCCCCGTTTCGGTGCGGGCAGGCCCCGGAACCGTCTGGACCAACCCGACAGGATGGCCCTCAAAGAAGACTACGATGAGAATGGAAAGTCGGGCAAAGAGACCGAGCCCCAACTGGCTGAATTCAGTGAGTATCGACCGGGAAACGGCAGAACTGGCGACGATCTGATCAGCTCTGATCGGCCTTCTGATCGGTCGATCCAGCATCGGATGCGGCTTCCGGTGACTCTGAAGCGGCACCTGTTATGACATCTGAATAGATCAACTTGAGCAATCGATCAGGGACATGCACGACGCGATCTGCAGGACGCCCGCCGGTCCTTGCCTGGACAGATTTCAGTTTCAGCGCCTGCTCGATCACCTGAGTCTTGGGTGCATCCAGATCCACAGTGATCCGATCCACGATCTTCTCGTTGACCAGCACGGCGAGCGAGACCTCCGAAGGTTCGAGCAACTCTTCACTATGATCTGGCCATGGCTCCTGATCCAGCGAGGATGTCTCGCCGATCTCCTGCCACAACTCGTGAGCCATGTGAGGCGCAAAGGGAGCCAGCAGCACGACAAATGTCTTGAGAGTCTGTCGGTCGACCTCCTCGATACTGAGGTTCTCTCCTCGCAGCAACTTCACGAATTCCATGAAGGCGCTGATCGCCTTGTTGAGGCGGAAATTTCGAATCGCCCGACTCACCCTCCTGACGAGGCGGTGCTTGGCAACCAGTACATTACGGCTCACGAAGCGTCCCTTGCCGTGGCGGTGAAGAATCATTTCGTGGGTTCGTTGCAAGAATCGGGCGCAGCCACGCAACCCCTCTTCATTCCATTCTGCATGGTCCTGAGGAGGACCGAGGAACAACAGGTGGAGCCTCATCGCATCGGCACCGTACTGTTCCAGGAAATCCTCGGCGAGCACCCTGGGCCCCCTGTGGGCGCTGGTTGGATCCACTTCATCCACGACACCGGGGGCACGGATACGGCCCTGATTGAAAAGCCTCCGGAACGGTTCGCGCCGCTGGGTGATTCCCAGTTCCTTGAGAAAGTGGCTCACGAATCTGACATAGAGCAGGTGTAACTCAGCATGCTCGATACCGCCGACACAGAGGTTCACCGGAGTCCAGTGGGCCAGCTGCCGCGGCGAGGCGATCTGTCCCTCGAGTCCGGGGTTGAGGGACCGGAGATGGGTCCAGCAGGAAGCGATCCAGTCCGGCATCGTATCGGTACATCGCCTGGCGGACCCGCCGCATTCGGGGCACTCGGTCTGGATCCACTCCTCGTACTGAGAGAGTCCACTTTCACCATCGACCGGAGCCTTCAACTGGTCCATCTCAGGAAGCTGCACGGGAAGTTGATCCTCTCGTACCGGCACCTGGCCGCACTCTGCACATTCAACGATGGGTATCGGTTCGCCCCAGACTCTCTGGCGCTCGAATGCCCAGTCGTGCAACTTCCAGTCGATATGCGACTTGACCAGATCGCGCGCCTCCAGCGATGCTTGCATCGACCGTGAAGAGTCCGATCCATCGCCTCCCCTGCGACGTCCTGAGCGACGCCTTCTTCTGCCGTGTTTCAACTGGCCCCGACTCGTCGGCAGTCCAAAACTGTTGGCAAATTCCTTGTGCTCTGGATGTGCAGAAGGAATGCCGAGGATCGCTCCGAAACGAATCTCTGGTAGCACATAACTGCTGACCCAGATCGGCATCTTATCGAGAGTGACTGGATTCAGGCAGTATCCGCCGGTCGGGACTCCATCCGCACTTCCGCGTCCGACGATCCGTTCCCGTTCGCTGAGGCTGCCGCACGTTTCGAGGTACTGCTCCACATCTTCCTTCTGAATCGGATCGACGATCTTCTCCAGCAGCGGATGCTCCGGGCAAAGCACCACGAAGGTCGCTTCAGCAAGGGCATCTATGCGCCACGAGAAGACATCGAGTTCGTCCCAGCCATCGAGCAACTCAGCGCTGGCCTTGAGGGTCAGGCGGGTCCCTTCGCGGCGTCCGATCCAGTTCCTCTGCAGCAGTTTGGTGCGAGCAGGCCATTTGAGTTGTTTCAATCCCGAGTGCAGCGACTCGGCGTAATCCGTGATGGCGACCTTCCAGCCATTTTCGTAGCGCACCAGCCCCTTTTCGTGGAGTTTCAGGAAGATCCATTGAGACCAGCGATAACACTCTGGATCGGAACTGTTGAGTTCGTGATCCCAGTGCACCATTGCACCGAAGTAATGCAACTGGTCTCTCATCTTCTGGATGCCTCGCTCGACAACCTGCTGCGGTGGAATATTCGCGGCTCGCGCTTCCTCCTCGATGGAAACACCAAAAGAGTCCCAACCCATCGGACGGAACACTTCACGTCCTCGAGATCGCTGATACCTCGCCACCACATCGTTGATGGCGATGCCCCTGAGTTGATTGACGCTGAAGCCGTCGAGAGATGGATAGGGAAACATATCCAGACAGAAGAAGGGACGTGAAGGTTGATCGTCAGAAGACTGTGAAGATTCGCCAGAGTCATCCGCAGCAGAGTCATCCGCAGCAGAGTCATCATCGCTGATGTCACCACCTCGAGTCTCCTCGGCGGTGGTCTCCTGAACCTCGGGCGCTTCGGTTTTCTCATCGTCAACGGCCACTGCCTCGGATGAATCATCCGAAGCCGTCTCGTCGGATGTTGTCTCGTCGGATGCTGTCTCGTCGGATGCTGTCTCGTCGACTGAAGGATCTTCAGGAACAGACTCCGTGACGCTGCCCGCATCGGTGTTCGACTCGCCATCCGCTGGTGAGTGAGCATCGCCGGAGTCGGGTTGAATCGGCGAGATGGGTGGATTCGCGAGCCAGTGCTCCCGCCAGCGGCGTTCCAGTTGCAGTAGATCGACCGACAAGGGCCTCCTCGATCCCAGGGCATTACCCGACCAGTCAGCCGGTCTCCCAGGAACGCATGATCGTAGGTGCCAGAGGGTACGGCGACAATCGGTTCCCTTGACCCAAGAGTGCACCGGGCTATCCTCTGGAGATCCTGGCGGAGGAACCGGGCGGCGGCTGCTGATTCATCGGCAACAGCCACTTCAACGGCCCCTCCGGGGATATCATTGGGGCTGTAGCTCAGCTGGGAGAGCGCCTGACTGGCAGTCAGGAGGTCAGGGGTTCGAGCCCCCTCAGCTCCACCATTTCAAACCGATGCGCCCCTTCGTCTGACGACGAAGGGGCGTTTTTTGATGGGCGAAAATGAGGCCGGGAACGGGTGGATCTGACCCTTCGAGTGCCTGGTCCTCTGTCTCTACAGGTTCCTGCGAGAATGGATGACGACTGCTGTATTCACTCCGAACCGCAGTGTATATCAGGCGTTGGAATCGCAACCGAAGGGAATCACGGAGGATATGCAGGACGTCGTCTTCGATCAGCCGTACCAGTTTGTTGCGCCCTATCGCGGCAACATCCTGCCGAACTTGCTGGGGCGTTTATTGATCCCACGACTGATGCGCGATCGGTACGGGATCGTTTCCAGCGAGGTGCACGGTGCCGACAAGATCCGAGCCGCGATCGATGCCGGTCATGGCATCCTGATCACACCCAACCACCCACGACCCGCAGATCCGGTGGCGCTGTATCCGCTGACCCAGGCGACCCGATCGCTCTTCTTTGCCATGGCCAGCTGGCACATCTTCATGGAAGGGCGGCTGCAGCGAGCGGTGATTCGCCTGATGGGTGCCTTCAGTATCCATCGCGAGGGGATGGATCGCGCTTCCTTGCAGTGCGCGATGCAGATCCTCGAACAGGCGCAGCGGCCACTGGTGATCTTCCCCGAGGGTGCGGTCTCTCGTACCAATGATCTGCTCAATCCGTTGATGGAGGGGATCTCGACCATCGCCCGCGGCGCGGCTCGCAAACGCGCGGCCGGCGATGGCGGCAAGGTGATCATCTTTCCGCTGGCGTTTCGCTATCACTTCGAGGGCGATCTGACCGAGACGCTGGAACCGGTGCTGGAACAGATCGAGCAGCGGCTGTCGTGGGCGCCGCAACGGAAACTGAAACTGCTGCAGCGGATTCGCAAGATCGGAGGCGCGCTGCTGAGCCTCAAGGAGATCGAGCACCTCGGTGGCACCCAGTCCGGCGACCTGTTCGAACGGGCCGAGAATCTGATCGACCACCTGCTGCATCCGCTCGAGATGGAGTGGCTCGATGGTCACCAGGACGGCAGCGTCGTCCAGCGCAGCAAGAACCTGCGCACGGTGATCCTCAAGGGGATGGTCTCGGGAGACATCGATGACGAGGAGCGAGACCGACGCTGGAAGCAGTTTGCAGCGCTGTACCTGGCACAGCAGTTGTCGCTGTATCCGCGCGGCTATCTCTCCTCCGATGCTCCCCCCGAGCGTTTCCTCGAGACGGTCGAGCGGTTCGAGGAGGACCTGACAGATACCGCGCGGCCGCATCCACCCCAGCGGGTCACCCTGCATGTCTGCGATGGCATCGAGGTGCCGGCCGAGAAGGTGCGCGGCGAGGACCCGTTGATGGGGCAGGTCGAGGCGAGCCTGCGTGAGGCGCTGGGCCTGGCCGAGGAACAGTGAGGATGAATTCCGATCGCTGGCGGCGCCTGTTGCTGGTGGTCTCTGGTCTGGCACTGTGGTTTCTGACCCAGTCATTGCTCGGTTCGCGCAGTTTACCCGCCGGCAGCGAGATCGCCGGCCAGGTGCTCTCGGATGGCGATGGCCTGTTTCGCTGGAGTGCCCCATGGCACCAGCTGCTGGCCGCCAACGAATCGCTCGCAGATTCACTGCTGATCTGCAGTTCCCTCGTCATCGATCTGGTCGCCATCTTCATCATCCTGTCATCGATCTTCGGAGCGACGATGCGGCCCTTCCTGGCACTGCTGATGCTTTTCTCGCTGCGCCAGATCTGTCAGGGACTGAGTCCACTGCCCGCCCCGACCGGCATGATCTGGCACCATCCTGGATTTCCCTCGCTACTGGTCACCTATGAGGTGGCCAACGACTTCTTCTTCTCGGGCCACACCGCCATCGCTGCCATCGGCGCCATCGAGATGGGGCGCCTGGGCAGACGCTGGTGGATTCCTGCAGTTCTGGTGCTGCTGTTCGAGATGACGACGGTGATCGTGCTCAGGGCTCATTACACGATGGACGTCTTCACCGGAGTGATCAGCGCGATGCTGGTGGCCGTCATCGCGGCCCGAGTGGCTCCCCCGGTCGACCGCTGGCTCTCCGGCAGCGCCACCATCCAGCCCCCTGCGAGCCCCTGATCCGTGTGAGTACAGGCTCCCGATGACACCCACCTGGTCGGTCGACGGGCGCTGATAGGCCGCCCTGAAATCGTAGTCGGTACTTGCCTAGGCATGGGTATCTCCTGACAATGCGGGGACTTGAGGATCCGAAGTGCGTGCCTGTCGCAGCCGGGAAGAGAGACGCCTTGACCTTTCGAACCTGCCGACCGCCCAGTTGGGGTCGGTTTTTCTTTACCTGGTCGCTGCTGGCGGCGCTGTGCAGTCACAGCATCGTCATGGCCCAGGAATCCGGGTCCGACCCCGAGAATAAATCGCTCAGGGATGTCGCTGTGGTGGTCTCCATCGATCAGCAGATCGACGATTCGGTCGTCCGACGCTTCGATGCCACCATCGCCGAACTTCTCGAGCGTGAAGTTCGAATCGTCATCGTGCAGCTCTCGACCCCCGGCGGAACCATCGATGCCAGCCGAAAACTGGCCGAGTCCATCGACAATCTGACCGAGAAGGGTGTCGAGACCTTTGCCTGGGTCCCCAATGGCCAGCAGGCCTACAGCGGTGGCACCATGGTGGCTCTGGCGTGCCGTAACCTGGTGATGGGAGACAATAGCCGCATCGGGGATGTGCAACCGATCGATATCTTCGGCAATGAGTTGCCGGAGAAGATCCAGACCACGGTCAGGGCAGACATGCGTCGCTGGGCGCGTGATCGCGGCTACCCCATCGCCCTGGCTGAGGCGATGGTGACGAAGGAGATCACGGTACTGAAGGTCCGTACGGCAGAGGGTCGTACCCTCTACCTGACCGAGCAGGAGTTTCAGGACCTGCCGGAGCATGAACGCAATAGCGCCCAGACGCAGCGGATCGTCGAGCGCGGAGAGATCCTCACCATCGATGAAAAGGAAGCCTTCGAGTACGGCTTCATCTCCCACATCTGCCTGACCCGAGAGCAACTGCTGACCGATTACGGCCTGACGCAGATGCGAGTGCTGACCGCCGATGAGGCTCTCGGGCATCAACGCATCGGCACTCCCGGCGGGTTTGCCCTCGATGCGTTTCGAGACTGGGGCCGTTTCATCAAGTTCTTGCTGATCTTCGGTGCTGCTCTGGCACTGGTGGTCGAGTTCAAATTGCCCGGTGTCGGACTCGGTGCCGCCCTTTCGCTCGGCTTCCTGTGCGTGTTCCTGCTCAGCAGCTTTGCCGACGGAAATGTCGGATGGGTCGAACTCTCCCTGTTTGGACTGGGCCTGGGGCTGCTGGCGGTCGAACTGTTCGTGATCCCGGGTTTCGGAGTCTCTGGAATCCTCGGCCTGGTCGTCGTGTGCGTCTCTCTGGGTCTGTGCTACCAGCCCGTCGATGCGACACTGAGCCTGCGCCAGTTGAGCGAGGATTCGCTGCTGGTTGCTGGCGGGCTGACCACCGGACTGCTGGCACTGCTGATCGTCTCTTACATCCTTCCCGGGCGCGTCTCGCAAGACGGGGCTCTCATCGACAAATCTACTCTGGCCACCGACGATGAGGCCATCGCCTCGCCTGGATTCGAGGGCAACGCACTGGAGGTGGGTCAACGAGGATCTCCTCTCCAGGATCTGCACCCAGCCGGAAAAGTAGATTTCGAGGGCACTCCCTTCGATGTGGTCTCCGATGGAGGCTACATCGAGAAGCAGAGCCTGGTTGAAGTGGTCGAGGTCGAGGGAAACCGCATCGTCGTCCGTGCTGTCGTCGAGGAGGCCTGAGCATGGGAATGGAATGGTGGCTTCTTTCGGTGCTCTGCATCGCTGGCCTGACGCTCCTGTTCCTGGAAGTGTTCATCCCCAGCGGCGGGATTCTTGCGATCGCTGCCGTGCTCTGCATCGGCTACTCCATCTGGGAGTTATGGCTCCAGGATTATCGATGGCTCGCGGTCATCTGCGCGGGCTTCACGGTTCTCTACACCGTGGCACTCTTCAAGTTCTGGGTCAAAAAGATCGGTCTGCATACAAGCCTTGACGAGGACGCGCTCGGTGACGATGTGCGTTCCGCACAGGAAATGATCGGCCAACGAGGCCTGGTGATGTCAGATCTTCGACCCGCAGGGATCGCCCTGATCGCTGGAAGGCGCCTCGATGTGGTCGCCAATACAGGCTACATAGAGAAGGGGGATTCGGTCGTCATCATTCAATCCGATGGCAACCGCATCCTTGTCAGAAAATCCACTGAAGAATCTCAAGACGATTAGAATCATGACGGCAAGGCCGTCGGACAGGAGTTCGCGATGGGTAGTATTCCGGATCTAGCAACGACACTCATGCTGGGGCAAACGAGCAACCCAATTGTAAATGTGGTACTGCTCTTCATCGTGATCGCCATGGGAGTGGTGCTGTTCATCTTCTTCATCACGTTTGGAAGATTGTACATCCAGGCGCTCTCCTCCGGTGTCAAGATCAGCGTCTTTGCCTTCATCGGAATGTGGCTCAGAAGGGTGAGCCCGAGAGTCATCGTCGATAGCCTGATCATGTGCACCAAGGCGGGCATCAAAGATGTTCATACAAACAAGCTCGAAGCACACTACATGGCCAAGGGCAGTGTTCGTCGAGTGACTCAAGCGCTGGTCGCTGCCCACAAGGCGAACATCGGACTCACCTTTGACCAGGCTGCCGCCATCGATCTGGCCGGGAGAGATGTGCTCGAAGCGGTCAGAACCAGCGTGCTTCCGAAGGTCATCGATGCTCCTTCGCGCGAAGGGACACGCACCACGGTCGACGCAGTGGCAGGAGATGGCATCCAGTTGCGGGCACGAGCACGGGTCACGGTCCGCACCAACCTGGCGCGCCTGGTGGGAGGAGCCACGGAAGAGACCATCATCGCTCGCGTGGGCGAAGGAATCGTCACCACCATCGGATCGGCAACTACTCACAAGGATGTGCTGGCCAATCCCGATCTGATGTCGAAAAAGGTGCTGGAGAAGGGCCTGGACTCGGGAACATCATTCGAGATCCTCTCCATCGACATCGCAGATGTCGATGTCGGTGAAAACATCGGTGCGAAATTACAAGCAGAGCAGGCGGAAGCAGACAAACGGGTGGCACAGGCGCTGGCCGAGAAGCGCCGTGCACTGGCTGTTGCACAGGAACAGGAAAATATCGCCAAGATCGCCGATAACAGAGCCAAACTGGTTCTCGCAGAGGCCGAAGTTCCTCTGGCCATCGCGGAAGCCTTCCGAAAAGGCCACCTGGGAGTGATGGATTATTACCGCCTCAAGAATCTCCAGGCAGACACCTCGATGAGGGAGTCCGTCGGAGATGAAGACGGTGACAGGTCCGAAGCCGCCAGCGAATAGAAGGACAATACAACGATGAAGGACATGGGCTGGATCTATCTGCTACTCTTCGTGGTACTTCCGTTACTCAAGCGATTCATGGATTCTCGCACAAGTGCCAAGAGAAAAGAGACGCGCCGATCCACGCGGCAAACAAGCAGGAGAGATGTATCCTGGCCCCCTTCAGCGGCCGAAGCTGAAGATGAGCCTCTGACCGTTGCCGAGATGGAGGAGGAGGAGGAGGAAGGCTGGATCGCTGCAGATCCGCGCCCTGTCGACTCTTCCCCACCGCCGCTGCCAGCCGAAATCCCGACTCTGACCGAACTCGGAGGCGGCTGGGTCGATGTGCCCGAAGTGATTTCCGGCGAAAGCACCACGACCACCCCCGCAGCGACGGCGGTCAGACCCGCTCGCTTACCGCGCGCCGACCACCATGGAGTCCCTCCACACCCCCTCGATGTGCTGGCGCAGCTGCGACAGCAGATGCAACAGGACGTTCCTGCTGCAGCCTCCGAACCGGACCCCTACCAGGTCGAGGATCTGGCCTACCAGGTCGATGATCTGGCCTCCGACCCCGTCCACGGTCCAGATGCCTACTCACTGTCATCAGATGCCTACTCACTGCCATCTTCCGGCCGTGCGCGGCACGGAAAACTGAAGCACGGCAGTGGCCAGCGCTGGAGATTGAGTCGGAGCGAATTGCGGAACCGGTTGGTATGGCGCGAGATTCTCGGACCTCCGGCGTGCTTGCGGGAGCCCGAGTGACAGCGCTCGTCGATGGCTGATTTACCGGGGAATAGTTGTGCGCAATCCATTGCAGGAGAAGGTGACGAAATGGCTGCTGACCGCTACCATGACCCCTCGGTAGTGGTCAGAAACGTCAGAGCAACATGAGCCGGAGTGGCGGAATTGGCATACGCGGCGGATTCAAAATCCGCTGACCTTCGGGTCTTGTGGGTTCGAGTCCCACCTCCGGTACCACTGCTCTGACTGAAATCCGAACCGTCGAAAGAGAAGAGGGGGCCAAGGGGGTTGGGGGGGGGCCGCGTGAAATAAAAGGGCGGGGCCGCGGGGGGGGGGGGGGGCGCGTGGGGAA
>QNYK01000063.1 GCA_003973385.1 Bacillota bacterium | reverse complement strand
TTCCAGTCGCTGAACCGATGCGATGGGGTCTAACGCTTGGAGAACTGGAACGACTTACGCGCCTTCTTCCGGCCCGGTTTTTTCCGTTCCACCATCCGGGAATCCCGGGTCAGGTAGGTTCCCTTGCGCAACGCAGCTTCATTTTCCTCGCTCACACGTGCCAGCGCACGTGCAAGACCCATCACGACTGCCCCCACCTGTCCGGTGGTTCCTCCACCTTTGATGTTGGCCCACACATCAAATGACCCCTCAGCCTGCACCGCCCTCAATGGGTCAGAAAGACGCAACTGGTCAGGCGCGAGCCGGAAGTACTCCGTGTGCACCTTACCATTGATGGTGATCTTGCCATTGCCCTCGCGTATACGAACCCGCGCGACGGCGGTCTTTCTGCGACCGACTCCCCAGACGTAGTCATTTGGCTTCGCCAAGTCGTTCCTCCTGCTAATCCGGCAACCCCGAGGCCACCGTCGAATCTATCACTTTTTTGCGGCCAGTTTACTCGCAGTGAACTGGATCTTTTCGAAGTGAGCTTGCTGTGCCTGCAACGTATGTTCGGGACCCGCAAACACCTTGAGTTTTGAGAGCATCTTGCGACCGAGACGAGACTTGGGCAGCATCCGTCGAACCGCGAGGCGAATCACCTCTTCCGGTTTCTTTTCGAGCATCCACTCCAGCGTGTTTGACTTCAGCCCACCCATGTACCCCGTGTGGTAGCGGTACACTTTTTTCTCACGCTTCTGTCCCGTAACCTGGATCTCGCGGGCGTTGGTGACCACGACGAAGTCTCCGCCATCGACATGAGGGGTGTAGGTGGGCTTGTTCTTGCCCATCAAGATGCGGGCGATCTTCACTGCCATGTGACCCAGGATCTCCTCGGAGGCGTCGACGTGGTACCACTGACGCACCACATCCTCCTTGCGCTGAATGAATGTCTTCTGCGGACTGTAATACTGCATCTTCTCCACCCTGTGGCCGCCAAGTTGCCGTTTTGCACGGGTCTCCCCGTGGGCAACTCGCTGCCTACTCACTGGTCTCTGCACGACACCCGGAGTCGCCCGGCTCGGGGCGCCAGCAGCCGATGCTGCTGTCTCTCAGGGTAAAACGGAAGCCCGAATCCTATTTCGAGCAGGTTTTGCTGTCAACGGCCATCCACTGATCAGACGAGGATTTCCGTCATTTTGAGGGCAATTCTTCAGCACTCTGGCGCGCCGCCTCGAGGGACAGAAGCAGATTCCTGGAATGATCCACACCGGACTCGCCCAGCAACGGTAAGCGGTGTTCCAGACGCTCCTGGAGGCGTTTCAGATCCCCTCCACCCGCCTGGGCCAGCCACCTTGCGACCGCCACATCGTCGAGCCAGGGTCGAGTCGGCAGCAGCGCCGAATCGCCGATTCTGTGCCAGGCGCGGGCGAGAGACCCGGAGGGGTCCTGCCCCTCGACCCGGGGCTCACCTGCCACCAGGATCACTTCACCGGTTCCGGGAGGGTGCCACACCTGCACGGGTCCGAGGGCCTCGCGAAAGGAGGCGAGAATTCCGGCGAATTCGGCGATCCCGATCCGATACAACTGCAGCCACTGCACGACGACCCCGTCCTGCGCAAGGCGGCGCTTGAGCAATCGGTGAAAATCGGGCGCAAATAGCGGCGCAGACCAGGGTAACCACGGTTCCGACGGTTGAATGACGATGCCATCCCAGAGACGAGAATCCCGCGCCAGCATCGCCCTGGCGTCCTGGATCACGATGCTGGGAGCTTCCCTGCCCAGAAGCGCGCCGTGTTCGATGGGAAACGCCTCGCGCCCGGCAGGCGATAACAATACATCCTTGACCGCCGGTTCGATCTCCGACACGACGATCTCCCCCGACCAGGTATCAACTGCCGTGGCCACCGTTGTGCCACCACCGAGACCGATGATGAAGAGGCTTCCCTGTCCGGGCCCGACCCAGGAAGGGAGCAGTCCCAGCATCACTTCGGTCGGTAAATCGGCCATCGAAGCGGCGGAAGGATCGATGGCAACGCTGCCCTCGATGCGACCACCGACACGCAGATAGCTGGTATTTTGATGGTGATCGCGTTCAATCTGAACGGTTCCAAGACGTCCTTCCACCGTGGTGAGGATTTCCCTCTGACGCCAGTTCGCCAGCGCCGTGCCGGCCACGATCTCCGACCGAGACCACTGGAATACCCCAGCTCCCAGCAATGCCTGATCCCAGAATTGAAACGCGGCCGACAGCAACAGCGCACCGCACAGAAAGGATGATGCAGCCCCCCCTCGGCTCCCCTGCAGTAGCGATGGCGCGCCCGAGATCACGGTTCCGACGCCACACAGGATGAAGAGGGTCAGCGATCCATACTGCGGAATGATCCAGAATGCGGCCAAGGTTGCGCCCACCATCGCCCCGACCAGATGCGCTCCCTGCAGGATTCCCGCACCTCGGTCGAGCCTTCCCACCTCGCCATGGTCGACGAGCAGTGCGGGAACGATCAATCCTGCACAGAAACCAGGGACGCCGAGGATCCCGAGCAACATCAACGATTTGCTCACCGCCACGGAAGCCCCGGGGCTCTCGCCCAGCCATGAGACCATGCCCAGGTAAAAATACGGGCTGAAGCAGATCAACAGCAATGAAGTGCCCTGAGAGATGAGCCAGGATGACCAGGCAAATCGGCGGTAACGGGAGGCTCCCAGCCGTTGCCTCAACTCCGGCATCAACATCGCACCAGCAGAAGCCCCCAGCAGAGACACACCGGTGGCGATGCCAAACACCAGCAGACTCGATCCGAGTACCTCGCCCAGGACACGGACCCAGCCCAGTTGGAGAGAGAAGGCGATACAGCCGACCAGGAATGCCGTAACAGTGGCACGCTTGCTGACACTTCGATCGCTGCGCACCACCTCGGATTCGGTGACTTCAGAATCCGCAGGTGGCATCGATGCCAATCCCAGCAGCAACAGGCCAAAACAGATGGTGCCTGCTTCTCCCGACATCGGAAGCAGCAGCAGTGGTGTCACGATGGCTCCAAATGCACTTCCAAGATCGATGGCAGCAATTCCCCTGGAAGATCGGCGGATGACCTCGGAGGACCGTGCGCGAAAAGCACTCGTCACCGCCACTCCAAGCGGAATCGAACAGCACAATAGCGGTAGCGATACGATGATCTTTCCCGAGACGGTGGCCACGAGCGAGAACCCCTCGACGATCTCCGGAAGCAGGAATTCGACCCAGATGACCGCAGGAATGCAGCCGATGAGCGCGATACGACACCAGCTGGAAGGCAGCGATCTGCGCTCGCGAGTCGTGCCAGAAATGATCTGACCGATGGCGAATCCTGCCAACGCGACCAGCACTGCCAGCGCCACTCCATCGAGCGCGCTTCCCAGGATGGTGCCCAGTTGTCTCGCGAGCAGTATCTCGAGGATCATCGTCGATGCGCCGACGAGAGCCAGTGTGCGGGTTGCGCTCACCCCGACTCTCCTTGCCCATCCGATGCTCGTGAGTCGTCCTGCAACACTTCCTCGAGCGCAGCCTCGATCCGGGCGCGCATGGCGGGATCTTCATCTTCAAACTCAGCCAGGTGTCTGCGGTACCACTTCGCAGCTACCGAGTTCATTCCCAGTTGATGAGCCATGGCACCCATCTGGCGGTACAACCTCGATTCCAGGACGCCTTCTGACTGCTGCTGGGTGAGCATCTCCAGCGCCGCCTCGGTTCCCTCTATCCGTCGCAGCACCTCGGCGGCTTCGAGGATGAACTGGCCGCGCTCGGACACCTCCATCATCTCGATCAAACGCTGGTACCCCTCGAAGGCGAGGGGCCACTGCCCCTGCTCAGCATCCAACCGTGAGATTCTCAGGATCAGTTCCACTCTGCGCACCTTCTCATCTGGACCTTCGGCGTGTTTCATCGCCTCCACCAGCGCCACACGTGCCTTGTCAGGATCGCCCTTGCTCAGCATCTTGTCTGCCAGCATCGTCAGTGCCGTGATCCGGGTCGGATCGACCTGAGCCACCGCAGGGCCCTCTTTCAACTGCTTGAGTATCGCAGCATGCTGGATCCCCTGAAGTGCCTGTGGATTATCCGGGACCACCATCAGCACCCGCTGGAAGTGCTCGAGCGCAGCATCGATCTGATCGGAAGCGAGCAGCAACTCGCCCAGCGACAGATGCGAGGCCAGGTGAGAGGGATCGTCCTCCAGCAACTGCTCCAACGCCTCTCTGGCATCGGTTGTCCTGCCCAGACCGAGCATGCATTCGGCACGACGATAGCGTGCCGTACCCCTTCGTCCCTCTTCATCGAGGTGAACCAGCGATCGATCAAAATCGCCGAGAGCTTGCTCGAACCGCTTCTGATCCAGAGCGATCATGCCACTCTGATACGCGACCGTAGCGAGAGCCCGAGGTCCGATCGCCTCGGCCAGACGCTGTGCCTGTTCGAGACGCTGTTGCTGCTCGGGTGGCTCGGTCGTCGCTGCCAGGTACAACATCGCCTCGAGCCTGACCGCGGGTCGTGAATCGACAAGGTCGACCAGAGTCAGGGCGGCCACCCGGGCTCCTTCGAAATCGCCGAGCCGTTCTCTCACCTTGAGAGACTCGCGCCAGGGAGTCTCTTGCAGGGCGATATCGCTGCCATCGGTATCCTGCAGCGATAGCAGCGTGGTCAGGTGATCCCTGGCCAGTTCGAGGTTTGCTTCGCCTCCAAACCGGGCCAGCAAGCCGGAGCGGATCTGCAACGCCTGCAGGTAAATGCCCTGTTGCAGTCGATCTCGTTGCACTACTTCGAGGATCTCGATGGTCCTGGCCAGATCCGCGACCGCCTCGGTGTCCCATTGCCGATTCCTCGCAGCCTCTGCGTGGCCGAACCAGGCCCTGGCACAGCGAGGCTGGGAGGCGACAGCGCTACTCCAGAGCTCGTAGGGACCGTGCCAGTCCTCAAGCCGATTTCTCGTCAGCAACGTCAGCAACATCACCAGCACCAGCAACACAGGTAGTCTCGATCCGGGTGAGCGTTGCTCGAACGAGTTCAATGCTGCAGCAACCGGGATCAACAGCACCACCAGTGGCAAGTACATGAATCGCTCGGCAAATCGTTCAGGGTGAGGAAAGATCTGCAACACCGGCGACAACAACACGATGAACAGGCCCACCACGAGAGCCATCATCCACTGGCCCTGGAGTGCACGTCTCACAGAAACAGCCGCCACCGAGGCGATCACCAACCAGCTCGCCAGCGAGGTCCAGGGAGCCACCATGCTCGTCGATGGCACGAAAGCAGCATGGGAATGATCGACCGACAAGCCGACAGGCCACAGGAACAAACCCAGGTACTGGAGTAGCGCCCTGCCCATCGTCCAGAAGGTCAGGTCAGCAGATCCACCCCAGTACGAAGTTCCTGCACCCGGATGCTGGAGCGCCAGCACGCGATAGGAGAGTAGCAGGATGACCACAGCAGTGGGCAGCAGTACGCGACTCCAACGGCGCCATTGGGCGCGGTCAGTGGGGCCATCCCAGGCCAGAGCAGCCGCCGCGATCAGCGCCACCGGTAACGTGGCAGCCATCTCCTTGGCTGCCATCGCCGTGGCAGCCAGTAGTGCGACGGTCATGCCTCTGCCCCATCCGGGCTGTTTTCCACCCGAAACGGCGATCAGCAGCGCGCCGAGATAGGCACAAGCAAAGAGCACGTCACGTCGTCCTGAGATCCACGCCACGGCTTCACTCTGGACTGGATGAACCAGAAACAGCAGCGAACAGACAACAGCGGTGATACGCCCCCCTGCGGGATAGATCCTGAAAACCAGCAACAAAACCAGTGCTGCACAGAGTCCATGAAGGAGCATGTTATGGAGGTGAAACAGCCTCGTCGCCCCTTCGACGGCAGGCCCATCGACCCCCATCGCCATCGTCAACAGGGCATCGATTCGATACGAGAAGAAGCGTAGTGGACGAAAGCCAACTCGTACCTGATCAGCAGAGGATGCTGGTTCCTGGAGCACCATGCGCCATTGATCCAGTTCCTCCTGAAATCCCTCGAAGGATCTCCATAACCAGTCGTTGGTCGAGACCAGACGCACATCGTCGAATACCCAATCTCCGTCGAGTACAGGTTGATACAGCAGCACCGATCCGAGCAGGCAGGCGAGCACCACGAAGAGCCGAAAACGCCCACTCACCGCAACACCTCCGTGATGATCTTGCGCAGATTTTCACCACAGATGCGCCTGGAAAAGCGAGCGGTATCCTGCTCCCCGAGGTCCAGCCGCGCCTGCACCAGAGCACGGGTATCGAGAGACAGTTCCAGGATCAATCGTGACAGAGCTGCTCGAACCTCTGTATCGTCTGTTCCGTCGATGGGGAACCACCCACCCCCTTCGCCAAACAGATCAGGCACCCCCCCGACCGCAGTGGCTGCAACCGGCAAGCCTCGAGCCATCGATTCCTGGACCACGAGGGGTGTTCCCTCTGCGACACTAGGAAGCAACAGCAGGTGACTTCGGTCCATCGCCTCCAGCACCCCTGCAGCGGTGAGAGCACCCCGCAATACCACCTCATGATGGGAATCGATGGTCGAGAGAGGCCCCTCACCAATCACCTCAAGGCTCAGCGATGCCCCCTGGAGGCGAGCGTCCTCAACAGCGTGGAGCACCCTGAGATAGCCCTTCGATTCGATCCTCTCGCCCACATAGAGAAGTTTCAGGGGAAGTGCCGGTGATTCGACAGGCGGAGTCTCGATGAATGCCGGGTCGATTCCCACCGGCAGTACAACCACTCGTTCGATGTGATGACGATCTCGAAGTTCCCGAGCCATCGGTTCACTGGAAGCCAGCACTCTATCCGCCTCTGACAGCCCTTTTCGCAGCAGATATGCCCCGAGCCTGGTTCGACCATGGAGATTCACGTCCGACCCGTGGCACCAGACGATGTAAGGGCAGTCGAGCCGACTTGCGCTGTGCCTGGCGACAGGTGCCGCAGGAACTGCCCAGTGTGTCAGGATGACGGCAGGAGTATCCACTGGTTTCCAGCTTCGCACCTCGCGCCGCATCGCCCGCCACCAGCTGAGGGCTGCGATGGGACCTGCGCCACCCTGTCTCGGTGATCGTCCGCCTGAACGATAGGAGAAGCGCCGGACATGGATCGGACCATCCTGTTCCACGGTCAGGTCCTCTGCATGAATCCGGGGCGCGATCACCTCCGTGTCAAAGTGCTGCGCCAGTTCCAGATGAAGGTCTCGGATGAATCGGGCTCTCCACGGTTCTCGCTGACCCGGCCAGGAAGCAGTGAGAACCCTGAGCATGGGCCGCTTGCTCACCGCTGCCTCTGCCGTTCCAGTGCTTTGTTCTTGTCGATTCGGTAGGATGGCCGACCCCGTTCCCTGGCTCCGAGCCATTCCGTCAGTACACCTGTCAGCAGTAACTGCAAGCCAGCCAGGGTCAGCAGGATGCCGAGAGCCAGCAGCGGATATCTGTGATGGATGGTGCCATCGGAGATGCGCAGAACGGTGATGTAGGTGAGGATCGCCATCCCAGGAAGAGCGAGATATACGCTCCAACGGAAGAAAGGAACTCCCGGTCTCCCCTGGCTCTTGAGCAGCGCCAGAATTGCCATCAGGTCGAGCATCGCTGGGAATGCGCGCATCGGGCCGAAGTGGGAACGTCCTGTCTGGCGCTTCCGGTGGGATACCTGCACCTCAGCGACACGGTAGCCCCAGTGAGCCGCGACCAGATGCATGAAGCGATACCTGCCGCCGGATAGTGGCAACTCCCGAGCCAGGTCGCTGCGGATCAACTTGAATCCACAGTTGCCATCGTGGATCGGCGGTCCCCCCGCCACCCGCACAGCCCCATTGAACAGCAGTGAGGAGATACGCTTTCCGGGGCCATCGAGGCGATTGTGGCGCCAGCCGATGACCAGATCCGATCCATCTTCCATCGCGCCCAGTAACCGATCCAGTTCTTCAGGTGATTCCTGCATATCCGCATCGATGGTTGCGATCACCGAGCCCCGAGCCACATCAAATCCGGCACTCAGAGCATCTCCCTTGCCGAAAGGGCGCCTGAGCCGAATCAGCCGGCAGCGCTCGTCGGCCTCACAAACAGATTCCAGAACATCTGGAGTGCCATCTCTGGAGCCGTCATCGACGAAGATGATCTCGAAAGAATCCACGCCCGATGCCTCGAGGGCCGGCACCAGACGGACGATGAGGTTTTCAATCCCATCCTTTTCGTCCCTGCACGGCACGACCATCGATAGATACGGGACATGCGTCACCTAGATCACCTCCGGTACCTCTACACCGCGCTCACGCAGCAGTTCTGCAAGGTCCCAGAAATTCTGGATGACATGATCCGGCAATGTCTTCCCCTGAAGGTCTCGATAGCGATCTTCACGCCGAACCTGAACCGTGATCATGCCGATCTCATTGGCAGGGTCTACATCCATGACAGGGTTATCTCCCACGTAGACGCACTCCGAGGGCCGGAGGTTCAGATCGGTGCAGGCGCGCTGGTACAATTTTGGATTGGGTTTGGAGATCCCCACCTGGTGAGAAATGAAGATCGCCCGTTGCTGGAAGTAATCGAGCAGGCGTAATCGGACCAGTTTTTCCGCCTGCTTCACTTCCAATCCCTCGGTGATGATTCCAAGAGTCAAATCGGTTTGCGCGAGACGCCTCAGCACCTCACTGCCATCCTCGAATGGTTCCAGCAAACGGGTCTTCGTGTCGTGATAGGCAACGATTCCTGCCGCGATGATGACTGCTGGATTCAATCCCTTGAGTGCTCGTCTTGGCAGGCGTAGAAGCAACTTATCGAAGTGCCGCTCGTAGTTAGATGAGAACTCACGGACGACCTCTGCCAGTTCTTCCAGCAGTTCGTCACGGTTCACCGGAAGGCCAGCCTCGAGCATGGCATCGACGCTGGCTTCTCTGGCTCGGGATGCGAAATCAACGGTTGAAAATAGAGTGCCGTCAATATCGAAGAATACCGCCCGAATTTCACTCATGCGGTGACCTTCCTGACAAGAAACGGGGGTCGTTTCCGGCATCTGCCCAGGAAACGACCCCCGCGTCGTGGCTCACTCCACCACGCTGCAGTTCAGACTCAGTTGTAGAGTTTACGCTCCTCGGCACGAAGATCGACAATCTTTGCCGTGATGAGGATGTAGAGACTCCGTTTCTCATTGAGGTACGCCTTGCGACGGAATAGATTCTTGAGGAAGGGAATGTTGCCTAGAATTGGCACCTGCGACCTGTAGGAGGCCTCATTGAGACTCCTGAATCCTCCCAGTAGAACCGTTCCGCCATCTGGCACCGTCACCGAGGTGAAAGCCTGCTGCAGCGAAATCTCCGGCAGATCGATCTCCACCAGACTCGCTGCATTGTTCAGAGTTCCGAGGCTGATCGTCACCGTCGAGATCACACCGTTGATGAGGCTTGCCAGCGTCGGACGCACGTCGATGGTGATGTAACGGCGATCTGCAGAGATCACCGGGCGCACATCCAGTACAACTCCATCCTGAAAAGTGTCGATGACAGGGTCAGCAACTTCCGAGACCACCAGTCCGGTACCACCGGAGACTAGCTCGTAATCCTGAACATAGGATCTCTGCGTGATCACCGAAACATGCACTCTCTGACCGTTCGAAGCGGTCACCTTGGGTGCTGTGACGATCCGTGCAGCGCGCTGCTCCTGGCTGGCACGAATGATCGCATTGATCTGGAAGGGATCGAGCCAGGTGACCTGCATCGTCAATCCACGCAAGGTTGCATTGAGTCGGCTACCTCGGGCTGCGCCGACGAAGCCGTCCAGGATGTGTTGCATCCGTCCAGCTGTACGGTCCTGCCCCATGATCAGTGCCGGGTCGGTCGGATCTCCTAGATTGTTGAATCCGATGTCTGTTCCGCCAGTGCCCGAGGAGTTCAGGTTGCCGTAAGCGGTTCCGAATCCCTGACCAGGAGGTTGGCCAAGGTTTCGCGAATCGACACCGATGTCCTCGAGAAAATCGTCAACCATGTCGATGAATCGTGCTTCAACAACCACGAATACATCGCTGTTGGTCCGGAGATTCACGAGGAAATCATGGATAGCCAGATGCAGTTCGCGGGTAGCCGTGACCAGGATCTGACCCTTGTGACCACTGATGGTTGATCCGGAATCATCCCATGCCTCAGAACCACCGGTAGACTCCTGGATCAGTTCTACCAGGTCATCCGGCGTCAATTCCGAATCATCTTCCTCATCAAACCCACCGAAATCGAAGGGGTTACTGCCTCCACCATCATCGCTAGCGTCATTACTGGTGACGCGAATCCTCGGTCCCGGGAAATCTCGGATCTTGTTGAGGATATCGGTGACATTGTAGATCTCGAACAAGAGGGTCCCGTGGGCGTTCTCTGGCTCGGTGATAAACAACACATTTTCGCGGAAGGTGTAGGCTTTGCCCGTCGCCTTCATGATGAGGTCGAGTGCTTCACCCAGTTTTACGCCGTCAAGCGACAGGTTTACCGGGACATCGGCCCCTTCGATCTCGGGATCGATATTGATGTTGAGGTCACTGACGCTGCGAAGAAAATCGACGACCTCGGCCAGATTTGCATCCGGGAAATCAAATGAAGTCGAACCAGAGGCAAGAGTTCTGCGGATCTTACGGATCTCCGGCGATTCCTCAAGGCTCGCGGTCGAGAGACGGCTCAGACGCTGCTGAACCTCAGTTTGCCAGAAATCACGGGAGTCCGGGAAACGGAATGGATCTTCATAGGGGATCGCTGAACGCTCCAGATCCTCCCACACCCTGGTTTCCTGTTCCCTGTCACGCTCGAGGTAGTTGACATAGCGGTGCGCGGATAAGTACTCCTGAGCACGCTCCTGGAGCCGCTGAGCACTACCATTCTGCGGGTCGATCTGCAGGATCGTCTTGCACAACTGAGCCGCCTCGCGGAAGTCCTCCCGGACCATGGCGTCCTCGATGCGGTCCATCAGTGTTGCAATTCGCTCGATCCGACGCTGTTCCGCCTTCGAGGTGAGTCGGTCCGCTTCGCGAATTGCGAATTCTTCACGGCTTCTACGGTCCGCCTCATCCGATGAGATCTTGAGGTTACGGGCCCGATCGTAGAGAGCCTGAGCTTCCTCCTGCATCTCGGTAACATCGACTCCATACTCGAACCAGATCAGCCGTTCGCGAGTACGCTGCAGAAGATCGAGCGCTTCCGCGGTATTGCCCTCCTCGAGAGCAGCCTTTCCCTCGGCAAGGAAACGAGTCGCCTCGCTGAGACGCTGCTGCTCCAGAACCTGGACCTCTTCGCCGAACTGCTGGAGTACTGTGAGGATTTCTCCGTCACGTCTGCCAAGGAACATCAGGCAGCGAGCTAGATTTTTCTTCGCTTCCTGCAGGCTGGGATCAGCGTCGAGCGCTCTGCGATATGCTCGCTCGGCTGCAGCGTAATCCGCCTCGGCGAAGAAACGGTCCGCCTGGCTAACAAGCCACTGTGCCGTACGCCGACGCTCCTGCTCCTCGAGTGACATCTCGTCAGCGATCCTTTGAACCGCATCATCATCATTCGATGGGTCTTGTTTGCCTCCAGAGGCCCTGGAGAATAGATCCTGGCTGGAGTCGCCTGGAACCGTGCGGGGTGGCTCAACGGTCACCTCGTTTCTTGACGAGGCAACAATCTCGCCGGAGGAACTCGCGCAGCCCGCCAGAGATGAAACGACGAAGCCAGCAGACAGCAGTCCACATAGCACCCATGCGAATTGGAACGATGCGCGTGGGCATGAGGTTTGGGTCTCGATCACGAGAGCACCCTTTCTTCTGTCGCCTACTCCTCCCTGAAGAGGACGTCGACGAACTGGGCAAATTGTATTCAATCTTCAGCACTGCCGAAAACAATGTTTCCGATCCGACAGCCATCACCTCACTCCAACGGAATCTCCGGTTGGGCAAAGGCAATGTTTTCGATTCTCCCTCTGGCACAGATGTTCAGGACATCGATGACATATTTGTATGGCACATTCTCAGCGAAATCGATGACCACTGGAAGGGTTCCGGTACCATCTAATGGCACATAGGTCGCCTTTCTGCGGCCAATATGGTCCTCGATGAAGAGCAGATCTGGACCCGGTATCCCGTTGTTCTGCTCGAAATCCGAATCGAGAAGGTCACTGACGGGCACCTGAGCCTGATCTGCGTAGGCGGTCACCTGACCGCCCTGGTTCATCATCAGCGTGATTCGACAGGTTTCCGACATCATCGGTCGGCTGTTGGATTCACCCCGGTTCTTCGGAAGATACGAACGCAAGGTCCCCTCTGGCATTTTGAACTTGGTCGCCAGCATGAAAAAGATCAGCAGGAGGAAAACGACATCGATCATCGACGTCATGTCAGATTCTACATCGCCAACATTTCGTTTCGGTTTTGCTCGCCGCGCCATTCTTCCTCCTTCCCATCGCTTTCGTTCAGTTCAACAGGTCCTTACAGCCTTCAAGGCTGCTTCGAATATGGGTCTTCCAGTCTGTCGTTGATCGCTGCGCAACTCACCTGATAGATCCTGGCTGCCTGACAAGCTGCGAAGATCTTGTGAATGTTGCCGCTTTTTGCTCCCTGGTCGCACCGAATCGTCACTTGCAGGGTAGACAATTTCTGCGTCGGATTGCTTGGATTGTCTTCAAACTTACCGTACGCCGCTGCTTCCTCTTTCAATGCGATTTCCAGTTCCTTCGAGGTCAGCGGTGGCCCATTCATCAACTGGAGGATTTCATTTCCATCTATTCCGAACGAAACATTCACGACCAGTATTCTGGAACCGGGTTGTGGTTCCTCAACCTTCGATTCACTGGCTACAGGAAGGATGACCACCGCCTGCTGGACGGCAAGCTCCGTCACAACCATGAAAAAGACAATCAGAAGGAACACGATGTCGATCATCGGGGTCATGTCCATCTCAACACCCTTGTGGACCTTTTTCGCCTTCTTCTTTCTCGCCATCGCCTTGTCTCCAGACTACGCGTTACTGGACCTGGTGGTCGTCAAACTGCTCCATCAACTCGGTAGCAGTACTACTCACCTCTACCGCAGCAGAATCGATCTTCGTCTTGAAAATGAAGTACGCCACGGTCATGGGGATCGCCACGATTAGCCCCATCATCGTCGTCATCAACGCCTGTGAGATACCACCCGCCAGTTCTTTTGGCTTGGGCGATGTCTTACTGATGGCGATGACATTGAATGCCGTGACCATTCCAATCACGGTTCCCAGCAGTCCCAACATCGGTGAAATCGCAGCAATCAGTGAGATGAGGCTGATTTTCCTGTGCAGATGCGCAGCCTCCACCTCACCAGCTTCCTCCATCGCCTCCATGATCTCGTCATAGGGACGGTCAATCTTTGGAAGACCAGCAGCAAGCACGCTGGAAAAGTAACTGGGCTGCTGTTCGCAGGCATCCAGCGCAGATTCGTAATCACCGGTCTCGAACAAACCTTCAACATGGCCAACCAGTTCCGGAGGCACCAGTACGTCCCGACGCATCTGCATTGCGTTCATGATGATCAGGGACACACCTGCAACCGAAAGCAAGATCAGCACAACTCCGACAACTCCTGCGGACAGGATATTGTCCAGGATGGATATCGCCTCCACCTCGACAGTATCCTGGGCATGAGCCAGAGGAGACGCTAATGCCCCCAGAACCAGCAAAACCACGATCATGAGTGCCAGCCGTGAAGGCTTTCCGCGGGTAAGACCCGTCATGTTCATCTGAGCGTTTCCTCTCACTAGCTCAGGGGATTTCCCTGTAGCTTCAACAATTCTTGGTGATCAACGATTCCATGTCGAATTCGGAACCAGTTGCTGTAATCGTTGCGTCAATTCCTCCACACGGTCCGTCTGGCCGAGTGCTTTTGCTGCGCTTTTTGCTCTGAAGAGTGCTTCGGCAAGAATCTCTCCATCTCCGGTGGTCGCGATCACTGATGCCCGGAAGTAGCGAATCATCGCCCACTGTAACTCTTCCCTGTCATCTGGAGATCTTCCCTGTGTGGCGCGCCCCCAGATCAACCATGCGCGAGCCCGTGCGGAAGTCATCGCTACGACGTTGCGATCCCGAGTCTCCAGGATTTTCTGGCGCACCGTATCAGTGGCGGAACTCCACTGCTTCTGCCCAATCTGACAGGTGGCGTAGCCGAGCCAGGCTTCCGTGGACAATCTGGCTCCCGCCTGTGAATTGTTCGCTACCGATGAGAACACCTCACGAGCTTCAACCCACTTATCCTGCGCGAGTAACACCTCCGCATTGCCCAGGCTCGCTCCGAGAATCCAGTGCTTTCCCAGGTCGCCCCGGGCCAGTACTTCCAGTGCCTGCCCCGCTTCAGTCCAGTTCCCCGAACGACGCTGAGCTTCAGAAAGAGCCATCCGGGCATGCGGAACATAGTAGTCCCGGCCCTGTTCGAATTCTGAGAGGAATTCTCCGAGCGCAACGATCGCCTGGGGAAGGTGAACGGGATCCTGTTCCCCCCAGCGCAGAAGTGCCAGCCCGTACAGGTATTTTGCATTGGCTCTGTGTCGAGGATCTCCCTGGTTGGTGGAGTTCTTGAGCGCGTCTACCGCCCCCTCGTAATCGCCCTGTTCCAGCGCTCCACGTCCCCTACCCATCGCGACGGGCTCGAGTGAGAAGACCAGTTCGAGCACCCGATCTGCAGCGATCTTCTGAGAGGTACTCACACCTTGAAGGCTGTATTCAACCTGTTCCCAGGTCGCAGAGGTGATGGTCACTCCCTGGTAATCACGGCCCCCGGTAACATGAATTTCATCCGCATGGGATTCAAGGGTTCCGACGAGACCAGCGGGCAGCAGCAATAGCAGAGACAGTACCTTCCTGCACCAGAGGAGCTGGAACCAGCAAGCTGAGACACTACTGAGGGTCATCCGTTCAACTTTCATCACTGGCAATCCTTCTCCAGCTGGTCGAATCGATTTTGCAGGGAAGTTGGCGCAAATGCTGCCGTCTCTCCACCTGCCATCAACCTTCGGCTACTGATCAGGAGCACCACTCTTTCACACATTCGTCTCGCCTTCAGAACTTCTAGATATTGCAGCCAGGTTGCCCAGTAATCGCGCTCGAAGAGAGGCGTCGGGCCATCGGCAAAGATGAGCGATTGTCGACGCTGGTCGAGAATTGCCAGGGCAGCCGTCAGATCATCCGCCATCTTCTCGAGGCGCCCGGCATCGCGGTCTTTCTCGTACAATCCACGGTGCGCTGCTGCCCTTTGCACAAATACGAATGGCGCATCGGGGTATGTACCGTTGTAGGTGTCATCGTTGTATCGCTCGATGATGGTGTCGAGGCTCTTGAGAGCTTCCTGATGCTTGCTCGCAGCATTTGCGGCCTTGGCGAGGAAGTAAGAAACTCCGATATCGAGTACCGGATCGTCGGTCCCCTCCAGTGCCTTCTGCGCCGCGGAGAGCATCAGGGCGGCCTCATCCGGAAAATTACCTTCGATCAGGATGTTGGCCAACCCGAGTCGCACCGCCGGATCAGATTTTTCAAAGTTAGCCCCGGGCAACTTGATCCAATCCAGTACCAGTTCTCCAGCACGACGCTTCTGATCAGATTCTGAAGATAACCGGCACACATCGATGAGGTGGTAGGTTGCGACGACCAGCGAGTGCTCCTTCGACCAGTTCCTGCGAATCTCCGCCAGGCTCTTCTCGGCAGCGGCGATTCGGCCGTCAGCGCACAGGATCTCATGAAGGAGCAGAACCGCACCTTCGCGATATACCCCCGAACCGGTCAATCTATCGAGCACAGGCTGAAGCGCGGAAATTGCCTTGTCGGCGTCCTTGGCTCGATCACCCCAGTAGATTCGCGCCAGTTCATATCTGAGTGCAGACTCGCCCGACACATCTCGGTCGCTTCTCGCATCTTCGAGCAGGGCAAGGATTTCGCCCGATGCATCCCTGGTTGCCTGCTCGAGATCGGTACCCATCCTGAACAGGCATCGTGCGCCACCAGCACGAGCGCGGTAGAAGAATGGAACGGGGACATCTCCTGCCCCATCATCGTAGTGGGCACCAATCCGTCTGAACAGATCCCGTGCTTTGCGATAGTCCCCTTCCATCTCGGCCTCGGCTGCTTGCTGCAGCTTCAACTGTTCGCTTCCGAGGCCCTGGGAATTGTCTGCAAAGTACTGTTCAGCCAAGGGAATCAGATCAGCCCAGGCACCGCCCTGATCGACACCGAGGTCCCCCACAATGGCAAAGAAATTTTGACTGGCCATCGCGACCACATCGCTCTCGGGGTAAGACTCGACAAGGGTCTGGTAAGCCAATGCAGCTTCTTCGGTCCTACCCAGCGCATCGTTCGATTCGCCGATCTCGTAGAGTGCCTTCGCCTTCCACTGCTGCGCTATCTTGTCATCTGTGCCGGACGAAAGAGCGTATTTTGCAGTTTCGACGGCCAGCGCCGGTTGGCCTCTCTCGCGGTAGCCTGCCGCACCTCGTACATACAACTCAGCATCGAGATCGCCCACCTTCATGTCGATCAGGCGGCTGATCCCACGAGAAAGCCGATCGAGGGTCTCCCTCGTGCCCGCTGGATCCGCCTTCCAGGAATCGGGGTGATCGTAGCGATCGATCAGTTCATTCAGCAACGACAGCCCACCAAGGCGATCTCCTCCAGCAATTCGAGAGATCGATTCCTCGACATCGAGCATCGCTACAAGCGGTGCGATTTCGGGATCCTCCGGCGTTCTCCTGTAAGGGAAATTGGGATCGATCTCCTCGAACAGATACTCGAGCAACTCCAGCGCATCGGTAGCTCGAGAGGCACGGTTATAAGCGGCAAGCGAACCTGCCAGCGACTCGATTCTCAAACTACGAATGAATTGAACCACTTCTTTGGCATAGGGAGGGTCCCCACTCGGTTCGATGTCGACAAGTAGTTCCAGTTCCTCAGCAGCCTGTTCCGGCTTCCCGGAAGCAGCAAGAGCCTGTCCGTAAATCAGTTGCGCCCTGTATCGACGACCAAAGTTCTCGTATCGAAGATCGACAAATTCCTTGGCCCTTACCGCAAGCTCATTGAACAGTTTGACCTTCTTCGGCGAATTGTCTGGCAGCAATGAAGAGTAGGTTTGAATGGCAGCAAGGAGCTGGAACTCCCACAGG
This sequence comes from Bacillota bacterium, assembly GCA_003973385.1. Classification (GTDB taxonomy): domain Bacteria; phylum Planctomycetota; class UBA8108; order UBA1146; family UBA1146; genus QNYK01. Next base: position 98,956 of record QNYK01000063.1, on the reverse strand, counting down.
TCGCGGATCTCGATCTTTTCATTCATCTGGGCCACGAGTTGCTGTTTCTGCTCTGGATTGGAAGGTGAAACGGCTATCACCTTGGCCTCGATGGAATCCACTTTCGAGTTTTGAATCCGGATGTTGTCTCCCAGAATTCTGCGGACCTCGTCTTCCCAGATCCGATCCCGATCCGAGATGAACTTGTTGCGGTCAGAAGGACTGGTCGCAAAGACAGCCTCTGTATTGGCATAGGAGAGCCTCAACATCGCAGCCAGAACTGCCTCGAGTTTTGCGCCCTTTGAACGGGAGTGATCTGGATACCTCTTCGCGAGGGCAAGGATCATCTCCTCGTACTGATCAACATCTCCCTCGATGCGCAAGGCATCTGCGAGGAAGTAATCCAGGGTGGCTCTTCCCGAGACACTGGCGGTTTTCTGACGTGAGGCGATCCAGATGCGAGCGAGATCGGGGCTGTTGTATGTCACGAGCAGTTCTCGCACCAGCAGTACCTCTTCGCTGGTCAGATCACCACGACCAATACTCTGTGCAGGAGCCAGAGGCGTCGCGGTAAGCGACACCAAGACCCACAAACAAAGCAGTACCGGATACCTGGCGGATTCCCGCTTTGATCGGCTCTGTGACTTTATCAAATTCATCCCCGCCTCCCCGGCGCGGGCAACGACAATCATGCCGTGCAACAAAATTTCAGGCAACCAATGACTCAGTTGAACCGATTGCTCTCCTCATCACGAATCACGGTGATCTTCGAACTGATGAGTACAAACAGATTCGACTGCATCCGTGCTTGTCCCTTTCTTCCCAACAGGAAATCGAGCAGCGGCAATCGGGAGATACTTGGAATGCCAACCTGAGAGTCCTGTGTGATGGTTCGCTTGAGTCCACCCACCAGTACAGTGCCTCCATCGGGAATCGTCACCGTTGTCTTGATATTGGTGACCGACAGCACCGGAAACTCGACATTGAGGTTGGTCAGTCCCAGCGTCAGGGTCTTGAAACGCGAAGGCAACTGCACTGCAAGCGTCGGCTCGATCTCCAGGATCACATACTTCCTGTCGTGGCTCACAGTGGGTCGTACCTGCAGGATGGAACCTGCATTGAGGATCTCGATGACAGGATTGATGACCGGCACCACGCCAGTCTGGTTGACCTCGGCGTCCGCGATATATGCGCTCTGATCTATCACCAATGAGTGCGAAATCTGGGTATTGAACGCAGTCACGCGAGGCGCGTCGAGACGACGAAACTGTTGCGACTTCTGGTTCGCCTCGAGAATCGCCTCGAGAGCGTAGGTATCGAGGACGTTGTATTGAAGGGCAAATCCTCCGCGGTTACTGATCTCGAATGGAGAGACCGAGGAGCCGAGAGGCAGCGAAAATGCATTGTAGGCTGCAGCCCTGACATCGATTTCGCCCTGTGCATCAACAATTTCGAAACCGGATGCAATCTGAGCACCAGCACCATCCGTGTCATTGATCGGATTCGGCAGATTCGAGTTGAAGGGATTTCCGTAGTTGACACCAATCGATTCCAGGAAGTTGTCCTGAAGATCGATGAAGCGAGCTTCAACCGTCACCATCACTCCTGTTGACTTGCGCAATGCATCGAGCAACTGGATCAACTTCCTGTGGTTTACCAGGGTAGTACGCGCCACCAGTTTTCCGTTCTGGTACTTGACGCTTTCACCGTCGGGTTCCCCTTCATCTCCGAAGAGTGCAGTGATCACCAGTTCAACCAGCAGGTCGCTATCGAGTGTGGTCTCCTGCGTATCTTCATCACCTCCGAGGTCAAACAGACCCCCACCACCGCCGGCGTCGCCGTCCTGGCTCGACTGGAGCGCGAGTTTGGGTGCGCGGAAGTCAGGGTGGGCCTTGGTGATGTCGGAAACCTCGTAGAACTCCAGGTAGAGATCATTCCGGATGGAATCGGAAGGTCCGATCAGCACCGCCCCCGAACGGATGACGTATGAAAATGGCGGTTCGTTCCCTGAAAGGACCAGGTTCAACACATTTTCAAGTGGCAGGTCGGTGACCTCAGCAAGCCGCACCATGCCATCGCCACCTTCGATCGCTTCTCGCGCTTCCAGTGTCAGCACGAAGTTGATACCGGACAGATCAGACAAGAATTTCATCACTTGATCGAATGGCTCATCCGGGAATTCGACACTCGCCACCCTGACACGCAACTTGCTTCGAATGCTCTGCTCCTGGGCGCTCTCCACGGCTTGCAGCCTTTGCTCAAGACTCTGGTCCTGGCGGCTGATCCGCATCCAATCCTCCCGAGATGGAAAATTGAAGATATCGGTATAAGGAATCTCAGATTCCAGTTGAGAGATGAAGGTGCGCTCCCACTCGACAGCTGTTTGCATGCCCGCATCCAGGACCTCGTACATGTGTCGCAACTCCGCGGCTTCTCTCCGAAGTGCCCGCACGTCGCGTCGTGACGGGTCGAGATTCAGCACGGTATCACAAAGGTCGATCACAGCCTCGTAGTCCCTCTCTGCAAAGAGGCGACGGGCCTGGCGTAGAACTTCCTCGATCCGGTTCTGGATGAAGGAAAGGGAACGAGCCATCTCGGACTCTGCACGGGAGAGGATTCGCATCTCTTGCTCTCGGCGCGCAGCAGCAGTTGCCTGTTGGCCCAACCGGGTCGCCTCTTGCTTTGATTGCTTGGCACGGTTCTGCTGATCGCTAAGATCGAAGTCGAAGGGGAACCAGCGAATCCGTTCAAGAACCTGATCGAAGATGGAGATCGCCTTGTCGTATTCGTTGTCGTCCATTGCAAGACGCCCGGAGAGGTAGAGCCTCTCCAGTTCGAACACATCCTGCTGAAGGCGAACGTTTTTCTCCTCGACCAGACGCCTCCGAAGATCCCGGATGTCGCCGCTTCGATCTCCAAGGATCAGCAGCACGGTCTCCAGTTTCTGCCGGGCATCGTCATTTCCAGGATCGAGGCGGACTGCCTCCTGCAATTTCTCCTCAGCCTCAACATACCGGAGTTCGTTCATCAGCTTCTGCGCCGCCTCGGTGGCAGACTGGGAAGCCTTGACTCGCTCCTGGCCTTCGAGCGCAATATCACGGATCAATTCATCCACATCATCTGTCTGATAGGCAGACACTGGACTGAAAGATCCGCAAACGAGCAACAGGAAGTACGCGAAGATCAGCAAACTGACTCGCGCAGAAGATGCCCGCAGGACATTCGTCATCAATCTCTCCTTGCTTCGCACGGCCAACCCTGGATCCGGAACCTCATGGCGGGCCCCGGCCCTCGAAGGGCGTGTCTCCAGGGATCGGATGTTCCGATCCCCGATCCTTCCGATTTTCATCCACTCCGACCCCCGAGAAACGGCTCCCGGGAGCACCTGCCACTCCGCCGAGAACCAGTTGAAGGCCCCGGCGTCTCTCGCAGTTCCTTGATGCCGTTGCAGATCCGATTCAGCCCCTCGGCTGTGCCGACCTGCTGGGCGGCATCCCTGTCAGTCGATCAGTCGTCACCACCTCCGAAGAGTCCGCCGCTGCTGGGGCGAGGCTTCGCAGGCTGCACAGGTTTCTCCTCATCAGGAGCCACCTCGGGAGTTGCCACAGCATCAGAAGCAGCTTCCGATGCGTTCGCAGGATCCCCATCCAGATTGGTCCAGCCATCTGGAACCAGTGGAGGAGGATCAGCATTATTCTTGAGATACATTCGCCTACCAGTGGAGTCCTTGAGCACGACGGTGCGCCCGTCTGCCGTATCCTGGATCCGCTCGAGGATGAATCCGGAACCGAACAGATCGATTCCAGGTTCACCCTGGGCACTCTCCGTGATGATCTTGGTATTGCGTTTTGTCGAGGCTGAATCCCAGTCCCAGAAGGAGTTCTGTATCGTCACTCGCCCGGGAACGAAGTTGCCATTGGAATCCAGTTTGCCGATCTGAGCCCCACTGACTCGCCAGATGGAATCTGATGGGAAAAGAACCGCTCCGGTCGCCTCGGATGTCACAACATCGGTGCCTGCAGAAAAGGCGATCGAGCTGGTGGATCGGCCTCGTGTCACGATCCGGTATCGATAGGATTTTCCAGTCTCGAGGGAAGCGTCGACCGAATGCGTGAACTCTGCCCCCGAAGCGACTCCCGAGAAGGATGCCACCTTGGACCAGTCTTCGGATCCGTCAGACATCTCGAGATTACAGGATACGATCTCGGTACGCTCGAATGCACAATGGCGACCACTGATCTTGTGAATCGTCGAGCGATCTGCTGCCAGCCTGACGATCTCGACGCTGGCGATCCAGCTCTCACTCAACTCAGGAGGAAGCACCACGGAGGTGCTGAACAGTTCAAGTCGAGCAGGACGGCGGTAAAAGGCCCATTCTGGAATCCTGGTTTCACCCTGAAATGAATAGGCACTTCTGACCTCCCTCGCGACTTCAGGAGCAGATTGGGAACCCAGATTTTGCTCGGCAGAACTCTCGTTGATCCTATCACTGGCCCTATCGATGGCGTCCGAGTACACCCCCCCCTGATCTTTCATCAAGTAAGACCAGGCGAAACCAACCACCAGCACCAAGCCTGCCACTGCAATGGCAATCTTGTCGATATTCTGCACTGACTGCCTCGTTCCTACTGGCTGCTCTCGGCGACCACGCCTTCGAGCACGTCCATTTCAAGGAGTAACAACACAACCGGCTCCGAACCGATGCCTGCGGCACCATCTTCCACCTCTTCGACCACATCAAAGATCAGGCCCGATTTATCCTTGGCGATGGCCAGATGCTTGACTTCGAAGTCGACATAGGTGTGGCGAAGTAGACCATCGATCAGGCTACCGACACTGGCAGCAGGCACTTTCGCAAACATGGCCACCGGGAATGCACCGGAGTCGGGCTGGTTCGGCTTTCTCGTGGTCCTCTTGGCGATACTCAACCCATCGATGGAAGCACCTGGAATTGCGATGATGCGGTCGACAAGATCCTTCTGCACCTTCCAGTAGCGCTCATACTTCTCGACCTGGCCAGGATCCGAAATGTCGTCGATGATCGCGAACGGGGGATCCTTGTTCTCTGCATCAAACTGATGGCCCGTATGCTGGCTATAGCGACTTTGAAGCGATTCAAAGCTGTCCCTGTATCGAGTTGCCCAGGCACTCAGATCACTGATGGCACCCTCGGCGAAGAGCTTCGAACGGTTCTTATGAAACTGCTCTGCACGGTTAATTTGACTGCGCCAACTGGTCAGGAACTTCACCTTGGCCTCGACCAGATCCTCGGTGGGAAGCTTCGAGGAGTCCATGTCGGCATACTTCTGGATCGCCCGTTTCTCACTGGAGAGTTTCCTGGTCACTGCATCGTATTCGTTCATCTTCGGCACAACCATGAACAGGAACAGTAATATCCAACCGCCCAGGATGACCCCGAGGAGCGACCAGAATAGTTTGTCGTTCATCGTCGTCCCCTATTCTTCATCAGCGGATCCTGGCTCATCACCTAATCCCGGAAGGGGTGGATGAATCCAGGTCACTGTCCATGGATAGAAAATGGCGCCTTGGTCGCGTTCCTCATCGACCTTGACTCCCCTGCGGCTTGCCGTGCTCTTGAAACTGTCATGTTTCTGGAACATGGTTCTCATCTCTCCACCGACCTCGCGATTCACACGCGGCATGGTGGGATCGCCCTCGCCGAACATCTCTGCGAGCTTCACCTCGATGGGAGCAACGACCAGAACTTTCAGCTTTTGATCATTTGACTGCGCATCTCCGGCATCGTAGCGAAATCCCTTGAGCACGACGAGGAACCGATCGTCGTAGATCTTGACCCCCTCGTCGACCTTGGAACCTGGTTCCTTGATGACACCATTTTCGTCGACGCGCACCTTCTTGACATCGAGGCCGGAAAGCCAGGTCTTTTGCCTGTTGAGGACTTCCTGGTCCGCCACGATCTGACCACGAATGCTATCCCGTTCGGGACCTGCCTCGGCACGCAGTGAAAGAATGTTGGCACCCAGTTCGGCAGACACCACGCCACCGACGATGTCGAGGATTTCACGTGGTGCGAGGCGCCCCGCGCCACGCATCAGCAATTGATCCTGCTTGGTCTGCAGATCCAGAGAGTCGACCTGATCCAGCTCCGAAAGTCGGTCCTGATTGGCCTTGAGATCCTTGACCACTCCAGCGGAAGCGAGCACTTCATTGGCGCGTTCGATCTTTCCTCCGAAGTTCACGATGAAGAGCACAATCAGCAGATACAAGCTCGTAGCTGCGACCAGAACTGTCTTCTTTTTCTTCTGGAATTCGACCGCTTGCCGCTTCTCCTGAGGGAGCAGATTCAGGTCAACATCTCCCAGACCGAGAGCTTGCAGCCCCGCACCGATGGCGGTGCAGTAGGAAGCAAGATCCTGCTGAATCCCGGAAGCAATTGCATCCGCACCGAAGCGAACGCGATTCAGGTTTTTTGTCAGTTGAACCCTGATTCTCAGATTCTCCTCGAGGAACTTGCGAAGCCCTACCAATTTACTGCTACCCCCGAAGAGGAAGAGGTCGTCCACCTTCACATCTCCAACGCGCGACTTGTAGTAACCGATCGATCTGTTGATCTCGCTGACGAGATCACGAAGCAACGGCTGGACTTCCTTGAAGATCTTGGCTGCATGCTCCGAGCGAACAGCCGTCACCTTGAGATTTTCTGCCTCTTCTTCGGTACAGCCGAATTTCTCCTGCAATGCAGTCGTGAAATCTTTTCCTGCGATGGGAAGTGATCTGAACCAGAACCTGTTCTCATTGACGATGATCAGGTCTGTGTGATCGGAACCGATCTCGAGAGCAACGATGGGACGGGTGGGCCTGAGATCGAATCGAATCAGATTCAACAGGCCGACATTCCCGAGAGTCAGCAGATCGATATCCACACCTTCTTGATCATAATCGACCAGCAGGTCAGAGACCTCTTCGCTGCGGACGGCAAAGATACCGACTTCCTTCTCTCCGTCATCGGTATCGCCACTGACATGGCTTCCCCAGATCACCTCATCGATCGGCAGAGGAATATTCTGCTGAGCCTCGTATCCTATCAATTCCTCCAGTTTCTTGCCGTCCACGGGTGGAATCGGGATGAAACTGGTCAGAGCAGATCTACTCGGCAGCGTCACGACCACTGCCCCACTCAGATCATGCCGTGAGGCCAGTACCGATACAGCAGCGATCGAGGTGTCTACCTCGCCCCCGCCTGGAGTATCAATCTTCTCGGCAGCAATCACCTCGGCGCCGTTTCCGGCTCGCTGAAGTTTTACCGCCTTGAGAGATGACCTTCCTGCATCGATGCACCAGACTTCATCAAAGTCGGCCATGGATACCTCTCTCCAACGGCGCAAGAGCGCCGTTACGTCTACTGATCAATCAGTGTCAAATTCGTAGCCATCACAGAACACCAACAGCCACCCGGGAATGGTCCGGGTGCTCAGATGATCCATGACACGAGTCACGAGAATTCCGAACATATCGGCAACAGATCTCGCTATCGATTCGTTTCCCAGTGATCGCAATCCAGTGATCGAGAACTGAAAGAACACGACAGCGGTAGACTTCGAGCGACATGCCAGAAGATGATCGCGAAGGCGACGCCCTTCGAGGCCATGAAACCACACCTGCATCTGCAGGTCGGGTCAGCCTCGTCTTGAGTCGGGCCTGTTGGGCCTACTTCTTCTCGAAGACCCAGATCCTTCGCAGACCATCGAACGAACAAAGGTCGCCGCGATGACCACTACACCGGGTGCAGGAGATGCCTCCTACACCGACTCCGACACCTCACGATCAGTAGACATATACATCCAGAACGCCCCGTGAGGGTACGTTCCCGCAGATTCTACTCTCAAGATGCGGAGTGCATTCCTTCCCTTGATCACGTTTCTCGAACGATCCCCGCCTGCCCCCGATGGCCACAAAGCGGCTGAACCGATCGATCCCCGGGAAGAAGGAAGTATAGATGCCAGAGGGAGCGAGTCAACTTCCCTCGAATCTGCAGATCCTGATCAGGAGCGGTGTTGCAACGATCAGGATCCGGTTCGACCGCCGTCAAGATCGAGCGCCTGGATGACTCGCTGAAGGTCTTGCCAGCAGTGGGCCTTGAATCGCTCCTGGCGCAGCAAGAAGGCAGGGTGATAGGTCGCAACCACGGGGATGCCCCTCCAGTGGTGCTCCTGCCCTCTCATGCGAGCCAGAGAAGTGTCCAGCCCCGTCAGCCAGCAGGCCGCGGGACGGCCCAGTGCGACCAGAATTCGAGGTTGGATGGTCAGGATCTGCCTCTCCAGGTGCCCCTCACACGCATTCACCTCCTGCGGCTGGGGGTCCCGGTTGCCGGGGGGACGGCACTTCAATACATTCGCAATGTAAACCTGTTCCCGCCTGAGTCCCATCGCCTCGATGATCCTGTCGAGCAGTTGCCCTGCTGGGCCAACAAACGGCTCCCCACGCAGATCCTCCTGCTGCCCCGGAGCTTCCCCCACGAACATCAGGTCGGCATCGGCATCTCCGGTGCCAAATGCGGTCAGATGCCGGGTTTCACACAGGTCGCACTGGCGGCAGTCGGCGACCCGCTGCGCCTGCTGTTCGAGCGCTGCCTTCTGATCGACGGAGCGGGGCGGCGGATGAAGATCTGCAGGCGCTGCCTCGGCGGGCGCCGGTGACGGCATGCACATCACCCGCTCGATTCCCCAGCCCTGCAACGCTCGCAGGTGCAGCCGGGATCCGAACCGAAGCGGCCCTGCCTCACCATTTCCGGTCGAGGTGTCCTGCATCTCCCCGTTCATGGCGCCACCCGCTCCCGCACCGACTCGGATTGCAGATGCGCGCGAATGGCGGCTCCCTCTCGCTGGTGCAACAGAGCCTCGACCTCTGAGCCACGCTCGATCTCGATCGCTGAACTGCTCTCAACAAGGACACGAAGGCCCTCTCTGGAGAGTCCTTCAGCGACCATCGTGGACCCTCTGGGGGAACCCTTCTCGATCAATACCTGAACCCGATCTCCGATGCGCGACTCCAGTCCCCGCTGTTGTAGTTGTTGACAGAGTTCCCTCGCTCGAACCATGCGCTTTGCTCGGGTCTCCGGGGGAACATGCCCATCGAGTCGTGCCGCGGAGGTCCTGGGGCGCGGACTGTAGGGAAATAGATGCACCTTGAGGAATTGCAAGCGTTCGAGCAATTGCAGGGTTAGACAAAAATCTGCTTCTGTTTCGCCGGGAAAGCCGACGATGACATCGGTCGCCAGCACAGCATCTGGCAAGCGGTCGCGCACACGCTCCATCGCCTCGACAAATTTCTCGATGCTGTAATCTCTGCGCATCCTGTCGAGAATCTTATCGCTGCCACTCTGTAGAGGCACATGAAAGAAGCGACAGAGGCCCAGGTCGGCGCGAAAGGCGTCGATGAAGGCCTTCGTGAAAGCACCCTCACCGATCGACGAGAGGCGAACCCGTTCCAGCCCCTCGATACGACGCAGATCGCCGAGCAACGCGGCCAGACCGTCCTCGATTCCCAGGTCCAGCCCCCATTGTCGCAGGTGGATTCCGGTCAGCACCACTTCACTGAACCCTGCTGCAGCCAGACGCCTCGCTTCCTCGAGCACCGGGCCATGATCGCGACTGCGAGATGCACCCCGCATGTACGGGATGATGCAGTAACTGCAAAAGGAATCGCACCCATCCTGGATTTTCAGGAATGCTCGTGTCCGCCCCTCGAATCCACTGATCTTCAGGTTGAAGATATCCCGACTCCTGCGCTTGGGCTTTGTATCGAGCAATGGCTCACCCTGGATCACCTCGGCAACCCGGTGCTTTTCTTCGTTTCCGATCAGGTGCACCACCTCGGGAATTTTCTCGAGACGCAGACGATCGGTCTCACTCATGCAGCCTGTAACGATGATGCGAGCGTTGGGATTCTTGCGCGTCAGGGATCTGATCTTCTCAACCACTTTTTCGCCGGCGCGCTCCGTTACTGTGCATGAGTTCACCACCAGCAGATCGACGCCCTCTGCCTCACCGCTTTCGGAATAACCGAGATCGATGATTTCTTCTCGGATCGCCTGAGTGTCGTACTGATTGATCTTGCAACCAAAGGTGACGAATGCGCAACTGGGCATGTGGCGTCTCCTTCTTCGACTTCGATCCACTGGCTAGCTGTGGACCTTGGTTCCTTCCACACCTGCAGCATCCTCGAGCCAACAGTAACTGCAGTGACCAGACGCGATACTGAATGCAACGGGTTCCTCAACACTACATCGTGGTCCGACGCGAGGACAGCGAGTGTGGAAAGTGCACCCTGGTGGAGGATCGATCGGCGACGGCACATCTCCCTCAAGAAGGATCCTGTCCTTGCTCTGGCCCGGCTTGGTTTCAGGAACTGCAGAGAGGAGTGCCTGCGTGTAGGGGTGGCGTGGGTCACTGTAGAGTTGCTCGGCTGATGCCTCCTCGACGATCTTGCCGAGATACATCACAGCGACTCGATCGCTGATGTGCTCCACCACGGCAAGATCGTGCGCAATGAACAGGTAGGAGAGATCGAACTCCTCCTGCAGGTCGAGTAGAAGGTTGATGATCTGAGCCTGGATCGAAACATCGAGGGCACTCACTGCCTCGTCGCAGACGATGAATTCCGGCTCCACTGACAACGCCCGAGCAATCCCGATTCGCTGCCGCTGGCCGCCCGAGAATTCATGAGGATAGCGGTTGATGTGATGCAAGGGATCGAGCCCGCAACGCTGCATCAGGTGCTCGATTCGATCACGGATCTGACTTTGGCTGCCCATCTGATGGATTCGCGGGCCTTCACTGAGGATCGAACCCACGGTCATTCTAGGATTGAGCGAGCCGTAGGGATCCTGGAAGATGATCTGCATCCGCTTGCGCAACTTCCGCATCTCAGCACCCTCGGTAGAACCCACATCCTGTCCATCAAATGTGACCTTGCCGCTGGTGGGTTCCACCAATCTGAGGATGGAACGACCCACGGTTGTTTTTCCGCATCCAGATTCACCGACCAGCCCCAGCGTTTCCCTTCGACCCAAGTGGAAGGAGACGCCATCGACAGCCTTCACATGGGCGGTAACCCGGGAAAAGACACCCGAGCGGATCGGGAACCAGGTGCGTAGATCTTTAACTTCGAGCAGTGGGGAGTCGTTATCGCTCACACGCCACCTCCCTGGCTCTCAGCAGTTGATCTCGACACCTGATCCAGATGCAGACAAGCCACCTCGTGCCTCTCCGCAACCTCGAATAGTTCTGGCTCCTGCGCGGCACATTCTTCGGTGGCAAATGGGCACCGCGGCCTGAACTTGCAGCCACTGGGAAAATCGAGTGGATTTGGAACGCTTCCTTCGATCACCTCGAGCCGATCGCAGGCGGAACCGAGACCTGGAATCGAACGGAAGAGTCCAAGAGTGTAGGGATGGCGAGGCGTCTCGAAAAGTTGCTCAACGGGTGCTCGCTCGACGATCTTGCCAGCATACATCACGACCACATCATCGGCGTTCTCTGCCACCACTCCCAGATCGTGAGTGATCAACAAGATGGCCATCCCCTTCTCCTTCTGGAGATCCCTCAACAGATCCAGGATCTGGGCCTGGATCGTCACGTCCAGTGCAGTGGTCGGCTCATCCGCAATCAATAACGATGGGCTGCATGCGAGTGCCATCGCAATCATCACCCGCTGCTTCATGCCACCAGATAATTGGTGCGGGTACTCGTCAACACGAGTCTCGGGAGAAGGGATCCCGACCTGTTGAAGCAATTCGATGCATCTTGCTCTCGCTTCAGAGCGGCTCATCCCTTCATGAAGGCGAAGCGCCTCCCCTATCTGATCGCCAACCCTGAACACCGGATTGAGACTCGTCATCGGTTCCTGAAAGATGACGCTGATCTCATTTCCTCGGATTTTCCGCATCGCTTTCTCATTTTTAACCAGCAAATTTTCACCATGATAACGGATCTCACCGCCGACATATTTGCCCGGTGGTGTCGGGACCAGTTGCAGAATACTCATGGCAGTGACGGACTTACCGCACCCGGACTCGCCTACCACACCGAGAGTCTTCCCGGCTTCGATGGTATAGCTGACTCCATCGACCGCCTTGGCAACCCCATCATCGGTGTAGAACCAGGTACGCAGGTCATCGATTTCAAGCAGCGGAGGATCCTGGCTCAAGTAGAATCTCTCTTTCTTGCGATGGCATCGATTTCTACCTGTACGCCTTTTGGAAGTGCCGCGGCCTCGACACATGCCCTGGCCGGGTATGGAACTTCGAAATATTGAGCATAGACCTCGTTCATCTGCGAGAACGTTGCCATGTCCGACAGGTACACCGTCGTCTTGATCACATTTGAAAAATCACAATCGGCAGCAGAGAGCACCTGGCCAAGATTCTCCAGAACCTGGCGCGTCTGATCTTTGATTCCCTGCGCCACCGAACCATCTGCGGGGATGATGGGAATCTGGCCTGAACAATACACCCAGCCATCGACCGCTACTCCCTGAGAATAGGGGCCGATCGCAGCAGGGGCGTTGTCACTCGAGATGGGGACTCGATCGTCCGAATTCATGTGGGCCCTCCTCCTCACGCCTCGCTCCGATTCTGCCTCGATCCGTTGACGAGGCGCTGCGACGGTCGCGGGTGTGGAATCCTACCGCTGTGGACCGCCAGATTCCACCGTGCCTGGCCCCTGCAACTCCTCCAGTCGGCTGGAAACCTCGTTCGAGATCTTGTCAGGCAGGTACGAGCGGACATCTCCTCCGAAGGAAGCGATCTCCTTCACATGGCGGCTGGAGAAGTGCGAGTATTCCAGTGACGGCATGACGAACACCGTCTCCGCCTCGATCTCGGCCGAGATGGAGCGATTGGTGAGAGCCATGGTGTACTCCGCCTCGAAATCGGCAAAGGTCCGGATCCCCCTCAGCAGCACCCGGGATCCCTCTCGTCCGAGCAGATCCACGACCAGCCCCTGGAATCGAACGACCTTCACGGCTGAAATTGTCTCGGTGCAAAGCTGGAGCCAGTGGACTCGCTCCTCGGGGCTGAATAAGGTACTTTTCTCGCGGTTGTCGGCAACCGCCACCACGACCGATCCGAACAGCCGAACACCGCGCTGAATCAGGTCGATGTGCCCCTTGTGAGGAGGATCAAAGGTCCCGGGATAGATCGCAGGCCCCTGCATCGGTGCCCCTTCCTCACTCCTGCCAAACGAATGTCAGACGAACTCAGCGAAATCTGCCAGCGCCGGCTGAACCGATTCTCGCCCCCCTCAATGCGCCCATCATCTCGCGCAGCCCGATGTCGACTCGAAAGGTCGTCTCGTCGACATCTCCGCGCTCAAAATCGAGGCTAAAGAGCATACGAAAAGTGCGGAAGTTACGTCCTACTTCCCACCACTGTCCGATCGATTCCTTGTTGATGGCATCGTACTCGACAAACAGACCGATGTCCCACCGATCAGCGGCTGCGGTTCTTCCCCCCAACAAAATGGTCCTGTGTGCATCCGGACGCTCTCTCCAGGCCAGTTCGAGCAACCCCCTGTCGAGATCGAGCCAGCGCAGCCCAGCGTTTCGTTCAAGACTGGCACCGGCACCCACATCATGATGACTTTCCCCGAACAGGCTCCAGCCATCGCTGCCGTGAAAGACGACCTCGGAGAAGAGGTTACCCCACGGTTCGCCGCCATGATCCCGATCTGCATCGGGGTAATAGAACACATCGATTCTTGCCTCTGCGATGGTGCGCGTGCCGAGACGCTGCATCCGCTCACGGTCTGTCCGAGAATCGCGAGTTTGAAATCTCTGCACGAGCGAGAGCTGGACCTCATCGAAGTCAGAGAGAGCATCGATCTCGTCGATTTGTACCGGTACATCGTCAAGATCCAGAGAAGTATCGAAGATACTCGAATACTCTGCGGTGAAATCGATGACATGGCGCAACCCGTCGATCCCCCACGAGGGCTTCTTGACATCAAAGGTACGGGAGAAGCGAGTGGCACCCTGCAAGCCAGCCTGAAACTGGGTCCTTTCCCTGGAATCAAAATCGATGGAGTTCCAGGAGGTCCAACGGGCTCCCGCCCTGGGCACCCACCTCATCCAGCGAGACAGGCCCAGTGGCATCGAGATCTCGACACGAAGGTCTGACCGCTTCGTCTCCAGTTCTGGATCCAGTGATCCTTCCTCTGGCAGCAGATGAAGGTCAGAAAGTGACAGGTCCGAATCCCATCGAAGTGCATCGAAAAGGCTGGAATCGAGGGTACGAAATGTGAATTCAGGATTTTTCTCCAGCACGCGAAGATGATCGGAAAGGCGAACCCGAGACATCGCCGTGGCAACATGGTCTTCCGAGAATACCTGTCGCAGTGAGAGGAAATTTTCGGGCTGCTTGAGCGTCCGTGCCTCTGCTCTGAAAAACTCCTCGATGAATCCAGCATCGCTGGAGGTCGCGAGCTCGCCATCAATCTGGGTTCCTTGACCGAGGCGAGCGTGAAGGAATGCTCTGACTCTGGAGCGATCGGGGTTGGCCACCGCGGTACCATCGCTATCCGTCGCGGCATCGTCCTTGATCCCCCAGTAGGAACCGTAGCCAAAGAGTTCGAGGCGGCCGTCGGGTTGCTGAGCCCATCTCAGTGGGTCCCTACCCAGTTCAAAATCGAGTCCCAGACCGGTGCCACGATCGGAGAGAGTGTCTATCCGTGGCGTCAGGTCGATCTCATCTTCGAATCGCTCCGGAAGCAGCAAATCACCATCCCAGGCGGTATTGATTCGTCTGCCGAACCTGGACGAATCGGAGATGCGCACATCCCTCAGCGGGAAGGAGCGTCCCCAGCGACTGTCCCAGGTCGTGGAGGAAAACGGCAGTACAGCAACGCCTGCCACTTCCAGCCGTGCATCCTCCAGTTCGATGAGGTAGCCACCGGGCTGATCCTCATCTGCACGCTGATCGATCTCCTTGCGAGATGCCGCGCGCGCCCATCTGGCCACGAGAGCCCACTCCGGATCAAAAAACTCATCCGTCGTGATCGTGATGTCGTCTCCCTCGACATCCTTGAAATCCGAGACACGCAGCAAGCGCGCCTGGATGCCCAGGCGAGAGGTAGGCAGTTCCACCTCGCCCACCTCGGACACACCTGCGACCCAGGATTCGGCCACGAGCCTGGCGCGTAAGGGGTCGTCAAAGGGCAAGGTCCTGAGCCGTTCGACCAGTGACTGGCTCAGACGAAGTCGCGCCTCCGAGAGCACCATCTGGCGCGATTCAACATCCAGGAAGATCGTGCTGGCTCGAAATGACTGCTCACCTCTCGCCAGTAATACATCTCCGATCGCCAGTACCCTGGGATGAATCGGTCCGCTACTGGGATCCACACCGTCGACGAAGATTCCGATCGCATCCGCTCTCAGCGAGAAGCCTCGACCCTCCAGCACGACATTCCCCAGCACAACAAACGATCGCCCTCCATCTTCGGTGGAGACGTCCAACTCGAGACGATCGTAACTGATGGTGAAATCTTCGTCGGTGCCGAAGGTCCCTCTACCACTGTCCTGAGCCAGTGAAGAAGAGCCAGTGGCCATCAGCAGTTGCAGGGGTACCAGCAGTGACAGCATGAATCGCAGAAATAGGGTCGAGAAGGAAGCAGTGCGGCGAGCAGGAAGCTGCAATTTCAAGAATTTCACCCCACCCTGGATCGTGCAGATCCAAACCGCGCTCGCCAACTGGCGTCCCCCTCCGGGGGCAGGCCCCCGTACCGATCAGCACGGTAGTCCCTCGCCACAAGTGAGTCAACTTGAGCAAGGCCGAGTCAACTTGAGCCGGAGTGGATCCTCCAGGGTCGACGCCTGCGGCAGCAAGACCCGACTCGATGCGTCGATTCAGCGTGTTCCGCTGGCTCGAATCCTCACCTGCAGAAGAAAATTGACGAGAATATTCTCGATCGTGGCCTCGTTGTCTGAACTGCTCTGTTTCCCGAAATGCGACAGCACATGAAGCACGCGACCGCGACCCACCGGGAAAGTGATCGCCACCGCACCCTCGCCGCAGATCTTTCGCAACTGTTCTGACTCGACCAGTACCTGAACCTTCTTGGACTGGATGCTCAGAGATGGGCTCTCCTTGTCGATCTTCCACCGGTGGTCAATCAAGCGGATATCCGGATCCTCGATCTCCGATGGCTCGATCGCCGCTTCTCCATCGCCCACGGCAGTTTTGCCGCGCTCTCGATCCACATCACCCGGATCATCCTCCACGGTCGGGTCGTACTCATCATCTTCCTCGTCGTCTTCATCATCGTCATAGCCGGCCCAGCGCTCGCGCCGCAATGCATCCAGATCCACGGGTGCGATGAACACACCTCTGAGCATCGGGTGTGCCGTCATTCCACGTTCGGGGTGGATGGAGACCTCTGCCTCCTCGAGTGGGCTACCTGAGCGAACGTAGCGGCTAAAACCAATCTCCAGAAGCTCAACCAGCACCCAATCCTCGGTGAAGAGGTAGCCACCCTTTTCCACCCACTTGACCAGTTTCTCGATCGCTTCCTGCTTCATCTTGAACTGGACGGTGTCATGCGGGGGGGGTCCTCCACATCTGCCCATGCGATTGCCGACATATCCCAGGCTAATATTGTGATTTCCACAGAACTTGTTTATCTGGGTGCAGTTGACAAAGATGGCAGCAACCCCGTCGAGTTGGTAAGAGGGCTTCTCCAGTTCGCCCTTCTCGACCACCTGGTGCGGGATCCTGATCCGCTCGAGAACTTCTTCGATGTGATCGAAGTTGGTATCGTTTCCGTTGGCAGCGGTCGGTCCCTTGATCACCAGTACCGATCCGGCGGGCATCTCCTCGAGGCCCAGAAACTGTCGGGCACGAATCGGGTCGAGTGGACGGGCCAAACCGGTGGTCGGGGTGTGATCATCGGCCTCGTCTCGAATCACTTTCAATCCCTGCTCTCTGGCCTTGTTCCACCAGCCTTGCCAGTTGATGAGGCTATCTCCGAGTTGTTGCCGGGTCAGCGCTTCCAGCGCAGAGATGATGGCGAGTTTCAGGGGAGTCGGTGGCCTCTTGCCGCCGCGCTCCTTGGCAGCCTCCCTCTCCAGCACTGGCATCAGTACATCGACGGTTCGCCTGACAGGAACTCCGGCAGCGATGTCGACCGCCATCAATTGCATGTCGGTGCTGCCACGCTCCAGCACGCGTCGGATCACCCTGTTGACATACTTGGACCGACACTTGGCCAGGGAGTTGAGAAGATCGCGCGATACTGGCTTCGACTTGTAGCGCAGGACGAACTCGCCCATCTCCGTGAACGCTTCAGGGCCCTTGAACCCTGCCACCCCCTGGAGCAAGAACCAGTAGATGTCATCGGGTCCGGAAGAGAGCGAGGCGGCGGTGGAAAGCACTGCAGCAGTGCCTTCGCGACCTGGCAACTTGCCCACTGTACGAAGCACCTCTGCGAGCGCCGCTGCATCCCCGGACATCGCCGCCTGCTGGATCAGTTTCTTCAGTTCCCTGGCGGTCGGCGGTTTCTCGTCATCCGGGAGTGAAACTGCTGCGGTCGAACTTCCGAGTTCCGGGCTCGACGACGCAACGACCACCATCGAGCATGGTGAAGAGGCCAGCAGCAGCCCCAGCAGCAGAAATCTCGCAGAATGGCACATCTTCGGACTCCTTAGAAAAGCGACACCCAGCCGAGTCCTGCCAGAGGATTCCGGCCTTGATCGAGTTCGATTGTATCCCCTCAACGGGGGGCGGGTGAATGCCCTACTTCTGCCCGGAGTCCGATTCCAGCAGGCGCCTGGCCACCACGGAGATGATCGAATCGTCGCGAAAGGTCGGATCCATCTTGTACCAGCAGAAGTTGCCGGATCGATCGATGGCAACCAGTGTGCCGCCCCCCACTGCGCAGTTATAGGCTCTGTAATTCGAGTAATCCCTGTCGAGTTCCAGACCCACAGGGAAGGCGAGACCCTTTTGGGAAGCGTCGCGAGTCAACTTGGCCAACTGCCCCGGCAGATCGTTCTGTCCCTTGGGGAGCGCAATCCATGCGACTCTCAGACCCTCGTGCCAGTGGGCATTATAGAGTTCTTGTAATTTCTTGAGCACATCTCGGTAGCGTACATTTTCGTAAGGCGCGAAGAGCAACAGAACCACATTGCCCTGTTCCTGGATCGGGTCGAGAGACACATCCGCAATCCAACCGTCGCCGAGATCGAGTGGCGGCGAGGGTTTTCCGGCAAGCCGCACCAGGCTGTCGTAAACTCGATCTGTGCGATTGATATAAACCTGGCCAACATTGGTGATCAAGTTCTCGGCCTGGCGTTCGAGCAGAAGTTCCTTCTCCTCGCGGAAACTCTGTTCCGCTGAGCGATACTCCCCCAGCGCGAACTCGATGAACCCGAGAGTGAAGTTGATTTCCTCGTGGTAGCGCTGAAAGTCGGCTCGCGTCTTGGCGCTGATGGGTACGGGTGATCCACCGAGAACCACAGGTGCACCCATGGCAGCAGCATGGATGACATCTTCGATCGATTTCCACCAGGCGAGGGCGTCCAGCAATCGACCTGCTTCCATCAACGCCTTGCCTCGAAGATGCAAGACATGTGGCAGCAGTTCCGAATCACTATGGTTTGCAAGAAACGAGTCTGCAGTCGAAACCGCTCCCGCATGGTCATGGTCACGCAATTGAGAATTGAGCAGTGCGCAGCGAACCACATCGAGATCACCCATCGAGGAGCATCTCTTCACCAGCAGCCTGTACTGCGCAATGGCGCGAGAGTACTGCTGGGAGTGCCAGAAGGTGTCTGCTTTCAATCTGACCAGTTTGCAGTTGATCTCTCCCTCGTCGGTGCTGGCCAGCGCCTCTTCGAGATGACCGAGAACACGGGTGAAGTAGTTGGACCTCAGGACCTTGATCCAGGCTGGATCCGGGCTGGTTCCTGTCCGTTCCTTGTAGAGGCGAGTGGAATCGATGAAGGTTCGACTTGAATTCATGAGGTAGAGTCGGCAGAGGACCGGGATCACCTCGGACCGAAATTCTCCCTCGGGATACTCCAGCAGGTACTTCTCCCCTCGAGCAAGGGTATGGTCGGTCAGGTCCTGCAGTTCTCTCAGCGTCATCCCGACAGGCTTCCTCACATCTTCAGGAATGCGAGCCTCGACGCTGATGATCTGCATCGCTGCTTCCTTTTCAGTGAGTTTCTGCTGCGCAACATCGCCGTCCTGCGAGACGGTTTCCCTGAATTCGATCTCACCGGTGCCCGCTTCGACATCGGCTGTATCGAGGGCCTTCGTCGAGAAAGCAGTTCCGAGTGCGGATGCTCCCGGCCCGGCCAGAAAGATGGGGATGACGCTGGCCGTGGAGAAGAGAAATACGGCCACCATAAACCGCATCAGCCCCTTGCTCAGCGGGCGATGACGAGGGCGGTCACCAGAGAAAATGTCCATCGTGCTGGATCCTTCCGGGCCTCCGGACGCAACTACTGACAAAAATCGGACTCACACCACTCCAGCGGGAGCGAAGCAGGTCAAGGTCCGGATGCAGCGTCCTTTGAATAATAACGAAATTTGAAAAAAAACGCCAATCGGGTCGAATGTACCGAGGTGCACAGGGGATTCGGAAAGTGCTTTCAGGGGCGCAGATCCAGGATGCGCTGCCCGGTTCCGCTCACCTCGATCTGACCCCGGGGAGCAGGATCCAGATCAAATCGGCGATCATCGAAAGAGACCTCGTACCCCCCCTCGACCAATCCGGCGATCAAATAGTTGCCCGATTCATCCACCGAGGCGCTTCGCCGCACAGGACCGCGAGCCACGATGCGCCCGTTCCTGACCAGGTTGCCACTCGCATCTCTGACCTGCCCCCGGATGGATGCGCCCCGCTCAAGAACCACTCGAACACGGGCACTTCCCTCGATCTTCTTCAGCACCGCAATGGATTGAGTGGGGATGTACATCGGATGGTCTATCGACACGCGATAGAACCCATCGATGAGCCCAACGAGTGTGCCTCGGCCTCTAACATCCGTCGAGGTTCGGGCATCCGAACGTGAAACTCCGCGACTCGAGACCTGCTGCCCCTCCGCTGCATCGTCTTCGAGGCGATAGGCCCGCAGGCTGGCCCTCTCCACCGAAGCTCCTGCCAGGTCGACGACATCGACGATGATCCTGCCCCCTGGTTCCAGTTCGATCACGACCAATTCCTCGGGATCAACGCCAGGAATCTCGATGTTGAAGCTGGCGCCGATGAATCCATCCGCAGAAGCACTCACCCTGTATTGACCCGCTCGCAGTCCGTCGATGCGAAACAACCCCTCCCGGCTGGCTCTATCCCAGCTGCCGCGAGTACCACCTCGTTGAGCAGACACTCGCGCGCGGGAGATGGGGTCTCCCGTCTCGGCATCGACGACAAACCCTCTCAGTTCATAGCTGCGCTCCATGACGATCTCGATGGGCCCGAGGGCAGGATCGATGTCGCTCAGCGTCGACCGCATGAATCCAGCAGTATCGGCACGGATATCGACCAGACCAGGAGCCAGCTGATCGATGGAAAAGTGCCCATCGTCAGCGGTAGTGCTTCGTCGCCAGGCACCGGAAGAATCGGAAACCGAAACCTGAACCGAGGCCATGGGAGCACCGAAATGATCGATGACAATCCCGGTGAGTTGAGCCTCGCGTTGCAACTGGATCTCGACTCGTCGCTGTTCATCGGGAGCGAGAACCAGTTGATCGATCCTCGCATCTCCAAATCCCTCGGCACTCGCTCTGAGAGAATAGGTCCCCGCCTCGAGACCTCGGATCATGAACTGACCGTCTTCATCGGTTCGCGCGCTCCGGTTTCTGTTTCTGTTTCGGTTTCTTCCGTAGGAGAGAGTCACTGAAGCATCCTCCACACCGATGCCATCGCCAACCACGGTTCCACTCACTTCTGCACCCCATCGCAGTACCAGTTGCACTCCTGTGATGTTGTTGCCACGAGGTTCGACGGTGAGCAGATCACTCTCGAGAAGCAGCGGAAATGAACCCTTGATCCCCCAGCGCCGATCTGGCTGCGGAAGTTCGAGCGTGAAACTGCCGTCGACATCAGACCAGGCGGTGCTGCTGGCACGACGTTGCCGCTGCGATCTGTCACCCTGCTCCGATGCGGTGACTCGCGCTCCAGAAAGCGGGCTGCCATCGGGTGAGAGCACCAGCCCCTCGACCAGTTCCGCCTGTGACAGCACCAGATCCCCCAGGTCACCCCCCTCATCGAGGATATCCTGGCGAAATCTGGCGAAGCCACGAGCATTGATGACGAGGCGATCTCCACCCACTTCCAGCACCAGCCGGAAACGCCCCTCTGAATCTGAAGAAGTTGAGTCCCCACCGCCCCAGTTCTGATCGATCTGCACCAGTGCGCGCGAGATCGCATCTCCATCGGGACGGAGCACCCTTCCCGTCAGTACCGGTGCCTCATCGAGGGTCACCTCGACCAGTTCAGGTCCCGTCTCAACCGTTTCACGGGAGCGGCGCCAGCCGGAACCGGAGCAGGTGAGGCGGTACTCACCCGGCATCAAGGTATCGATGATGAACTGTCCCGCTGCATCGGTCACCACCTCGGTTGCTGGGCCGCCACCGCGTACCGTCGTCTCGGCAGCCACATCGATACCAGGTAGCGGCGAGCCAGCCCCATCTCGAACGACACCTCGGATCACCGCCCCCTGCTCGAGCACAACCTCGACAGGAATCGTCTCGTCGGATTCCACCTTGATGCCGGGCACACGGCCATCGATGAATCCCTTGGCCTTCGTGACGATCTCAAAACTGCCCGGAGGAACGCCCTGCAACAGAAAACGCCCTGCAGCGTCACTCATCGTCTCGGGCAGTGGGCGTGGCACCTCTCCCAAGCGGGGGCGTCCCGGCTCCACCAGTTTGACGATGCTGCCCTCGACTGGCGTGCCGTCAACGGTGAACACCATGCCATCGATCAGCGCACCGGGGATCAGTTCGAGGGTGATCTCTCGAGCATCGATCAGATGCAATCTCATGCTCGCCTGTGCTAGCGGTTGCTTCTGTGCATAGACGGTGTACTCAAGCGGCGGCAGGCGGTCAAACTGGATCACACCGTCGGCATCGGTTTTCCCTTCCAGCATCGGAGGGTTGAGCATGTAAAGAAGCAGTTCTTCTCGCGACAGGTACCAGGTTTCATTACCCACAGACAAGTCGATCAATGTCCCTCGGACGATGACGCGGCAATCAGCTTCCACTCCGGAAGCACTCCGGGTCCGAACCGTCAGGCTCGCCCCCGGCAACAGCATCAGATCCCGGCGCAGTACCGAGTCAGCCAAATCGATCAATTGCGCCGCTGGAGTCAATAATGCGCCCTCTGCGGATGCCGCGACCAGATAACTTCCCGGATCGAGGCCCTGAAACTGATACCGACCCTGTTCATCCGCGAGGGTCTCGGAGACCCGTTGCAGCGAGTTGCCCAGATCGTTACGAAGCGGCAGTCGAGTCAGTTGAGAACCCACCGAGCGAACCTCGTCCCAGTCGATGACCTCGAACAGCGAGACTCCTCCGCGGTCGATGAAGCGATCGGGAAATCGAACCCTGTAGATGGAAACCTCGGCCAGCGGCGCAACGCCTCCCTCGGGAGCCAAGATGATGCCCCACACCTGCACGGATTTCTGTTCCTCATCGGCTGCCTGATCCGTATCCGTGGACAGCGGCTCGTCGCTGACGAGATCGCCGACGACAGCGACTTCTTGCTCTTGCGCTCGATCGATGAGGCGAGGGGTGCTGGACTGGTCGCCCAGAAAGATGCCGATGAGGATCGCCACTGCAACGACCAGCCCGACGGCGATCAGTGAGTTTCTGGACATGAGGCATCCTTCCGAGTGTCCGGATCCGCGATGCCCTCTATTCGACCAGATCCGGGCCATGAATGCATCTGCTGACTGGTTCGCTCCGCTGCCATGAGCAACCTGTCATTGCTGAGTTCCGTCCGGGGGAGATCGCAACGGATTTCACAGATGAAGAGCCATACGGCCAGAGATGGCCGCATGGAGGGGAGTGCCGTCGTGAGACATCGAGGGATCTCGAGTTCGGAAGCGATGGCCGCGATCCGATCGCCGCTCGCGATTCCGGCGCTGTCTCTATGGATCGGCACAATGGTGCCCTGGCTGTGGACGCTTCCTGACGCAGTTGGCAATCCGCTGATGCTGCTGGCGGTCGCCGGCATCGGCTGCCTACCTGGGCCTCGATCGCTGATGCTTCGCATGCTGTTACCGTTACTGATCGGCATCTGCATCTGTCAGGGCCAGCACCCGCAAGAAGCGATCTTACCCTCGGGACCTGTGACTCTCGAAGGCGTCGTATGCTCGACTCCTCGCCTGGGACAACGTCGACGCCAGCAGCCAAACCAGCATCGTTATACCCGCATCAAGATCGATCAGATCCGCTGCAGCGACCTCAGGATCGAGGGGGAAGTCAGCGTCACCTTGCCGGAGCCCGCCCGCGTGGGTCGTGGAGATCGGCTGCACCTGATCCTGCGAGCGGGATCGGGAAGCCATCGCCAGGTGATCTCCGCCAAGCACTGGCACATCCTCGAGACGGGAGGCTGGATGGCGCGCGCCGATCACTGGCGCCAGCATGCCATCGAACGGCTGCTGGCAGCGGATGGTGCCTGGGGATGTGCGCTGTTACTTGGAGAACGTGGCCTGCTCGAAGCAGAGACGCGCTGGACGATGCGCAGAACCGGACTCGGGCATCTGCTGGCAGTGAGTGGATTGCACATCGGCATCGTTCTCGGTTTGTTCCTGGCTCTGGCGAGAAGAGTTCGGCCTCCCTGGTCGCACTCGCTTCGCTGTTGCGGGGCGATCCTTGTCCTGGGCCAGGCATTTCTCTCCGGCGCAGACCCTCCCGCGATTCGTGCCGCGATGACCGGTGCGATGCTCGCCAGCGGACTGCTGGGTGGAAGAATCCCATCTGCCTTCCACGCGCTCTGCTTCTCGATGCTGATCTGGTGTGCCATGGGATTGGCTCCACCATCGCCGGCAGCCACCATCTCACTGTGCGCCGTGGCGGGGATTCATGTCGTTGGATTCTGTCGAGGTGAAAAGCACTCGCCCCTCTCTGCAGGACTGGGCGCATTCTTTGGCGCCCATGTCGCTCTCGCCTGGTGGAGTCCAGAACTCTCTCCGCTGTCACCGATCTTCACGCTGCTGATGTTGCTCCCTGTCGGGGCAGGAATCCTGCTGGCGTTGATCAATTTGATGCCCGAAATGTTGCTGCCTGTGACCTGGATCGAGCCGTGCTGGCGTCTACTCGATACAGTCCTCGACGGAATTCCCCTGCTCGCTGATCGATGTCCCGGCAGCCCATGGCTGGCTCCTGCCATCGGAGTTCCGGCACTATCGCTGGGGATGCTGGCGCTCCTCTGGGTCAGTGCAGGTCGACTTCGCCTGGCAGGGGCTACGAGTTTGCTTTCAGTGGCTGCGTATTTCATCTTCACGGCGATGGGGACCGCAGAAACGGTCCGACTGCTGCCCACGGGTCGCGGACAGTGCCTGCTTCTCGATGCCCCCGATGCCACGCTGCTCTACGATGCTGGCGCCATCGACGCCCTCGATGGAGGTGCTGCGATGATCAGGCGCGAGTTATGGCGACTGGGTCGACACCGAGCCGACTGGATCATCATCTCCCATCTCCACCTCGATCATTATTCTGCCGTACCGGAATTGCTCATGACTGGCTCGGTCGGGGGCCTGATCGTCAGTGACAACTTCTCGCTCGATGCTGGCGGAAGAGCGCTGGAAATGATCGCAATTCGTCGCGGCGTACCGGTGCTGCACATCGGCGAGGGAGATCGACTCCGACTGGGCAGCTGGCAGCTTCGTGTCATCTCGGCACATGGATCACAGCGGCCAGGGCCACCGATCTCGACCAACAACAGATCGCTGGTGCTGGAAGTGAAGGGACTCCGGCACTCATTGCTGCTCGCAGGAGATGCCGAGGGACCTCTGCTGGCGTCCAGTCTCGCCTCGGGGCCGATCGATCTGTTACTGCTGCCGCATCACGGCTCCCCTAGCGAGGGACTCGCCGACTGGATTTCGAGGCTTGCTCCAATCGGTTGGCTGGCAGCACGCAGGGGTCCACTACCACCAGAAACCGTGACTGCTCTGGCGGTTTCCAGCTTGCAGCCCCGAGCAGATACCGATTCAAGTTCGCGGATCGATGCTACGGATCCCTTGCCCGAACGCTTGCCATTGTCGATGATGTCGGGCGAACCGGCATCTCCGTGCCGACGCAGGGAAGGAAACCGCCGATGGTGGCTGGAAGCGAGCAGCCGACGATTCAGGATCTCGGTTCGTTGAACTTCCGGACCCTTCGCTGGGTCGGAGATGTCGATGGCGTGCTGCACATCCTCGATCAGACGCTGCTACCCGACCGGGAGCAGGAACGCGTCCTTTCAGAACCTCATCAGGTGATCGAGGCGATCCAGCAACTGGCAGTCCGAGGAGCACCTGCCATCGGCGTTGCGGCTGCCTACGGACTGTGCCTGGCACTTCGAGGTTGTACCCAGCTCGAGCAACTTCAGGCAAAACTGGCTGAGACGATCCCATCGATGCGCACTGCACGCCCCACAGCTGTCAATCTTCATCACATGGTAGATCGGATGTCGTCGGTCGCGATGGAAGCAGCCTCGGATGACCTGGGCTGTCAACAATTCAGAGAAAGATTTCTTGCAGAAGCCCGCGCCATCGAAGAAGAGGACCAGCGCTACTGTCGTGGAATCGGCGAGTCGGGCGCAGGTCTGATCGCTGAGGGTTCCACCATACTGACGCACTGCAATGCCGGGGCGCTTGCCACGACCGGCACCGGCACAGCACTCTCTGTTCTCTACAGCGCATGGCAGAAAGGAACACGGTTCACCGTTCTCGCCGATGAAACCAGACCACTGTTACAGGGCTCACGTCTGACCGCATGGGAGTTACAGAGATCTGGAATTCCCGTCGACGTCATCTGTGATGGAGCAGCGGGTAGTTTCTTTCAGCAGGGCGCGATCGACCTCGTGATCACCGGATCGGATCGGATTGCAGCCAATGGAGATGCCGCCAACAAGATCGGCACCTACAGCATCGCTGTGCTGGCCCGCGCCCACGAGGTCCCCTTCTACATCGCAGCACCCTCCTCCAGTTTCGATCTCGACATCGAAAGTGGTCACGAGATCCCCATAGAGCAGCGATCCGCCGATGAGATCTGGTCGCCGATGGGACAGAAGCAACCGCTTGAGGGCATCGGGTATCGAAATCCAGCATTTGATGTGACTCCCGCCTCACACATCGCAGGTTGGATCACCGAACTCGGCATCCTTCAGCCTCCCTTCGAGGAGATCCGCCGATGATTGCACAGCAAACCGCTGGCAACTCTCGGGCTCCTCTTCTGGCCTACGACGGAGATTGCAGCATGTGTATCCGCAGTATCCGGTCGTTGGAGATGCTGGGGTTGCTCGAAGGAATCGAGACACAACCTGCCGCGCTCGTTGCCGGAGATGATCGCGAATTGCTCGACAGTTACCGACGCTCCGGTGAGATCGTGCTGCTCGACGCTCAACGCCAAAATGTACTGACCGGTGCCGCTGCGTTCCGGTGGCTGCTACAGAGGAGACTGCCGCGCTTACTCGGGGCACTGCTCGACATTGCTCCTCTGTTCGGGCTGATGTGCATCGGGTATCGCTTCATCGCCGCCTGGCGAAGGCTCATCTCACCGCCGCAGACGCCGCCAGATCCCACCTTTCCCGAACCGGAGTGGGTCGCCCGCTACCGCGTCGGAGGCAGTGTCGTGCTGCTGGCCCTGGCGTTGTGGCTGCTGTCATCGGTAGTGGGATTCCCGTCCCCCGACCCGGATGACAGCACAGGACTCGCCATCAGCGGCGGGTTATTGCTGCTGGTCAGTAGCGCTCTGATTCCGATGCTTGCGCGCACCGGGCGCAAGGTCGACACCCTGGCGACACTGGTCGGGGCAATCTTCGTCTCGACCATCTTGATGGCGATCCTGCTGCTGACGAGGAAGATCATTTTCCCCGAGGAATTTGCGCAGCTGCGGCCGACCCTTGAGACCAGCTTGGCAATGATGTGCGGTTCCTTGCTGTTGATTCGCTCTCAGCACTGGCTCGATGGCAGTGCCGAGCAGAGCAAGAGTTCCGAAATCAGAAGACCTCTGAGCGCCGCCTCGAAGCGGGGAAGAATCTCGGTGTTGATCTTCATCCAGATAGCATGTCAGGTCTGGATCACGTTCCTGTTCGGGCTCCTCTAGGCGCCGGAGACCCGACCGCGCAGGTTCTCGTCCTTGGCGGCCACCTTGCTGGCCATCGTCGCCTTGTGATCGTCGAGGCGCGCACGCATCTCGGGATTGGCCACGGCGACGATCTGCGCCGCCAGGATGGCAGCGTTGGTGGCCCCGGGCTTGCCGATGGCCACCGTTGCGACGGGAACCCCTGGCGGCATCTGAACCGTTGCCAGCAAGGCGTCCATGCCATCGAGGGCACTCGAATCGATGGGCACACCGATCACCGGCAGCGTCGTGCTGGCGGCCATGACA
The DNA here is from genome assembly GCA_003973385.1 of Bacillota bacterium. Lineage (GTDB taxonomy): Bacteria > Planctomycetota > UBA8108 > UBA1146 > UBA1146 > QNYK01. Next base: position 71,397 of record QNYK01000063.1, on the reverse strand, counting down.
CCGGCCAGATGTGCGGCGTGTCCAGCAGCCGCGATGATGGCGCAGTAGCCCTCATCGGCAGCGCTCTGGCTCAGATGATGAGCGACCTCAGGGGTGCGGTGGGCGGAACAAACACGAACCTCCGCCTCGATGTCGAACCTGTGCAACTGCTCGACGCAGGATTCCATCACGGACCAGTCGCTATCGCTGCCCATGACGACAAGAACCTTGGCACTCATGATGTTTGTTCCTTCCAGGTATCCCAGTTGACCCCCGTCACCCGCTCGAACAGTTCCTGGTAGCGGATCGTGGTTCCCTCGACCACATCATCGGGGAGATCGGGTACCGGACCGTCTCCAGTCCAACCGCAAGAAGCGAGATGATCGCGCACGTACTGCTTGTCAAAAGAGGGAGGACTGATGCCGACCTGGTACTGGTCTGCAGGCCAGTAGCGCGACGAATCGGCAGTCAGCACTTCATCGGCGAGCACCGGTCCGTCGGCGCCGATACCGAACTCGAACTTTGTGTCAGCCAGGATGAGTCCACAAGTCGCCGCATGCTCGCGGCCGTGGGAAAAGATCTGCACCGACAGATCCTTCAGTTGAGCCATCAGATCATGTCCGACCATCTCTCCGGCCTTCTCGATGGAGATGTTCTCGTCGTGACCCTCGTGATTCTTGGCCGCCGGGGTGAAGATGGGGACATCGATGCAATCGGCCTGACGCAACCCCTCGGGCAGCGGGATGCCGCAGATGGAACCGGTCGCCTGGTAGTCCTTCCAGCCACTTCCAACAACGTAACCACGAACCACGCATTCGACAGGAATCATGTCGAGTTTCCGTACCAGCATCGCCCGCGGCCCCCATTCGCTGGCTGCACTGCGAAACGGCTCGGGAAAGTCGGCGGGATCGGTCGAGATGAGATGATGCCGGATCCCGGCGGGAAGCCGCTCGAGCCACCATCGAGTCAACTGGGTCAGGATCGCGCCCTTTTCGGGGATCCCCTGGGGTAAAACGACATCGTAGGCACTGACACGATCACTCGTGACCAGCAGCAACTGATCGCCGAGATCGAAGATATCACGCACCTTGCCGCGCAGAATTGGCTCGACACCAGCCACACAGATGTCACGAACAGCCGTCGAATCCATCGGTATCCTCCCGTGAGTGCGCAGGATACACCCGACCCCGGTCTCTGTCACCGCAGCCTCACAGGTCAGATCAATTTCTCACGCTGACCATCGGGCCGCACCTTCCATCGCTGGTGCATCCACAACCAATCCGCGGGAGTCTCTCGTACCATCGATTCGATCCGACTCGTGGCAAGCTGGGTCACTTGCTGGACATGGGACCGGATATCGTCGCCCCACGGCAATTGAGCCTCCTCGCAGCTGAGACTGTAGCTTTTGCCTGGCACGATCCGGCGTGCCTGCAGATAGACGACCGGCACCTTGTAGCGTCGAGTCAGCACTCCGATGGCTGGGGTGGTCGCCGCTTCACGTCCGAGAAATGGCACGAAAACCCCATCTCTGTCATTTTGATCGATCAGCAGAGCCAGCGAGGTTCCTTCAGAGAGTGCCTGCCCCATCTCCGGCAACGCTCCCGCCGGATCGAGGATCCGCGGAACAGTGCCGCGACGAACCCACTTCAACCACGAATGAATGTAAGCATTCTTGACCGGACGAGAGAGCAGTCCAATGCGCCAGCCTCTGGCGACGAGGATCGGCAAGATCACCTCGAAGGGGCCAACATGGCCGCTGACGAGCAAGAAAGGCTCCCCGGCAAGATGTCGCCGCTCCAGTTGTTGCCACGGACCATTCCACACGACGGAGTCCCGAAATCTCGGGTGCTCGATCCAGCGACCGATCTGGATCGCCTCGACCGCAGAGAGTGCCACACCCTGCCATGATTCCACTCCCACCCTTCTGATCTTCTGTTCCGACCACTTCGATCCGTAGGCATGGCGCAGATTGCTGAGAGTCACCTGGCGCCTTCGCCTGGCGATCCACCATGCCGGAATCGCCACCAGTCTCGCGAAACCGCACGCCAGAGACGCCGGAAGCAGTGTCATCGGGAGTATCACCAGCACCGAACCGAGCGCCGACAACAGCGCCTGCCAGCCTCGCCGTTGCCTGGGACCCGAGTGCCTCGGGCTGGTACGGGTGTTTTCCAGCAGTTTCTCGTCACTCACTCTCACTGGCTCCTACCGCTCATCTGCGCCCGTGGCGCTGTTGCTACACCCGATCGAGAGGAAATGCATTGTCCTCTCATCCTCGTGGAGATTATTCTCCCTCTCCATGTCCCGAAGGGAAGATCATCATGCTTCATTCTCTGCTGCTTCTGATGCTGCTGCTAGGAGATGGCACCGATCCGGCTGCCAGCAGCGAGGATAGGCTACTACTCGGTGACGGCAGTATCCTCGTCGGCACCATCGTTCAACTTGAAGAAGGTCAATATACCGTCGAGGTCGCCGGGATAGGAAAGGTCAAGGTTCCCGCGGACCGAGTCATCGGTGCCTTTTTTACCAGCGGTGGAAACCTGGTCACTGACGCTGACGAAGTTCTCAGTGGCCCGCTGCAACTGGTGGATGGAAACTGGCTCATCGTCAATCCACTCGGCCAGAGATCGGTTCCAAATAGCCGTGTGATCTCGATCAACCCTACTCCCACCGAGTCCTATCAGAAGGCGACGATCACACTCAACGGTACCAAGACCTCGGGCAACACCCGCACCATCTCTGCATCGATGAATCTCGACTACACATTTCGATACAAGACCCACCGATTCGTCTCGAAGGTCAACTGGGCGTACGGCCAAGATGATACCATCCTCAGCAAACGGACCACCGGGGCAGAGATCAAGTACGACTTCTTTCCGCGCGACGAGTGGTATCTGTACACCAGTTTCTCAGCACGCAATGATCAGTTTGCCGACCTCTCGCTTCGAACGACAGCAGGAATAGGTGCCGGAATTCAGATTCTTGATTCCGACAGTATCAGTTGGTCGCAAGAAGCGGGTATCTCGGCACTCAACGAGGATTTCATCTCCGCCGAAGATGAGACTGCCAGTACTCTCCGTGTTGCCGGAAACCTCTCGTGGTCGATTGACGATGGCTTACTGGAAGCATTTCACGACCACACCATTTTCGTTTCCCTTGAGAATCCTGATGATCTGCTCGCCGAGAGCCGGCTCGGTATTCGGACACGCATCATCGGAGGTCTGTCGCTGAATGCTCAGATGAATGTTCGCCACGACAGCCGGCCGCCAATCGCCATCCAGGGAGAGGATATCGAATTGCTGCTGGGTCTCGGCTACAGCACCACCTTCTAGTATCGAGCCCTGGAACCAGATGTCTTGCTGCACCCCCCTGAGGCTGCGATCATCCGTTTTCGAATGGGCCCCAACGAAGCAGGACTGCGCGAGGAGACTGATGACGAGCCGACCCTCGACCGATACCGCTGCCGATCAGGAACGTCTGGCGGAGGTGCAAATTGCCGAGATTCAGCGCCTGCAGAGCCTGCTTCCCGATCTTCCGACCGAGGCACTCGTCAAGGAGGACCTGCTTCGCATCGGGATTTCCTTTTCCGTTGAGGCGCTTCGCCACTGCGCCAGATTCAAGAGCAAGTCTTACTTCATCTTCAGTTTTGACATGGTCCCCATCGAATCGATGAATCAAGAGGAGAATCTCCGAGCACCGGAAGAGATACAACTGATCGACGGACCATGGAACTTCAGGCGGACAACAGTTTCTGTGAGAGTCAATCCTCATTCCCCATGGCGAATCGATCTGGACGGTGAGGAATTGCATCTATTCTGCGGAGTGGAATTGATCAGTCGCATCGATCTCCAGGATGTTCCCGAGTACTACAAGAAACCGATGCAATCAGGCCAGCCGGTCCACGAGGTTGCCCCCACCATTGAATGGGGCTATCTGATTTACCTCACGGTATATCGCAAGTGCCAGTACTTCGGATTCAAGGAAGAGTGTCTCTTTTGTGACATCAACGAGAACTACCGTCAGCAGGTCGCTGCTGGGCGACCATATCGCACGGTGAAACCGATGGAAGACGTGCTGGACGCGCTCTCCATCATCAACAGCGTCGATGATGTATCCCGCGCGTACACCCTTACTGGAGGTTCCATCACCCGAAAGTTGAGGGGAAAGGGAGAGGCGGAGTTTTATGCAGACTATGCCCGCACCATCGAGGAGACCTTTCCAGGGCGCTGGATCCCCAAGGCGGTCACACAGGCCCTGCCCGTCGCCGAACAACGAGTTCTCAAGGAAGCAGGAGTGCAGATCTTTCACCCCAACTACGAGATATGGGATGAGCGCCTCTTCTCGCTGATCTGTCCTGGCAAGGAGAGTTATGTTGGAAGATCAGAATGGCACCGTCGAATCATCGCTGCTGTGGATGTATTTGGGGCCGCCAATGTCATTCCCAATTTTGTCGCTGGCATCGAGATGTCCAGACCTCACGGTTACACCGATCCGGAAGCTGCGGTCGAATCGACCAGGGAAGGCCTGGACTTTTTCATGAGTCAGGGTGTATGTCCAAGGTTCACGGTCTGGTGCCCCGAACCGCTGTCACCACTGGTCAAGGAGCAAGCAGCAACGGGCGAAGCACAGCCACCAGCGCCGCTCGAATACCACGCTCGCTTGCTGGAAGCGTGGAGAGACTGCCACCAGAAACACCATCTCCCGGTACCTCCGGGTTACGGCCCTCCCGGCTCTGGCCAGGCGATCTTCAGCGTCTCCAGTTTCATGGATGTCATCCGCGTACCCTAGTCCAGCGAGACGGAGTGATACGAATACCCGTGCCGCTACCGGGACGGGCGCAAGTCGGGGAAGCCACTCTCGACATCGAAGCCTAGCTGGAATTTTCCTTCCAGAAAACCGATCAAACTCTCGCCGAACAACTCGCCACGCCAGCCATGCAACAGGTTGTGGTCTGCAGCGACAAGACAGGATCCATAATGGTCTCTGACGAGGCTCTCGACATCGTCACCCCGAGCTACCAGCGGGGGCGCGATTCTTTTTGCACGACACAGGGCGCGCAATGCTGAGGTTGCCAGTTCTACCGCTGCTTCTTCCTGAGGCTCGAGCCTTCTTCGCCGGAGGATCACGGGGAGGTCACCTTCCTCGATAGCGTTGCCCCTCGCCACGGCAGCGAGCAATCCAGTGCCATGGCGACGTAGGTCTCGCGGATCCAAGCCCCGGATCTTTCTGAGTCCGTCCTCATCTGGTGGGGATCTCCGTGCGACCTCAACCAGCACCTCATCCGAGATGATCCTGCGCCTGGGACGATCTTTTTTCTGAGCTTCATCTTCTCGCCAACGGAAGAGTTCTCCAAGGAGGCCCAGCCCCCTCTCCTTGAGAGTGCCAGAGCGCTTGACCTTCCGCACCTGGACATCCAGTGGAGGATGATAGGTCGTATCCCGTTCGTACTTCTTCATCTCATCGAGTGCCCAAGGCAACCGGCCCTCTTTCTCGAGTTGAGAAACCAGTACATCGTGCAACGGCAACAGGTGGCGAACATCGTCCAGGGCGTAGATTTCCTGCGCTTGTGTCAACGGCCGTCGCAGCCAATCTGTCCAGGATTCTCCCTTTTCAACAACCACGTCCAGTAATTGTCCGCAGGTCGCAGCGTAGGAGGGCTGTAGCCCGAGGCCAATGAAGGCTGAAGCGATCTGTGTATCAAATACTGCACGAGGGATGCTGCCGCTGAGATTCTCGAGTATCTCCAGATCCTGTGAACCAGCATGAACCACCTTGATGATGGCGGGATCATCGACGGTCGCAATCAGTGGCGACAGATCAACATCTCCGAGCGGATCCAGGAGCGCCAGATCACTCCCGACGGAGATCTGTATCAGGGCAAGTTGCGGATAATATGTTCTCTCTCGGATGAACTCTATATCAATCCCATAGCGACCATCGAGACTCGCGCGTTCCATCCAGTTCGAAAGTTCAGTCGATTCGGTGATATACAACCCTGTCGCTCCTACTCGTCACCATCATCTGCAAAGGCCCGCTCGATCAGGTCCTTCTGTTCCGCCTCGTGAACCGATCTTGACCCACTGGCAGGGCTGGCACTCCAGGCTCTTCCGACGAACTGCACGCGGCGGCCCCCACCCAGAAATCCACCATCTCGGTCCCTCAGGTACGACCACGCTCCCATGTTTCTGGGCTCGTCCTGGACCCAGCGAACATCACAGTCTGCGGGAAGGCGCTCGAGAACCTGCTGAATCGCATTCCTCGGAAACGGATAGAACTGTTCCAACCGGAGGATGAGTACCTCATCGGCAGTTCGTTTCTTGCGCTCCTCGAGAAGGTCGTAAATCACCCTCCCGGAGCCAACGAGGAGCTTCTGGATCGCCGGCCCCTCGATGCCGTCGACGAGCACCTGCTGGAAACGGTCCCCGGTGAATCGGGCGGTCTCGCTCCTCGCCGATGGCAATCTCAACAGGCTCTTCGGATTCATTACCACCAGTGGTTTGGTCGCTGGGTCGTGGTACTGCCGCCGCAGAACATGGAAGTACTGGGCGGGTGTACTCGGTTGCACCACCCTGAGATTGCCCTCGGCGCACAGTTGAAGAAATCTTTCCAGCCGTGCGCTGGAGTGTTCGGGACCCTGCCCCTCGTAGCCGTGAGGTAACAGCATCGTCAACCCAGAACATTGATTCCATTTTTCCTCGGCACTGGAGATGAACTGGTCGATGATGACCTGCGCGCCATTTGAAAAGTCGCCGAACTGAGCTTCCCAGATCGTCAACGCCTCGGGACGCTGGACGCTATACCCGAACTCGAAGCCGAGAACTCCAAATTCAGAGAGCAAACTGTCGTGCACTTCAAAGTGGCCATCGGCACCGGGGAGATGGTCCAGAGGAACATGACGCGCCCCCGTATCACAATCCAGAAGAGCACTGTGTCGCTGGCTGAATGTACCTCGGCCGCTATCTTCCCCGGAGAGCCTGATGCTACACCCCTCGCGTACCAGGGATCCAAACGCGCACAACTCGGCGAGCCCCCAGTCGATGGACCCTCCTCGCGCCAGTTCCAGCCTTCGCTCGAACTGCTTCTTCAATTTCGGATGTACCTGGAACTGATCTGGAGTGCGCGTCACCTCCGCCAGCAGCAAGTCCAGTTCCTGAGCGGAAATCGAGGTGTCGACGGAAGGCGTGGCGATTCCCTCCGTTTCCTCGAGATCGGGTCGTACCTGTGCAACCGATCGTGCCTTCAGGCTGTCCTTCACACTCTTCAGCGAATCGTCCAGAATCGTCTGAAATTCTCCAAGCATCTTCTCTGCGGTTTCCACATCGATCTCTCCTCGCGCGAGTAATCGTTCAGTTGTGAGTTTTCGAACCGATCGATGACTTTCGATACTCTTCGAGGACAGTGGCTGGGTGAAAGCAGGTTCATCCGCTTCGTTGTGCCCCCAGCGTCGGTACCCCACCAGATCGATGAATACATCCTTCGAGAAGCGTTGCCGATATTCCAGCGCCAACCGCACCATGCGTACGACCGTTTGCGGATGATCTGCATTGATGTGGAAGATCGGCGCCTCGACCGTCTTGGCCAGATCCGTGCAGTACCGAGAGGATCGACCATCGATCGGGGAAGTGGTGAATCCGATTTGATTATTGATGACGATGTGGATCGTTCCCCCGGTCGAATATCCCTCCAGTTGAGACATGTTGAGGGTCTCGTAAGTCACACCCTGGCCCGCAAGAGCCGCATCGCCATGAATCAGCAGTGGAATGACTGATCCGCGTCTTTCTCTCTCATCCTGTAGTGCCCTGACCATCCCTTCGACGACGGGACAGACCGATTCAAGGTGGCTGGGATTGGAGGCAAGGATCACCCGCACATCGGTACCATTCTGTCCTCGATGGGCCCCCTGGGCCCCGAGGTGATACTTCACATCCCCTGATCCTTCAGGATTCTCCGTGTCGAAATCTTCAAACTCCTCGAACACCTGCTCGAGCGGCTTACCCAGGATGTTCACGAGTACATTGAGGCGCCCGCGGTGCGCCATGCCGATCAGCACATCCTCGACACCTGTGCCTGAGCACACCTCAAGCAGGGCATCGAGAGCAGGGATCAACGACTCGCTCCCCTCGAGGCTGAACCTCTTGTGGCCGACATAACTGGAATGCAGAAATCTTTCGAATGCTTCGGCTTCATTCAACTTGCGCAAGATGTGCAACTTCTCATCGATGCTGATCGGAGAATCATTTTCCGTCGATTCCATCTCATGCAGCAGCCAGTCACGCTCATCCGCATCCGTGATGTGAGACACCTCCGCCCCGACATATTTTGTGTAGGTGCGACGAAGCACATCTAGAATCTGGCGTAGCTTTCGAGGTTGGTCCTGCCCGCCGACTCCTCCACATACGAAGGAACGATCGAGATCCCAGATGCTCAATCCATAACTCGACAGTTCCAGTTCCGGGTCTGGAACGGAACTACTGCCGAGCGGATCGAGGTTCGCCATCCTGTGCCCTCGCGAGCGATATGCATCGACGAGCTGGAGCACCTGTGCCTGTCGATAGGCTGGAGCGCTCACCGCCACGGAAGCAGTGGGCTCTGACGCCTCTTGAGACCAGCGGTACGGTTCATGTGGGACTTCCAGTTGATCGAAGATGGAGTCGTAGAATCGCTCATTCCCCAGCAACAGATTCTCCACGGTGGTCAGAAAGGCGCCCGATTCTGCGCCCTGGATCACACGATGGTCGTAGGTACTGGTGAGTATCATCACCTTCGAGAAGCCCAGCCGACTGACGGTGTCCGCAGCCATGCCCGCACAGGAGGGAGGATAGGCGATGGAGCCGATCCCGAAGATGGCGCCCTGTCCCGCCATCAATCGTGGAACCGACATGCTCGTACCCAGCATCCCCGGGTTCGTAACAGTCACTGACGTGTTCTCGAAATCATCGAGTGTGAGTTTTCCCAGCCTCGCTCGTGATACCACATCATTGAACGCGGCCAGGAATTCCCTGAACTGGATCTGGCCAGTGTCCTTCAGATTCGGGACCACCAGTGATCGCTGACCTCTGCGTTCGACATCTACAGCAATCCCCAATCGAGTCGAAGTACGCTCGATGCGGAGCGGATCACCGTCGACTCGTTGAAATCCATGATTCAACCGGGGGTGAGATCTCAGCGCCTTCATCAACGCCCACGCGATGATGTGCGTGAACGATACCTTGGCTCGTGCCCAGGCGACCTGATGTTCGTTGATGATCTTGCGGTTTTCTTCGAGGAGCCGAACTGGAATGGTTCGTACAGTCGTTGCTGTCGGCACTTCAGTACTCTGCTCCATGTTCTCGACGATTCGACAGGCGACCCCCTTGATGGGAATCAGGGTCACCTCGGCAGCGTCTTCCGCTTCGCTTACTGGCGCCCCTTGGGAATCACCTGCGACTGTGATGGACGCAACAGGCTCGGACGAGACACCCACTGAAGCATCGATGTTTTCGCTGGCCACCGAAGCGGCAGGAGGGTCGAGAACATCTTCCGGTGTCGGAAGCCCTGCCTCCTCGGGAACACTCTTCTGCCTCGAATCCTGCTCCGGCTGATAGCCGTCAAAAAACTCACGCCAGGCGGCACTGACACTGTCAGGGTCGCTGATGAATTGCTCGTAGAGCGCATCGACATAGCCAGAGTTTGATCCGAAGCGGTCCACGGTGATCCTCCCGATGGGGTGAGTACAGTTACCTTCGTGCCGGTAAGGGCGAACCCATCGCGCAGGTCCGCAGCCCGATGCTAGGCCTCAGGATCAAATGGTCAAGGTCACATGGAATGTGAGCCGCGGGAATCCAGCAGAAAGGGTCCTCGTCACTGCTCGTCTGCATCTGCGTCTGGCGCTGGTATCTCGCCTCGCATCGTATCCGCCAGTTTCCTCAGTCTCGCGATGGCTCGACTGTGACGGCGACGAGCAGCGTCGATGTTGACGGTGAGCCGCCGAGCGACCTCCTCGTAGCCGATGCCGTCTTCATCGATCCAGCGGAGCAGGTCCCGGTCCTCATCAGAGAGCATATCCAGACAGTTTTCGAGCAGATCCAGCGCCTCCTGGCGGTGAAGTCCTGCCGAGGGAGATGAGATCGAAGCTGCGAGGTTTCCCAGAGGATCGAGCGAACGGCTCGCGCCTGCCTCCATCGCTCTTCGCTTCTCTCGCCTGGGATCTCGTTTCTGCGCGAGTTCCTTCTCGATCAGTCGATTCAAATTGTTGAAGGTGACCGTTTTTAGCCATGCCCTGAAGGCTGGAAGTCCGCGATCCTCGAAGCCGTCTCGAAGTTGATACACATCCAGAGCAGCCTGTTGCAGAACATCGCTGGGATCGATGCGTCGACGTAAGTCAACGCCCAGCCTATCCTCGACACGGCGGCGTAACTTCGGCAATTCATCGGCCAGAAGGCGCTCAAATGCGGCTTCGTCGCCATCTGCAAATTTCTGGAGCCATTCGATGGAACTTTGATCATCCGCTCCCACATCGTCTGGAGAATCAGGCTGCGGCTCCTCATCGGGGGGAATCTGCGCATCTTCGGCATCGGGTGGCACTGGATCTGTCATGGTTGTCTCCAGTGCGTCATGATATATCAGTCTGGACCAAAATTCACACCCCCGACTCCCTGGCGGAGCGGCCTGTTTGGAACGGAAGCGTCAATTGGCTACCGAGCCCGACCCTCACGCAGACGATGGCCATGCCCCCCTCTCCCCTGCGGAGCTCCTTTTTGCTCGTTTGCTAGGAGGTGACGAGACGATCGAGGCTGCGATTGATCGAGCCTGCGAGGAGAATCCGCTGATGGCAGGAGACCTGCAGAGACAGTTGCAGGAGTATCATCGCCGCCGTGACGAGAGATTGGCTCATTCGAGCCAACGCAGTGCCGACATCAAACTGCCCGTAGGATTGGCAGAAAAACTACTGGATAGATATAGCGATGAACTGGATCTCAGTTCTTCCGGCAAGTCTGAAAAAGTCATTCCCCTGATCCCCCGCCTCGAGGGGAGATATGACTTCCTCGAGGAAATCGCTCGTGGCGGCATGGGTGCTGTGTTGAGTGTCTCCGATCCTGTGTTGCAGCGAGATCTGGCGATGAAGGTCGTTCTTGGCAACGAAGCTGGAGATGCACCACCGCAAAGATTGCGCAGATTCCTACGAGAGGCACGAGTCACCGCCCAGCTCGCTCACCCCGGCATCGTTCCGGTGCATGAGTTGAACAGCGATGCGGATGGCCGTTTCTACTTCACGATGGACAGGGTTCACGGCCGGGAGCTGAAAGACTGCATTCGATTTGCCAGAGATGGAACCGATGGATGGGATCGAAATCGGCTGCTGGAAATATTGCTCAAGGTCTGCGACACCCTCGAATATGCACACTCCAGGGGCATAATTCACCGCGATGTGAAACCTGCGAACATCATGGTGGGACGCTTCGGGGAGGTCTATGTGATGGACTGGGGACTCGCACGCATCCTTGCCGATGTCGATGATGAACCGATTGTTGATATTCTCTCCGACAGTCTTTCGTCGTCCCTCTCAGGATCCACTGTCATCACTCGAGACAGTGCCGTCGTCGGCACCCCCTCCTACATGTCGCCTGAACAGGCAAGTCCCGAAGAGGGAGAGATCGGCCCCTGGACCGATGTCTACGCGATCGGAACTCTGCTCTACGAGATGCTCACGGGTCGCCCCCCGTATCGAACTGGAGATGTACCATTACCCGGTCACAAGGTGCTGCGATTGCTACAGAAGGGCGCACCCAGGGATGTCCAGGAGATGGATCCGGATTCCCCCGATGATCTGGCGGAAATCTGTCGACAGGCGATGCAACGCAGTGAATCAGATCGTCCGCGCAGCGCAGGAGAAATCTCCAAGATGCTCCGAGGAGTCCTTCGAGCCAGGGCGAACGCCGCAGAAGAAGCAAGTAAAGCACAGGAGCAGGCCAAGCGCTCGCGGGAGGTCACCGAGTTCTTGACCGAGTTGTTTCTCCAGGAGTCGGGTGAAAATCCATCGTTGCACCGAATCACCGCACATGAGTTGCTCGACCGGGGCGCACGAGATTTGCTCTTCGGTCTCGATGAGCAGCCTCAGACACGAGCGACGCTGCTCGGTTCGTTGGCGTCCATCCTGCTCCAGACCGGAGCTGCGGATCGTGCAGCCGAACTGCTCGAGGCGGAAACAGCGCTCCGGGAAGAACACCCGTACTGGGCCAAAGAGGAACGGGTGGAAGCCTACAGAAAACTGGCCCGCGCACGCCAGTTGCTCAGGCGACTCTCCGATGCCGAGCAATCGCTTCAGCAGGCACTCGAATCAGTCCCTGCGGATGCCCCCGGCGCCTGTACCCTCGAGATCCAGCACGAGCTGGCTGATCTGCTCAATATCCGCGGGGATCACGCCCAGGCGGAGGAAATCGCCAGGGGCCTGTTGATCAGCCTTCCCTCGGAACCAAGATCGGACAGGGCTCCTCAATTGCTGACACTATCGCACTCGATATCGCTTCAGGGATATCGGGAGGAAGCCCGTGAGATCCTCGATGAAGCCATCGGTGTCATCGACGATGAGCATCCAGACCTGATGGCGACCTGCTTGCTGCATCGGGCTGGAACGATCCTGGATATTCCTTCAGGAGATGAAACCGAGCAAGAACTCGCTGCTGCGCTGGAGGACCTGACCCATTCTGTCCAGATCCAGATCTCACTGCGTGGTGAAAAATCTGACCGCACCGCCAGGCATTATCGGGCGCTCGCTTGCTGTCAACAGCGTATCGGTGACCTCGAAGGAGCAGAGCAGAGTGCTCGATCTGCATTGCTGGCTGTCAGGCAATTGCATGTCATCCAGCATCCACTTTGCTCTCGCTCCTATGCGCGGCTGGCGTCGATCCTGCTGCGCAGCGGACGAGACGATGAAGCTCAGAAACTCCTCTCGGAGGCGGATGCGACGATGGACACGAGAGAGATCTCACATGAGTTCCAGTTCAGCGCACTGGAAGCGAGGGTGAGGATTGACGCACTCGCAGGAAGGCACGAAGAGGCGCTGCTGATCCTCCAGGAACTGGATCAGCGCGGAGATGAGTTGCCGAGTGCGCGGATCAAACGGCGCAGAGATATCGAGAGAATCTGTTTCGATAGCGGCATCGAGGTCAGCTACGACGAGTAGTCGGTCAGTGACCCGACCGTATCTGTATCCAGATGTCTCACCAGCGCGACCACCAGCTGGATCGCTTTCTGATAATCATCGATGTCGATGACGCTCGAATGACTGTGGATGGACCTCGCAGGAACTCCAACTACAATCGTCGGAACCCCACTTCCATGCAGATGAGTTGTCGATGCATCTGTGCCACCACTGCGGCGAACCGCCAGTTGAACCTGGATCTTCTCCTCTTCAGCAACCTGCTCGCAGAGGCGAACCAGCCTCCTGTTGGAGAGTGCGGTCGGATCGAGGAACCGGATCTGGGGGCCGCCGCCGAGAACCGACTGCCTGGAGGTCATCCCTGGCAGATCGTCAGCAGGTGTTCCTTCCAGGATGATTGCAACATCCGGCTGACTGATGGCACTTGCGGTGCGTGCTCCTCGGCACCCCACTTCCTCCTGGACCGCTGCAACTGCTATCGGCTGACAGGATAGATCGGTATCCGCGTTCAGAATTCGAAAGGACTCGATGAGCACTCCCACGCCAACGCGATCGTCAAACGCCTTGCAGCAATAACGGCCAGCCGCTGCCAGGGCCTCGAACTGCCCCCTTGGACAGATGGGATCTCCCACCCGTACACCCCACTGCTCGAGATCAGAACGATTTCGAGCCCCGACATCGATGTGCATATCCTCGATCGAGAGGACCTTCTCACGTTCCAACTTCTTGAGGAAATGAGGCGGCTTGCAGCCGATCGAACCGGGGATCTTGCGGCCACCGGATGCGAGAATATCTACCCTCTGCGCCAGCAACACATGTCCCCACCAGCCTCCCAGGGGCACGAAGTGAATCCTTCCCTCATCGTCGATCGATTGCACCGCGAAACCCACCTCGTCCATGTGCGCATCGAGCGCCACGCGGGGCCCTTGCCCTGATCCTTCCACGATGACACTTCCATGCGCGTCGTGCTGGAGACTGGCAAGCGATCCCAGTTCTCGATGGACGATCGCGCGCACCTCGTCCTCTGCACCAGGGGGTCCTGACGCGAGACTCAGTTCGCGTAGAAGTTCGATGGAGATTTCACTCTCGGTTTCACTCAACTGCGCCTCCAGACTGGGTGGATCGAAAAGAATACGGCACAAGAGGCTTCGAGGCCAAGCGGCTTCTGGTGCCGATTCATCGTGGCAGGTCCACTTCAACCTCATCTCCGAGGGTGATTTCGGCGTTCTCAACGCTGATTCGGTGCGCCACCACCTCTACCCCGGCCTCAACCGCTCGGCTGAGGGCCTCGCAGAATTTCGAATCGATGTCACAGGCAAATCCTACTCGATGGCAGTCGGTCCGACCCAGCAGCAGAAACAGCACCGATCGCTTTCCCGACCTTGCGATGGTAGTCAGTACATCGAGGTGCTTTCTGCCCCGAGCAGTCACCGAATCGGGAAAGTCCGCACGGCCTGGTTCCTGGGATGATCGCATCGTGACATTCTTGACCTCGATGAAGATCTGGCCCGAAACCTGGTCCGGCCGTGGTTGGTCGCCCAGCACAATATCGAGACGAGATCCCTTCCCGATGACTACCTCATGACGAAGGTGCCCGATCGGTTCGATCCTCGGCACTTGTCTCGCCAGGATGCCATCGGAGACGATGCCGTTGGGTAGCGAGGTGTCGACGAGTGCCTGGCCACCCTGGCCGACTTCGATCAAGGTCAGTGTCCACTTCAATTTTCGTTCAGGTTTTGGAACATGTCTTAGCCAGACACGCGGCTCGCCATCGATGAGGGTCTTCATGCTTCCAGGGTTGGGGCAGTGCGCGAGCACCTTGCCATGATCGGGAAGATGACAGTCGGCAAGAAATCTCTTGTAGCGTCGCAACAAGACGCCCTCGACCAGCTGGAGAGTGGCCATCAGCAGGCTCCGGAGACCGAATTGGAATTTCTTCGCATCCCCGAAAATCGGCTCAAGATCGACGCAGATCGCAACGATGTCCTCTTCTCTCGTGGGCGGTCGTCGCCGATTCGGTTGCCCTCAGGTGAGGTTCTCGGAGAATCGACTACTCTAAAGATCCGCAGCGCTGAGTGCCACCCCGGTTCCCGCTCCGGAAGGATCGCGATGGTCGATAGGAGCAGCCCGATGACCGACTCCGGCGCGGCAACACCAGACGAGGCCCGACCAGGGGTCGATCCGGCACTGCTCTCGCTGCTCTGTTGCCCCTGCGACGAGCATCGTGCACTGGAGCAGCGCGATGATGGGCTCGGCTGCACCGGCTGCGAGCGGATCTTCCCTGTCGTCGACGGAATACCTGTGATCCTTCCCGTACCGGAAGATTCCCCCCAGGACTGAGTCCGGTGGAGAGGAGAATCGATTCCATGCCAGATCTTCCAGATGCTAACGATGCTGCCGAGACCTCGGAATGGCTGGAGTCTGTTGATTCGGTGGTAGAGTCCGCCGGGGCGGATCGAGCGGGAGCCTTGCTCGATGAGGTCCTCTGGCACGCTCGGTTGCGCCACCTGCCGGTCGGATCGACAGCCGTGACCCCGTATCAGAACACCATCTGCGCGTCATCCGAGATGGACTATCCGGGAGATGAAGAACTCGAGGATCGAATTGAGAACATCGTCAGGTGGAACGCCATGGCGATGGTCGTGAGAGCCAATGCTCTCCATGATGGTCTCGGTGGACACATGTCGACATTTTCATCGGCTGCGACACTCTACGAGGTGGGACAGCAGCATTTCTTCCGGGGATTGGATGACCCAGGTGGCGGTGATCAGGTGTTTTTTCAGGGCCACGCCAGTCCGGGGATGTATTCACGAGCTTTTCTCGAAGGTCACCTCGACCGATCCGAACTCGATCGGTTCCGACAGGAAGTGCGCGGTGGCGGACTCTCCAGTTACCCTCACCCGCGACTGATGCCCAGTTTCTGGCAATTCCCGACCGTTTCGATGGGTCTGGGCCCCATCAATGCCATCTACCAGGCTCGCTTCAATCGATACCTCTCTGCTCGAAAAATCAAGGACACCAGCGAGCAGCGGGTCTGGGGATTCCTCGGCGACGGAGAGTGTGACGAGCCAGAGACGCTGGGTGCGATTCGCATCGCTTCGCGTGAAGGTCTCGACAACCTCGTGTTCGTGGTCAACTGTAATCTCCAGCGGCTCGACGGCCCTGTCACGGGCAACTCCAGCATCATCCAGGACCTCGAAGGAGCATTCCACGGTGCCGGCTGGAGAGTGATCAAGGTGATATGGGATCGACTCTGGGATCCGCTTCTCGACCGGGACACCGAGGGATTGCTGACCCGCAGGATGGGCACGATCGTCGATGGAGTCTGGCAGAGATCGGTCGCCGAGGACGGTGCATGGCTCAGGAAGCAGCTCACTGGTGACGATCCCCGGCTTGAGTCCCTGCTTGCCAGCTGGAGTGACGATCAATTGCATCAACTTGGTCGTGGTGGTCATGATCGACGCAAGGTCGCCGCCGCCTATCATCTCGCCTGTCAACCCGATGGAAGACCGACCGTGATCCTCGCCAAGAGCATCAAGGGATATCAGTTGGGTCAGCAAACGGCATCGAGAAACATCTCTCATCAGATGAAGAAACTCGCAGGTGAGCAGGTGCGAGCGGTTCGAGACCTACTCGATATTCCCATCTCGGATGATGAGGTCGAGTCAGCGCCGTACTACCACCCCGGTCCCGACTCTCCAGAAATTCAATACCTCCTCGCAAGGAGGGCAGCGCTGGGCGGCTCCTTGCCCCGCAGGAACTCCAGCGCCACCGTCCCCGCGCTTCCCGACAAGCAGGTGTTCGAGAAACTCCATGAAGGAACGAGCGGTTCACTCCGGGCGTCGACCACGATGGCGTTTGCTCGTCTGTTTCGTGATCTACTCAAAGCGGATGGGATCGGCCCCAGAATAGTCCCGATCCTCGCCGACGAAGCTCGCACCTTCGGTATGGAAGCTCTCTTCAAGGCGGTGGGTATCTACGCTCCCGGAGGACAGAAGTACGAACCTGTGGATCACTCACTACTCTTCTCCTACACCGAAAAGGCAGATGGTCAGATCCTCCAGGAGGGCCTCAGCGAATGTGGATCGCTCGCCACGACGATTGCCTCAGCGACCAGTTACTCGACCCATGGGGAAGTGACGCTACCCTTCTACATCTTCTATTCGATGTTCGGATTTCAGAGAGTCGGGGATCAGATCTGGGCACTCGGCGATGGACGTGGCCGTGGGTTCCTGCTCGGAGCCACTGCTGGTCGTACCACTCTCAATGGTGAGGGACTTCAACACCAGGATGGTCACAGCCCCATCATCGCTGGCGCCTACCCGTCGTGCGTCTCTTACGATCCAGCCTACGCCTACGAGGTTGCGGTCGTCATCGAGGAAGGGATGCGACGGATGGTCGGAGAGCAGGAAGATGTGTTCTTCTATCTGACTCTCTACAACGAAAACCTCGACATGCCCCCGATGCCCGAAGGATGTCGCCAGGGGATTCTCGACGGTCTCTATCGCGTCGAACCCAGCCCCGATGGGGATGGACCCGGGGTACGCCTGCTTGGAAGCGGGCCGCTGTTGCCGCTGGCCAGAGCAGCTGCGGATTCGCTACGGCAACACCATGGGGTGCTGGCCGAGGTCTGGTCTGCGACCTCCTACACCGAATTGCGAAGAAACGCTCTCGAGGTGGACCGCTGGAACCTGCTCCACCCCATGGAAGCAGCGCGAGTTCCCAGGGTCACTGAACTGCTTGGCGGATGTGATGATCCTGTGATTGCAGTGACAGATCACATTCGGGAGTTGCCCGACATGGTCAGGCCATGGGTCAACAGTCCGTGGACCAGTCTGGGAACGGACGGCTTCGGGAGATCGGATACGCGCGAACAACTACGACGCTTTTTCGAGATCGATCAGGCTGCCATCGAGATCGCAGCGCTCTCCACATTGGCTCGATCTGGAACCATCGAGGCGGCGCAGGTCACTGCTGCCATCGATCGCCATCATGTTGACCCGGACGCACCTACTCCCTGGACAAACTGACTCGAAGCATTTCGAGAAGCACGAACGACTCACTGGACACTATCAGTAGCGATAATGGTCCGGTTTGTACGGTCCCCGCTTGGCGATCCCCAGGTAATTCGACTGAACATCCGTCAGCTCGGTCAGTCGGACCCCGAGTTTGGCGAGATGCAATCGGGCGACTTTTTCATCGAGGGTCTTCGGCAGAACATGGACCTTGTTGGCGTATTTCCCTGGATCCTGAAACAACTCGATCTGCGCCATCACCTGATTGGTAAACGACGCACTCATCACGAAGGATGGGTGCCCTGTGGCACAACCCAGGTTCATCAGGCGGCCTTCTGCCAGCACGATGATCGAATGTCCCTGTGGAAATCTCCACAGGTCGACTTGATTCTGGTGTTGCTCGGGATTTTTCAGATTTTCGCAGGTGATCCCCTGCACCGCAGCAAGTCCTGCCATGTCGATCTCGTTGTCGAAGTGACCGATATTGGAAACGATGGCGTTGTTCTTCATCTTTTTCATATCCTCGACGCAGATGATGTCACGATTACCGGTGGTGGTGACAAATATGTCTCCATCGGAAACCACGTCCTCCAGGCGTACTACCTGGTAGCCTTCCATCGCTGCCTGCAGGGCACAGATCGGGTCTATCTCGGTGACAACGACCCTGGCACCCTGACCTCGTAACGCCTGAGCACATCCCTTGCCGACATCCCCGAATCCCAGCACGACACAGACCTTACCGCTCAACATCACATCCGTGGCTCGGCAGAGTCCATCGACCACGGAGTGACGGCAGCCGTAGAGGTTGTCAAACTTGCTCTTGGTGACCGAGTCGTTGACATTCATCGCCGGAAATAGCAACGATCCTGATTCTTCCAGCTGGTAGAGCCGGTGCACGCCGGTAGTGGTTTCCTCGGTCACTCCCCGGATGTTCTCCGCTATCGCGGTCCATTTGCCCGGAGTATCCCTGAGGCTGACGAGCATCAGATCGAGCACGTACTTCCACTCTTCAGGGTCCCCGGCCATGAACTCAGGTACCGCGCCCGACTGCTCGAACTCGTGCCCCTTCAGGACCAGCATCGTGGCATCGCCACCGTCATCGAGAATCATGTTGGGTGGACCATCCGGCCATGTCATCGCCGCAACCGTGCATTCCCAGTATTCCGCGAGGCTCTCCCCCATCCATGCGAACACCGGGATGCCTTTTGGCTCCTCGATGGTGCCTTCCGGTCCGACCACCGCTGCAGCAGCGGCATGGTCCTGGGTCGAAAAGATGTTGCAGGAAGCCCACCGTATATCTGCTCCGAGATCTGCAAGTGTCTCGATGAGAACCGCGGTCTGGATCGTCATGTGAAGCGATCCGGAGATCCGGGCACCGGCGAGAGGACTCTTGCCTCGGTACTCCTCACGGATGCTCATCAGGCCAGGCATCTCCTGTTCGGCGAGCCGAATCTCCTGGCGACCAAAGTTCGCGAGGTTCAGATCCTTGACGCGATACTCGATTCCCTGGCGAGTCTCCTGGGTGGGCATGGTGGCCCCTTTCCGCTTCCCGGGTGGTCAATCGTGCCTGCCCCACTTCAGATCAAGGGCATCGGTCAGATCAGGACCAGATGGTAACTGGCACGATTCCCCTCATCGAGTCACTCTGAAAACAACCGCAAGAAATTGCCCCGGTTGCGATCCGACGCAACGGAGCAGAACACCCGGAAATCTGGAGAGAGTGCTGAATCCATCGAGCGCAGCAGGGACCTACAGACGAGAATTGACCCAGCTGCGGACCTTGTCGATCTGCTCTTCCCTGGCCTTTTTATCACCATCGGGATCGAACTCTGGAGGCGTGTCGGCGAAGAGGGATCGGATCCCCTGGTATCCGAGAAGCCTCAGGTCTCGATGTGGAGACGCGAGGTCCTCGACCATCAGCAGCGCGGATTGCTGCAGCCCGAGCTGGAGCGCAGACCGGATGGCAGTCTCGCGTAGCACCGGGTCGTCGGCAGCAGCCTTGGCGATTCCGATCAGTTCATCACCCGCTTCTGGCAGTTGCTCGATACCGATCTCTCGAGCGCGTCGCCAGGTCTGATACCACTCTGCCATGTGGTCGGAATCCTCGAATCCCGTCGGACGAATATGTTCCTCGCATCGTTCCATGATCTTTCTGACACCACGGCTGATGGCGCGTTCCTTGACCAGAGCGAGGTAAGGAACCACCGTTGGACGTTTCCAGCGCGGAAGAGCCTCGACCATCTCCTCGAAGATCTTCAGCATCTGCGGTCGCGGCCGTAGTCGCAGGGTTCGGACCAGACTCGGTAGATGTACATATGTGCCCAGCCGCGGGATCAGCACCCACTCATCTGCCGATTCTGGATCTGAACTGTCACCGCCCGTGTAGATGACAATATCGCGAGGTCCGCGCGTCAGCATTGCACTGGCACGCTTGAGGATCAGCAGAGCGAACGCCGTGTTGAGTCGATCCGACTCTCCGTGGTAGGAGCCACTCCCCTTGCCCCAGGAGCCTTCATTTTGCTGTCTATCGAGGAGGTAGTCACTCATCTCCGGGTACCAGATGTGCTCTCCAAAACTGTGAATCTCGCCCAGATCTCCGACCTTCTCGAGGCTATACATTCCGTAGAAATTTTTGTGAGGCTTCCAGTCCGCCTCGATCCAGGCGACACCATCTCGAAGCGAATCCCGAACCTGTTGACGCAGTTCCGTCGAGAGCGTCTGCTTGCCAAATCTGAAGGCAACAAGGAGGGAGGAGACTCCTGCACATGACATGTTCCAGTTGCCAGATTTGGGATTTTGATCTGCGTAGTGAAATCCCCGCTTCCATGCGGTCTGCATCTCCTGTGCAGTGAGCGGCCTAGCCAGATCGACAGGTTCGGCAACCGTTGTCCCATCGTGCGGATCGCCCCTTCTTTTTCGAATCTCTCTTTCAGGCTCCAGTACGATTTTCGGCTTCACCTCTCCACCGGTTGGCATCTGCCGCGAAAGACAGTAGTTGACCATTCCTTGCCAGCATTCGTCGGAGATCTCGATACCCCGGCGAGCGAACACACCGACCGCCAGCGAAGCAAACTGGGTCACGGAAGTGTCTGCATCGCTTGAACTGTGCAGATATCGCCAACCGCCTGTGGAGTTCTGTCCGGAGAGAATGATATCGCTGGCAGTTTTCAAGTTGTTTCTATGATCTCTGGCCAACCGCAACAACTGGAGATCATCCAGATCCGGGTCGATCAATAATGCGTCTTGTTCCGCCTGGGAGATGGCAGCATCCAGAGCAAAGCTCCAGCAGGACACATCGTAGATGCGTCGCTGGTTCGGCAACGCACTGGCACAGGCCTCGAGGTGAGATCGGACAACCGGATGGTTGACATCGACTCCAGCCACGATCAGGGCATAGGCTTCCAGCGCTCGAGCGCCAGGAATCGCTTCCGGGCGAGAAGGACTGACTCCAGCAGGATCCTCCAGAGCTTTATCCAGGATGAAGTCGATGCCCCCTTCAATGCTCCGGGTGATCCGTTCATCGCGACTCAGAGACTTCAAGGATTCCCTGTTGATACGTTGCTTCCGTCCGCTCGAGCGCAAATTTCCTGAGGCTCGAAACGAATCGACATCGACAGGGCCATCCCCGGCGATGATTCCGATCTCTCCGAGGGGACCACCGATCCCCTTAATTATATGCAGCCGTTTTCCATCGATGAAGATCAGCAAGTTGGTACCTCGACGCCGGATGCGTACCTGAATGATCTCGTCCTTCTGGACCCGGTCCGAGAGGGGGCCGAGATCCACCCGGTGATCTGGCTTCGGCAATCCCCTGAAGATCAGTTTGCCGCCATCCCCACCGAGTATGAGGCGTCCGCCACCAAACTGGATGCCAGCATAGTTGGCTCCCACCTTGTGCAGGGTCAGCTTGACTTCGATGTCAAAATTGCCATCGCCGAGAGAATGATCGGCGTATGCGATGCAGTTCTTGCCCGACCCGGTGTACTTCCCATCCTTGGCGGTCCACCCCCCATCCGGAGCAAAGATGCCTTGTGGGACTCCCTTACGGATGAACTCCTTGGCACCGACAGGGGTCAGAGATGGCAGCACCACGGCAGAGGCCAGCGGCTCAGCAGCCGACGAAACCATCGGACCGGTACTGAGCCAGCAAACGGCTGCCATCTGTAAGAGGATGATGGCACGGGCAACGCGTCGTAAGACACGACCCATCGGGGCCTCTCTCTCGGTTATTCCAGACCATTCAGGATCTCTTTGAATCCTGGCAAGTCTGATTCTAACAGGAACAGGCCTGTTTCTAACAGTAAGTAGACTTGGGGAAACTAACCCCCTCGATCCGATATTGAAGGCCCGGTATCCTCAAATTCTCCCGGGCCGGAATTTCTCGATAATTAGGAGTCCTGAATGTCTGAAACGATCGAAAACTTGTTCCAGGAGGAACGCTCATTCCCGCCACCCGAGGCTCTGGCCAGTCGGGCAAATGCTCGACCTCGGATCCACCAGGAAGCCGCCGCTGATCCTCAGGCATTCTGGGTCGAGGAGGCGAAGAAACTGCAGTGGAAGCAGCCCTGGGACCAGGTACTCGATGACAGCGAGGCACCCTTTTATCGCTGGTTCGTGGGCGGCACCCTCAACGTCACCGAGTCCTGTCTCGATCGCCATGTTGCAGCCAATCCGGATCGGATCGCATTTCACTGGGAGGGCGAACCGGGCGACTCCCGCTCCATCACCTACGGCGAGTTGCTGGCAGAGGTTTGCCGCACCGCCAATGCTCTCAAGAAGATGGAAGTCGGCAAGGGAGACACCGTAGCGATCTACATGGGGATGGTGCCGGAGATCGTCGTGGCGATGCTCGCATGCGCCAGAATCGGAGCTGCTCACTCGGTAGTTTTCGGTGGTTTCAGCGCCGACAGCTTGCGTGAACGAATCGATGACTGTGCTTGTAAGGCTGTCATCACACAGGATGGATCATGGAGACGAGGCAGTGTATTCCCCCTCAAGAAAAATGTTGACGATTCTCTCATCGGTCAGCAGACCGTAAAAAATGTGCTGGTGCTGCGCCGCGGCGAGAACCCGGTCGATTGGCAAGAAGGTCGCGATCATTGGTGGCACGAAGTGGTCCCGGAGATGTCTGACATCTGCGAACCCGAGGAGATGGATGCCGAGGATCTGCTGTTCATCCTCTACACATCAGGCAGCACCGGCAAGCCGAAGGGAATTGTACATACCTGTGGTGGCTACCTGACCGGTGTCAGTTCCACCTTCAGAAATGTCTTCGATATCAAGGACGATGACCTCTACTGGTGTACCGCAGACTGTGGCTGGGTCACGGGGCACTCCTACATCGTTTACGGCCCACTCGCCAACAACGCCACCAGCCTGATCTATGAGGGAACCCCGGACCACCCGCAGCAAGATCGATGGTGGAAGTTGATCGAGAAGTACGGGGTGACAATTCTCTACACGGCCCCGACTGCGATTCGTACCTTCATGAAATGGGGAGAGTCGCTCCCCGGTGGCTGTGATCTGACAAGTCTCAGGCTGCTCGGATCGGTCGGAGAACCGATCAACCCTGAGGCGTGGATGTGGTACCACGAACACATCGGTCAGCAGCAATGCCCCATCGTTGACACCTGGTGGCAAACCGAGACCGGCTCGATCATGATCACGCCGCTTCCTGGGATCACGACGACCAAACCTGGCTCTGCGACAACTCCTTATCCTGGAATCGATGCCCATGTGGTGGACGATGACGGCAACAGGGTCGAACGGGGCCACGGCGGAATTCTCGTCATCGACTCGCCCTGGCCTTCGATGCTGAGGGGAATCCATGGCGACCCGGAGCGCTACAAGGAAGTTTACTGGAGTCGCTTCGAGGGCACTTACTTTCCTGGAGATGGCTGCAAGATCGATGAGGACGGCTACCTGTGGCTTCTCGGTCGAATCGATGACGTGATGCTGATCTCTGGCCACAACATCTCCACTACCGAGGTGGAAAGCGCCCTGGTGGATCATGCTTCGGTTGCCGAGGCCGCAGTGGTCGGCCGTGCAGATGACAGAACCGGGCAGGCGATCGCCGCCTTCGTTGTACTGCGCGGTTCAGAAGTGGGGCACGACGAGTTGATCGTCGAACTGAGAAAACATGTGGCCAACAAGATCGGTCCCATCGCCAAACCTGCAAGTATCGTCTTCACGCCCGATCTGCCCAAGACACGCTCGGGCAAGATCATGAGGAGGCTGCTGAAAGATATCTCGGAAAAACGAAAACTGGGGGATGTGACCACCCTCGCCAACGCCGATATCGTCGAGGCCATCCGGGATGGAGCCACGGATCCGGCCGGCGAGGATCACTGAAATCAGAGGCTGGCACGGCGACGAGGACGATCACTTCTCTTCAGTTCGACCTCGATGGCCGCTTCAAGATCGGCAGGCACAAAGCCTCTCGGCCCCCTGGCCCCTGCATAACTGATCCGACCATCGACGCCGACCAGATATAGCCGGTCAGGGTGGCCCTGATAGCTCCGATTGACCAGGTCATCCATGCCATCGACGAGTGCTGGCATCGGTAGATGAAGGTCCTCGGTGCAACGGCTCGCAGTCGAGGTACGTTCGATGAAGGAGATGGGATCCTCCAGCAAGGGCCCCTGCAGGTTGGGAACCGGGCTGTCGAGGGCATGTGCCTCGCGGATGTACACGATGAAAAACTCGACCTCGTCACCGTACTGTTCGTACATCTGTGAAAGCCGACCGGCTGACCTTCGAAAGGGCGGTCAGGTGTAACTGCCAAAGATGAGGGCTACCGGTTTCTTGCCGGTGAAACTGGAGAGTTGAACCTGTACTTGAGGATCATCTGAGCGAGATAGGGTGAAGTCGGGCGCCCGATCTCCCACGACCGGTGCAGCCCCGCCACGGAAGAGTCTGGCCTCGCCCCGCGACCGATCGGCACCATCACGCGGGCTCGCAGGCCTCGCCAGGCCCTCGGTGGGCGGCACCTCGATGCGTCCATCACCGTCAGCATCGACTCGCCTGAACAACTCCCCCAGCGACCATCGATCGATGAACCCTGCACCATCGGGATCCCACCGGGAGATGATGAACGGGGTCATTCGGCCCATCCCTTTCTCGGCGAGCAGAGTACGGAGAGTGTCGACGGGAATCACCCCCTCAGCGGACATCCCATCGAGAGCCCGGTTCCATTCGCCTTCGGTAACGATGCCATCTGCATCCAGGTCGCCGAGTGCTGAAATCATGCGAGTGGGACCTTGACCACGGTTGCGGGCTGCACCACCTCTCTGGGAGCCTGCTGGCGGGGAACCGGCTGCTCCTCTGCCGGGTCGTGCTCGCGATCGCGACGATGCCCAGCGCACGATCTCTGCACGGTTCAGCCGACCATCTTGGTTCAGGTCATAGCCCGAAAAGGCCCGAGAATCGCGATCAAATTCTGCACGAGTGATGATGCCATCCGAGTCGTCGTCATGCAGCAGCAGGATCTCCCATACACGGTCACCGACTCCCGATGCAGTGCCCTCGATGACCTGCGCTGGCGCCGAGGTGGCGATGAAAAGCGCGCACAGTGGCACGGTGAAACGGATGAAAATGTGTGGAAACCGCATCCGATCTCCTTTCTCGAGGTCTGCTTCACCGCGAGAGAGTACCAGAGCAACAGAGGCTCGGGTCCGAGAGCGACCTCAGTCGTCGCTACCCGCGGATTCAGTTGCATCATCGTCTCGCGGAGGGAGTTGTGAAAGCCCCCAGGAGGTCAAAAACGCGAGACGAGCAATGTTCTGCAGTTTGCCAGGCACAAGATCCTCAACATCGTCGAAGGGAGTGTGATAGTCCTCATGAAAACCACCGAAGAAAAATACCGATGGCACACCTGCTCGCAGAAATGCTGCTTGATCAGAACGGTTCAGGACGGCATCCATTCCAGTCTCGTCGATCTGGAGTTCCAGCAATTTGGCCATCTCGTAGATGATCTTTCCCAGATCTTCATCGGAAGCCCTGCGTCCCACCTTGACCACCCGCCTGGCATTTCGCGAGATCATATCCATGTTGACCATTGCGGCCATCTGAGCCGGCTTGAATCCGCTGTCAGCAACAAACGCATTGGAGCCATGCATGCCCAGTTCTTCCGCATCGAATGCGACAAACAGAATCGACCGCTTGGTGCGAAGTCGATTGAGCGAATATGCCTCCGCCAGTTCCAGCAGTGCTGCAACACCTGATGCGTTATCATCGGCTCCATTGTGGATCTCTCCGGGCTCTCCACCGAGAGATAGTCCTGGAGACCTTCCTCGACCGACGTGGTCGTAATGAGCGCCGATGACGATCGATTCGTATTTCAGATCAGGATCTGTACCCAGCAGTCGACCCACCACGTTGCGACCGAGGCTAAGGTCTCGGCCATCGCGGCGGATCTCCATCGAGACGAGGGGTTTCCCCATGATAATCGCGCCCTCATCCGATGCTTGTCGCTTCCATGAGCGAAGCGGCCTGCCAGAGATCTTCCAGATCTTCGCGATGCCTTCGCCGTGGATCCGGATCACCGGAATTGGCAACATTTCCGTGGCGTCTTTCGGGGGCCAAACCTCGGAGGCTGCCGGCCGGCAAGCTTCGCCGATGAGCAGCAATCCACTACCCCCACGCTCCTGGATATCCTTGCAAGTCGCTTCCAGCAACTCCTCCGAGATCGGCTCATCGACTGGAAGCATCACCAGCCGGTCGGTCAGCGGGTCGCGCTCCAGGTCACCGATGAACTGCATCGGCTCCAGCATGAATGCACAAATCGAAGTTATGTCAGCGTCCGGACAACGAGGATGAGGTAAGAACTCTTCTCGGAACTTCAGCACGACCTCATGAGTCGCCTTTTCGGAGACAAGAAGTTTGATTCTGTTGCCCTTTTCAACTTCCCCGCGAAGCCCATCGCGTCCAGGGATGATGAAATTGTGAAACCAGGTGCCATCATCACCTGCCGGCAATACACCTATCTCTTCAAACTTCCTCGCGATGTAATCCGCGGAATCACGGCATCCAACGGTGCCTGCCAATCGCCCTTCACGGAGGTCGTCTGCGAGCCAGCGAACATGCTCCATCGCCTCGCGGCTCGTGATGGAGCGCGCGGCGTGCTTGACAGCGGGAGAGAGGCGAGCGCTCCTGTCTCTCCTGCTGCCAGGAGATATCCCCTGCGCCTCGACGAGTGGGGTCAGCAATACTGGAATGAGAATCCCGAGTACCAGCATCCAGATGGATCGAGACCCTAGAATGTCCCTGGAATCACTTCGTCGGTGGATGATTCGGGTGCGTGCAATTGGTGTCAAGACGATCATCTTTCCCTGTATACGATGCGACCCTTGGTCAGATCATATGGAGAGATTTGAAGCGTGACGCTATCGCCCGGATTGATACGAATGTAGTGCTTACGCATCTTTCCGCTGATGTGGGCCAGAACGATATGGCCGTTCTCCAACTCACACCGAAAGGTCGTATTCGGCAACGCCTCCT
The DNA here is from genome assembly GCA_003973385.1 of Bacillota bacterium. Lineage (GTDB taxonomy): Bacteria > Planctomycetota > UBA8108 > UBA1146 > UBA1146 > QNYK01. Next base: position 43,770 of record QNYK01000063.1, on the reverse strand, counting down.
TGACGATCGCCGTGACCTCGATCGGTTCCTCCTTGGCCATTCGCGTCCTCTCAATGTCGTAACTGATCCTGTTACCGGAGGAAGTCGACGACTCCCTGTCTCCCAGTTGACGGAAAACTGCCCGCCTTCACTCAGCGCGTGAGTCTAGCCGGGGACCACTGGAATCGCCACCGGTCCCGTGCTGCGAGAGCACCACACGGGACCTATTTCGCTGGGCAAAGACGATCGCAACGGCCAGGGCGTCCGCAGCATCGACTGGCCTCGGTACCTCATCGAGTCCCAGTATCCTCTTCACCATCGCCTGCACCTGCTGCTTACTCGCCCTACCACTGCCGGTCACGCCCAGTTTCACCGCAGAGGCGGCGAGTTCGACCACCCGCAACTGCCCCAGCGAGCAGGCCAGGATACACGCCGCTCGTCCTTCTCCCGCGAGTAATGACGCGCGAGGATTTTTTCCGTGAAATATCTCCTCGACAGCTGCGATATCCGGGGAGTGCATCGAGATGGCTCGACGGACCTCCTGATGGACCTCCAGCAGCCGTTGAGAATGTGGCTGATCGGTCGAGGTCTTCAGTGACCCGTACTCGACCAGCGAGAATCCAGGGCCATCTACATCGACAATCCCCCAGCCCATCTTGGAGAGTCCGGGGTCGATTCCCAGGATGCGAATCGACGTGGAGTCACTCATCCCTCTTGCCTTTCTCCCTGTAGAAGATTCGTACCGGCACCTCCGGGACCTTGAGTAATTCTCTAAGGCGATTTTCCACTGCTCGCTTCAGTTGAGGAGTGAAAAACTCTGGCTTGTTCACGAACATGGCGATGGTCGGTGGCATCACACCAACCTGGGTAGCGTAGAAGATCTTCGGCTCCTTGCCATGCTTCACCCTGGGTCTAGGTCCTTTTCGAATCTCATCGATCGCCCGATTCAGGATACCGGTCCCTACCCTGACATTGGCCTGTTTCGCAAGGGACTGGACGAGTGAGATGCAACGAGTCACATTCCGTCCATCCTTGGCCGTCATGAAGAGCACCGGAGCAAAGTTGATCCCCGGCAGTTTCAATCCCAGATACTTCTCGTATTCCTCCATCGTCGTACGATCTTTGGCGAGGTCCCACTTGTTGACAGCGATGACACAGGGCCGGTGACGATTCATCACTTCACGCGCGATTCTCATATCCAGTTGAGAAACACCGTGAACTGCATCTATCAAGAAGATCACAACATCGCATCTGCCGATCGCTGCGAGGGTCCTGGCCTGAGCATAGAACTCCACCGAGTCCTTCAGTTTGCCTCTGCGCAGCATTCCTGCGGTGTCGATGACTACGAAGGGCTTGCCGTCCTTTTCAAAGCGAACATCGACAGCATCCCTTGTCGTGCCTGCGATTTCGCTGACGATCACACGCTCCTCACCGATCAACGCGTTGATGAAGGTCGACTTTCCGGAGTTCCTTCGTCCCACGATGGAGATCTTGAGTGCCGGCTGAGATGCCTCTTCAGCACTTTCCGGGATGTCCAGCACGAATCTCTCGATCAACTCGGCGACACCATCTCCGTGCTCGGCTGAGATGGGCCATGGATCGCCCAGCCCCAGCCCCCAGAACTCCGATATCGAATCGAGTTCTCGATTCGCTTCACACTTGTTGACCACCAGATGACATTTCTTTCCCAGTGGCCTGAGGCGGTTTGCCACCTGCTCATCCAGGGAGTGCAGTCCATCTTTTCCATCGACGAGCATCAGGATCAGATCGGCACTGGCGATGGCCACGTCGATTTGATGATGAATGTCTGCATCGAGCAAGATCTCATCGGTGATGCCGATTCCCCCGGTATCGATGAACTCGATCATTCGGTCGAGGATCTCGACCTCTACGCTGATCCGATCACGAGTGACCCCTGGTCGGTCATCGACGATGCTGACCATCCTTCGAGCCAAACGATTGAGCAGGGTCGACTTTCCGACATTGGGTCGACCAACGATGGCGATGCGGGGAATCATCGATCGCTTCCCAGCCAGTGGAGCAGTGCCACGAGCGTCTTGCCGTCGAGGAGTTCCTGCGATCCGAGTAACTGCTCGATGCGGTCACGGCTACAGATGTGCGTGACGACCCACTCGTCTTCATCTGGTTCCTGACCGACGAACTCCAGTTCCTGTGCGAGGAAGATCGACATCCGCTCGTCACTGAATCCTACCGCAGGAAAATAATCGAGCATGTGAACCAGAGAACTCGCCACGTAACCGGTCTCCTCTCGCAATTCTCGATCTGCGCAGTCCTGCGGCCGTTCTCCGGGCTCGATCAGGCCTGCAGGGATCTCCAGCAAGTTGTGCCCCACTGCGCTTCGATGTTGCTCAATCAGAACCACTGAACCGTCGTCCAGTAGCGGCAAGATCGCCGCAGCACCCGGATGCCGTAGCACATCGCGATCGACGATTCGCTGATCTGGCAACCTCTCGCGCAGCAGATTCATCCGGTACCTCGCCCCGCAATAGGCCTCGATCTCCTCGACCGGTTCGAAACGAGGATCCCTCCTGGACCCACACCCGGGCTGTTCCAGTGCAGTGGATGGTTCAGGGGATCGATCAGACCCGGATTCGGACTGGTTCATCTCGTCACGTCATTTCCTGCTCCCACTCCACCGGCCATCCGGCAAAGAACAGGAGCCAGATCAGTCTATCGAATCCTGATCGAGAAGGGGAGTGGATCCGCTACCGCGTGCCCTCAGTGCGGTGGTGATATGAAAGCGTGCTGCAACCTCACCGGCGGGCAACAGGGCATCCACGACATCCTCGAGGTCGACGCGTCCATCTTTCTCGATTCCGGCTCGGGCGATGGCCAGTTGCTGATCCTCGATGGCAAATCGCAACTCGACCGTGGCATCGGCGGGACGGATGAACTCGCATCGTTGCTGGCGGATCCAGCAGTTGGTGGAAACTCCATCCGTCGAGAGTTTGCGCCAGTAGAGCAGCGGATAGAAGGGGTCCGCAGCGGCGGAAAGAGCACCGCCAAATGTGGTGCCCATGAGATTTCGGGTCAAGATCGATTTCCGCACGCGAATCACGGCAAACCGGAACCCTGGATCGAACTCGAGTACGCGGATTCCCTGAAAGATGAATGGAGGCCACAGATTCAACATCCATCGGATGCTGGTTGCGGAGGTGTTATCTCCAATCAACTCTCCTCCAGCAGTTCCGGAGTGGCCCTTGATCTGAGCGCCACCATCAAGCACGAAATATCGGCTGGACTGACTCCTGCGATTCGTTGCGCCGAGGCGATACTGTCCGGCTTCAGGCGGATCAGGCTTTCTCTGGCCTCTGAGCGCAACCCCTGTATCTGTTCGTAGCAAAAGTCCGCAGGAAGTGCCCATTTTTCCTGCCTCCGCATCCGCTCGACCTCGTCCTTCTGGCGCGCGATGTAGGCTTCGTAGCGAACTTCGATGCGGACTCGTTCCTGCATACTCTCATCGAGGTCCCACTCACCAACAGAAGCCACTTCGCCGACCAGCCCGCTCCAGGTGGCCCCCGGGATCCTCAACATCTCGTGCAGTGTACGGGTGCCATGGCGTTCTCGATGCAATCGTTGCAGCACCTGGTTCATCGATTGCTTCTGGGAGCGAACACGATCGGCACACTGCGAGTTAATGAGTCCGAGTTGTTCACCCTTGTCGCAGAGTCGGAAGTCTGCGTTGTCATGCCTGAGCATCAGTCTGAACTCCGCTCGCGAGGTGAACATCCTGTAGGGTTCTCTCGGATCACAGCGAACCAGATCATCAGCGAGTACTCCCATGTACGCTTCGTCGCGACCGAGAATGAAGGGAGCATCTCCTGCAAGAGCGAGCGCAGCATTGACCCCTGCGAGAAACCCCTGAGCTGCGGCCTCTTCGTAACCGCTGGTGCCACAGATCTGACCGGCGAGATAGAGCCCGGAGAGCGCCTGACACTCGAATGTTCTGGCGATCTGATGCGGTGGAAAAAAATCGTATTCGACCGCATACCCGTGGCGCAGGAATCGCGCCTTTTCTAGTCCTTTGATCCTGGCCACCAGTAGTTCCTGAACTTCTGCAGGAAGGCTGGTCGAGATGCCGTTGACATACACCGAATCACTGCTCAGACCCTCCCGTTCCAGGTGGACTGTGTGACCATCGCGATCGGGAAATCGAACCACCTTGTCTTCTATCGACGGACAGTAGCGTGGACCGACCCCCTCGATCTGACCCGAGTAAATAGGACTTCGATGCAGGTGCTTCCGGATCACATCGTGAACCGACTCATCCGTGCGAGTGACATGGCAGTTCATCCACTCGCGACGAGGCAATGTACTCCAGTGGCTGAATCCCTGCGGATCCGGGTCGGGCTGCTGGACCTCCAGTTGGTCCCAGTCGATCGATGATCGGTCGAGACGCGGTGGAGTTCCCGTCTTGAGGCGACCGGTCTCCAGCCCCAGAGCTCCGAGAGCACCGGTCAACTGTCGCACGGCGCCCTCTCCCACCCTTCCACCCTCGGAGATCGATTCACCGACATGCATGACAGCACGCAGAAAAGTACCATTGGTGAGGATCACCTTGCGGGCGCCGACGATGGATCCGTCTGCCAGTTTCACTCCCGCCACCGACCCCGCCTCGATGTGGATGTCCTCGACAGACCCTTCCAGCACTCGAAGGTGAGGCTGCCTTGCGATCAGATTTCGCATCTGTGTCGAGTACTGGTCCTTGTCGACCTGAGCTCGCAGCGATTGAACCGCTTCCCCCTTGGAAGTATTGAGCATCCGGTAGTGCAGGCCAGCCAGGTCGGTGATGCAGCCCTGGGCTCCGCCGAGGGCGTCGATCTCTCGTGTCAACTGGCCCTTACCGATGCCTCCGATCGCCGGGTTGCAAGACAGGGTACCGATGGTGTTCTCACTCAGCGTCACCAGCAGCGTCTCTCGGCCCATCCGAGCGGTCGCCAGAGCCGCTTCACATCCGGCATGACCTCCCCCCACCACGACAACTTCTGCATCCTGGTGGGTCATCTGGTAGTCTCCTGCTGCCCGATCAACGCCTCGATTCGCGTGAAGAAACCGGGATCCGATTTGGCCACACAAGCGGGATCGATGACCCTCGTTCCCGGTACACGCAGTGCCAGCAGCGCGAAAGCCATCGCCATGCGGTGGTCTCCTGCAGGATCGAGATCGGCACCTCTGAGGTCGAGACCGTCACTACCGACCACTCGCAGCAGGTCTCCTCGTACTTCTGCCCGGATACCGAGCGAGGTCATGCCACGGCACAGCACCTCTAGCCGGTCGGTTTCCTTGACCCTGAGGTGTGAGACTCCGGAAATCACAGATTCGCCGCGGGCAAAGGCAGCCACCACCGCGACTGCAGGAACCAGATCCGGTGTTCCTTCCATGCTCCGGGAAATCGCCCGAACGGGTGGGCCATGGACCCGGATCGATCGTTCTGACACTTCGACCCGACAACCCATCTCTTTCAATATCTCCCCGATACTGCGATCACCCTGAAGCGACCTGGTGCCGACTCCATTGACGGTAACATCTCCATTCTGGATGGCTGCCGCACAGAGCGGAAATGCCGCTGCGGACGCATCCGCTTCGACCTCGATACGACCCGACCGAAGAAACTCCACCTTCTGGATACGGATCTCCCGATGAGTCAACTCCACAGCGACTCCGAATGCCCGCAGCAACGCTGCGGTCAATTCGATATAGGGTCGTGACGAGATGGGGCCGGTCAACCTCAGTTGCAATCCACCAGGTAGATGTGGTGCTATCTGCATCAGCGCGCTGGTGAACTGACTCGACACCGCTGCCTGAAGAACCACGCGGCCGCCCGTGAGCGAGCCTCCCTCGATCTTCACAGGAGGCCCTTCCCCGGTGCAACTTGCACTGCAGCCCAGGTCTCTCAGTGCTTTCACCAGCGGCAAAATTGGCCTGTGGGAAACGCCATCGATGATGGTCTCGCCTTGACGAAGTGCAGCGAGCGCGGTGATGAAGCGAAGACCCGTGCCGTTGGCTCCCAGATCGACTCGCCGATCTCCTGCTGGAAGCTGGCCGCCACAACCTTGTACATGGAGTGGTCCTGGCAACTCACCGGAAATTTCGAGTCCGAGTGAAACCAGAGCATCGATGAAGACCTGCAGGTCCTCATTGAGAGGAGCACCGATGATCTCGCTGCCACCCTTCGCCAGAGCTGCTAACAAGATCACCCGCTGAGACACCGATTTTGAGCCGACCAGATCGGTATGCCCGATCACCTCGATCGGTTGCCCGTCCCTCTGCGGAGGACTCCAGTAGCCAGGGTTGGAAGTCTCTGAATCGTTCATTCCCGGATCATACACCGCTACCCGACTCACGGCATCGAGGTCCAACGGGTTGCACCCTCCCCGCTAGATCCCCATGCTGCCATCCAAGAGGCCGATTCGGGCCCGGGAGGAGACGCAATTGAGATCATTCCTGACCGTGACGATGCTGCTCTGGTGGCTTTCCCCGCTCGCCTCGGCGCAGCCGGTTTCACCCCGAGATTGGCTTGAAAGAGCCCCAGGAACCGACTTTGAACTGGCGGACTGGAATACCATCGGTGGCTGGTTCGATCAACTGGGAGAACTGCACTCCTCTGCCACCACGCAGACGGTAGGCACCTCCACGGAGGGACGGCCCTTTCGAATCTGTGTCATTTCATCGAAAGAAAACCTGGAACGTCTGCCCGCAATCCAGGCGATGAGTCGGCGCATTGCAGATCCCCGAGAACTCTCGGGCCAGGCCGCGGAAGCTCTACTCGACCAGGCAGTGCCGATCCTGTTCGTATCCTGCAACATGCACTCGACCGAGATCGCCGCAGCAGAGATGTCGATGACCCTGGCCTGGAATCTGGCGACATCCTCCGAAGAACCGTGGGTCAGCGCCAGAAATAATGTCGTCACGGTGATCATTCCGACGATGAACCCCGATGGCCTCGATAGGGTCGTATCCTGGTACAGGAGGATTGTAGACACGCCGTACGATGGAACCTCCTTGCCGGAACTCTATCAGTGGTACGCAGGCCACGACAACAATCGAGATTGGTTCGCATTATCACTGGAAGAAACTCGCATCGTCACCCGTCTCCTCTACACGAAATGGTTCCCGACCATCTACTGGGATGTCCACCAGCAGGGATCGAGAAGGGAACGGCTCTTCGTGCCTCCATTTCGCGATCCACTCAATCCGAATCTTCATCCGGTGACCATCTCGGGGATCGGCGCACTCGGGTCGAGGGCGATGCTCGATCTGACTTCCTGGGGTTACACGGGGATCTCCTCGGGAGTGACCTACGATATGTGGTGGAACGGTGGTAACAGAAATGTACCTGTGCGTCACAACATCATCGGCCTCCTCTCCGAGGCCGCATCGGCAAACCTGGCCAGTCCGATCTGGATCTCTCCTGCTAGCCTCTCACCGCCCAGTGGTATCGAGACAGGATACGCACCATCGAACCGTTTCCCTGCACCGTGGCCAGGAGGATGGTGGCGAGTCGGAGATATCCATCGGTACGAAATTGCACTGGCGCAGTCGCTGCTGGGGAGCATCGCGCGTGAACCTCGAACATGGCTCAGCAACTCGCTGAAGGTTGCCCGAGATGTTGTGCGAATGGGTCGCGAGGAAGCGCCCCGTGGCTGGCTGATCACGCGCGGCCAGAGGGACCCCGATGCGCTCCACAGGTTCATCGAGATCCTGCTCGCTCAGGGGCTCGAGGTTGGCGAGGCGACCGCCTCATTCGAAGCGGACGGCCGTCCCTATCCGGCAGGAACGCTGGTACTGCAGCGAGAACAACCCTACGGCGCCTTGCTCAAGGACCTGTTCGAGGTGCAGCGCTACCCCGATGGTCCCGCACCCTACGATGTTGCCGGTTGGACGCTTCCGCTGCTGTTCGGCCTACGACGCGTTGAGGTGCTCGAGAAGATGACGGTCGCCACCGAGCCGATCACCGACAGCGAGGCCGTCATCTCTCGCCATTCACCTGCGCCACCCGACCGCAGGGGCCTGTTGAAGATCTCCGAGGAGCCAGCGATTCATGTCCGAGAGATCTCCTCGCTGGACACCTCTCGCATCCCGGAACTGCTCTCTGCGCGATCAGAAGGCACCCGGATCTTCTGCACCACCGATGGGAACTGGGCCGTCGAGGTCCCCGCACAGGAGCCTGCCGCAGAACTGGCCCTCACGGGGCTCGAGTTGCCGGGAAGCCGCATTGGAGTCTATGCGCCATGGAGTGCCAGCATGGATGAAGGGTGGCTACGCTGGGTTCTCGACCATTACGAGGTGCCGTATCAGCGCATTCGAAATGAGCAGATCCGCGCTGGCGAACTCTCCGAAATCATCGATGTGCTGGTACTTCCCGATGTGAGTACCGGGACGATCAAGAACGGTCGCAGGCGAGGCACCGTCTTTCCCGAGTTAGCCGGAGGACTGGCCCCGGAGGGGGTGATCGCCATCGAGGAGTTTGTTCGCGGCGGCGGCAGGCTGATCTGCACGGGTCGCTCTTCCCGATTTGCCATCGACCTGTTTGACCTGCCCCTCGAGGAAGCCAAACCAGAGGAAGGGGAACCTCGCTTTCAGTGCCCGGGATCGATCCTGAGGACGATTCCGCTCGAGACCTCGCGCTGGACCGCAGGACTTGCAGCTTCGACACCGATCTTCTTCTCTCGGTCTCTCGCGTGGCGAGTCGATGAATCCGAAGCAGAGGAAGATTCGAGCGATGGTCGCATCCAGAGCCTCTTGCGGTTTCCTTCACAGAGTATCCTGCTGTCAGGCTGGGCCGAGAACTCGGAGGTGATCGCAGGCGCCACCGCCTGGGCCACCACCACGGTGGGCGAGGGGAGGGTGCACCTGTTCGGTTTCAGACCCCACTACCGCTCATGGAGTCACGGCAATTTTGGCCTCTTACTGCGGGCGATCTTGCAACCCTGATCGAGTCTGAGAGGACTTCGTTGAACGATTCCATGCAGATCCAGTCACCCCGCCTCCATGCCTTCGATGGGCTGCGTGCGGCGATGATGCTGCTGGGGCTGGTGTTGCACTCTGCTTGCAGTTATCAGGACTCTCCCGCCGATGCGATCTGGAACTTTCGCGATCCGCAAGGGAGTTCCTTCTTCGGCCTGATGATCCTCTACATCCACGTCTGGCGCATGCCGATCTTCATGTTCATCGCCGGCTTCTTCTCGGCACTGCTGGTCGAACGTCGGGGAGATGCCAGTTTTATCTCCAATCGCCTCTCCCGACTGGGACTACCGATGCTCATCTTCCTCCCCCTGATGGTTCCGTTGACCATCTCAGCATTTGTTTTCGCCAATGGTTCTCGCTACGGAGGTAGCGTGGATGCGGGGTTCGGGGTGGTCTCCTCGATGAAGGCCGCTGACTTGTTTCTTCCGATCACGATCCATCTGTGGTTCCTCTACTACCTGCTCATCTACTGCGTCGGGGCATTCTTGCTGATCAGAGCAGGTCGCCTCTGTTTGCCCGAAGCAGTGCGTAGCATCCCCACTCGTATCCTCGGCTCCTTGACGATGATTCCTGGAGGAACGCTGCTCTTGTGCTTGCCCCTGATCTTGTTCCTCAAAAATACAGCGGGCCTGCTCCAAACGGGAGTCACCTTCATTCCCGAACCCACTTCCTTTTTCGCATACGGTTTCATCTACCTGGGCGGCTGGTCCTTCTGGGGCCAACGCGCCCATCTGGACAGGTTGAGAAGCTGGCCACGGTGCATCGGCTCGATCCTGGTGACGATCTTCTTGTTCCCCTTCTGGCTGGAGTTTTTCCTGCAGCACTACATCGGCCTCCCGCCGGGGAAATTGACCCTGTCGACCTGTACCGCACTGGGTGTCGAAACACCCGGTCTGAAGTCGGTGATGTGGATCGGATCTGGAATGTCTGCGCTGATGATTTGGAACGGAATCTGGGGATTCCTCAGTCTGTGCCTGCTCATCACGAATCGCGAGATTCCACGAATTCGCTACATCGTCGATGGCTCCTACTGGGTCTACATCATCCATCTGCCCTTCACCGTGTTGATCCCGGGATTGCTCGTCCATCAATCACTGGGCGCATTTCCAAAATTCTTCATCACGTTAGGCTTGACCACACTGATCGGCTATCTCTCCTATGATTGGTTCGTCCGCAGTGGTGTCATCGGCGAGCTGCTCAATGGCCGTCGCTGGCCGCGAGCGCTCGGAAGAGCACTGAGAAACCGTGATCTGGTCGAACCTGAAGAACAGGTCATCTGAGTGCCACGCTCCGGATTCGAGATGGTAAGATGGCACCTGTATGAGACCCCACTCGGACCCTGAGACTCCCTCGGACTCCATTGCATCTTTCGCGGAGGCGACATGAATCCCCTGCTGATCGGCTGCTTGCTGCTCTTCTGCCACGGAGATGACCCGGCTCCAGTCGTCAAACCTGCACCGCTTGTGCCACTGTGGGAACAACAAAGAGGCATCCCTCCGATCCGGTGGGTCGGCGATCGCATCGCCGAGGCGCGCCAGGAGGCACAAGATCGGCGAGTTCCCATCTTGTTGTGGGTACTTCGGGATGGAGATCCAGCTTCCGAGGCCTGGGGAAATCAACGATTGATCGATCCTGAGTTCATTTCCACTCTCGAAAAAGAAACGGTTCCCGCAATCATCTGGCTGGAGTCCAAAGAGGGCACAAGGCATGGCGAGGAACGGATTCGTGACAGCGAGGAATCGCCTCCCAGGATCCGGTGTCCTTTTCTTCGGGGTTGTCGTTGTCAGCAACACATCGGTAGCGAGAAGTTACTGGAGGGCATCGAATTGCCGGAGTTGCTCCCTGCAGCACTCATCCTCGGTCCAGATGGCAAGCTGTCAGCACTCCCCGAAAAGGTCCCATTCCAGGGCACTGAAAGTTTGATCCATGCACTTGCCGAACATCGGAAAGGGCCCCGGTCAACTCGCCTCAACCTCGAGTTCATCGAGATCCGTCTCGAGCGGGCGGTCAGCAACTTCGCAATTCGTGAAATGAAAAATGGTGCTGCAGAATTGAGTGAAATCGAGCGTCAACTGCACCGATTCGGGCCACGAATCCGACAGCGATGGCTAGTAGCGTGCCAGCCCTATCTTGCATACGGCAATCAGATGCTCAGACAGGCAAAAAAAATGAGGTCCTCCGATCCGGTGCGCAGGCTACTCATGCTCAAGAGGATCGTGCAGGAATTGGGAGGGCTTCCTCCCGGAAAGAAGGCAAGGTTGCTGATCGAACAGGCCTCCTCCAACTAGAACATTCCCAGTTGAAGCCTCGCCCCCTCCGTCATCCGGTCCTTGGTCCATGGCGGATCCCAGACCACTCCGACGGTACAGGACTCGACCGCCTCGATGTTATTGATCTTCTGCTCCACTTCACCCGGTAATGTTCCGGCAACTGGACATGCTGGAGATGTGAGCGTCATATCCACATCGACTTTCTGGTCATCGATATCGATGCGATAAATCAGGCCCAGTTCGTAGATGTTGACGGGGATCTCTGGATCGAAGCAGGACTCGATCGCCTTCACCACCTGGTCCTCGAGAGTTCCCTCCTGCGCCTGCATTCCTGCAGACCGCGGCTCGAGTTCTCTCCCATCTGAAGCATCCGGCTCGGTCTCAGCATGTGAATTCGAATCCATCATTCGGTACTGACCTCTTCCATTTTTCCATCGAGGGCCTGGATCAACGTGTGCCAACAAAGCGTTGCACACTTGATCCTGGCCGGATATTGCCTGACCCCAGAAAACACAGCTAGTTTCCCGAGCCCCTCCCCCGAAGGTACCTCTCCATCGTCTGCAACCATTTTTCGGAAACTGGAAAAGATCAGCCTCACATCCTCCTCCAGTCGCCCCTTGAGAACTCCGGTAAGGATCGACGCAGACGCCGTCGAGATGGCGCAACCGGATCCCTCGAATGTGATCTCTTCTATGACTCCTGCTGAATTCCGGTAGATGTGAATCGAGACATCATCTCCGCATAATGGATTGTGCCCTTGCGCCGAGTGGTTTTCCCGATCGAGCGGACCATAGTTTCGCGGAGACCTGGAGTGATCGAGGATCATATCCTGATAGAGTTCTCTGATGTCGTTCACCTGAATACTGCTTTCACACTCTCTATGGCAGATGTCAGCGCTTCAATCTCATCGTGTGTGTTGTAGACAGCAAAGGACGCTCGAATCGTCGCTGGGACTCCGAAATGTTTCATCAATGGCATCGCACAGTGATGACCCGCCCTGATGGCCACGGAGTGCTGGTCGATGATGGTGCCCGCGTCATGGGGATGAATCCCATCGAGAATGAAGGAGATGACCGAGATGCGGTGTGAGGGACGACCGATGATGCTCAATCCTTCCACCTGGTCGAGCCTGGCCATCGCCTCAGCCACAAGCTGGCTCTCGTGCTCCTGTATCGTCTCGAATCCAACATCATTGAGAAAATCCACAGCTGCACCGAGACCGATGACGCCAGCGATATTGGGCGTTCCCGCCTCGAACTTCCACGGTGTATCTGCGTATGTGGTTCGTTCGAAGGAGACGGTTCGGATCATATCTCCGCCCCCCTGCCAGGGGCTCATCTGGTCGAGCAACTCTTTTCTTCCCCAGAGAACTCCAATACCGGTAGGTCCGTACATCTTGTGGCCACTGAAGGCGAGAAAGTCACACCCCAGATCCTCAACATCGACAGGTATATGCGAGATGGCCTGAGCAGCATCGATCAATGTGATCGCACCCCTGGTACGAGCTGCCGAGATGATCTTCTTGACATCGTGCCTGGTCCCCACTGCATTGGAAACATAACCGACCGAGACTACCTTTGTGCGGTCGGTGATCAATGATCCGAGATCGTTCAGGATCAGATCCCCATTCTCGTCACAGGGGATCACCCGGAGGATTGCCCCCTGTTCCTCGCAGAGCATCTGCCAGGGGACGATGTTCGCATGGTGTTCCATGGCACTGATCAGCACCTCATCACCCTCACCCACACGGCTTCGGCCGATCGTCCGTGCAACCAGATTGATGCCCTCGGTCGTACTCCGGGTGAAGATCACGCTGTGTGGATCCGGCGCATTGATCAACACAGCGACCTTCGGGCGCACTCCCTCGTATCGACTCGTGGCCCGCTCGCTGAGGGTGTGAACACCCCTGTGTACATTGGAGCAGTACTCCCGGTAATATGAGTCCACAGCTTCGATCACCTGGCTGGGCTTCTGGCTGGTAGCAGCACTGTCGAGATAGATCAGTTGTTTGCCATGAATCTGTTGCTGGAGACATGGGAACTGGGATCTCACCTCGGCCAGATCGGCGAATGGGACCCTGGACTCACCGGTTGGTGATCGGCGACTCATGAAGATGCTTCTTCCGCCACATCGATCGCCTGTTGCAACTCTTCGATGATGAAGTCGCTCAACACCTCGGAACCTGTAGCGACGAGGATTTCCGATATGAACGCTCTGACCAGCATCCGCCTGGCCTGCCCGAGAGAAATCCCACGAGAGCGCAGATAGAATAGCGCATCCTCATCGAGTTCCCCGACCGTGGCGCCGTGAGTGCATTTCACATCATCGGCGTAGATCTCCAACCTCGGTCGTGAATCTGCTTCAGCAGCGCCTGACAGCAATATGGTGTCATTGGATTGCACTGCGTCTGTTCTCTGAGCTCCCTCATGAACATGAATCATGCCGCTGAAGACACCTCGAGACCTGCCTGAGAGGACACCCCGATAAACTTCCCTGCTGGTGCAATCTTCAACCAGATGGTCGAGAGTGGTGTGATTATCGATATGTTCTGAACCACAAGCGACATAGGCCCCAAGTAATTCTGCATGACATCCGCTACCTTCATGAAGGACATGAATCTCATTACGGACCAGATCCGCACCTGCACAGGTGAATACATCCTCGAAACGAGAATCCTGCTGCTGTATCACCCGGGACCCGTGAAAAATCGATGCACACCCGGATCTGAATGCCCGGATTCTGTGCACATCTGACCCCTCGGCCAGATCGACTCCCCAGCGAATATTCCCGAGCACCTCTCCCTGGCAGTGAATCTCCTCGATCAGTCGAATCCTGGCTCCCTTGGCGATGTGAAGCAGGCCTGTAGTATGCGCGGAGCCAGGTCCCTTCGAGCCATCGAGGTAGTGGATGATGTGAATCGCAGCCACCTCACCATCCACATCACTCATCGGTGCCACACCGATGAAAACTCCATCGTCTAGCAGTGCATCCGAGAGACAGTGAAAAGGGTGATCATCGGCTGGAAAGGACCTGGCCAGATGTTCGGACAACTGTTCAGGGTGCTCTCGCCTCATCGATGCCAGTGACTGCACCTGAACGTGATCGCTCACTGCAGAGAGATCGGACAGATCGTCCCGGTACTCACCGTTATCGATCACGATTCTGGCAACCCGTTCGGCATCGACCGGGAGCAATTCGCGATCCAACAGGGATCCGGATCGTTCCAGCAGGGCACTGCAAGGACCGGATGCGATCGATTTCAGTGGTGTGTATCTCCACTCCTCATGCTTGCGCCCCGGGAAGCCCACCTGTGCAAACTTATCGACCGCATCGGCTCGACGCTGCTTCAACGCGAGCACCTCATCTTGAAAACCCTGACTATGGGTACTGACCGGATCGGTCCAGGCATCGATCGCATCGGTTGCCATTTGCCCCCTATGCACCGCTCCCGGCCTTGGCGTCATCCGCCTCAAGCCAGGAGTAGCCCTCTTTTTCCAGTTCCAGTGCTAGATCCTTGCCGCCAGAGCGCACGATCCTGCCTCCAGAAAGAACATGAACACGATCCGGGACGATGTGATCGAGCAGTCTCTGATAGTGGGTCACGATGATGAAAGATCGGTCCTCTGTACGGAGAGCATTGACTCCCGCTGCAACCACTCGGAGCGCATCGATGTCCAGGCCCGAATCGGTTTCATCAAGAATCGACAGTTTTGGATCGAGTACTGCCATCTGGAGGATCTCGTTTCGCTTCTTCTCGCCACCACTGAAGCCGTCATTGACCGCTCGCTGCAGCAACTTCTGATCCATCCCGACAAGTTCCATCCTCGATCTCACCAGTTCCAGAAAATCGACGGCATCGATCTCCGATTCATCTCGATATCTGCGCAGGGCGTTCAGTGCGGTGCGCAGGAAGTAGGCATTGGAAATACCCGGAATCGACACCGGATACTGAAACGCCATGAAGATTCCTTCACAGGCTCGTTCGTCGGCGGCCAGTTCCAGGAGATCCAGACCGTTGTATTTCACGGTGCCAGAATCCACCTGGTACTCCTCGCGACCTGCGAGGACATTGGCAAGCGTACTCTTTCCGGAACCGTTGGGGCCCATGATCGCATGGACCTCTCCCGCTCCGACTTCCAGGTCCAACCCCTTGAGGATTTCAGTTCCTTCGACCGAGGCATGAAGCCCCTTGATCTCGAGCATCTGCTTTTCCTTCTTTCCTGACATCTAGCCAACACTCCCCTCTAGACTCACCGCCAGCAACTTCTGTGCTTCGACGGCAAACTCCATCGGGAGTTCACTGAATACTTCCTTACAGAATCCATTCACGATCATCGAGATCGCGTCCTCGGTAGAAATACCTCGCTGGTTGCAGTAAAAGATCTGGTCCTCACCGATCTTGGACGTGGTCGCTTCGTGTTCGACCTTCGCGGTAGGATTACGAACCTCGATGTAGGGAAAGGTGTGTGCACCGCATCGATCTCCGAGCAACATCGAGTCACATTGCGAGAAGTTCCTTGCTCCCTCTGCGCCTTTCTTCACATCCACGAGGCCGCGATACGTATTCTGGCCTCGCCCTGCGCTGATCCCCTTGGAGATGATGGTGCTAGTGGTTCTCTTGCCGATGTGAACCATCTTCGTACCCGTATCGGCCTGCTGCATGTTGTTGGTCAAGGCAACCGAATAGAACTCGCCCACCGACTCATCGCCGAGCAGCACGCAAGAAGGGTACTTCCATGTCACTGCAGATCCCGTCTCGACCTGCGTCCAGGAGATCTTCGATCTATCCCCCTTGCACATCCCTCTCTTGGTCACGAAATTATAGATCCCGCCAACACCTTCGGAGTCCCCCGGGTACCAGTTCTGAATCGTCGAGTATTTGATGGTTGCTTCCTCGAGTGCTACCAGTTCTACCACTGCTGCGTGCAACTGGTTCTCGTCACGCATCGGAGCCGTGCAGCCTTCGAGATAGGAGACTGTGGATCTTTCTTCCGCGACGATGAGCGTCCTCTCGAACTGACCTGTTCCGGCAGCATTGATCCGAAAATAGGTCGAGAGTTCCATGGGGCACTTCACACCGGCAGGGATGTAACAGAAAGACCCATCGGAAAACACCGCTGCGTTGAGTGCAGCAAAGAAGTTATCCGTGTATGGGACCACCGACCCGAGGTATTTCCTGACCAGTTCCGGGTGCTTGTTCACCGCGTCTGAAAAAGAACCGAAGATGATGCCCAGATCGGCAAGTTTATCGCTGAAGGTGGTGACCACTGAAACACTGTCGAACACGGCATCCACTGCGACCCCCGAGAGACGCTTCTGCTCATCGAGCGAAATTCCAAGTTTTTCGAAGGTCTCCAGCAGTTCCGGATCCACCTCATCGAGGCTATCGATCGACTTCTTCGCCTTCGGCGCGCTGTAGTAGATGATCTGCTGGTAATCGATGGTGTTTCGTTTGACCTTGGCCCAGCTGGGATCCGTCATCGTGATCCAGTGTCGATAGGCTTTCAGGCGGAACTCCAACAACCACTCCGGCTCGCACTTTAGCCGAGAGATCTCCTTGATCGTCGTCTCATCGAGGCCGGGGGGTAAAGCGTCCGATTCCACATCGGTCACAAAACCATACTCATATTCCCGGTCGGCGAGTTCTCTCAGTTCATCTTTCTCAGACATCTTCATCCTCCGATGGATCACCGCTCGGTGAGGCTGCCAGTGAAGGCAACACTCCTCCAGGCACAGCCATCTGCTCAAGAGTGATGGAATTCAAGGTTTCACAGATCCGATCATTGATGAACTTCCAGTTGGAACTGAGCGGACAGATGGATCCGATCTCGCAATCTTCAGGTCCGGAGTCCGCGCATACGGTCAGGGAGATGGGGCCATCGAGTGCTTCGACCATCTGTTGCAAGTTGATCTGATCGGGAAGCCGAGCGAGTTTGTATCCACCCTGAACACCACGACGAGACTCGAGCAGTTGCGCTCTGACCAGTGCCTTGAGGATCTTGCTGACATTGGGCAAGGCGAGACCGGTCAAACTGGCAATCTCGGGAGCAGAGTAGACCCTCATCGGGTCGACACCCGAGGCCATTCCCTGCGCGACAGAGGTCAGGATGAGAATCCCATAGTCAGTCTGGCGCGTGATCTTGAAGATGGCTTCCTGCTTCCCCGATGGCTCTACAGCACCGTTTTTGACTTCAAACCCAGATTCTGGTAATCCGTACCAAAATAGTACTGTTTCGATTGTCGCGCTTCTGACCGCTGTCGTCAAGAGATCTGGCTACCTCATCGGCTCTTGTGGAAGCGATGAGTTCGGGGCCCTACACTTTCCCTGTCAGGGTGACTCAGTGGTCCAGTGCAGGTAGGAGCAGACTTGTCCGAATCCTCCCCCGATCCGGCAAAACACGAATCGGTGAACTCCCCTGATCCGGGCTTTGCTTCCGACCTGTACCAGTTGGCGAAACCCAGATTGTCGCTGCTGGTCGTGATCACCGCGGCGCTGGGTGTCGCTGCAGCATGGCCCTTCATCAGTAGTCCTTCACGTCCTCTCACCACCCCGGAGATGCTCGACCGATTGCTGCAGATGGCAGGACTCGCAGGAGGCACGGCGCTTCTCGCCGCATCCGCCAATGCCCTCAATCAGTATTTCGAGCGACAGTCGGATCAGTTGATGAAGAGGACGGCCAACCGCGCCACGGCAACCGGCCGAATCGGCGGAAAGGTGATTTTTGTCTACAGCGTGGTGACCGGCTTCTGCGGTACCGCACTGCTGTTCATCGCGGGAAACCAACTGGCGAGCTTTCTCGGGATCCTGAGTCTGATGCTCTACATCCTCATCTACACCCCCCTCAAGAAGATGTCGACGATCAACACCCTGGTGGGTGCGATCCCGGGCGCTCTCCCACCTCTCATCGGATGGTGCGGCACCGGGGCTGACATCATGCACCCCGTGGGTCTGTCTCTCTTTTTCATCCTGTTTGCCTGGCAAATCCCCCACTTCCTTGCCATCGCCTGGATGTATCGAGAGGAATACGAGAGAGCTGGATTTCGGATGCTGCCCGTCGTCGACCCTGACGGACATCGGACCGCCAGAGCAGCCGTGATGTGGTCACTGCTTCTGTGCGCAGCGAGTCTCATTCCTGTGATCTCTGGTGCTTCCGGTGGGATCTACCTCACGGTCGCCATCGGGCTCGGAGGCTTCATGACACTGCGAGCCCTTGGCCTGGCCAAAAATCGGGACCGCGCTGCTGCTCGTCGACTCTTCCTCGCCAGCCTCATCTACTTGCCTCTGGTGCTCGGTGCGCTGGTCGCCAATCCAAGCTCAGGCGGACGATGAGCGATCCAGCAGGCCCAGGAGCCCGATCGAATCTGATGCCTCCGATGTGGTTGATCGGCTTGCTCGCATTGATGTGCGGCGCAGTCATCGCCTGGCGGGTGCCCGCACTGCTGAGAGCCATCGAGGAACGACGTTTGCTGGGACCCGATGCCATGACCACAAATGGATTCACGCTCACTGATGAGTTGCTGGCTGACCCGACCCTGATTCGCTGGGGTGCCCCGGAAGAAGTGATCCCCATCGATGTCCCCCGCATCTGGGATGTCGAGATGGTGGATGAACTGGGGTCGAGTCCGAGAACCCGATTTCTCGTCTCAGACAGCGAGGTGGTGGGTGTTGTCATCGATGGAAAAGCTCGAGCCTATCCACTGCGGATTCTCCAGTGGCATGAAGTCGTCAATGATGTGCTGAATGATGTCGCAATAGGAGTCATCTACCATCCTCTCTCCGAGACCTGCACAGTTTTTCACCGCCCCACCTCGGTGGATGGGGATCCTCTGGTATTTGGATCGAGTGGTCTGGTCGTCGACTGTTGCCTGCTGATGCATGAACGCCTTGGCCCTGGAATGCGCTCCAGCGAGAGCCTCTGGAGCCCAACAGATGGTGAGGCCATCTCGGGGATCCGCGCCGGTGAACATCTTTCGCTCGTGCCGTTTCGATTGACCCGCTGGAAAAACTGGCGAGAGCAGTATCCCGATACGGACGTGCTGGGGATGGCCGAGAGTCAACGTTGGTACTACAAGAAGGAACCATTCAAGCCTTATCGACTGATCGATCGGCCTAAATACCCCTACTCCCCCCAGCCACCCCCCGGCTCTCGCGCCAATCTGTCCCGAGTGATGATCACCCGTCAGGGGAATCGCTGGGTCGCCAGCAGCGCACCCTACTCCGACATGCTGCCTGCCAGCGCTCACGTCGTCTCATCCTGGTTTGCAGTCCATGCCCGAGAAATCCCCGGCGTGGATCCCTAGGCGAGCCACAGCAGGAAAGCAAAGAGCCCGATCCAGACCGCATCGAGAAAGTGCCAGTATAAATTCACATGGCGAACCACCTCGCAGTGCATACTCCAGTACCCACCTCGCAGAGCATGAGCGGTCACATATCCCTGGAAGATCAGCCCGCCGGCCACATGCATGGCGTGGAGCAGGCCCAGTACATAGATACTCCAGCCGTGTAGGCTGCTGGAAGCGTTGAAGGAACTCTCCTCCCCTACCGCCAGCATCTGCCTCCAGACCTGTTCCTGCAGCATCAGAAATAGAAATCCGAGGAGTAGCACGATCACCATGCAGGAGCGAAAGAAGCGGATCGAATCGCGACAGATCGCTGACAATCCAGCCTGAGAAAATACGCTCACGAGCAGCATCACGGCGGTACTGAGCCAGGCGAGATCCGGGATTCTCGGCGCCCCTTCACCCCAGTTCGGATTGCTCTTTCGGATGATGACGATCCCTACGATGCTGGCGATGAAAAGGATCGCCAGTGAGATCAGGAACAGCTGCATTCCCATGCGCGCAAGTATTGGCGAAACCGGATCACGAATGGAATCGCCATCTGGATCTGTACTCGATTGCCCCGATGACACCAAAACTCCGCACTAGCCTTGTTCGACTCCGAACTGCTCCGATGGGATCTTGAGGAACGGATCATCGATCAAAGACGTGTTGTACTCACCAGTATCCAGCAACGCGAAACTCAGGAAGAGACCGAGAAAGAAGAGCGAAGCGACCAGAATGACGGCATTGTAAGGACGATCCCATCGCAAGTGCATGAAATAGAGTGCCACGAGGCTACCCTTGATGGTGGCGACGCCCATCGCAACGACCACATTCATTCCCCCCAGGTCGATGTACGAAACCGCCACCGTGATCCATGTCAAGAACAGCAGCATCGTCAGGATCACGAGCAGCAGGGTGGGCGCGGTCATGTGGCCGAACTTGGGATGATCCACCTCCTGGTTGCGCGACCGTTTGAACATCACAACGGTTGCAATGAGGCTCACGAATGCTGCCCCCAGGATCAATAGATCGACATTATCGAGTATCTGCTCCATCAGGACTCCTATTCGACCAGGTACAGCAATGGAAACAGGTAGATCCAGATCAGGTCCACAAGGTGCCAGTAGAGTCCACCGAGATCAACCGGAGTGAAGTAGCCGGGGCCGAAGCGGCCCTGTTGCGCCAGCACCATCAGCCACACCATCATGACCATCCCGAGCAATACGTGAATCCCGTGCAGCCCGGTGAGGCAGAAATAGATGCTGAAAAACACATGGGCGTTGTCGGGCCGAGGCCCAGGAGGCAAGTGGGATGGAGCGATGACCAGGCCCGGTGTATGACCATCATCCGCGGGAGCATGGCCTGATGCGCTCTCCTCTGGATGCTCCAGTTGCTGGGCAGACGAGGAGAGTCCACTCGGCGGAAGGCCAGGCTGCCCCGCCTGGCCCCTGGCTTTTGGCTCGTCGATGACGACATTGGCATCGGGCAATCCCAGGCCCGCATGCGCCAGGCGATCTTGTTCCTGCTGGTGAAGTCGAGCTTCTTCTGAATCGATGACATTTTCATAGGCGAAGTACTTGCCTGGAAAAAGCCCCTCATGGAACTTCTTCGAGTACTCGACGTACTTGATCCCCATGAACGCTCCCCCGCACAAGAAGGTCACGGTCAGGAAAAAGAGGATTCTATTCTTCCGTCCCAGTTGAGCCTCTCGAACCGCAAGAGCCATCGTCAACGAGGAGAAGAGAAGCACCATCGTGTTGGTGGCTCCCCAGCGCTTGTCGAGGAAGTGGTGTCCCCACTCGAAGAGTTCCGGATGGTTGGACTTGTAGACGGTGTAGAAGCAGAAGAGGCCGCCGAATAGGAGCACCTCCGTGGCCAGGAAGAGCCACATCCCGAGTTTCCCTGCCTCGAACTGTTGCTTCATCGTATCGAAGTGGTGTGCCTGGTACGGGGAGTGGCCATGACCATCATCATGACCATCATGGTGAGCGTCAGTGGGTTGCTTCTGCGGGTCTGAATCCGCTGGATGTGCGTCGCCGCTCATCGTTTCTCCCGTCATTCTGAAGCCCTGGCCAACTCCTGGGTGTCGTAGTTACCAGTGGAGGGGTTGTACTCCAGATGCTCGAAGTCATACGGATCGGTGGCATCCGGCACATCATGAAAATTCAACAGTGGAGGCGGAGAAGTCGTGTGCCATTCGAGGCTATTACCACCCCATGGATTCCTCGGCGCCTTCTTGCCAGACGCCAGCGACTGGATCAGGTAATACGCGATCAGGAAGAAGCCCACGGCCATGATGTAGGAACCGATGGTGGAAAGCTGGTGGTAGCCGAGGAACTTATCTGCGTAGGTGTAGTAACGCCGCGGCATGCCCAGTGAACCCATGACAAATTGGGGAATGAACGTGAGGTTGAAGCCGATGAAGACCAACCCACAGGCGATTCTTCCAAGGAACTCACTGAACATCTTGCCAGTAATCTTGGGCCACCAGTGGTGCAGGCCACCGATGAATGCGATGAGACCACTTCCCATCATCACGTAGTGGAAATGTGCCACCACGAAATAGGTGTCATGAATGTGGGTGTCGATGCTGAGCACAGCGCAGAAGAGACCCGTCAATCCGCCGATGGTGAACAGGAAGATGAAGGAAAGCCCGTACAGCATCGCTGTATTGAGGGAAATCGCGCCCTTGTACATCGTAGCGATCCAGTTGAATACCTTGATGGCAGAGGGGATTCCAACCGAGAAGGTGATTCCGCTGAAGATGATGTTCATGGTGGTCGACTGCCCACTGATGAACATATGGTGTCCCCAGACAAGGAACGAGAAGATCGCAATTGCCACCGAAGAGAAAGCGATGTAGGTGTAACCAAAAATCCGCTTATGACTGTGGACGGCGATCAACTCACTGACGATACCCATCGGCGGCACGATCATGATGTAGACCGCCGGGTGACTGTAAAACCAGAAGAAGTGCTGGAAGAGCACCGGGTCGCCACCATTTCGTGGATCGAAGATTCCGATCCCGAGAGTCCTTTCGAGGATCAGTAGCAACAACGTGATTCCGAGAACAGGAGTGGCCAGTACCTGCATCACTGCCGTCGAGTAGGTTGCCCACAAAAACAGAGGCATCTTGAACCAGGTCATCCCGCGTGGCCGCATCTTGTGGATCGTCACGATGAAGTTGAGACCGGTGAAGATACTGGAGAACCCGAGTATGAACACACCTACCAGCGCAGGGATCACAGCCGTCCCCGACTCCGCGCTGTAGGGTGTATAGAAGGTCCAACCTGTATCAAGCCCACCGGAGAAGAGTACATAGATGAAGAAAATCGCCCCGATCACCCAGAGGTAAAAGGAACCCAGATTCAATCTCGGGAATGCGACATCCTTGGCTCCCAGCAACAGCGGCAACACGAAGTTGCCGAGCGCCGCTGGCACCCCCGGGATGATCACCAGGAACACCATGATGGCCCCATGAGTGGTGAACCATTTATTGTAGAGATCCGCCTGAGCCTCGGCAGTATCGGCGAACAACGGTGTGATCAGAGCCAGAGGTGAAAACAACTCGGTCCTGAGGAGCAGAGCAAAGACTCCGCCGAGCAAGAACATGAACAGGACACCGATCAGGTACATGACCCCGATGCGCTTGTGGTCGAGCGTGAACGCCCAGGAGGCGATCGTCTTCGTCACGGTGAGATAACTGGGGCCAGTGTGCTCCTCAGGAGCAACCACATGCGGCTCCGACGGTATCTCTGCATCGGACTGAGCGTCCATTTCAGGCTGACTCATGCTAGTTCTCCTTCCGGGGATTTTCTGTCCCCCCGGAGTTCTGTCCCAAGGACTTGATGTACTCTGTGACCCACAGGATTTCCTTATCGGTGAGTTTCACCACAGGCATCTGCGGTGGGTATCCATCTGCGACCCGGTTCATCGGAAATCGGATCGAATCTTCGATGTATGCTTCATCTGCGATCAACTCGCCAGGTGTGCCTATGGAGATAAATTTCCGCATCGATCCGAACAGGCCTTTCCACGATGGACCGACCTTTTTCGTTCCGTCGATACTGTGGCACGAGATACACCCTCGCCGCTTCCAGACGATCTTGCCGTTCTCATCGAAGGGCAGTGTTTCGTCATAGGAACCCGCAATCTCCAGCCATTTCTCGAACTCCTCGACGGTCTCGTGGACGACCACCTTGGTATGCATCCAGGAGTGGCCCTGCCCGCAGTACTCGGCACAGAACAGGTCGTAGATCCCCGCTTCGTTGGCGATGAACCACAACTTCCCGGTCCTGCCAGGAACACAGTCCTTCTTGACGCGAAACGCAGGGATGTAGAAGGAGTGCAGCACATCCGCGGCCATCACGGTGATGTCGATGGGCACTCCCATCGGAACATGAAGGCCTGCTTTTTCGAGGATCTTGTCCTCCTCTGCTGCCGCCTGTTCACTCGTGAACTCACCAGACCTGACCTTTGCTCTCACGGCGTTGAAGTCATCGGACATTCCAGGAACGTTCGCTCCATTGGAAGCATAAGAGAAGTTCCAGGCCCATTTCTGCGCCTCTGCCACGATCGAGATGCCATCGGCGGGAGGCGTTTGCATCGCCACATATCCTCGATATCCATACCAGAACATCATCAGTGAAAGAATCAGTGGGATTCCGGTCCAGACCACCTCGAGCAGCAGGTGATGGTCATTATGACTCTGAGCATGGGCCCCCTTTGGAGCTCGATACTTCCACATGAAGATCGCAAGCAGAGCGGTGATCAGTACGAGAAAGAAGATGGAGACCCAGTAGACGAAGTAGAAGTCCCAGTCGACCGGCCCTGCGAAATTGGACACCGGCGCAGGAAGCCAGAAGCTCGGTTTACTCTGGGCCAGGATCGCCACCAGTGGATTCATGACTGCAACTGCTCTCTCCGTGGATCCGAAGGTTTATCCGTTTCTCCACGCTGGGGTCCTTTTCGCCACAATAGCAGCAGGAAGACACTCAATCCGAGGACTGCGAGTATCCCTCCCAGGCGCATCACCTTGAGAGCGGCAGGACCGTATTGAGCCTTGGTTGGATCGTAAACAAAACAGGTCAGGACAAAATCGTCGAGCCAGTTGCCGACCTTGCCATCGGAAGCCTCGACCAGTGCCAGTCGGAGAGTCTGGGGATCGTATTCGATTCCCTTGATCGTCTGGGTCAGCACCGCATCTGGGCTGATGATGAAGATCCCAGCGCCGTGGGCGTACTCGTTATTGTAGTCATTCCAGCGGTACTCGAACCCGACAGAGTCGGCGATGGCCCTGAGCGAGGGTTCCTGACCTGTCACGAAATGCCACCCGTCACGGGCCTTGGACACAGCGGCTCCAGAAAGTACTGCCGATTCCTCCAGCGCCTTGACCAGCAACGACTCTCGGTTTCTGGCATCTCTTGCAGAATCTCGCGGGTCAATGCTGAGTGTGATCACATCGAAATCGATGCCGATCTCGAGGCCACACTGCGCAACAGATTCCACCAGGCCTTCAACAACAAGATTGCAGAGCATCGGGCAGGAGAAATAGACCGGATTCAGAATCACCGGACGACCTGATTGGAACAGTTTGCCGAATGTTGTCTGTTCTCCCGATTCGCGGCGGATGATTTGATCGAGAGGCAATTGCTCGCCCAGCTGATCATGAATCGTCAGGCCTTCGATGGATTTGAGCACTGGATCGAGGTCCTGATTGTAATTGAGTCCCGGAGACACTGATGGGGTCTGCCCCATCAGAGTCGCAGACATCAACAGAGCGAGCAGGACCGATGCTGACGATGCACCACCCGGCGTCAGCCGGCTAGCGCCCATCACGATCTGAATCAATCTGCCGATCCGCATCTCCACGAACTCCTTCTTATTGCTCCGAATTTCCGTACCTCTTCAGCACCTTTTCACGGCCCTGCTCGAGGGGAATGGAAACCCTGTTGTTGTCGATATCTGTCCAGGTATAGGTCTCAAGTTGCTGCACCTGCTTGTTCTTCACCTGATGGAGCCAGCGACTCTCCTTCTCGATCGATTCGTCAAACTTTTTGAGTTTTTCCATGTCGGAGAGGTAAACCAGCAAGTAGACGGAGAAGAGCAGAACCACCGCAAAAATGGCCCCCCCGTACCAGGTAGGAATCGCACTCGGGTCATCTCCGGAGCCGAGAAGATCCTTGGACCTGTCTGTCACTGTCTGACTCATCTCTGACTCCTTTCCATTCGACCCAAAATCATGCGTTCTCGAACGCCAGCGACTCCGCCATTCTCGGATCCTTCTCGGCAATCAGCGAATGCCCCCGAAGCGACAGAGCCAGCCCGATGATGAAGAGTCCACCCATTCCGATCGGAATCATGATATCCACCATCTTGAACGGGAATTCAGTGCCGTTGGAGATCTGTGGCATCACGAGGTAGTACATATCTGCCCAGTGCATCGCGAGTACCCACATCGCTCCGAAAGCGATCGTTGCTCGCTTGCGTTTGATGTGCCTCGACACCAGGAACAAGAACGGCACGAAGAAATGCCCCACCACCATCATCCAGCCCCAGAATCCCCACATCCAGACACTCTGACGCCGGACGAACCAGATCGTCTCTTCAGGAATATTCGCGTACCAGTAGAGCATGTACTGACTGAACGCGATGTAGGCCCAGAAGATGGTGAAGGCGAACATCATCTTGCCGATATCTTGCATGTGGTCATCGGAGATGGCCCTGGTCAGCCGGCCGTTGGCCTGCAACCAGACCACGATCAGAGCCAGTAGCGCATGAAAAGAGAGTACGCAGCCAGCGAAGATGTAGACCCCGAAGATGGTACTGAACCAGTGCGCATCGAGGCTCATCAGCAGATCGTATCCGGCGAAGGTGATACTCAGCGCAAAGAGAGCCACTCCCAGGGGACTGATCCTGCTCAGTCTACTGCTGCGCTGCACATCACCGTCTCGGTCCTGGGCCACCGATGAACGGTGGTAACTCCAGGCAAACACTATCCAGATGAAGAAGTACACGCCCATGCGGATCAGGAACCAGTTGTAATCCAGATACGATGACTTCACCGAGATGATCTCGTCGCCGGGATCTGGATGAATCCATTTGTAGAGAGCTCCCATCGGCCCTGGCATCACGAGCGGGCAGAAGATCAGCGCCATCAACACGATATTTCTCGAGACTCCCTCTGCCAACCTTCTCACCACTGCACTCCATCCAGCGTTGGTGATGTGGTGGACCAGCACGAAGAAGAGCGCCCCGAGTGTCATGGTGAGAAAGAAACAAGCGCTCACCAGGTACGGGTGCCAGATGCTCCACTCTGTATTGAAACCATGGGTCGGGCCGTGATGAACTGCGGCAGCATCGGACTCCCCATCCGTGGCTCCATGCTCATCGTCTGCAGCGGGCACTCGATGGCCATCGGTGGCTGCCTGCTGCTGGGACTGGTGGCCCTGTCCGGAGTCACCCGACTCGAAAGCCCCTTCCAGGGATCCGAGCACAACCGTGCCAACGATGCCGATCACCGCCATCACAGCTCCGAGCGCAATCAGTTTGCCGGAGAGACTACCGAGAGTGCGGTTCTCGGTGCTGAGATCGACGGTTGAACCGTGTCCCATCGCGCCTACCTCCCCTGCCGGGAATCACTCCCGGTTTCTTTGTTCGGCTCGGTGCCGCCATCACCATCCCCGAAGAGCGCCTTCTCGCGAAGCAGTCGTTCTCTGTCTGCTTGCGGGATCTCGGCGATGTCGATCGATTGACTCAGCTGCAGTGCCTTGACGTGGGCAACGATGGCCCAGCGATCCTGCGGAGAGATCTGTGACCGGTATCCTGGCATCGTGTTGATCCCGTACCCGGTGATGTTGAAGATCTCTCCGATCGGGTGGGCCAGTCCTTTTTCAGATGACAGGTCAGAAACGAGCCAGGCTCCGTACTCGGAAACTTCTGCGCGGCGGCTCACCATTCCATCTCCATGGCCTGACATCCCATGACAGGGAATACAGTAGATGTTGAATCGAGCCTCACCCCTGGCCAGCAACTCCGAGTTGACCTGCACATCGTCAGGAAACTCCGTCGCCCACTCGCCATCGATGGTGCCCCACGTGAAATGTTCATCCAGAGAGAGTTCCCCGCGTGCCACGGTTCCTGGAACAGGTAACCGCATCGATCTGCCGTCAGCGAAGAGTGGATTGGCACTCTGCGCCTTGAATTTTTGCTGCTGGTCCATGTCGTAGAAGACATGGAGCCTGGTCTGCCGAGAAGTCGCGTAACGAGTCTTCGCCACCAGCATCGGAGGAACCAGCAGTGCCAGATTCACAAGGATGATCATTGCTATGATCCACCCAGGGACACTGGTTTCTCGAGTGGGTAATGCCATGGCGCTACTCCTCGATCACTTCCACGGCGCTGGCGCCGAGTTCTTGCAGAAGCCTTGAGTTGGAGTCGACATCGAACTGACGATCACGGCCATCGATGCTGATGAAGAATCGATCTGCAGTTGCACGACGGAAGCGATCGCTGCGGAAATGAGGTCGGTAGAGACGAGGTAAACCGTTGAGAAGCAACATGCCACCAAATGAGGCGAATGCACTGAACAGGATGGTCATCTCGAATGCGACCGGGATACTCGCAGGGATGCTGAAAAATGGTTTTCCGCTGATCAGAAACGGATAATCGATGGCGTTCATCCAGCCCTGCATCAGCAAGCCACCGGAGAAGCCGAAGAAGCCCCCGCAGAGGACGATCCAGGGCAGCAGCGTTGGCTTGACCCCCATCGCTGCGTCGAGGCCGTGAACCGGATAGGGAGTATGGCAATCCCACAACTTGAAGCCCTTGTCCCGTACACCTGCGGCCGCTTCCATCAGTCCATCGGCAGTGGCGAACTCTGCCAGCATCAACACTGGCTTCGGATCGATGGCCGTCTCTGCCGTGATCGTCTCGACGCCGTTCGAACTGTTCATCTGTGATTCCATCTCTGCTCCCCCCTACGATTCTGCGGCGGGTTTCGCCGCCGATTCAGGGGAAGACTGCTGCTGGGCACGCGCCTTCGCTTGTGCCTGTTCTGCGAGCACCCCCCTCACCTCGCTCATGGCGATGAAGGGAAGGAATCTGCAGAACAATGCGAACAAGGTGAAGAAGAGTCCGAATGCACCGAGCAAGATCATCACATCCGCGAGTTTTGGACTGTAATAGTCCCACGCGCTGGTCGTGAATTCATTTGCAAGACTTGTCACCGTGATGACGAAGCGTTCGAACCACATGCCGATATTCACGAAGATGCTGACGACGAACATCACCCAGATATTGGTCCTCATTTTCTTGAACCAGAAGATCTGTGGCGACAGCACATTGCAGGAAACCATGATCCAGTAGGCCCAGGCGTACTGGCCGAAGGCTCTGTTGATGAAGGCGAATTTCTCCACCTTCACACCTCCATACCAGGCCATGAAGAACTCCTGAGAGTATGCGTATCCGACCAGCATGCCGGTGAGCATGATGATCTTGTTCATGTTTTCGAGGTGCTTGAGAGTGATCACATCCTTGAGCCCGAAGAACTGTCGTGCAGGCACGAGCAAGGTCATCACCATCGCGAATCCACTGAAGATGGCTCCGGCAACAAAATAGGGCGGGAAGATCGTCGTGTGCCACCCGGGAATCTGCGAGACCGCGAAGTCGAAGGACACCACGGAGTGCACCGACAGCACCAGCGGAGTGGCCAGAGCTGCCAGCAGCAGATAGGAACGCTCGTAGACATGCCACTGGCGATTGGAACCGGTCCAACCGAGCGAAAGAGCGCCATAGGCCACCTTGCGCACGGCATGCTTGGCCCGATCCCGGAGCGTTGCGAGGTCCGGGATCATTCCCATGTACCAGAACAACAACGAGACGGTGAAGTAGGTTCCAACGGCAAATACATCCCACACCAATGGACTGCGGAAGTTGGGCCACAATTCCATCTGGTTCGGCAATGGAAACATCCAGTATGCGAACCAGGCGCGCCCTACATGAATCCCCGGGAACATCCCTGCGCAGATCACGGCAAAGATGGTCATCGCCTCTGCAGCTCGGTTGATGGATGTGCGCCACTTCTGCCTGAAGAGGAACAGGATCGCAGAGATCAGCGTCCCCGCGTGGCCGATTCCTACCCAGAACACGAAGTTCACGATGGCATATCCCCAGCCAACGGGATTGTTGACACCCCAGGTCCCCACTCCCCAGAAGATCAGGAATGGAATGAACACTCCGAGTAATCCCAGCACCGAGAATGCCAGCAGAAAGAAGCCCCACCAGCCTATCGTGGGCTTGTTCTCGACGATCCCGCACACCTTGTCGGTGATGGTCGTGTTGTCATTGTCTCCGGTGATGAGCGGGGTACGGCTATCTGGAGAGTACGCCGTGTTATCGATTTCTGGGCTCTCGGCGCCGCCGGTCAATTCGGGTCTGACGATCGGACTCAGCGTTTCGAGGAGTCGCTTCATGTCAGTTACCCCTCATCCAGAATCGAGTTGTTGCGCAGTTTGGCAAGGAAACTGGTTCGCGGTTTGACATTCAACTCGGCGAGCATCTTGTAAGCGCGATGCGACTTCTGAGTACGAGAAACCTGACTATCCGGGTCAGCGAGATCGCCAAAGGTGATCGCATGTGTCGGACAGGATTGCGCACACGCTGGCAGCACATCCCCATCGACCATCTCTCGATCCTCATTGTGGGCCTTGATCTTGGAACTATTGATCCGTTGAACACAATAGGTGCACTTCTCCATCACCCCCCGTGCTCTGATGGTGACTTCAGGGTTGTACCCCATCTGCTCCGTCGCACTGGGATTCTTGGTGTTGTTGAAGTAGTTGAATCGGCGCACCTTGTACGGGCAGTTGTTGCTGCAATACCGGGTGCCGATGCAACGATTGTAGACCATGTCATTGAGGCCCTCTTCATTGTGAACGGTCGCCGCCACCGGGCAGACCTGTTCACAGGGCGCATTCTCACACTGGTTGCAGGTGAGAGGCTGGTGTACCACCTCCGGATTATCGACATCCTCACCCATGAAGTAGCGATCGATGCGAATCCAGTGCATCTCGCGACCGTAGGCGACCTCATCCTTGCCCACCACCGCGATGTTGTTCTCCGCCTGACACGCAACCACGCAGGCACTACACCCGGTGCAGAGATTCAGGTCGATCGACATCGCCCAGCGGTGACTGGTGTACTCGTGTTCCTTCCATGGACTCACCAGATCAGGGTGGTGAGGTCCCGCGGCAGTGACTTGCTTTGCGACTTCGCCGGCATCTGGAGTGGAATCGCAATCCACAACACGCACATATTCGCCCGCTCGACGTTGCTCCTCGTTGAACTCCAGGTCTCCCATGAATTCGTCGGGACGTATCGGATTGTGATCCTGGGTCGTGGCCAGTTCGTAGGTTCCCCCCGAGCGAGCCACGCTCACCGAGGCAAAACCTACCCTCAATGCAGCCGCGTTGCGAAGCCGATAGGTATCGAAGCCAACCCCATCGGCGATCTGGTAGAGGGATGGTTTGCGTGACAGGCGTCCTGCGGCGCGATCAGAGATCAAGCGGCCGTATCCAAGGGCAACTCCGATGGTGTCCTGGTTCTGTCCCGGCAGCACGAATGCAGCCATCTCGAGGCTCTCCCCCGCCACGGTGAGGTCAACCATGTCGCCATTCTTGACCCCCAGTTCGGACGCCAGACGTGGTGAGATCATGGCGCAATTGTCCCAGGAGACCTTGGTCACCGGATCGGGCAGTTCCTGGAGCCAGCCATTGTTGGCATAGCGGCCATCAAAAAGGGAATGATCGGGCAGGAACACGATTTCCTTGCCTCCCACCGACTGCATCGAGGCTTCCAGCGCCGCTCCCCAGCCACCATGGATATCGGGAGCGACATCGACGGCATTCGAGGTCTCGGCGATGAAGCCATCGTGTAACCACTGCTTCCAGGAACCTTCGAAGTCGGATGAAGCCATCGGATGCAGATATTCTCTGACGATATCGTGACCCGATTTCATCTCGTCATCGACGACTGCACTGACCACTTCGATGGTACTTCGCCCCGAGTACAGTGGAGCGATGAGAGGTTGCCGCAGGGTCACCGTGCCATCCCAACTGCGGCCATCTCCCCATTCCTCCAGGAAGTGAGTCTGATTGAGATGCCACTGGCACACCTTCGCAGTTTCATCCTCGTAGAGTCCAAGGTGCATCGAGTGGGGAACCTGGCCAATCAACTCCGACCAGGACTGTCCCAGCGAGGGGGCGTCATAAACGGGGTTGACCCCGAGCATCAGCAAAGTCTCGACCTGACCACCACGAATGCGATCTGCGAGGAGTTGCAGGTCATCGATGTGCGCGGGTCGCTCTCCGTGAGTCACCTCGGCATATTTGAGCACCTTCCCGGCAGCACCGAGAGCGATGTTCATGGCATGGACAAGTGCGTGGACTGCGGGTGGTTGACGATCTCCCGCCATCACCAGACAGGCACCCTGATGGCTCAGCAGGTCATCCGCCATCCGCTGGATGCGTCCGTCGCTGGCAGCAGCGACCGAACCGACACTGCTCGCCACATCTGCAGGCAGCGAGACTCCGGTGGCAGCCGCCAACTGGACGGCGATTTTCGGTATGTCGGATGTGCGTGTCGGGATCCTGACATCCGCAGCACCCCCCGTCACCGACAGCGTGCTCTCCACCACCCAGACTCGGCTCAAGATCGGTTCGTCATCGTCGGCGGAAGTTCGCAGCGCAGCCCAGCCACTGCTGTGGCGTAGACTCGCCGGATGATTCATCAAGGGATCGGCGTCGAGGCAAACCAGTACCCGGGCGGCAGAGAGGTCTGCCACCGGTCGCATCGGTCTGCCAAATACCTGTGCGGTTCCAAGTCGTTCCGAATCGCGATTGACCGGCGCCCATTCGTGCCAGGATGACTCGGGCACTTCTCGCAGCAAACGCTTGCGCATCGCCTGGTATGCCATCGAAGAACTCGGAGCAGCCAGCACGGAGACCTTGCCTGACCTGCCTGCAGTTCTGAGCAACTCGATCGCCTGGTCCCAGTCGCCAGCGACACGACCATCCGACTGCGAATGGGTCGGCTCCGTGCTCCTGCCCGGGTCATACATCCCCAGAACACTGGCCTGCATCTGCGAGGTGGAAGATCCACGGTGATCGGGATGATCACCGTTGCCATCGACACGGATCGGTCTGCCATCGTAACTGGTGACCAGTACTCCCTCGGCAACCTCCTGTTGCTCCCAGCAGGATGCATAGGTTTCCGGTACACCTGGAGCCTGCCCCGCGGGCCGGCTGGTATGGGGAAGAATTTTTTGCGTCGGCCAGTGACAGCCTGCCAACCCTCCCGCCAGCGCCATCGAAGCGCCCATCACCTTGAGAAAATGACGCCTCGAGGTGGAGTTGAACAGTTCGGGAGCATGGTTCGGAAACTCCTTCTCGACCAGAGCTCGAAATTCGGGGGTGTCCGCGTACTCATCGAGGCTACGCCAGAGAGCCTTACCTTGATGGGTTTGGTGCTGTTCTTTTATCGATGACATGTTGAGCAGTTCGTCATGAGGGTCATCCGAACCGTCGGCTGTCCCGACGCGTCGTACAACCCGAGGTCCTTCATCAATTCCCGACCTTCCGTCGCCTTCACTTCTGGAGTGCGTTCCAGTCCCCAATCGAGATCCGTCACCTTATCGACCGGCCTCAACCGGGACTCAGGATTGCGATGGCATTCAAGGCACCATCCCATGCTCAATGCGGCCACCTGCTGGACCTCCTCCATCTGATCAATCCTGCCGTGGCATTCGACACAGGAAACTCCCCGGGTCACATGAGCACTGTGATTGAAGTAGACAAAATCAGGGAGATCGTGAACCTTGATCCATGGCACCGGCATACCGGTGGAGAAGGAATCGCGAACTGGCTTCAACTTCATACTTGTCGGAGCGATCTTGCCGTGACAGTTCATGCATGTTTCGGTCGGTGGCACGGCAGCAAACCCGGCGCTCTCCACGGTTGTGTGGCAGTACCGACAATCAAGCCCCAGTTCTCCAACATGCAAGGCGTGACTGTAGGGAACCGGCTGCTCTGGCATGTAACCAGCATTGAGAGTTTTGGGCGACGCGCCGAAGTTGATCATCATCACGACATAGAGTCCGCTGACGGCAGCTCCAGCACCCAGCAACTTGATGAGTTGATCCATCCAGGGCGGAAATATAGGGGTGCGGTTCATCTGTTCGAAGTTCCTCCTGGCCCACGAATGTAGCTGAGCAAACTCGAGCACAACGATCATGGATGGGGAGAGGTGAAGTGTTTCGAAAAGCCACCAGTGGCGTGCAGAAAATACCGAACCTGCTGGTCGCGTCCTTCCGTCCTCTTCCCCCCCCAGGCTGAGACGGAACGCTGACTGCTGGCAGGTCCCACCCACGGCCTCAGGCTAGCGACAGGCCCCGGATTCGCAAACGAACCCGACGTATTTTTTCATTAATTGAGGAACAATTATTCTCCTGCTCGAGCACCGTTTAAAGCCCGATCAGGGTCCACAGATGGCACCCTGCGGCACCAGCACAGCAACGCTGCCGAGAGGGACAAGATGACCGCTCCGAAACTCTGGTGAAGGGTCGCCAGCAGCGTCTCCGAAACACCGCTGGAGGCACTTCTGACCTCGCTGCCAGTCGCAGCGAGAGTCATGAATCCGAGCGACAGTTGCGTCATCGTCGCCACAATCAGCGCTACCGCTAATCGACTCCGGGTTCTCGAGTTGGAGTCATGACCGATCATCGCAGCGACCACGATCACCGCCATCAAAGCCAGAAATCCGCCGATCAGGTGAGGAACCACCCACGACCGAGAGATGTGTCGAGAAAGCGCCCCCAATAGTAACTGACAGCACAACAGCACCAACAACCACTGGCTGGCACGGGCCCAGCTTCGATGACCTACCCGAGGCGCTTCGATGCGCCAGCTGCTGGCGGCAATTGTCGCCATCACGGCCAGAACCGCGAGAAAGATCTGGCCGTGGATGCCATGGACGACCCTCAGTAGCAGGCTCAATCCAGATTCGACCGATTCTGTCACCTGGCCAGCCACGACCTCGACCGATTTCGCCCCTGTTACCCGATAGCCGCCAAGAATTCCCTGTACCACCACCTGAACTGAGGCGAGCAGGCCGAGCCACGAGAGGGATCTTCGCCTGGCGAATCGCCAGGTGTAGATCGCCATCGAGAGCGTGACCAGCCCGACCAGCGATCCGAAGAGCCGATGGGCGTGTTCGTAATAGATGGCTCCGGTCATCCTGGAGAGCGGCAACAGAAACATGTTGTTACCGAAGGAGCCCGGCCAGTCGGGAACCGCCATCCCCGCCTCTTCGCTGGTCACGAGTCCTCCGATCCCGACCAGCATCAAGGTCGCCCAGAAGGCGGTGCGCGTGATCGACTCGACACCCCGTTCGGCTGTCGAACTTCCCCCGGAGGTGGTGGCAGCACCCAGAGCAGCGAGAGCCATGCAACCGAGCACGAATGTCGACGCTGACACCACGACACCCGAAACCGTTGCCTCTTCTGGCACCAGCACCGCACCCAGTACCAGCAGGTCGATCACGCCGGCAATCGCGCCCGACATCAGCGCGCACCGGAATCTGTCGGAACTTCGAGAAGCAGCGACTCTCCCTGCCAGGATCAGGATCATGACGAGCAGAAAAAAGAGCAGCCACGGCGGCGCTTCGATGAAGGGGAGGCGACAGATATAGCCGGCGCTCCACATCGACACCGTGGCCCCGATGCCGACCGGGATCGCAGCAATCCACCAGGAGACGGCATCCTGGGGCGACATCGTCCCTGTCTTTCCGGTCATTATTCCCCGATCCAGTTACAGGCTCTGCCCTGAAATAGAGAACATCTCGCTCCGGTTTGCCGCCAGGTCGAGTCCTGTCCCTCCTGGATCAGAGAATCTCCCACATGAGGAATCAAGACAATCATCGAGTCTCGTGCCTCGATTCGACACTATTTACCACTCCTTGAAATTGAACACCCCTTCACGGGAGGGGACTCCTGTGGGAGAATAGGGCCTGGGCATTGTTTTCGGCTACCGGTCTACCTTTGACCGGATGGCTGCGATTACTGCTCCGAGGTCTTTGGATTTGATTCGAGAATAAGCAGCTCAAACCCTGAGGAAGAGGTTCGTCCGGCCTTCGGATACCCGCCATCATTTTCCCAGCGGTCAAAGAGCCACGAGAGGACAGTTATCGTGCGTTCAATTTTCAGTCTGATGGTATGCCTGGCCCTGTTGATTCCGACCATCGTGGTGGCTCAGCCCGATGTCATCGTCGGAGATCTTCCCAATACCAATGCCTATGGCACCAATACAGGGACTGGCATCTACGCGTACTCCGTCGCTACCACTTCCTGCAACATCGGAACGGCGAATCTGAACTGGCAAGCCAACAACAATCAGCACCCGGTGATCGCTCAGGATATGTGGAGACTGCACGAAGGACGGTTCACTCAAATCGGTTCCTCCTGGCTCAAGCACGGTTTCTGTGCGCTGCAGAACACCGGCCTTTGCGCCGGCTGCGGTGGCGGAGGTGGTTGCCTCAGTTACCTGACTCCCGGTTGTGCCGATCCTTACTCTGCCGGTCTCAACGGCAATCAGAGCAACCTCGGTCCTCGTTCGCAGGTCAATGCATTCACAGGGTTCTTCCCCTACCCCTACAACGCTCCGCCATGCCCCAGCGGGCAGGGAACCATCTGCAGACGGGTTCAGGTTCAAGAGAGCGACATGGTCGGACTGCCAGGCGCACTTTTCTTCGTCAGTGGCCAGTATGTCGCTTCCGACGATGCGGACTTCGGTAATCAGGCGAACAATGCCTCCTACCGCCGCGTCAATGTTTCCCAGTCCGGCAACCACAGCCTCAGTTTCGTCGGAGGCACACAACAGCAAGCTCCGCCGATCCAGGCGTGGCAAGATAATCAGCCTTCCGTGACTCTTGTCGATGTGGAGGTCCCCAATGAGGGTCTCTTCATCGCAGGTTACGATGTGACCGATAATGGCAATGGCACCTACAACTACGAGTATGCTGTCTACAACATGTACTCCGATCGCTCCGCCAGGAGTTTCTCGGTTCCTTACCCTGCAGGCGCAACCATCATCGACCACGGATTTCACGACCTCACCTGGCACAGCGGCGAACCCTACGACGGAACCGACTGGAATGTCACACTGCTGCCGGGGATCGGGATCTCATGGGAGACGGACACCTTCGCCAGCAATCAGAACGCCAATGCGATGCGCTGGTCGATGATGTTCAACTTCTACTTCACCAGCGATGCTCCTCCGGCACCCAATTCCGCAACCCTGGGCCTCTTCAAACCAGGTCCAGCGGGAGCTCCCGATGAGCTGAATTTCGATGTCCTGGCGCCCTCTGGCAACTTCCTGCCTGGTGTCCAGAACCTCGCCTGTGACCTGGGAGCCACGACCGATCCATCCGTCAATCTGTACTGGACCAATCCGGAGACTTACACATCGATCACGGTCCGTCGGGATGGTACGACCATTGCCATCCTCTCCGGAGGAGCGACCGCTTACACCGATGCCAACGCTTCCTACGGTCTCACTACTTACACGGTACAGGCGGAGCAGGCTGCCGTGCCCGCCGCCGAGATCCCGTGCCAGATCAACATCACTCCGCAACCGCAGAGCAACTTCAGTTGCTCACAGCCAGATCCTGAGGCGAGCGATGTATTGCTGACCTGGTCCAATGGCATGATGTACGATGCGATCAGCCTGTCTCGAAATGGCACCCTGATAGCCACCCTGGGCGGAAGCACGACCTCCTAC
The DNA here is from genome assembly GCA_003973385.1 of Bacillota bacterium. Classification (GTDB taxonomy): domain Bacteria; phylum Planctomycetota; class UBA8108; order UBA1146; family UBA1146; genus QNYK01. Next base: position 6,377 of record QNYK01000063.1, on the reverse strand, counting down.
ACCGATACTGGGGCCTCCGTGAGTAGTCACTTCTACACGATGAGCGCCAGCGCCGGCGGTGTGACCACCGCCACCCTGGACTGCGACATCACAGTACTGCCTCCTCCGCCTCTGGGCTTCACCGTGACCGCACCGACGGTCGCGGCTGGATTCGATCCAGGCACCGGAGCCGGCTCTTTCTCCGCGATTCTCACCGCCATTGAATCGCCCTCGAATACCGGATACCCCAATCCGGTCAGCGGCTACTCGTTGGCGCTGGTTTTCGATGGGTCGCTGGCTGTCGTCAGTGCCCTCGATGAAACAGTCGTTCCTGCGGACCTCGACTTCTTCGATGGACAGTGGGGAGATGGCTGGGTCACCATCGGTGCAGTGGTCAGTTTCACCAGCGCCAGTTCGCTCGATCTCTCGTCCGATGTGAATCTGGCAAGGGTCGAGTTCAACACCAACCCGGGTGGATTGATCGGCCAGATGAATCCGGTCTCATCCGCGCTCAGTTGGCAAAATGGAGTCAATGGAGGAGGCCTCCCGGTCGACAACCTGATCGTTGTCGGCTCAAGTCCGATGGCTCCCAGTTTCGTTCACGGCCAGATCAATCTCGTTCCTGGTGCCGGCGAAACCTTCGTTCGTGGCGACATCAATGATGACTCGGTGATCAACATCGCTGACGCCGTCGCCGGCTTGACCTATCTCTTCAGCGGCGGTCCCGCTGGCTGCATCGATGCGGTCGATACCAATGACGATGGTCAGGCGAACGTCGCCGATGGGGTCTACCTGCTCGGATTCCTCTTCTCGGGAGGCGCAGCGCCGCCAGCACCGAGTCCAAATTGTGGGTCCGATATGACAGCAGACGCACTCGAGTGTGCCACTTACAACAGTTGCCCCTGATCGACGATCCACGACGGGGCAGCCGATGCACGGCGCGTCTCCTGTAAGGAGACTTGCCACAGAAAGCGGGGCGCAGGAGCTGATCGCTCCTGCGCCCCGCTTCACCTTCCTGTTATCCTGCAATCGGTTTTTGATGCTCAGACCCGGGTGCCCAACCACCCCCGCCGACGGATGGCGATGGCGGTGAGTCCACTTCTCAGAATCCAGTCGAGTACTGTCGCCACCCACACGCCTTGCAGTCCGATGGCGGGGAATCCGAAATATCCGAACGCCAGGATCCAGGCGAAGGGAACCCGAAATCCCCACGACCCCACTGCCGTGATCCACATCACGGGCAGGTTTGCTCCTGCGCCGCGAAGGGTGCCGGTCAAGGATTCAGTCACGAGCAAGAAGGGGACCTCGAGTGCTCCGATCATGAGGCACATCGCTGCCAGCGATTGTGTCTCTTCCTGGATGTCGAAGATCCCTGTCAGTGCATCGGAAGCGGTCAAGAACAGCACCATCACCGGAGTCACCAGCATCAAGCCCACCATGCAGGAGCGCCAGGCACTGCGATATGCATCATCTGGATGCCCTGCTCCGAGCAGTCTTCCCGAGACACTGGCCGCCGCCGCCTGAAACCCGTGGGCAGGGAGAAACGCCATCGATTGGATCGAGATCGCAATTCTGTGAGCGGCCATCGATGTTGCATCGAGCTTCAGGATGGCGAATTGATAGACCACGAAACCGGAGTGGAACAGTAACGCGGCACCAAACGCAGGGGCACTGTGGCGAATCGTCTCCTTCGCCTGGATCAGATCAAAACGCAGAGCCCCGGGGATTCTCAGCGAGATGCGGCCTTCCCGACTCCACAGGATCACCGTGAGGATCAAGGCCACTTCGAACAGCGGAGCGAGTCCCGTGGCCAGCCCGACCCCCTCCAGACCCATCCGCGGCGCACCCCAGAGCCCGAACAGCAGTACCGCGTTGCCTATGATGTTGGCGACATTGGCCAGCACTCCACCGAAAACGGGAAGCAGTGAGGAGCCAGCACCACGAAGCGTCGCCTCCAGAGTCATCGCCAGGGCCCGGAGTGGAAACAGCCACAGGAACCACTTCAGGTAACCGTCAGCAAGACGTGCGATCTCCTGCGCCTGCTCGGGATTTCCGCTCGTGAGTTGCCCCTCGAGCCAACCGATGCAACTCTCTCTGCCCGTGAAGCCAATCAGCGTCACCAGGGACCCGACTGCAAATGCCAGCACCAGTGCCGTGTAGGTGGCGGTGGCTGCCTGCAGTCTCTGATTTTCTCCGGTCCTGCGAGCAACGATCGCGGTCGCGCCGATGGCCGTCACGGTGAAGATGGTTGTCAGCGACCAGCATAATGGCGAGACCAGATTCAGTGCCGCCAAGGAGACGTCATCCGCATCCGAGGAGGCGGACACCATCTTGGTGTCGACCAGAAATTGAAGGGTGTGGAGTAGGTACTGCAGGATGGCAGGGATCGCGAGTCTCAAGATCTCGCGATCCAGTTGCCGCCCCTTCAATCCGCCATCGAGTTCACCCGCTGCTGATTGTTGCGACACGTGAGGTGGGCCTTACCGTTGAGCTTTTTCGAACCGACCCAGTAGCATTTCTATCCGCTCGACGCGCACACTGGCGCGATGGACGTGTTCTTCAATCCTCAACAGGATTGCTCGATCAAATTGTTGACCAGACCTGGAACGCCATTCCAGATCGTCAGCGATCTCCCGCAGGTGGGTCGTCTGCATCCGGACTTCTTCACGCAGAAGCGTGAGATCCTGCTCCGATGGCGCAACCGGTCCTGCTCCAGGTGAAGCCGCAGCCGGTGGAAGGCCGGTCGCATTGTCACCCGCGGTACAACCCTGGATCCCTGCCATCAGGATCAACATCAAGGCCAGCGAAGAACTGGCTAACACCTCACGGAGAGGGCGGGACCGGTGCTGATCCGCTGCGTGGTCGGCGCAAATCATACTATTCCCTTCAACCTGCCGGATTCACGATGGACTCGGGTGGAGAGGACCGCAAGAGCCGCTCGACCACCTCGGTCGGGACCGATTTCACAACGACCTTTCCAGGGGCACAGGGAATGACCCAGCGTCCCTGTTGGCCGCGGGCCTTCTTGTCGGCGAGCAATGCCGGCATCACGACTTCCAGGTCGAATCCTCCGAGGTCTGTCGGCAACCCAACTCGTTTCAGCACCTTCGCGATTCGGCGCTCGGTTCCAGCCGGAGCTTCCCCGATTTCCTCTGCCAGACGAGCGGCAAAACAGAATCCCCGGGCAACCGCCTCGCCATGAAGCATCGGTGGCGAGGTGTTCATCTCCAGCGCATGAGCAAGGGTGTGTCCCAGGTTGAGCACTTCTCGACGATTCTCCTCGAAGGGATCCTGTTCGACGATGGCCACCTTCACTGCCACGGCTGAGGCGAGTTGCTCCACGGTGGGGATCAGGTTCTTCGGAATCGCCGCAGGATCGTTTTCGAGCGACTCGAACAGATCGGGATCTCCGATCCATGCCGCCTTGATCAGTTCTGCCCAGCCCATCGCGCGCTGATAGACGGGCAATGAATCGAGAAACCCGACATCTGAGATGACCGCTCTGGGAAGATGAAAACTACCGATCCGGTTCTTGATCCCTTCGAAGTGGATCGCAGTCTTGCCGCCGATGTGTGCATCGACCATCGCCAGCAGAGTCGTGGGAATGGCGATCCACGGCACACCTCGATGCCATATCGATGCGGCAAACGCTGCAGAATCTGCGAGCGCACCACCTCCAGCAACCAGCAGCAATCCCCCCCGATCGAGCCCCGATTCCGCCATCATCTCCAGAATGTTGCGAAACGACGCCGAGTGCTTCGATTCTTCACCGCCGGCAACAACCTGCTCGACGAGCGGAGCCCTCCTCGAAAGGATCTGACGCAGCGAATCCAGCGAAGACTCCTCGACACCAGAGTCTCGCAACAACAGTTGCGATGTGGGCAGCGGGCCCAGCAATTCGTCATCGATGGCCTCGTCGAGGGGACCGATTCTCAGCTGACAGCAAGCGTCTGGCCATTCGATTCGGGTATCCATCTGGCCGCGGGTCATCGTGCCCTCCGGCCGCGGGACACGCGTCGAGTACCTCCCCTGCTTCTGTTCTGGATCATCAGCAACAGGATCAGGGTTGACATCGAGATCGTCATGATGATCCACAACGGAAGATACGGATCGCCCTTCTGTTCAAATGGGCTCTGGTATGAAGTCAGTGTATGCGCCACCCACTGCGGCACCATTCCTTCGCCCCCTCGAGCGGTCATGTAACGATAGAGCCTCAGGAAATCACCAGACATCAGCACATCGCTGCCACTGGGAAGATTCTTTGGTTTCTGTATGAAGTCAACACGGTGCAAACGTCCATCGAGATCGGACCCGAACACCTCCCAGTACCGGGTCAATCCAGATGCGTTCTCTTCCAGTGTTCTTGGCTGAGGGTGTTCGATCAAGGTCAGCACGAGTAGGTGCCGCTTGCCCCTGAGACTCGCAGCGTCTTCAGCGATCTCGGGAACCCGCGGAGCCTCTCCTGAGTCCTCGACCGCATGACCAGAACGCCAGCGATGGAGCAGATAGATCTGGCCATCCAGTTCCGCTTGCCCCGGAATCCTGGCCTCGATATCCCGGACCGCTGCAAGCCGGGCAGGGTCTTCAACAAAAGGCGCTGCCATCGGAGGGAGTTCCACGACAGGTGAAATCGCAACCGGTTCCGGCACATTGGAACCGGATGAACCGATCGAAGAACCCACATCAGGGTCGGGAACTGGACCCCCTCTCAGGGGAGTCACATCGACAGCAGAAGGACCGGGCTGTTCCACGGGCAATTGCGGAAATAGCAAGATCATTGCCAGCGCAAACAGCAACAGCAGGGGACCGATCACGCGCATTTTTTCGCGCAGGCTCATGCCCTCTCGATCGGGACGGTATTTTCTGGGACCGAAGTAAACCATGCCTTCAGGATAACAGGGTCCGAACCGATCGTCAGTGGCTAACGCCGGTAGCGAGCAGTGCCAGCACCTGACGAGCGGCTTCCTTGCTGGCCCCAGGGTGAAATCTATCGGCACGAAGCTGCTGTAGCTGACTGACCAGATCGGCGGCATTGTTGTCGTCGAGCAAAGGCATTGCCAGTCGAGCGATGGCCTCGCCATCGCCAGGTTCGAACAGGATCTCGGGAACCAGCCGTCTGCCTGCAAAGAGATTCACCAGGGAAAAATAGGGTGCGACTCCAAGCAATTGATAGACGGAGCGCGAAAGTTCTGTCGCTGGATAGGCCACCACCATCGGAACACCGTGCCATGCCGTTTCCAGAGTGGCAGTGCCGGAGCAGACGATGGCCATTCGTGCTCGCGCCTGCAAAGCTCTCGCCTCACCGACATGTATCTTCACATCTGGATGCCTTGCGATCAGTTGCTCTACCTCAGGGAGCAACTGACTTCGCTGGCACGAGACCCAGGTTTCCAGGGAAGGAGTCTGCTGACGCAAGATTTGAGCTGCCTCCAGCAGAGCCGGCAATCCGGAGCGAACTTCCTGGCGACGGCTACCAGGGAGCAGTGCGAGAATCGGAGACCCTTCATGACCCGGTAACAGAGGCACTGTCCCGACATCTACCAGCGAATCGAAGACGGGATTGCCCACATGAAGGACCTTTGAATGGTATTCGCTGTAGATCTGCTCCTCGAAGGGAAGCACCACCAGCAGTTGATCTGCGCAGGAGGCGATCCTGCGAACGCGCCAGGGTGCCCACGCCCAGACCTGAGGACAGATGTAGTAACTGACCGGGATTCCCAATCCTCGGGCGATCGTTGCCAGATGGTAGTGCAATCCCGGATAATCCACGACGACCAGCTGGTCGGGAGGATTTTGCAGCATCTCCTCGACGAAATTGGCGGTGTGACGCAGGATCGAACCCATCTGCCCCAGTACCGGCAACCAACCCATGACGGCTCGATCGGCACGGTCGGCTCTCAATACCGCACCGGCAGCAGCGAGCCGCTCGCCACCCACTGCATCCACTTGCAACTGAGGATCGAGTCGCAGACATTCCTCCACCAGCCTGGCAGCGTGGAGATCACCGGAGGGTTCACCGGCGCAGACGAAGAGCCTTCGTGCCATGTCAGGAGCTTCCGGACATCTGTCTGCGGCTCCACTCTATGAATCGCAGGGTAATGGCACTGCTGAGCGGCTCTTCGGAGATCAACTCAGGGTGCCACTGGACTCCGACCACTCTCCCCGTCGGGTCACAGGCCGCTTCGATGATCCCATCGTCAGCGGTAGCCAGACCTCGCCAGTCGGGGGGTAGTTTTGAAATCGCCTGGTGATGACTGGAATTGATGGTGAAGCGACCTGCCTCCGGTCCTGCATCCAGGTCACCAGTCCAGGTGACATCGTGCGTGAGGAATTCTCCCCTCGCAGCCTCCAAACTATGACCCAGTTTGGATCCGGTCTGCTGCACGATATCTCCGTAA
>QNYK01000064.1 GCA_003973385.1 Bacillota bacterium | reverse complement strand
GGATCGACAGCAGTCCCAGGGGCAGGCACGTCCACGCCGACTAGCCCGGGCACTGGGAAGCGATCGCCCCAACGTGATCCTGATCATCTCGGATGATCAGACCTGGACCGATTTTGGATTCATGGGGCACCCTGTCATCCAGACTCCCTCGCTCGACAGGTTGGCCCGGGAAAGTGCCACCTACGTGCGCGGTTATGTTCCCACGGCCCTGTGCCGGCCATCGCTGGCAACCATGATCACGGGACTTTACCCGCACCAGCACATGATTACCGGGAACGACCCGTCACCTCCGCAAGGTGTCGGAGGCGCGGCACTACGAAAGGATGTGGGTTTTCGTCAGCAGCGGGAAGAGCTGATCAGCAATATTGATCGGGTGGCCACGATCCCGAAACTGCTGGCCGAGCACGGTTATCTCAGTCACCAGAGTGGCAAGTGGTGGGAGGGCAATTTCTCTCGCGGTGGATTTACCCACGGCATGACACATGGGGATCCGGACCGGGGAGGACGGCATGGAGACGAGGGGCTGAAAATCGGCCGAGAGGGACTCCAGCCAGTTTTCGATTTCATCGATGAGGCAGGGGAGAAGCCTTATTTCCTCTGGTACGCGCCGTTTCTGCCCCATTCTCCCCACAATCCTCCGCAGCGGCTGCTTGGAAAATACCAGGCACCCGGTCGACCGATCCAGCTGGCTCGCTATTACGCGATGTGTGAATGGTTGGATGAAACCTGCGGCCAACTGCTCGACTACGTCGACAAGAAGCACCAGCGGCACAACACAGTGGTCATCTTTGTGATCGACAACGGTTGGATTCAGCGAACGCCGGAGACGAAGGTGCCCGAGGGTTGGCGGCATAGTTTTGCACCACGTTCCAAGCAATCACCCTTTGATGGCGGAACTCGAACACCCGTCATGGTTCGCTGGCCGGGGAAAGTGCGTCCAGGAATACGCCAGCAACTGGCCAGCAGTATCGACATTGCCCCCACCGTGCTGAGGGCATGTGGCCTGGAACCGCCGGCCCAGATGCAAGGCATCGACCTTGTGGACCAGTCCTCCAACCGGGGACCGTTTCGTACCCACTTGCTGGGGGAAAGTTATGCCCATGACATCGCCGACCTTGCTGACCCGGAAAAGACGTTACTCTATCGCTGGTGTATCGAGGAAGACTGGAAGCTGCTGGTGACTTACGATGGGACGATCGGCCGCAACAAATCGCTCCATCCCCAGACCACGTCCTCTCAGCTGCTGTTTGACCTGGCGGCAGACCCTCATGAGCATGAAGATCTTTCTGCCCGGCACCCGGAAGTGGTGAAGCGGCTTCAGCAGCAACTGGATACGAGCTGGCCGCTGAAAACAGCTCTCCCGCTGCCAGTGAAAAAGTGAAAATCGCTGGCTCAGAGGGCGGTGTTCAGCCAGCGGTACTCGATGGTCAGCAGGGACAAAAGGTGAAAGGCCACAGATGAAGCCCGAGGTTTGGCACCGCTCTCCGGGAAACCGTGGTTCCCTGGTATGGTTCCTGGCTAATTTCCTGCTGGTCTCTCGTCGCTCTCCCGAACAGAGAGAATCCATCGGCCCCTGCTCTGCGATCAGATGCTGGTGCGCCTTGCTGCTGCTCATGATCGCAAGCTCCTGCCACATCATGGATCCATCGGCGAGCAGAGACGAGCCCTACACGGGAATCGCATATCGTTTTCCATATCGGGTCATGCATCGGATCGCAGGTGCCGATGGAATCCTCTGGCAACTGGATCCCGCCGGATGCCCGCTCGATTCGGAGATGGCTGAAGGGGCGATCGAAACGGCGATGCAGAGCTGGAACCTTGCCGGTACCTGCTCCTTTCGTCGCGCCGAGGCGACAGAAGCCGCTACTGTCACGATCAGTTGGAAAGACGCTGATCATGGGCGACCTTGTGTCAGGTTTGGAATCTCCTCGGAACTCGTGGCTCACATCGCCACCGCGCCCACATCTGGAGATCCGACTCCCTTCTCGATCCATCTCAACGCCTCGGTCGATTGGACTCTCGAAAAGGTCCCGGTGAAGATGGCTCGATCCGGGACTGGATTGAATGTCGCGATGAGGTTCCAACCGAGCCTGCCGGCGGTGATCGCGCACGAGGCAGGGCATGTGCTTGGCCTCGGTCATGTCCTGATCGAGGGATCCGTGATGCATCCTCTTCACCTCGAAGCGGCGGGTTCCCCAGGTGAGCCGGATCTCATGGCTGTACGCAGCCTCTACGGCGGAGGAGATACGTCGAGTGCCGATGACATGGAGATCTGTTGCGTCGACCCGCAGGGAAAGCCCCACCTGGCCGCTCCCATCATTCGAGGTCTCACTCCCTGCGACCGGGTCCGAATCCACCTCTTCGATATCGATTCGGACGGAACAGATGAGATCGTGTTGCTGGGGAGAGGTCGTGCCTCAGATGGATCAGGGCTACTGTTTCTCAAGTTCAAGGCGGGAGCATTACTGGAGAGGACCATCGGCCCATTTCCGGGTGCGCTGTCGGGAAGCCTGCCGCTGGCGGTGGGGAAGAACGGTGCTGGCGATACGGTTCTGGCTCAAAATCCCGATGATACGAAGCGGAGTTACCTGGCTCTGGTAATCCCGGTCGGCGGGCCACCGTTGAGGCCGCTTCTTCCCGGGGAGAGGTGGAAATCGGCCTCGGGTGGCGGTGGGGATGAGGATGGAGATGGCACTCTGGATCAGCCGATCTCCGGAGTTGCAGAATGCGGCTGGGCAGATCTCGATGGTGACGGTGTGAAAGAGTTGATCCGACGCGGAGGTGAGCGCTCACCCGACCGGTAGACGGGGGATCTCTATTCGAAGAGGGCTTCGATGAAACTCTCGGGGTCGAATGGCTGTAGATCTTCGATCGATTCTCCTACCCCGATGTATTTCACAGGCAAGCCGATCTCCTGAAGGATCGGGAAGATCACTCCGCCGCGGGCGGTTCCATCGAGTTTGGTGAGCACCAGCCCCGAGACCTCGAGCGCCTCGTTGAATGCCTTCGCCTGGAGAATCGCGTTCTGACCGGTCGTGGCATCGAGTACCTGGAGGACCTCATGGGGTGCGCCATCGAGTTGCTTGGCGATGACACGGCCGATCTTTGAGAGCTGGTCCATCAGGGGTTTTTCGGTGTGAAGGCGACCAGCGGTATCGATCAGAAGAACATCTACTTGCTGCTGGCGTGCGGTCTCGACTGCATCGAAGACGACCGAGGCGGGATCGGCTCCAGGCTCGCCGCGGACCATCTCGACTCCCAGTCTCTCGCTCCAGATGCCAAGCTGGTCGATCGCTCCTGCACGAAACGTATCTCCAGCAGCGAGCACCACGCTGCGACCTTCCGATCTCCACTGATGGGCCAGTTTCGCGATGGATGTGGTCTTGCCGACTCCATTGACTCCGGCGACGACCACCACGGTGGTGCCCTGTTGGGCCCAATTGATCGAATGGCCACATCCGAGTCGATGTCGTAGCCGCTCCTTGAGAAAGGGGATCGCCTCCGCTGCCAAGAACTCGCGGTCGCTGTAGGCCCCTCGTAGGTCATCGCACAGTTCCATCGCAACCACAGGACCGAAATCCGCCTGAATCAGGATCGTCTCGACCTCTTCGAGCAGTTGGTCATCGAGTTTGCGTCCGAGTGAAAAGACCGAGGAGAGTGCATCGCGAGTCTTTCCCAGGCCCTTTCGCAATCGTGCAAAGGCACCCAGTTTTCCATTCTCGTCAGCAGGATCATTGGAGTCCTTTTTCCCGAAGAGATTACCGAGAATCATCGGATTGCTCCGTTTCTTTCAGCAATCGGTCGAGAATCCCGTTGACGAAATCCGCAGACTTCTCGGTGGAGAATCTTCTGACGATTTCGATCGCCTCATCGATGGCGACTCTGGGTGGGACATCATCGATCCACCGAAGTTCGGTGGCGGCGATCCTCAGCACGTTTCGATCGATCACCGCCATGCGGGTCATGCGCCAGTTCTCGCTGGCGGAGTCGATCCATTCATCGATCTCGGCGGGGCGCTCCCAGTAGGCCGAAAGGATGGATCGGGCGTGTGGGCGAGAGTCGGCATCTGCGGCGAGACTGTCCATCACTTCCTCGGCGATTTCCAGCGAAGCAGCATGACCTTGCTGATCCCACTGATGCAGGCATTGAAGAGCGAGTTCCCTGGCTTTCCTGCGGATTCCTGCCGTTGCCATCATTCACTCGCTTCCCTGGGGATCTGCTGGTAAAGCCGGATCATCTCGATGGCGGCCTGGGCCGAATCGGAGCCCTTGTTACCCTGTTTGCCTCCACATCGCGCCATCGCCTGCTCACGGTTGTCGGTGGTGAGGACGCCAAAGATCACTGGGATTCTTCCCCCGGAGGAGAGCCTGGAGATGGCATCCGCACAGGGTCCGGCGACATGGTCGAAGTGAGGAGTCTCTCCCCGGATGACGCAGCCGAGAGTGATGATGGCATCGTGATTTCTCGCCTTGTGAAAACGAGTCGCTGCGCCTGCGATCTCGAACGCGCCGGGAACCCAAGCAACATCGATATCTGAACTGGCCACGCCCAGTTCCTCGAGGCGTCCAAGCGCCCCCTCGAGTAGTTTCTGGCACGGTTCTCCGCTGAAGCGGGAGACGACGATGGCGATCTTCAGGTGGCTGCCATCGTGAGATCCTTCGAGAATGGGAGTCACAGGGTCAATCCATTCCGTTGCGTTTTGATCCGCCAGCGGTGAGGAGGAGGACGATCCCTACCAGAATCATCAATCCGATGAATGCGATCAGAAGAATGCCTGAGATACTCATCCGGTGACTCCTATTCCCACTCGATGGTGGAGGGCGGCTTGCTGGAGATGTCGAGAACGACTCGATTGATCCCCTGCACCTCGTTGCAGATCCGATTCGAGATCCTGGCCAGGATCTCCTGCGGAGGGAGCATCCAGTTCGCGGTCATGCCATCCGTGGACTCGACGATTCTCAGTGCGGCAGTGCAGTCGTAGGTGCGTTGATCGCCCTGAACTCCGACCGACCGGACCGGAAGCAGAACGGCGAATCCCTGCCAGATGTCACGGAAACGGCTCCAGCCAAGCAACTCCTCCTGGACTATGGCATCGGCTGCTCGAAGGATCTGTAGCCTATCGCGGGTCACCTCGCCGACAATCCGGATACCCAGACCAGGTCCGGGGAATGGTTGGCGTTGCACGATCTCATCGGGAAGACCGACCTCTTTACCGATGACTCGTGCTTCGTCCTTGAACAGGAATCGAAGCGGTTCGATCAGTTCGAAATCGATGTCCTCAGGCAATCCACCAACATTGTGATGACTCTTGATGGTGGCAGACGGGCCCTCGAATGGACTCACGCTCTCGATGACATCCGGGTATAGCGTTCCCTGAGCGAGAAAACGAGCGTCCTTGAATTGACTGGCAGCTTCACGGAACTCATCGATGAACTGGTGCCCGATGGCCTTGCGCTTCGCCTCCGGGTCGGTCACTCCAGCGAGCCTCTCGAGGAATCGATCGGTAGCATCGATGAATCGGAAGTCGAGTCCGAACTGGTTGCCGAATACCTCGCAAACCTGTTCCGCTTCGCCCTCGCGAAGTAATCCATTATCGATGAAGAAGCAGGTCAGTTGGTCCCCGATGGCCTTGTGGATCAGCATGGCGACCACCGAGGAATCAACGCCACCTGAAAGTGCACACACGACCCTGTCGGTTCCGACCTTTTCTCGAATCTCCGCAACTGCACGAGATACATAGTCCTGGATCTCCCAGTCTCCGGAGAAGCGGCAGATCCGATACAGGAAATTGTTGAGGATCTTTCCCTCATCCTGGGTGTGGGTCACCTCAGGATGAAACTGAAGTCCCCAGAACCGATGGGCTGCATCGTATACAGCTGCCAGGGGTGTATTCTCGGTATGCGCAATCGGCACGATGTCGCTGGAGATCTCGTTGACTCGATCACCATGGCTCATCCAGACTTGCATCCGGTCATCGCAACCGTGAAAGATCGGATTGTCGGTCTCATTGAGGAAGATGGTCGTATCGCCGTACTCACGCTCCTTCGATGCGGTGACCTGGCCCCCGGCGGCCTGGCAAGCGACCTGCATGCCATAGCAGATGCCGAGCACAGGAACGTCCATATCGAGAATATCAGCATCGAATGTCGGGGCATCGTCATCGTAGACCCCGCAAGGGCCTCCACTGAGAATCACTCCCTGGGCACCGAGGTCGCGCAACTGCGATGCGGTGGTCGTGCAGGGTAGGATTTCGCAGTAGACACGATTTTCGCGTACTCTTCGTGCGATCAACTGGCTGTACTGGGATCCAAAATCGATGATCGCGCAGAACTGGTTGTTCAATCCAGAAGCCAATCCCGTCTCCTCCCGAATATGAAGTCTATTCGACCCTTTCACGGGTCCCGAGTGCCGGCTTCTCGTAGGAGTACATGTCGTGAACTCCTCCCTCACGCTGACCAGACTGGGTTCGCGTTTCGAAACAGAGGTCACCACTGTCGAGGATCGAATGCAGCATCCTCATGTCCCGGACACCGATGTCCTGGAATGCATGCTTCAAGCCCTGGCACAGGTAGGGGACCAGATTCCGAATCGGCCCCTTGTCCACCACCATCCCCGAGACTCCTTGTGCAACCCGCACGGTTTCATCCTCGGAGAAGTAGCGCTTGCTACCCCCGACATCCATCGCCTCGATGGATGCCATTCCGCGGTAGCGCTTGAGTCGGACCCCATTCTGGTAGAAGTACTCTCCAGGGGTCTCCGATGTTCCCGAAAACATCAGGCCCATCATCACTGCCGAGGCTCCCATTGCCAACGCCTTGACGATGTGGCCAATATCTCTGATTCCGCCATCCGCGATGACAGGAATTCCCTGTTCCCTGCAGTGTAATGAGCAGTGATAAACCGCCGCAGCCTGACCACGGCCCACTGCCATCGTTTCCTGAGTGGTACAGATGGATCCAGGACCCATGCCAACGCGAATCCCATCGGCGCCCGCCTTGATCAGGGCGGCGCACTGGTCCTGGGTGACAACATTTCCGGCGATCACCTGTAGGTCCGGGTATGTTGATCGAATATGGCGGAGCATATCGATCTGATAGACGGAGTGTCCCTGAGCGCTATCGATGACCACCACATCGACTCCCGATTCGACCAGCGCATCGAGTCGATCACGATCTTCTGGCCTGGTCGAGAGAGCGGCTCCCACCATCAGTTGCTTGTCGATGCTCTTGGAGGCATCCGGGAACTCGCGATTCTTCATGATGTCGGTGCGGGAAACGAGTGCGGTGAGACGACCATTTTCGTCGATGATCGGTAATTTTCCTCGTTTCGAATCGCGAAGCATCCTGTTGGCATCCCCGAGTGTCACACCCTTTGGCGCCGTGATCAGATCGGTGGTCATCATTTCGCCCAGCAGGGTCGACCGGTCCTGCTCGAAATCGACATCCCGATTGGTGACGATGCCCACTAACTTCGAGTCGAGCGTTCCATCCTCGGTGATGGGAATGCCAGAGAATCCATGTTTGGAGCGAATTTCATCGACGTCCGAGATGCAATGCTTCGGGCTCAGCACAACGGGCTCGGTGATGAATCCATTTTCGTAGCGCTTTACTCGCCTGACCATACGAGCCTGTTGCTCGATGGTGTTGTTGTAGTGAATGAACCCGATCCCGCCGAGAAGCGCCAGTTGAACCGCCATCTCGGATTCCGTGACGGTGTCCATCGGAGATGAGCACAGCGGGGCAGAGAGTTCGATATCGCGAGTAATGCGGGTCTGGAGACTGACTTCCTGAACCCCGAAGTCGATGTATCCAGGCAGGATGATGAGGTCATCGTAGGTGAGGCTATTGTGGGACTTGAACAGTTCGCGGGCATTCATTCCGTCGGTCACAGGACCCCCCTTGCTTCGCCTCAAATGAGCCAGAACCCTCAAGGCTGCTCTTCCGCCGGATAACGGGCAAATCGGGAGGTTCCCGATCGGTTCATCCCGACGGAACCACCCCGTGGCGACAATTCGTTGGAAGGGGCAGTGGAAAGAGTTTAGGGGCGTCAGGGTCCAAGTCAACGAGACCCGACGAGACGGCCGACGGTGCTGCTTGGGGCCATTTCCCGTGCCGAGGAAGGTTTCCTCGGCAAGGCGTCTGCCTTATCTTCCACGGGCAAGAGGATCAGTCCCGGCCGGGGTGTCAGAAGATGACCTGCGGTAACATCTTGCAGGTACGGGCCCGGATCAATGATTCGGCCGCTTCCCACTGTCAGGCCAGACCCAGGAACGAGGAAACAACATGTTCACCGAAGAAGACCACCCCGATGACGAGTTCGAATCCGGGCAAGAGAGCAGCGATGAGGTCCAGCCAGCAGCCGAGGTTCCCCTCGAGGGGGCTGCAGAAACCATTGCGCAGGTTCAGGAGGCGGTCTCCCAGTTACGGACCCAGCTCGGCAACATCATCGTCGGTCAAAACGAGGTCATCGATCAACTGTTACTGTCACTCCTTTCCGGTGGGCACTGCTTGTTGGTGGGAGTGCCGGGTCTCGCAAAAACGCTGCTGATCAGCACCCTGGCACGAGCGCTGTCACTCTCCTTCAACCGGATTCAGTTCACGCCTGATCTGATGCCCAGTGACATCACAGGCACAGAAGTGATCCAGTCCGATACCGCCACCGGTGATCGAGTCTTTCGATTTGTTCCCGGTCCCATCTTCGCAAATGTGGTGCTGGCTGACGAGATCAACCGGACACCTCCCAAGACTCAGGCAGCTCTGCTGGAAGCGATGCAAGAGAAACAGGTCACCGTCGGTGGAAACCGCCACCCGCTGGACCCACCGTTCTTTGTGCTGGCAACCCAGAATCCCATCGAGCAGGAGGGAACCTACCCGCTTCCCGAGGCGCAACTGGACCGATTCATGTTCAACATCCGGGTCGATTATCCCAGTGCTGAAGAAGAACTTGAAATCATGCAGCGCACCACGGGAGGAACAGATTCCGAGGTGCTTCAGGTTCTCGACGGCGAGAGAATTCTCGAATTGCAGGCGCTGGTACGTAGCGTGCCGATAGCAGACGATCTGATCCGGTACGCGCTTCGACTGACACGAGCGACCCGCGTGCGAACCGACGAAGCTCCCGATTTTGTCCGGCGACATGTCGAGTGGGGAGCCGGTCCGCGAGCAGGTCAATATCTGGTGCTCGGAGCAAAGGCGAGCGCGATCATGGATGGTCGCCCACATGTGACCGGTGACGACATTCGCCGGGTCGTGCTTCCGGTGCTTCGCCACAGGATAGTGACCAATTTCGCTGCGGAAGCGGAAGGGGTCACCTCCGACGACATCATCGAGAAGTTGTTGGAAGAAACGGCGGCGCATGCCGTCTGAAGAGGCACAGCGACTGCTCGACCCGGCATCACTGGCGAAAGTCGCTGGTCTGGTCGTCCGTGCCCGGATGATCGTCGAGGGGTCGATCACGGGCCTCCACCGGAGTCCATTCCATGGCTCGTCAGTCGAGTTTGCAGAGCACAGGGAGTATGTCGCTGGAGACGATATCCGTCATATCGACTGGAAGGTCTTCGGGCGCTCCGATCGATTCTACATCAAACAGTTCGAGGAGGAGACGAACCTGCGGGTTCAACTGGTCCTCGACGCCAGTGAGTCGATGACCTACGGCTCGGGTGCGATGACAAAACTGGATTACGCCAGAACACTCGCGGCTTCTCTCGCCTACTTGATTCTTGGTCAGCATGACGCGGTCGGTGCGCTCGTTTTCGATGATGAGATCCGGGCAGAAGCACCCATCTCGCAGAGCAGAAGTCACCTTCAGGACCTCGTTACGATTCTGTCACAGCAATCGGGACAGGATGCCACGGACATCGGTCAGGTACTCGCGAATGTCTCTGATCGTCTGAAGCGCCGCTGTCTGATAGTTCTGCTCTCTGATCTGTTCGACGATCAGGATCGCCTGGTGCATGGCCTACGCCGATTGCGTCATGCCGGACACGATGTCCTCGTGCTTCACATCATGGACCCTGATGAGTTGAATTTTCCCTTCACGAGGATGACTCTGTTCGAAGGACTCGAGGATCTGCCTGTTCAACTGGCAGACCCAGATGCTGTGCGAGAGGCCTATCTGGTCGAAGTGCGTGAGTTCATGCGAAGCCTGCGCAGAGATTTTCGCAACAGTGGCATCCAGTACCAGTTGGCGGATTGTTCACTGGGTTTTGACCAGGTGCTTCGAGAAGCTCTGGTTCGCAGGGTAGGGGGGCGGAAATGAACTTTGCCAATCCGGCCCTGCTTGGATTCCTTGCACTGGGACTGATTCCCATCGTGATCTATCTGATCAATCGGCAGCGATACCATCGACGCCCCTGGGCGGCGATGGAGTTCCTGCTGAGGGCGATGAAGAGACACAGACGGCGTCTCAGGCTCGAGAATCTGCTGCTGTTATTGCTGAGAACACTGGCCTTACTTCTTTTCGTGATGGCGATGGCGCGTCCGACAATCTCCACGGACACCTTGCCGATACTGGGTCAACAGGTTCGCAGAGAGGCTGTGATCATCGACGCATCAGGAAGTTCAGCAGCGAGAAAGACCAGCCGCACCTCGATGGAAACTGCCCGGGATCAAGCTCGTCAATTGCTACTGAGTCTGGAGAAGGGCGACCAGGCAAGTTTACTCGTCGGTGGGTTACCCCCTTCGGAGACTCCGATCCCTCGTCCGGAGATGGTGGGCGATTCAGGGCCGCCAGGAATCCTGGGCGATCTGGAGCAACTCGCACCGGGCTGGCTCACCCTCACCCCTGAGGTGCTCATCTCGGATGCTGCATCGATGGCGATGGAACATGGCGGTGCCTGGAACTTTCACATCTACTCCGATTTCCAGCGAGGCGATTGGCTCTCGGAGGACGGAACGGAACTTCCAGCAGTGAGGGAATCACTGGAGAGACTGCAAGCAGCTGGTGCACAGTTGTACCTTCATCCGGTTGGACCTGAGCGGCCGCGTAATGTCACACTTACATCACTGCGACCATCTACAGGTCTGATCAGTTTGGATGTTCCGATTGCGTTCCAGGCGGTTATTGAAAATGCCGGCATCGAACTGGTACCGGGAATAGAGGTCGAGTTCCTCGTCGATGGCCAGGTCCAGGGTAGCCGCAGGATAGATGTCGATGGAGGAGAAGGCCGTACCATCTCATTTCCATACATCTTTCGGATGCCAGGGGTGGCCAGGGTCGAGGTGCGACTTCGAAGTGATGATCTGGATCGAGATGATGTGAGGTACTTCGCTGCTGAAGTCCTGGAGGCAGTCGATATTCTGGTCGCAGATGGCGGCTGGGATCCGATAAATGAGTCTTCCGAGTCGGACTGGTTGGTTGCGGCGCTTGGCAACGACGAGGTCGGTCCAACTGGAGTTCGCCTTTCCCCCTACAGGGTCGAGGTGATTCCGGAGGATCGCTTTCTCTCCGCAGATCTCGCCTCGGCAAGAGTCCTGGTGCTTGCTGATGTCGCCACGATGGGAGAGGAGTTATCGAGCAAGATTGATGAATTCCTGCAGCAAGGTGGTGGCGTGTTAGCCTTCACTGGAGCCCGGATGAAGACAGAAAGCTGGGCGAGAAATGCCTGGCAAAACGGTGATGGCTGGTTCCCATACGAGGCGGGACCCGCCATCGAGGACAAGCGACGGCAGGTCTTCTATCACTGGCAGATCGATGCACCAGAGCACCCGGTGCTGGAATACCTTTCCGGTTTCCCTGAGGCAGGGCTCGGGGATGTCGCCATCAATGGACACCGGCCACCTCTATCTCAGGTTCCTGAGGCAGATGTCCTGATGTCCCTGGACAACTTCGAGTCCACTCCGATCCTGGTCCAGAAGGCCTGGGGTGGCGGAGTCGTACTTGTGTTCGGGACCGGTGCTGATCGAGACTGGAGTAATTTCCCCATCACGCCCGCCTATGTTTGCTTCCTGCATGAAGCGATGCCCTGGCTCACCTTGCGAGATGGGGGTGGCCGCAATCTGGCACTGGGGCAGCCATGGATTCAGCAGATCTCCTCCGAGGATTATGCGCCGCGCGTCACCATGTTGACTCCCGACGGTGGAGCAGTGCCTCTGGCGCTCCGCGAAACAGATGACCGACGCTCCTTCGATCTCAATGTTGCCGGTCGCTGGGTCCCTGGCGTGTACGAGGTCCGTTTCGAAAAGGACACGGGTGAGGTGCGCAGCGATTCCTTCGCTGTCAATGCGAAGGCATCGGAGGGTGCTCTGGTTTTTGCAGATCCCGAGGAGATCGCAGCGATCTATCCTGCGGTTGTCCACGACGACTCACAACTGGAGAATGGGGATAACAACCAACTCGGCTCGGTCCTGGGTGATCTCTGGTATCCACTGTTCTGGACCGTACTGGCGCTGCTCGTGGCAGAAACCACTCTGGCCTACTTCTTCGGGCGCGCAAGAAGGAGAGGCGAGTGATGCACTTTGTTCTGGCGCTTTCAGAAACGCGTCTCGAAACCAGGATCGAATGGCTTGCAGCACCAGAGCCATGGATCATCGCCGTGGTCATCCTGCCGCTGCTGATCGGTCTCAGCGCCTGGGGGTACAGGGGAGATCAGGGGAGACTCGGAGGCCCAACGAAGTTCTTGCTCGGATCGCTTCGCTTTCTGGCGCTACTGCTCGTGGTTCTGATCCTGTTTCGCCCGACCCTCACGAAGGAGCGAGTTCAGACCGAATCATCGACGGTGTTGATCGTTGTCGACGATTCATTCTCGATGGGGATCCAGGACAGATGGTCTGATCCATCTATTCCTCCGGCGATCACATCTGTATCGGGAATTCCCATCGTCGAGCAAACGACAAGGCTGGATATCGCTCGTGGTATTCTGACCGGAGGGACCTCGGATCTGGTCGAGCGTCTGCGCCAGAAGGCAGATGTGAGAATAGTGGCTGGATCCGATGGAGTCCGTGGCATTGCGGATCTTCCGAAGCGACAGGGTGGGGGATTACCGATGGCCGACGAGGCCTCCTTCGACGCCAGCAAGATCGAACTGCGGGGTCGCGTGAGCAGGATCGGCGATGCGATGGGGGATACCCTCGATGATGCACGAGGGAGAACCGTGGCTGCAATGATTCTGCTGAGTGATGGGAGAGAAAGTGGCGGCGTGGTATCTCCAGAGGAAGTGGCCCGTCGGTTCGGGGCACGGGAAATCCCCATCCATGTCATCGGGATCGGTAACGCTGAAGAACCTCGTGATATTCGTCTGATAGACCTGGATATCGCGGATGTCGTACTGGAGGGGGACAGGGTTCCAGTCGACTTCCGAATCGTTGCAGAAGGATACGAAAATGTCGACGTTCGGGCAGAGTTACAGTTGTTGCGGGAGGACGGGGGAATCGAGCAACGAGTGCCTTACTATCCTCGCATCGGCAAGGACGGGCAGGTGGTCCCTCACCGTCTGGAGTTCACACCTCGATCTCCGGGCAAGTACCTCTGTCGAATCGAAATTGATCACCAACCTGGAGAACTTTTCAGCGAGAACAACGCACTGGAACGACCGGTCACTGTTGTCGCGAGGAAAATAAAAGTTCTCTACGTTGAAGGACCTCCTCGATACGACTACAGGTATCTGAAAAACTCGTTGATCAGAGACCCGACGATGGAGACTCACTGTCTGTTGCTCGAAGCAGACCCGGAGTTTCCCCAGGAGTCTTCGCCAGGGCTCGCCCCGCTCAGGGAATTCCCTCGTACACGCGAAGAGTTGTTTCAATACGATGTCTTGATACTGGGAGATATCCGTCCTGACGCGCTGTCGATGAATCAAAAGGAGTGGATCGTAGAGTTCGTGGATGACCATGGCGGTGGTCTGGTGTTCATCGCCGGCCAGTGGTTCATGCCAAGGAGGTTCAGAGGCGATCCGCTCGAGCGAGTTCTGCCGGTGGAACTCGAAGAGGCGGATGAACGAGGATCGATGTCGAGGGACCTGGTGGAACCGTTTCATGTCCGGTTGACTCCCGAAGGACTGGAGCATCCCGTGATGCAACTGGTCTCGGACAGTGAAAGGAATGAAGAACTCTGGCAGTGGCAGGGGCGCAGCGATCAGACGATGCCAGGTTTCTTCTGGTACCAGAGAGTCAAAAAACTCCGAAAAGGTGCGGTGGCACTCGCCGTTCACGAGTCGGATGAGCACTTCACCTATGGACCGAGACCGATCTTCGCATTCCAGTACTTCGGTCGAGGTCGGACCTTCATCTCCTTGACCGATGACACCTGGAGGCTCAGGAGGCTGGTCGGGAACCGCTGGTTCTACCGCTTCTGGGGTCAGGTCACTCGATTCGTCGGGGCTGCTCGATTGCTGGGGCCCTCGAAGCGGTTTTCGGTGAGTGTAGACCCGAGGGAAGTGGTACTCGGAAATGAGGTCAAGATACTGGCCAGGATGCTGGGACCCGATTTCAAGCCAACATCGGATGAGGAAGCCCTGTTGATTCTGGAGAGGGTCGAGGATTCGGACGACCGACCGCTGGAAATCCATGCGATCCGAAACCCTGTCAGACCCGAGTATTACGAGGCATCCATCGAGGCGCGAGCTCTGGGCGAGCACAGGATCTCACTCATCGATAGAGAAGAGGAGGTCGCCAGTACCGTGTATAGGGCCGTTGTACCCCAACTGGAGTATGCTGATCCGAGGATGGACAGAACTCGCCTGCAGCAGATTGCAGCGCTCTCCGGCGGCAAATATCATGAGGTGACGGACGCCGCAAATGTTGCCGAGGAGGTGGAAGCGCTGGAGAGAGAAGTGCCGATTTCCGCCGAGCGAGAGCCTCTCTGGGATCATCGCTGGGTTCTGGCCCTCTTTGTGCTGCTGCTGACGGTAGAATGGATACTGCGAAAGGTAGTCCGACTCCCTTGAAGAAACTCATCACCTCCACTGACTCTGGCCGCCTGAGATACCGATCGGTGCCGCGTCTGCTGATGCTGACCTCGGTGCTGTGGATTTCTGTCGGTGGCACGCTTCGAGCAGATATCGGGACAGCCTTGATTCCTTTACTGGTCGGTGCCGACGGGGTCATCCAGGAGTACCGGAATGCGGTCTCTCACCTCGATTCCGGGGAAGTCCTCAAGGGGATTCGCAAGATCCAGGTTCTTCATGAAACCGTGTGGGGGAACAACCCCCAGATGGAGGCCGATTTCTCGGACAACTGGCGAGTCGTCAGGCCACTATCAACTCGTATCATCGAGCGATTGCGAGCTCTGCCTCCGGAGCAACAGCAGATGTATCGCAAGGAATTCGGAACTCGAGCTCGCTCAGTACTCGATCGAGCACTGAGCGATATGGACCCTGAAGCACTCCTGCGAGCCGCAGATCTGTACCCTCTGACCGATGTACGGGTCGAAGCGCTGGTCGCCGCCGGCGACCTTTTTTTCGAGCGAGACCAGCCCGAGCTGGCGGTGGGTGCCTGGGATCTAGTGCTGATTGAACTGGCAATTGCCGGACAGGATGCCGATCGCGCGCTTGAGTTAACCATCTCCTTGAAACCTCGCCTCTGGCTGGCACTGGTCCGGGCAGGGAAGTTGCAACGAGCAGAAAAACTGAGAATCGAGGCGAGTGAACGGGGGCTACAATTCAAAGAGATTTCCATCGAATCGATGGCTTCCGATCAACCGCAGGTTCCTGAGAACCCCATCGAAGAGGGTGTGATTGCCTGGAAGACGCACAACTACTCGCAGCATGTTGCCTACGGTACCGGGCGAGGAAGAAGTTACTATCCGGATCTGACAGGTTCAATTCTTACACCCGGGATCGGCCAGGACTGGGTCGCCATCGCCACCTCCAGACGCTTACTTCGTTATGACCTTCGTACAGGAAAACTGGTAGCCAACGATAACCTCCATTCGGGAGCGCCGTACTTCGAGGAGCAAGATCCGGATTCTCGCTTGTGGGCAACAACCGATGGCTCATTACTGATCTCCAGTTACGTCGCCTGGGCCAGTCGCCGTGAAGATTACCTGGGATTTGACATCCAGGTCTCGCTCCCATCGCGCGCCATGAAGTGCTGGGATGTGAAAGGCGATGGAAGGCTGCTCTGGGACACGTCAGATCGGTCAAATAACGATGCGATGCTCAGAAAAAGTTCGTTCAACTCTGTACCGATGATCAAGGACGGCAAGGTCTGGGCTCTCGGTTGGAGAAAGAGCGGTTACATCGATGTAACTCTCTGGTGCCTCGATGCGAGTACCGGGAAGAAGATCTGGTCCCGGCCAATTGTTGGAAACCAGGTGGAATTGACGATGTTTGGTGAACCGGCTCGCGAGCCGATTCTTGGAGCAATACTTCTCGATGACGGCATGATTTATTGCTGTTCCAACCTCGGTGTGATTGCTGCGCTGCGCGCGTGGGATGGGCAGGTGCAGTGGATAGCCGAATACGATCGGAAATCTCAGCGAACCTACCGAAGTCGCTATCGTCAGCCTCGAAGGGGCAGAGTCTGGGCTCCGAATCCGCTCGTGTTGCACGATGGCAAGTTGTTCGTGACACCTCTCGATTCGAGTCAACTCCATGCCATCGATGCCGAAACCGGCTCGATCATCTCGCAGGTCGAGGGAAAGGGACTCGGGCCTCACATGCTGGGTGTGACCGATGGCAGGCTGGTTCTGTTCGGTGATCTACTCACCTCGATGTTGGCGAGCGATATCAGTAGATCTGACATGTGGAATCAGGCTCTCACTCGATCCCCAGCCACTGCAAGGCCAGCCCTGGTAAAAGGTGGCGTGATCTACATCAGCGTCAATGAATCTGCATTGTACCAGCAAGCACTGGACCAGACTCATGCGACAAAAGTGATCGCTTCACTCTCCGACGGTCCGAAGCAGCGTCCAGGCATCGGCGTCTTCCGGGCGGAAAGTTCCGTTGGCGGAAGAGTTGATGTCGTCGGTGATCGCATCATTCTCACCAATCTCATCCAGGCCACATGTCTCACACAACGACTTGCGATCTGGGAGGAGAAGTGATGAATAACAGATCCATGTTGTTGGTACTGATGATGTCCGCTTTGCTCGTTTTCCCTGCACCGCGTGTTCTGACCTTCGCCGTAGGGGATGATGAACCGACTCGAATCATAGATTTGAAGTTGCAGGAGCGAGCACGACTTGCCGCAGAGAGAGGTCTGGAATATCTCAAGCAGACGCAGAATGCTGATGGGTCATGGACCGACAAGATCGGTCGCAAGGTCCATTACGAGTACCGAGGAAGACTTGGCAAACATGTAGGAGTGACCTCACTCGCCTGCCTTGCGTTCCTGGCTCAGGGGAGTCTCCCTGGCCGAGGAAAGTACGGCGAACAGGTCGAGAAAGGACTCGACTTCATTCTGAGAACGGTTCAGACCAACGGTTTCATCTCCACCGATGAGTCACGGATGTACAGCCACGCCTTTGCGACCCTTTTCCTGGCCGAGGTCTACGGCATGACTGGAATGGAGAAGGTCAAGGAGAGGTTAAAGAGCGCTGCCGGGCTGATCGTCCAGGCACAGAATGATACAGGTGGTTGGCGATACCAACCCGGCGCGGATGACGCGGACATGAGTATCACTGTCTGTCAGGTGATGGCATTGAGAGCTGCGAGAAACGCAGGCATCCATGTGCCGAAAGAGGTGGTCGATGCCGCCATCAAGTACGTGCGAGATTCCTCGAACATCGAGAGTGGCGGGTTCATGTATCAGCATGAGATCGGACCCACTGGACGAGTGCAAAGATCGAGGACCACTTTTCCTCTCACCGCTGCGGGGATCACTGCGCTCTACGGTGCAGGAGTTTATGAGGACCGCATCATCGATCGCGGTTTGATCTATCTGCGCCACCACCGGCCGAGAAGATATGAAGCTCTCAACACATTCGACTACTACTACGGGATGTACTACGCAACTCAGGCCGCGTTCCAGCGTGGCGGCGAGTTCTGGACTTCATGGCACAGGGACACATGGCGCGACATCCTATCTCTGCAGAATCCGGATGGATCCTGGCAGGACCTTGTGGGACCCAATTATGCGACTGCGATGGCGTGTATCATCCTTGAGATTCCGTTCCAGTACCTGCCGATATTCGAAAGGTGATCGTGATCGATCCGATGCACAAAGCCTCGATCGAGAGACCGAGCCTGGCACTCCAGAAGATTCGGGAGTTGCGAAGGCGTAGACGGATGATGCGCTCCATCACCGGAGGATTCCGCTGGTTGGTCGTGGTGATTACATGCGTCTGGCTGATGTTCTTGCTCGATTGGTTTGCAGATCTGCCGATGGCACTCAGGGTCGGGCAGATCGCAGCGACCGTCACGCTGCTGCTGATCACATTTCGTGCCATCTTGTTGGCAGTGAGGACTCCTGCGACAGAGGATCAACTCGCTTCGATGGTGGAAAATGCATCCAGTGAACTCGAAGACTCATTGATCACAGCAGTTCAACTGACAGACCCTGAGAATCCTCGACGTCATCTCTACAATCCGGAACTCATCAAAGAGACTGTCAAGATCGCAGAGAGCAGAATCGTCCACCTGCGGCCGGGAAGGTTGCTCTCCTGGCGCCGTGCCTTCTCGACGATCGGTCTGCTATTTCTGCTGGTCTGCCCGGCCATCGTCGGTGGTTGGCTGCGGCCAGATCTTCTTCACACCTTCATCGAACGAGATATCTTGCTCGGGAATGCCCCCTGGCCCCGTGCTTATCAATTGGTCGTGACGAGCCCTGAGGATACAGATCTCGTGGTGGCAAAAGGGACATCATTGCTGATCGATGTCCTCAAGACTCGTGGAGGAAGTGCCCGCGCATTTCTGGACGTGGTATTCCCGGCAGTCGAGGGTCGAAGGGAAATGAGAGAGCAACTCGCACTCGATCGCAAGGGGACATCGGGGTTTCGCCATGTCTTCCAGAACCTCCAACGAGACATCCAGTTCCGGGTGGAATGCGGAGATTTCAGCGGCCAGTGGTATTCCATCCAGGTTCGAGCGAGGCCTCGAATCGAGGAGATGGTGCTTCAATACGAATTTCCAGAATACACGGGGCTCTCGTCTGATGGCGAAGACTCTCGAGCAGGGAGTGGGCATGTCAAGGCCCCGACCGGAACCCGCGTCAACTTTGTTGCTCGCACAAGCATCGACGTGAAGAGTGCGGTTCGAATGGATGGTCGACCCAGTGGCGATGGTGAAATCGTGACCGAGTCTTCGATCTCGGTCGAGGGTGGCAACACACTGCGAGGAGATTTCATCGCGGAAGCGGATGGGCGCTGGTGGATCTCCCTCGACTCGGAACAAGGATTCACAAACGACAATCCGATCGTCTGGCGTATCGCCGTCATTCCCGACCGGGCACCAGAGGTGTCCATCGATGAACCCGGTCAGAACATCGAGATCACTCCCCGGGCGCTGCTTGATCTTTCTGTGCTCGTTCGAGACGACTACGGGGTCCAATCCGGAAATCTGATCTTCGAGCCGGAACTGGAGGGAGAGTGGGAACCGAGAGTGATCGCGCTCGATGAGATAGGGACCTCTGAGGTCCTCACAGCAGATGGATCCCAGAAGTTACAGATCGATCTGGCATCCTGGCAACTGAGCGCCGGTCAGCGTGTGCAGTATCGAGCCACTGCCACCGATGCACTCGAACAGCTGGGTATCAGCAGGACCTGGATACTGAGCGTTCTCAGCGAAGAAGAGCTGGAACGAGTGACCCAGGATGAACTGACGCTACTCAAGGAGAGGCTGGAGGAGACTTTCAGTGTCCAGAGAGAGGTTCGAAGGGAACTCGAAGACCTGCGAGAAGCGTTGAATTCAGGCCAGGAGGCGATAGATCAGGCTCCGGTGGCCAGACATGCTCGTGGTGGACAGGATCGGGTTTCAACTCGCGTCGAGGATGCTGCAGAGAGGCTCGCTTCCATAGCAGAGCGCTTGCTTCGCAACAGGATGAGTGATGCAACCGAGCTTGCATGGATTCAAGATCTGAAGGATCGCATCGATGCACTGGGTTCCGATACGATCACGCCTGCCAGGGAGCAACTGGAGCGATTGGCTGCTCGGTCGGCATCTGGAGAAGCTACCGTTGAGGATGCGGATGAGGCCGTCGACGCAGCCCGTCGTGTCGAACGTGGACTTTCGGATGTGGTCGCTGATCTTCAGGAGTGGGGCGACCTGCGTACTGTGATTCGCAAGATAGAGGAATTGCTTCGGTCGGAGAAAGATCTCGAGCACAGGATCGAAGAGAAGGTAAGAGAGGCCCTCGGAGGAGACAGCACGGATGGAGGAAATCGATGATGAACATCACGCAGCGGGGTCCGCTACTCCTGTTATTGATCCTCTTGCTGGTGGGTGTCCCATCGCTGATATCCGCACAGACGGGTAATCGCCTTGCCCGCCTGCAGGAAGAGGCCAGGGAGTACCTCAGGTCATTGCAAATCCAGATGGAATCACTGGCCGAGCGGATCGAGAGCGAACAGCCAGAGGATTCATCCCGTCTCAGAAATGCAAGGGAACGAATCGTCAGGGACCTTCTCGAAGATGATATGAGGTCGATTACCGTGGCGCTCGAGAGTGAGGACTACATCGTAGCCCTCGACACGGTACGCAAGGTCCGGTCAAACCTGGAACTGGTGCTGGCGATCCTGGAGGATCGTAATATCGATCCGGAACAGGTGGAGAGTCGGCTAGAGCAGGTTGCTCAGAGATTGAAGCAAATTGGTGAGATCGCTGACGCACAGCGATCCCTGCGAGATCGCACGGCCACAGCAGAAACAGCGCAACAGGACGTGCAGGATCTCAGGGATGTCAGTCAGGCGATTGACGACATCGCCGCCGACCAGCAGGAACTTCTCGGTAGCGAAGACTCGACCAATGACCAGGCAGAGATGGGACAGGCGCAGCAGATCTCCGATGAGGCTCGTCGGGTCGCCGACGACCTGTCCCGGGAAGCGCGCCGTCAGCAAGGAATCGAGGCGCTGGCTCGCAGGGTCGATCAGATCCGCAAAGAAGTTCGTCAAGATTCTCAGGAAAGCGAAACTCTGGGGTCAGAGCAGAACTCGGAGACGAGTGCTGCCATGCAGCGTTTGGCGCGGCGTGCCGGTGAGCAGAGCGCACAGATCCGGCAAGCCCTGCAGAGTGTAGATGCGTTGCGCCGGGAAGCGGCTGCAGACGCGGATGAGGGTGACGATAACGCCGCCGCATCGCTGGAAGCTCTCAACAGGGCAGGCGAGGAACTCGAGCGATCGGAGCGTGCCGCCAACGGGATCGCCAGCCCCGATGATGCAAATCCGAAGGACGCCTCAACTCTTCGTGCTGAGCAGGGTGAGGCGCTCGATCAGGCCAGCATGGCGCTGCGCGAGGCTGCCGATTCCGACGGAGAGCGGACGGAGGCCATCCAGCAACGGCTAGCACAACTGCGCGAGCGACTCGACCGATGGAGACAAGAACAGCAGAGAGCGTCGAGGACAGACGGTGGCGGCAACGCACAATCTGCGGCTGAGGATCTGAAATCGGCATCCGAAGCTCTCGATCGGGCCCAGTCGTCGAGCCAGCAGTCCGGTCAACAATCCGGCCAGCAGTCCGGTCAGCCATCCGGCCAGCAGTCCGGCCAGCAATCCGGTCAACAGTCCGGTCAACAGTCCGATCAGCAATCCGGTCAACAGTCCGGTCAGCAGTCCGGTCAGCAGTCCGGTCAGCAATCCGATCAGCAGTCCGATCAGCAGTCGGACCAGCAGGCTGGCGATCCGTCGAGTCAACAGCAACGCATCGAGCAGATGCAGGAAGCTGCTGAGAAGGCGCAAGACGCGGCAGAGAAATTATCATCTCTCGCACAAGATTCAGCGCTGAGCCGTCCTTCTTCTCGCCAGCAATCACTCGCAGACCGGACCAGCGAGCTGGAAGACAAACTCGATCGCCTCGAGAAAAAACTCGCTGCAGACCAGAGCCTGTCCCCCGAGGAAGATGAAAAGTTACGCAAGAAGGTTGGCGAGGCTCGTCAGGCACTCAGGAGTGCTCGCTCGGCGATGCGGGGGGCTGCAGAGCAGATGAGTGGCGGTGAGTCTGCAGAATTGGCGCAGCAGGCGGCGAAGGATGCCCTGGAGAGAGCGAAAGATGCTCTCGAAGGTTCAGATCAGGATGCACTCGAGCGATTGCGAAGACAGCAGCAAAAGACACCCGAACTGGCCCCCGAGCAGGACGAACTGGAACGACTCACTCGCAAGCGAGCCGAGGAATCGCAGGAGGAGGATCCTGAGGCTTCCGAGGGACTCGAGGGAGCAGCCCAGTCGATGGATGAGGCTTCAGACAGTCTCGAGCGCGGAGACTCCTCTCAGGCACGAGAGAAACAGGACGAAGCGCTCGAGCAATTGGAGCAGGAAATGGATTCGCTGCAGCAAGAGGAGCGAGAGCTGGTCGATCTGAAGGTGGAACAGGAACTGATCGACCTGATCGGAACCATCACTGACATGGCAGAGGAAGTCGACTCGATTCTATCGGAGACACGGACCATCGCCGAAGCGATCGGTGATGGCCGTCCAGGCAGGGCTCAGCGGGTGCGAATGAAGCGGCTTTCATCTCGTGTGGCAGATGTGGAGGATTCAGGCAACAAGATTCTCGCAGCTCTTGAAGCGGAGGGTGTGAGGGTATTCACCTACATAGTGAGGGATCTTCTCTCTGATCTTGCAGAGGCGAGAGAAGGGCTGAGCCCTCGAAGCGATGCCGGTTTCGAGACTCAGCTTCTACTCGCCGAGGCACTCGATGCCCTGCGTAAGTTGAGAGATGCGCTCGAGGAGGAACTTCGTCGTCGTAATCAACAGCAACAACAGCCACAGCAGCCGCTTCAGCAGCAACCTCAACAGCAACAACTGGTTCCACCAGCGGCAGAGTTGCTGGCACTGAAGCGAATGCAGGAGGAAGTCCTGCGCAGGACGCGAAGGCTCGATGGAATGCGCGCAGACGGAGGCGGACTCGATCCTCTGGAGGAGCGTGTACTGGAGCGGTTGGTGCATCGCCAGGGAAGCATCATCGAACTCACGGAGCAGATCGCAGAGGATCTACGTCGCCAGTTGCAGCCTCCGATGGTCCAGGAAGAGGCCCCTGAGACCGATTCTGAGGCAAAAGGCGAGCCTGGCGGATCGAAGGGGGACGACTGATGGCCGATACATCCATCGGAGTTTCGGGGTATAATCAGGAGCAGCCTCGTGTGTGCTTCCCCGGCCGCGTTCTGGTCGATGATCAGGAGCGGGGAACAGCTCGCGATGGAAGGATTGGGTCGATGAAGAAGTTCACCATGCACGTTTCAGCGTTCGGATGCGCCATCCTGTTGCTGATGCTGACCGTACCAGCACTGGCCCAGGTGGATGGGAAGCCCGAAACTGACTCTCCCAGGCCTGCGGTGGAAGTGCCGGAGTCCGATCCTGCTGACCAGCCAGACGATGAGTTCCCGATCGATATCGATCCTCTCGACATCCTCGATTCCGCAGATCCGCTCGGCAAGATCGGCTCTCTTGTGGATGAAATCTCCCGCAACATGAAGGAGATCGAAAGCCTCCTCGAGGAAGATGACACCAGCGAGGGGACCCAGATGGTCCAACAGCATACTCTCAGCAGAATTGACGAATTGATCACCGAGGTGCAGCGTCTCACCGGGACCTGATCGAACGGTGGTTCCCCGTCGGGGAGCCCTTCAAGCAGTGCTGGATCTTCAACTTCCAGGTCTGTACAGAAACAGTCCGGGCGTCAAAAAGACATCGCCTCGCAAAATGACGGGGGCGAGCAGAAGCAGTCCACGAAAGATCAGCGTGGAGCCGAGCCCAAGGACGGTAGTGAGCAGGTTCGTAATGACCGCACCACAGATGGCGAACTTCCCCCTTCCGAGGTTGGAGAGTTGCGCGATCAGAGGGGTGCTGGCCGCTGGGGAAGGTTGCCAAAAACTGTGATCCAGCGGATGTACGACAACGGCAGAAGGCAGTTGCCCGAGAAATACCGTATCTTGCTTGAGGATTACTTCAGAAAACTGCCGGAGCGTTCCAAGCGTTGAACGAAGACCCTGCACCTACAGCACCAGAAGGCCACTCCGATTCGCTTGCAGAGGATCCTTCCTCTCCGGGCATGGTCAATCGCTGGCTTGTTTCAATTCTGATGATGTGTTTTGCAACGATGCATCTCGCTGAAGCATCGTCACCCTCAACCAATTCAACCGACGATACCAGTAGCGGTTCGAGTTCCAGTGCCGTGACACTTGGACTTCCCCACGACTCTCGCAGTGAACTGGCCATTCGTCGGGGCATCTCGCTGCTGGTGAAGCATCAAAATGGCGTCGGCGCATTTTCCAGCTCATATCCGCTGGCGGTCACATCGCTGGGTGGAATGGCTCTGCTCGGCGGTGGAACAGAGTTCGGTGTGGGAAAAGATGGTGAAGCACTGGAACGAGCAGTCGATTACCTGACTGCTGCCGTGCGTGCCAATGAACGCGGGTACTTGCAGGATCGGGGTGCGACCAGGTCGCGCATGCATGGCCATTCCTACGCCATCTTGTTTCTTTCGCAGGTGACAGGGCAACTTCCCACACCTCGGCGAGAGCATCGGATTCGAGAGGTCATCCGGTCAGGAGTGGACCTGATGCTCTCCTGCCAGACCCAGCGAGGTGGGTGGGGATATGAACCGGACGATCCTCTCGACGAAGCTTCACTGACGGTCTGTTGTCTACAGGCGTTACGAGCAGCAAAGGATTCGGGAATCGCTGTGCCAGTTGAGCCGATCGCACGAGCGGTGAAGTACCTCAAGCAGTGTTGTTCCGAAGATGGCTCATTTCGGTACTCACTCACTCGTGGAACCACCAGAACCTCCTTCGAGATGACTGCAGCTGCGCTATCCACGATGGATGCCGCTGGTGAGTTCGAACTGAACGAGAGAAAGCGGGGACTCGCATTTCTTCGGCGATCAATTGAGAGCGCCGGTCGCAGTAAGAAGGGGGCCTTCCAGGCAGCAAGAAACTTCCCCTTCTACGGCAACTTTTACACCGGCCAGGTACTCCAGCAATCTCGTGGAGCGACATGGGATCGTTGGACCGAATCGGTATGGCCACGGCTGCTCGAACTTCAAAAAGACGACGGGGCCTGGGAAAGCCGTTTCGGAGATGAGTATGGCACGGCAATGGCACTGCTGATCCTGGAACTTCCACTGGGATACTTGCCGCTTTACGACCGCTGATGACCAGCAGGAAACCAGTTCGTTGTCCGGAAACCGGATAACACTGAAAGCAATGACGGAGATGATGGACAGACTGCTTCACGAGTTCGATAGGGGTAGGCATCTTGATGTTGCCTGACCCTGAGATACTGATTCCGGTCACCTGGATTGCACTCGCACTGGCGATGTTTGCCTCGCTGGTGAGGCGGTGTTTCCGAACCACATCGACGGGTGAGTATCACGAGTTTTTTCAGGATCAACAGGAATCCGACGAATCGGAGCGAATCCATCGCATCGATGTGATGCTGGTGATGGTGTTGCTGCTGTTTCGAGGGACCTGGATCTCCGCCCTGGCGATGACTCGCGCTCAGGGAGTGGCCTGGTACCTCCCCGGAGATGGTGCCAATTTATTGCTGCAATGGTGGCCGCTCTGGCTTGCGCTCGAGGTTGTGTTTTTTGGCCTCGTCGTGCTCGAACTGATCCCGGAGGCGATCACCATCTGGGTGGGCGACAAGATCGCTGTGGCATTGCTTCCGGTTCTCGATGCCATCGAGAAGTTGATCTCTCCCCTGACAGCGACCTTTCGAATGGCTCGTCGTGGCCTGCTCCGGTTGATCGGTGGTAGAGCAGCCCGTAGCGATCAGGACCTCGCAGAGGCGAGTATCCGCGCAGCAGTGGATCTGGGTGAGCGCGAGGGGCTGCTCGAAAAGGGCGAAAAAACGATGATCGAGTCGGTTCTGGAGTTTCGCGACTCAGATGTGATCGAGGTGATGACGCCCAGGACTGACATGGTCTGCCTGGAGGCCTCTGATACCATCGAGGAGGCGATTCCGAAGGCGATCGCCTGTGGACACTCGAGGATACCTATCTACCGCAAGAATTTTGACGACATCATCGGGGTCCTGTACGTCAAGGATATGCTGCGGCACGCAGCGGATGACGGTCTCCGGTCTATGGTGATCGAAAAAGTGGTTCGAAAGATCCACTTCGTACCTGAGACGAAAAAACTACAGGAGTTACTGGGAGAGTTCAGGGCGGAGAGATTCCACATTGCAGTGGTGCTGGATGAGTATGGTGGCACTTCTGGACTGGTCACGATCGAGGATATCATCGAGGAGATCGTCGGGGAGATCGAGGATGAGTATGATACCGCTGGTCGCGATCAGATCCGACGGGTTGATGATGTAACCTGGGATCTTGACGGTCGCACCAGCATTCTTGAGGTCAACAGATCATTGGACGCCCAGATACCGGAGAGCGATGATTACGAGACAGTGGCCGGATTCCTCTTTTCTGCCCTGGGACATGTTCCGAGGGAGGGGGAAGAACTGGGAACCCGGCGGGTTCTGTTCAAGGTTACGAGAGCCGACGACAGGAAGATCAAGCGTGTCCGTGCCCTGCTTCACAAGGTTCACAGGAACGGCTCGTAGATGAAGGGGGCCTTCCGGACTCGGGGCCTTGTTCTCCACTGCACAGATTTTTCCGAGACTTCCCAGATCGTCAGGGTATTCACCAGGGATCACGGCATCGTCGATGTT
This sequence comes from Bacillota bacterium, assembly GCA_003973385.1. GTDB lineage: Bacteria > Planctomycetota > UBA8108 > UBA1146 > UBA1146 > QNYK01. The sequence continues at coordinate 89,869 of QNYK01000064.1, read as the reverse complement.
CTGGCGAAAGGGTCCCGGAGACCGGCTCGCGCATCGTCCTCATTCCCGGCACCCTTCGATCTGGGTGGCTGGTATGACCTCAACTTCCGCATCCGGTCCACCCAGCTGCACCTGGCCACGGAATCCCGCCTCGTCGAGGGCTTTGACCATCTGCGAGGAAACATCGCCGTCTGGCTCGAGGCTGTATTTGCCCTCGATCTTCTTCGTACTCTGTTTAGCCCGGGTGATCCTCATCCAGAGTTGTTGAAGGAGTCGCTTCAGTACCTGATGCTGCTCGGCCATGGCCTCGGGCGCCGACGCCTGAGGAACCACTTTCTGCAATCCTTGCTCGGTGCCAGTGGAGTATTGCCGAACTGGAATCGCTGTAACGAGTGCGAGGCCGCGATCGAAGGCTCCGCTGAGGTCATCATTCCCGCCGGACTGGTCTGTGCTGGCTGCTCTGGTTCTCCATCCCTGCATCGAGTGGATGCCACCACCAGGAACTACCTTGCTTGCGATTGGACGAGAGAATGGGGTCTGGTGCCCTCCTGGGAGGTTCCACCGGAAGCGGTGCAGGCCGGCTGGGATCTGCTCAGGTCGCTTCTCTTGCACCACTTGGAGCGCCCGCCCAGGTCGCTAAGATACCTGCGCGTCTGATGGCTCCCGGTGACGGGTGTCGAAGCGGGAAGGGAGAGAAAAGTGACCAGTACCGTGGCTTTACTGATTCTGGTGACATCGATCCAGCAGGCAGACCCACTTCCTGAGATGTTGATCCAGGCCAGCGACTCTCTCGAACAGGGTCTCTATCCGGAAGCGGTGGCTCTATATGAGGATGCCATCGAACTGGTACTCTACGGAGATGACCGGGAACGCGCACCGGGTCCACTGCTGGCGAGGCTACGCCTGGGTCTTGCAGAAGGACTACGAGCGATGCGAAGTAACGATGATGCGCTGAGGGTCACGGAAGACATCTTCGATTCGGATCCAGGTCCTGAAACGCTAGATCGTGCACTGGAGATTCGTTACGAAATAGGACTGTCGTACCTCAGTGGGGCGACAAGGCGGCTGCTTGGGCTCGAGGTCAATGCTGAAAGAAAGGGTCTTGGTGTACTCACTGACCTGGTTCAGCGATATCCATTCCAGCCGTTCAGTGATGACGCCATCTTTCACTGCGGCAACTGGTACCTGAGAAACAATCTACCAGAGGATGCGGAAAGATATTTCGAGCGGTTGCTCAGGGAGTATCCAGAAAGCAGTTGGTCCTCTGCGACCCAGATCCTTGCAGGCGATGCTGTGCTTGCTCAAATCAAAGGAGTCGAATACGACATGGGACCGCTGGCCACCGCGGAGCGCCACTACCGTCGCTACCTGCGCTTGTTTCCCGATCACGGAGAATCTCAGCGAGCAAGAAATGCTCTCGAGCAGATCGATCTGATGCGCGCACAGCGTCGGCTACTGATCGCTCAGTTCTACATTCGCCTCGAGAAGCACCACTCTGCCAGAATCTATCTGGAGAAGATCATTCTCACTGTTCCAGCGAGCGACACTGCTGCCGAGGCGGCTCGTCTCCTCGACAGCCTTCCTGCTGTTCCCGACGAGGAGGAATGATGCGATTCTCGGTCTTCATGTTAGCGCTGGTACTGCTGGTCGGATGTGGATACACCCCCGGGTATCGCCTGCCGAGAGGTGTCCAGAGCATTTCAGTTCCCGTGTTTCGTAACGAGACGATTCCCTTCAGGAGGGATATCGAGTTCGAACTCACGAGAGCGGTCAAGCGAGAGTTCCAGTTGCGTACAGATGTCGAACTGGTCACTGAAGAGCACGCCGATGCGATCCTGAGGGGTACCGTGATTCAGTTTCGAGAGGGAGTGCTGGTCGAGAGTGCTGACGGCACCATCCAGGAGCAAGGAATCGGGGTCAAGGTCGGGATGCGCCTCGAGAGGGTGAGAGATCAGCGTGTGCTACTTGAGCGGGTAGTCGAGGATCTGGTGTCCTTTTCAGTACCTGCGGGAGAGTCGATCGAGGCCGCTGTGAGTGAGACGGTCCGAGAGATCGCTCGCAGGATCATCGCAGAGATGGAACCCTGGTACGACGAAAGCCGCAGTTCGGGTCAGGTCAACTGATCGACAGGAGAGGAACAACTCCGTGACACCCAAGGTTCTCGGCATCCTGAATGTCACCCCTGACTCCTTCAGTGATGGAGGTCTATTCAGGGGTGTCGACGATGCGAAGGAGCGGGTGATGGAGATGGTCCGCCAAGGAGCAGATGCCATCGATATCGGTGGCGAATCAACGAGACCCGGGTCTTTCGAGATATCGGTCGAAGAGGAACTCGAGCGAGTGATTCCTGTGCTTGAGGCGATCAGTTGTGAAATTGATGTCCCCCTCAGCATCGACACCAGGAGGGCTGAGGTGGTTCGAGAGGCACTCTCTCATGGTGTCTCGATCGTCAACGACACCTCCGCCTTGCAGGACGATTCAGAATTGTGTCATGTGATCGCCCAGCATCAGTTGACCGTGATCCTGATGCATCGGAAGGGGACACCGGAATCGATGCAGCGCGGTCCAGGATACATAGATGTGCTGGCCGAGATTCACACGTTTCTCGAGGAACGGATCGAGTTCGCAATTGCTGCGGGGATTGCCCGCGATCGAATTGTGGTGGATCCTGGGCTCGGGTTCGGCAAGCGCGTTGCAGACAACTACGAGATTGCCAGGGGCATCGAGTTTCTCCGTTCCCTTTCGGTTCCATTGCTGCTGGGAGCCTCGAGAAAGTCGTTCACGGGAGTATTTGACGATTCGCCACCAGAGCAGCGCTTGCCCGCTTCGCTGGCATTTGTAGCCAGGGCTCGGGAATCTGCCGTGGAATGGGTGCGGGTGCATGATGTTGCGGAAACGGTGACGTTCTTGAGGGCGATGGCTGCCATTGATGATCCTCTGCTCGTCGGGGAGGGGTCTAGTTGAACGAATTCGAGGCGATCTGGACCGCCGTCGAGGCGATCGGACCCCTGCGCGTCATCTTCGAGGTGACCGTGATCTATCTGCTGATCTACGGCTTCATCATCTTCTGCGAGGGCACGCGAGGTGCGGGTGTTCTGAAGGGTCTGGCATTGACGGTGATCATCACTGTCGCGGCGACAAGGCTGGGCGTTGAGGTCCTCGATCTGGAACGGATTGGGTTCCTTCTCGCGGTCGTGACTCCTGCGGCATTCACCGCCATCATAGTGATCCTTCAGCCTGAATTGCGGCGCGGGCTGGTCAGGCTGAGTCAGGCTCCCATCTTCGGTGAACTGGTCAGGGATGAGCAGGAACTCGTGGTGGTCGTGGTTCGAGCCTGCGTTACCCTCTCAAAAACGAAGGTTGGGGCGCTATTTGCCATCGAGAGGGATCAGTCCCTCAATCCATGGGTGGACCGGGGAACGATCCTCGATGCGGAGGTCTCGTCGGAAATCCTCACGACGATCTTTTATCCGGGTACAGCACTTCACGACGGTGCGGTTGTGATCCAGAAGGGCAGAATCGCTGCGGCTGGTTGCCTTCTTCCGCTCTCAGAAAATGAGCAGCTGGGATCCTGGGCGGGGACTCGACACCGGGCTGCCGTGGGTCTCACCGAGGAGTCCGATGCGGTGACGGTTGTGGTCAGCGAGGAAACCGGATTGATTTCGCTCTGCGTACGCGGAGAGGTCTTCAGGGACCTGGATCGAGATGAACTCGCTCACAAGTTACGCAGTTACTACACAAAAAGTGATGCAGCAACCCAGAAGCAGGAGCCTCGCGAAGAGAAGCCGGGCAGCGGCGGGGAGGCAACATGAAGGGGTCCTGGAAGGACCGGGTCATAGAGTTCCTGATCGGGAACACCCGCAACAAGTTGACCAGCCTTTTTCTGGCAGTGGTCGTGTGGGCGTATGCGTTCGGAAATACGGGGCACGAGGAGAGTTTTGATGCGTTCATGTTCGTCGAGGCGGCTTCAGAGACCCATGTCGTGGTCACTCAGGAGATAGCCCAGTCGAGGTTGAGCAGTCAGATCGGGCAAGAATTTACGGGGCGTTGCAGGGTAACCCTGGCCGGCACTCGAACTGTTCTGACCCGGTTTCTCGAATCAAATCCACTTCCCAGAGGGGAGTTGAAGGTCGAAAGATCTGGACGCTTTGATCTGAGGGAGGATGGGATCTTTGCTCTTCCGGCGGGGTTGTCGATCAAGTCAGTCGATCCCTCGGCGCTACAGATTGTCGTCGAGCAGGTGGTGCGAGCTGAGCGAGATATACGTGTATCGGTCAGTGGAACTCCGGGCCCTGGATTCGTGAGTTTTCCGGGGGGGATCAAGGCCGATCCTGCAACTGTGACGATTGAAGGCCCAGAATCCTTGCTCGGAGACGGTGGTGTTGCCGTCTTGACGCAGGAGATCGACATCGAGGGGGCGGTCACTTCTCAACTGGAGCTGACCGTTGGGCTGGTGATCACAGGCGATGATACAGGATTGGTTACGATAGCCCCTGGTTTCCCGCTGGAGGCAGTGGTTCGGATCGAACTTCAGCAGAATCTGACGCAAGTGCAAGCTGAGGTGTCGGTACGCTACATAGTTGACGAGGATGTCGATCTGGTTATCCGAGGAGATCGCAGCATCAAGGTCAACGTTTCAGGTTTCGAAGAAGCGGTGAAAGAGTGGCAGAGAAGGGTCGAACTGGGCAACTTCTATCTACTCGTGAAGGTATCCGATACCGGGGGGGAAAGCCGCAATGTCCCCGAAGAGGATGTTCGGTGGATCGACGGAAGCCTTCCCGCAGGAATCTCGAGAGACCAGGTGAAGCTGGAACGGATCATCCTCTACAGCGCTAAACCACATGATGCGTCGGGAGAGGATCAACAGAAGTGATCTTTGGAACCGACGGAGTGCGTGACATCCCTGGAACTGGGCTGTTGACCCCGGATTCGATCGATCGGATCGGGCAAGCGATCGTCGCGCATCTCACCAGTGAAGTCGCACCCGGTGGAAGCGTGCTGATTGCCCGCGATACAAGAGTTACCGGTGCTGAGATCGAGAGCCTACTCGCTGGAGCCATCCGGAGAGCTGGTTGTACGACGATTCATGCGGGAGTGCTGCCAACGCCCGCGGTCTCATTGCTGTTGATGGATGGTGTGGCAGATCTGGGACTCGTGATCTCAGCATCTCATAACCCTCCTGAGTTCAACGGCATCAAGATCATCGATGCCTCAGGGGCGAAACTGGCACAGGATCAGGAACACTCCATCTCTGAAACATACGCGATCAGTGAGGGGAAACCTGAATCCCAGCAGGAATTCGAGGTCATCGAGGAGTTGGGAGTTCAATATCTCGACAAACTGCTCTCGTCCTTCCCTGAGGGCGAATTCCTCGCTGGGCTGAAGGTGGTTCTCGATTGCGCCTGTGGTGCTGCTTGTCACTGGGGACCGGAAGCATTTCGTCGCGCGGGTGCAGATGTGACCGTGGTTCATGGCGAGCCTGACGGCGCGAGGATCAATATGGGGTGCGGGTCGATGCATCCTGAGTTTCTGGGGGAAGAGGTCAAACGAACCAACTCCGAACTCGGAATCGCATTCGATGGAGATGCGGATCGCGCTCTCTTCTCGGATGAATTTGGTCGATATGTTGACGGAGATGACGTGATCGTCATCTGGGCACGAGCTCTTCTGGAACAAGGCCTTCTGGATCCAGCCATTGTAGCATTGACGGTCATGTCAAATGTGGGTGTCGAGGATTGCTTGAGAAGACAGGGGATCGAAGTAGTGCGCACGGAGGTAGGAGATCGAGCCGTTGCCGATGCACTCAGGAGGTCGGGGGGTACTCTGGGTGGCGAACCCTCCGGGCACATCATCCATCACAGGGAGGCAGCTACAGGCGATGGAATCAGGACAGGGTTGGCCATCGCTCGATGTGTCGTAGAAGCAGGTGAGCCCCTCTCTCGACTGTGTGATGGGATCACGCGTTTTCCCCAGGAACAAAAGACTCTTCGAATCCAGCATCGCCCCCCCCTCGACGAGTTGCAGTACCTGGCCGAAGCGATGATCGAAGCCAGGTCCGCGCTCGGCAGTGGCGGCAGGATTCTGGTCAGATACTCCGGAACGGAACCGCTGCTGAGGATCCTTGTCGAGGCGAAGAAGGAAGCGGATGCGAGCTTCTGGATCGATCGGATCGAGCAGTCAGCGGTGCGAGAGGCTTCACTCGGCATCACTGCCAGTTTCTGAAGACTGGCACGGGACCTGCTCGTCAGAAGGGCAGATCCCCATCCCCGGGAGTCACCTTCGCTGGACCAGTTCCGTCCCTTCCTTCAGACGATCTCGAAGGCGAACTCGATGGCGTAGTGAATCCTGGAGGTCTCTGATAATCGAGATTGCGGGGAAAGTATGGCCGCACATCTAGCATGTAAGCGTGGGACCCAAACCTGGAATCTTCAGGACCTGGCTTGGCACTCCTGAATAACTCCATGTAGCCCATCAATTTGGCATCGAGGTTGTCGATGTAGTGCAGGGCCAACGCTTCCGCAGTCATCGGCTTCTTGGGCGATCCGAACTCCAATTGGCCGTGGTGACTGGCGACTACATGCTGGATCTGGAGCAGCACTTCTCGATCGATATCGCCCACTTTTCTCGAGGCTTCGTCGATCCAGTTGCAACACAGCACGATGTGGCCAAGTAACTGGCCTTCATCGGTGTAGTTGAATCCGTTATCAATGCCCAGTTCTGTTGTTTTCGCGATGTCGTGAAGGATGACTCCGCTGATGAGGATGTCACGGTCGAGCCATGGATAGTGGTCACAGACGAAGTCAGCTAGTTTTAACAGCGAGACCATGTGTTCGAGCAATCCGCCAATATATGCGTGGTGCATCGATTTCCCTGCCGGCGAGACTCTCAGTTGATCTCGTAGCCCCGGTCGCTCAAGGATGGCCACGACCAGACTGCGGAGACTTTCGTTCTTGATGCTCACGATGCGTTGTTCCAGATCTCTCTCCAGTGTTTCGATGTCACACGGAGTACGCGGCAGAAATTCAGCTGCTTGAAGGCCAGCCTCGCTGGCTGAGACTGGCTCAAGAGTGTCGATGATGATCTGCAAGTTTCCCTGGTACTCCTCGACTCGACCATGAATGCGCAGGAACGGGTTCCGGTCGATTTCTCTGAACTCCTCCTGGCTACTCTCCCAGCGCACTGCCTTCACTCCCGCAGTGTGATCCCTGAGGGTCATCGGAATGAAGAACTTGCCATTGCGAGCTGTCTTCAGATTGGCTCCCGCGACGAGAAAGATCCCCTCGAGGCGGTCTCCACTGGTGATCGAGTCCAGGCTGCGCTGGTCCAAGGGGCCCCCCATCGGTTTTTCAGAGCGATTTTTACCAGGTCGAGGATCTGCTTCCCCGGTCGATTCCTGACATTCTGGTGAGTCTCCACGCTTCCGGCTCGGCTCGCAACCCCTGACGGGACTTGCAGCAACTTGTGGATGCGGCAATATCGGGACTCTGGACTCGATAACGATCACCTCGATGGGAGGCTCCTTTGGCCCTCAGTGGCAACATCTTGGCGCGACTTCACCTCGTTCTGGCTGGCCTGGCCATATTGATATTGATCCCGGATTCAGGCTCAGCGGCGGATGTGAGGCTTCGCATGGTCGGAGGCGGAAAACTCGAAGGAAGAGTGTACGACCTGGGAAGTGAATACCTGGAACTGGGCCGAAGACTCGGTTCCACGATCGTGCTCAAGCGAGACGTTGTCAGCTGGCGTATTCTGGAAAAACAGAAACCAGAGCCCAAGGGAATCTTGCTCATTCTCGAGACGGGTCACGAGGTGGGAGGGAATGTTCGCTTTGACCCTGACACAAGAGAATGGGTCGTTGATCTTGAACTCGGAAGCGCCAGATATCCCGATTCCGATGTCAGTCGTACCATCCAACCGAACGGGGTCTGTAGCGATGATCGCTTCACGCTTCGGATCGGATTCGAGGGCCGGATCCATCGAGCGATCAATGGCGTGATCGATGGTGCTCCTTTTGAGAGGGAAGAGGGTGCTCAGTATCTCAGATCTGCGGGTTTCTTCAGTCTCAAATATCTGGAAGAAGCGCTCAAGAAGTCCCATCATCCGATCCTCCGTCGTCTGCAACTGGAAGAGCAACTTCGTACCGCTCTCCCGGCAGGCATCACCGAAACCAGGCCTGGTTTCTTGAAACAGATCACACGGGGGACCGAATCGGAGCAGGTGGAAGTTCTGAGGGAAGCCCTGCTGGAGCATGGATCTGATCTTTACCCACTGCTTGGATTGTTGTTACTCGATGATGCGCAGGGCGTTCGGGTTCGCACCTTCGCGGTAGATGTGTTGCAACGAACACACAGTATCCGTGAACTGGTCACTGCCTGGGAACGGTCCGAGGGGCAAGCGCAACTGGTACTCGCCATCGCGCTCGGTGAGAACGGGATCCATCTCGGAATCTCTACCCTGATCGATGCGTTGGCACTGGAAGAGGGCGCCGCACGCGCCATCGCAGCGAAAAAACTACTCGAGTACACCGGTGAGCTGTTTGGCTTCGAAGCCGATGGTGATCCAGACGGCCGTGCCGAATCGATCCGACAGTGGCGCGCCTGGTGGGAGCAGAATCGATCACGTGTCGAGTCGATTGCCATTTCCGTTCTCGATGGAAAAGACCTCAGCATGGAACGGCGTAAGGCGTCCGATCTCTGGAGACAGGGGATCGAAGCAGAGGCGGATCAGAGATATGAGGTGGCAAAGCGAATCTACCGTGAGGCGATCGAGATCGATCCCACTGCCATGGGGCCCTTTGTCAGCCTGGGGATACTTCAGTACCAGCATGATGCCGACTATGATGGTGCTCTCGACTCATTTCGACGAGCCATCGGCCGTGAGCCAGGGCTGGGCGATGGCGCGAACGAAAAGATCTGCTATTTCCACATGGGACGCATTTACCAGTTCGGCCTCGACTTTGATCGTGCTCGTGGAGCGCTGCTGAAGGCAGTCCGTCTCGATAGAAATTACTCCGCTGCCTGGTATGAACTCGGCAAAATTCAATACGAAGAAGCACTGCTGGCTCGTGGTGGAATCGAGGAGCGAAGGGAGCGTCTGGCAGTTGCCCGCGATACCTTCCGCAGCGGAATCGAGGCGCTGACACGTTATCGTGATGGCCTGGTGGTGGTCGACCGGACCAACCTTCCTTTTGATAGTGCGCTTCCCTTCTCGACCAGGGATCACAACCGAACACTGCGAGAATTGAGGGTCAGGATCCTGGAGGAACTGGGTCGCTTTCGCGGGCGCATCGCAGCGATCTCGCTGGTTCTGGGTGATCCGCAAAGGGTGATCCGGGAGCACCGGGACGCTCGCTCAGAGGGCTCGCTCAGCGAGGAACTGGAGAAACTGGTCGTCTCCGCGCGCAAGATCCTCAAGTCCCAGTCTGAACCCCCGGTGGAACCCGTCCCCACCGGAGGATCTACCGGGGAAGATGATGGCGAACACTGACCCCAGTTCCGCCCCGGGTCTCGTTGCACCCCATCCCTTGGCGCGATAATCTGTCCCGTCGACTCCCGGTTCCACGGAGCCAGAAGCGTGCAATGGCTCCTGATTTCTCTCGCGCTTCCCGGTTTGTTCCGGGGACCAGGCCACTCGTCATGGAAAGGAATCTGTTGTGAAGATCCATGAGTACCAGGCAAAACAGTTGCTGAAACAACACCAGATTCCAGTGCCTCGCGGGGTGGTGGCCGTGAATGTCGAGCAAGCGCTTGCGGGTGCTCAGGAACTGGGGGACGGACCGTGGGTGGTCAAAGCACAGATTCATGCTGGCGGCCGCGGAAAGGGAGGTGGGGTCCGCGTTACTCGCACGATGGAGGAGTGCAGGCAGGCGATCGAAGCGATCCTGGGAATGCAACTGGTGACCCATCAAACCGGTCCAGGAGGACAGCAGGTTGGCACCATACTCATCGAAGAGGGGTGTGATATCGCACGAGAGATCTACTGTGGAATGGTGATCGACCGGGCCAGGGAAAAGCCAGTGTTGATGGCCAGTGCCGAGGGTGGCATGGATATCGAGGAGGTCGCGGCGACGCGTCCAGATGCCATCTTCTTCGAAGAAATCGACCTCGAAAACGGTCTCTCCGAGCAGGCTGCTCGTTCGGTTGCAGCCAGGCTAGACCTTGAGGGAAAGACCATTGATCAGTTTGTCGATGTGGTTTGCAAACTGGCAAGGGTCTTTGTCGAGGAGGATTGCTCCCTGGCAGAGATCAATCCGATGGTAGTCACCACTTCCGGAGATGTGATCGCACTCGACGCCAAGATCAACTTCGATGACAACGCCGAGTTCCGTCATCCGGATCATGCAGAACTCAGAGATCTGGCGGAAGAAGATCCGAGGGAAACTCGCGCTTCAGAGTGGGATCTCTCCTATGTCGGAATGGATGGGACCATCGGCTGCATGGTCAATGGCGCCGGGCTAGCCATGGCGACGATGGACATCATCAAGTTGCATGGCGGCGAGCCCGCCAACTTTCTGGATGTGGGTGGGACAGCGACCGCTGACAGGGTAACGGAGGCATTCAAGATCATTCTTGAGGATCCCGATGTCGCAGCGATTCTCGTCAACATCTTCGGGGGGATCATCCGGTGCGACCTGATTGCAGAGGGAATCGTACAGGCAGCGAGGGAGACCCAGCTTCAGGTTCCTCTGATTGTTCGGCTTGAAGGAAATTCAGTCGCAGAGGGCCACGCCCTTCTGGAGAGTTCCGGGATACATGTCATCTCCGCAGATGACCTCGCTGATGCGGCCCGCAAAGCAGTGGCCGCTGCAGAGGGAGGAAGAGGATGAGCATTCTCGTCAACTCCGATACGCGCATGATCGTACAGGGTTTTACTGGACGTAACGGAACCCTCCACAGCGAGCAGATGATCGAGTATGGCACCCATATCGTGGGGGGAGTGACTCCTGGAAAGGGAGGGTCTCGCCACCTCGATCTCCCCGTCTTCGATGATGTGGTCACTGCCAGGCGGGAGACCGATGCCAATGCCAGCATCATCTATGTGCCGGCACGATTCGCAGCTGCAGCAGTGATCGAGGCGGCGGAGGCAGGAATTCCCTTCATGGTCTGTATCACTGAAGGTATTCCGACCCTCGACATGATTCGAGCCAAGGATGCGGTGCGCGCCAACGGAGCCAGACTGCTCGGTGCGAATTGTCCAGGAATCATCACACCCGGTGAGTGCAAGGCAGGGATCATGCCTGGGTTCATTCATCGGCCAGGCACCGTCGGGGTTGTCAGTCGCAGCGGAACCCTCACGTACGAGGCTGTTCACCAGGTCACCCAGATGGGCCTTGGTCAGAGTACCTGCGTGGGAATCGGTGGAGATCCCATCATCGGGACCACGTTTCTGGATGTACTGAAACTCTTCAATGATGACCCGGCAACGGAATCCATCGTGATGGTCGGCGAAATTGGCGGTACTGCGGAAGAGGATGCGGCGGACTTCATCGCTTCCGAGGTCAAGAAACCGGTGGTCGGGTTCATAGCAGGCAGAACAGCACCTCCCGGCCGACGAATGGGACACGCGGGTGCCATCGTCAGTGGAGGCAAGGGGACTGCGGACGACAAGATAGCCGCACTGGAACGAGCGGGAGCGAGGGTCGCTGATTCCCCGGCTGGGATCGGCACCACGCTTTCGGAATTACTGGCAGCACAGAACTAGGCCCCTGAGGTCGTAAAGTATCAGTGGCTCTCCTGGGGTCACGAGAGGATGCAATCATGGCGCGACGTAAGATTGGAGTGATCGGCGGAGGATTCGTCGGTTCCACCACAGCTCAACGGTTGGCAGAGAAGGAACTCGGGGATGTGGTTCTGGTCGATATCCTGGAGGGAATGCCACAGGGCAAGGCGCTCGATCTGGCCCAGGCAGCTCCTGTCTGCGGATACGACTCCTGCGTCACGGGGGCGAATGATTACGCAAGCCTCGATGGTGCGGAACTGGTGATCATCACCGCTGGTATGCCACGTAAGCCAGGTATGGATCGCTCCGACCTGCTACGGGTCAACGGTGAGATCCAGCAGAAGGTGGTCACTGGAATCATGGAGGTCGCTCCCGAAGCGACTCTTGTCATCGTCTCCAACCCACTCGATGTGATGTGCTATGTCGCTCATCAGGTTTCTGGATTGCCGAGAAGAAAGGTCGTGGGGATGGCGGGAATGCTCGATACTGCTCGCTACCGGACCTTCATCGCGATGGAACTCGGTTGCTCACACAAGGATATCCAGGCGATGGTGTTGGGTGGGCACGGTGACAGCATGGTGCCGCTCACATCCACTGCGTCTGTCAGCGGGATTCCCGTCTCGCAGTTGATCTCCGAGGAGCGGATGGAAGAACTGGTGAACAGGACGCGTCACGGCGGAGCAGAGATCGTCAACCTGTTGAAGACCGGTAGTGCCTACTACGCACCAAGTGCCTCGGCAGTGGCGATGGCAGAGTCGATCCTGCTCGATCAGAAGAGGGTTCTCCCCTGTTGCACACTCCTCGATGGCCAGTATGGAATTGACGACACCTGGGTTGGAGTTCCAGTAGTGCTTGGTTCAGCAGGAGTCGAGAAAGTGCTCGAGGTGGATCTGAGCGATGCTGAACTCAATGCCCTTCAGTCATCGGCAGCCAGTGTGCATGAAGGCCAGAGTGAGGTCGCACAGATGTTGAGCCTGGCCTGAATCCAGGCCCGATTCACAGACGACTGCTGAGCAAGTGCTGGAAGTGTTGCTTCTCATCGGCATCGTGCTGATCGAGCAGATCGGCACGGCCTAGTGCAAATATTGCAAGCCTCAGATCCTGCCCACTGGCCGTCAGAGTGGCTTCGAGCAGTTTTCGTTCCTCATCCCCGAGGCTTCGCATCGCTTCGATCATGCGTTTTTCCTTCAGGCTCACCTTGATGGAACGGCTTCGGGTTTCACGTTTGGAATCCGATTGCAAATTTTCGAGCAATACGGATCTTGGTGGAGGATACGGTGCCTCCTCATCGAGGATGTAATCCGAGGTGACTCCCAGTTCCCTGGCAATCCTCAGAGCGACGGGGCCACGGGGCTGATGGATCCCTGCCTCGATTCGGGACAGAGCGCTCGGGGTGACAGAGGTCATGGCGGCGAGGGAACTCTGGGCAACGCCCAGATCTTTTCGGAGGTTCATGATCTTTCGGCCGATCTGCATCGTATTTAACGCCTCTCTGCGATGGGAGGGCAGGAACGATTCACCATTCAGGTGGTGACCACTACATCGTCGATGTAAAAACAGTGTCACGGATGTGGAAGCGGAATGAGGATGCAGCGCCCGCGACCCACAGGTTTCATGGTATTGCGAAAACGCAATTACCGCAAGTGAGGGAGCACATGTCGAGTGGAATCCAACTGTGGGAGCCAGGCCCGGTCCCATCAGGGCTGCTGGCAGCGCTTCGCAAGTCGAAGCAGCCGCTGATCCTGACCCACATCTACCCCGATGGGGATGCACTGGGATCTGCAGTCTCGATGCACAGAACCCTGCAACAACTGGGAGCCCGTCCCCGGACGTTCTTGACTCATCCGGTGCCCGCGAAACTGAGTTTCATCGACCATGATTCGGTGGCGGAACTACTCGACGGGGAGCCGAGTTCAAAGCAACTCGATGCGGCGAGGGAAGCAGATCTGATCATCGTCGTCGATACCTCGACCCGAGATCGCCTGGGGCACATGAAGAGTGCCATCGAGTTGAGCGATGCTCCCAGGGTATGTATCGATCATCATCTCGACGGCGATATGGATTTCTTTTCCGAGATCTGGTGTGAACCCGGTTCCCCCTCGACGGGCAACCTGGTTCTCGAGGTGATCGAAGCACTGGAGTGTGAATTACTCTCCACCACTGCTGAATCGCTCTTTGTCGCCATCGCGACAGACACAGGCTGGTTTCGATATTCTAACTCAGGATCTGTGGCGTACAGATACGCTGCCAAGCTGGTTGAACTCGGTGTCGATCCGGAGCCCATATTTCAAAGAATCTTTCAGTCCTTTTCGATGCAAAGAACGCTCTTGCTCGGTGACCTGCTGGCGGCGCTGGAATCGCGAGAAGGGAACAAGATCGTATTCTCGGTGCTGTCGGAGCCGATGCGCCGTCATCGAGGAGTGGATCTGGAGGATCTGGACGGCTTTGTCGACTCCCTGGGACAGGTCGGAGGCAGCGAGATCGTGATCCTCGTCGTTGAAGTGGGTGCTGGGAGATATAAAGTATCCCTTCGGTCGAGAGGCGAGTTTTCGGTGCATACCATCGCTGCCCATTTCGACGGTGGAGGCCACGCAAAAGCTGCAGGGTGCCGCCTCGAGGGTACCGAGGAGCAGATTCTATCGAGGTTGCTGGCAGAATGCCGGAAGACCCTGGGTGTCGGTGGAGCAGCCTGAGATCGGACAGGAAAACGGATCCAAGAAGGGGTGCGGTAGAGAATGAGCTCAGATCTGCTGAATCGTGCTGCGATCCTGATGCTGGTGCTGTGTGGTTTGCCTGGCTGCACTCCGTCCGCCGAACCGGAGACGGTCGAGGTGGCTCCCCAGAAGTCACCCGAGCAGATCGCCAGGGAACTGGAAAAGATCCGTCAGGACGGCTACCAGACCCGATACGATGGGATCTCCAGGGCGATCCGCACCGACCCCGATCGGTTCGATGATTGGATCGACCACCTCGAGGATCTGATCTACGCCTCGGAGGGAACCAAGGTCGAGGTCAAGGCCAAGAATCTTCTGAATCAGCAACTGCAGTATCGCGAGGACGAGGGCAAGAAGAGTCTCGACCTCCTCGCCGCCCGGGTCGAGAGCCTCATCGCAGAAGGAGATCCACTGGCAGCAGAACGGATCCTTGAGGAATTCGATCCGGATGGCATCTATGTGAAGACCGCAGCCCACCAGGGTTGGAAGGATCTCAAGGAGCAGGTTGCGACTCGCCAGCGTGCAGAGATCGATTTCGACCGCATCACACGCAGGGCCCGGGCCTATCGTCGCCAGGAGGAACTGGCTGAAGCGATTGGCCTGCTCGAGTCCTTCTCCGATGAGTACAAGGGAACCACGGAATACAACGAGGTGGCTGAGACGATTGCAGAGTACCTCGCAGAGTATGAGGTCGCTCGAGCAGCGCAGCAGGAGCAACTTGCGATCGAGTGGATCGACCTCCCCATCGACCAGTATCTGTCGTCATTTCGTGCCTCGACGTCCGATCCAGATGCCACTGTCTGGACAGCGGAGGGGGGAGAGGCGATCGGCGACAACACCAGCACTGGACTGGCTCAACTGGAGATCGGGGAGGACAACTGGGAGGAGTACTCTGTCGAGATGGAGATCCAGCTCGTTTCCGGGGACTCGATAAATCTCGGGATCACTGCGGGAATGCGACCGGGTGCTGGAATCAAGAATTACGATGTTCACAGTTTCGATGCCGAGGAGGAAGAGTGGTTACGGATCCGGATCGAACTCAAGGAAGGTCTCATCCGATTGACTGATCTCGATAGCCTGGAACGCCTCGACGATGACACGCGTCCGTACTTTCCTGCGGGAGGGATCGCAGTTCTCTTGAAGCCAGATGACTCGGTCCGCCTTCGCAACATCCGTTACAAGGTCTTTAGACCCGTCCCCGGCGAGGAAGAAGAGCCTCCGGAGGATGGGGCGGAGGACGATACAGAAGAAGGGTAGTCGCACCGCGGTGACCGCCTTTGATGCCAGCCAACTAGGTAACTGGGAGCAGGATGTCGCCAGTCTCGCGGGCATGCTTGTCCATGAGGTGAAGAATCCACTCTCGACCCTGAATATCTCTTCCCAGTTACTCCTCGAGGAACTGGGAGATGCGGAATCTCCACGCCAACAGAGGACACTTCGCCGCCTCGAGATGATGAAATCTGAGATCCAGCGGATCGAACACATCATCTCCTCATTTCTCCAGTTGACCCGACCCCAGCAGATGCAGCGTGATTCGGTGGAAGTCTCTCGTCTGGTCGAAGATGTCATTTCACGAAATCGAGAGGCGATCGAACTGGAAGGGGTCAGTATCCTGTTTCAGCCGCAGGAGACTGCTCGGGTCGCCGGAGACGAGGCCTTGCTCCATCAGGCTATCTTGAACCTGATTCTCAACGGGTGTTCGGCGATGCCAGATGGTGGAGAGCTGTTCATCCGCGTGCTCGAATCGAACTACCGGGGCGGGGATGCTGTCGTCATCGAGGTGACCGATACCGGCGTGGGGATCTCTCAGGATGCTATACCGAGGATCTTTCGTCCCTATGTTTCAACTACCGAGGGTGGAACCGGGCTCGGTCTTCCCACTACATTGCGGATCATCCGCCTCCATGGGGGTACGATCCTGGTCGAGAGTGAGGAGGGACAGGGGAGCCGATTCTCCGTGGTCCTGCCGACTCAGGGTTCTTCCAGTTGAAGGAGCGTACGATGCAGCGCGAGGGAGCCCCTCGAGATGGGACGCCGGCGAAGATCCTGGTTGTCGATGATCAGTCTGCCCATGCCGAAATACTGGCAGAGGCGCTCATCTCTGTCGGGCATCGCTGCATCGTGGCGACCAGTGCTGAAGAGGCGAAGGACCGTCTGCGCAAGGAGTCCGTGGATATCGTGATCACCGACCTCGTACTCGGGGATCGCGATGGACTCGATCTGATACGCGAGGCGCAATCGATCGATCCCTTCATCGCTGTCGTGGTGGTCACAGGGCATGGCACGGTCGAGACCGCAGTCGAGGCGATGCAACTGGGAGCAGTTGATTATCTGCGCAAGCCGGTGGATCTGGCCGGACTCAGAATCCGGGTCGAGCGAGCACTCGAGGGCGCAGCACTCCGACGTCGAGCCGATGAACTGGAAAGAACGATCGATGATCGGTTTGGATTCGAAGGGATCATCGGATCCAGTCACGGCATGCATGCCATCGTCCAGAAGATGCAGCAGGTTGCGCCGACCGACGCCTCGATCCTGATCCTGGGAGAGAGCGGTACAGGCAAGGAACTGTTCGCCAAGGCAATTCACGCCAATAGTCGGCGCAAGGGAAATGTCTTCGTTCCACTCAACTGCGCAGCGCTTGGCGAAGGTGTACTGGAGAGCGAGCTCTTTGGCCACGAACGCGGTGCTTTCACGGGTGCAACATCGCTTCGAAAAGGGCGATTCGAACATGCGGACATGGGCACCCTGTTCCTCGACGAAGTCGGAGATATTCCCGCCTCGGTCCAGGTCAAACTTCTCAGAGTGCTTGAGGAGGGTGAAGTGGTTCGGATGGGATCCAATGATCCTGTGTCTACCGATGTGAGACTGATCTGTGCCACTCATCGTAACTTACGCGAGCGCATAGAGCAGGAGATGTTTCGCGAGGATCTGTTCTATCGTATCAACGTGGTCACCATCGAGATTCCACCTCTGAGGGATAGGACCGTGGATATTCCTCTGCTGGTCAGTCACTTTCTCGAGGATTATTCCCGCATTCACGACAAATCGATCGAGGGGATCTCGCGCGAGGCACTGCGTGTGCTGACGACATATCGATGGCCAGGCAATGTTCGAGAATTGAAGAATGCCATCGAGAACATGGTGGTCACCTCGCAGGGCACGGTGCTCGAGGTGGTCGATCTGCCGGGGCATATTTACGCGGGGCAACCGAATGCGCCCACTCATGCCGTGGCGGTGGGGACCACCATCCAGGAGATGGAACGCGATCTGATCTGTTCAACTCTCGAGTTCGTACAGGGCAATCGACGCAAGGCGGCGAAGTCACTGGGGATCGGCGAGCGGACCCTCTACCGCAAGATTCAGGAATACGGGCTCCGCCCCTCCGAGGAAGAGGCTGCCAAATAGGCAGTCATTGTCGATTTTCCACATCCGGGGTGTCATCCTGGCAGATTGTTCGCGGGCGCGAGTCGTCGCGGTCCCCGTGAAAACACCAATTCCTGCCATAATTGCGATATATTGGGGGTTGTCGCTCACAATTGGAACGGGGTTTGCGATTTCTCAGGTGGAGCCATGCCGGCTTCCTCGGTCCAGATCAGGGCCGGGCTTGCGAAGGGAGCAGCAAAAATGAGCAAGATCATCGGAATCGACCTCGGGACCACCAACTCGGTGGTGTCGGTGATGGAGGGTGGAGAGCCCACCGTCATCCCGAACCGCGATGGCAATCGAGTGACGCCATCGGTTGTGGCCTTCACCGAGTCGGGAGACCGTCTCGTGGGGCAGACCGCCAAGCGCCAGGCGGTGACAAACCCTGAAAATACAGTTTTCTCCATCAAACGTTTCATGGGCCGCCGTCACGGCGAACTGGCCAAGAACGAGATGATGATCCCGTACGAGCTCACCGGAGGCGCCGATGACCTTGTGAAGGTCAAATTGATGGGCAAGGAATACACGCCACCAGAACTCTCTGCGTTGATCCTTCAGGATCTCAAAAGCACAGCCGAGGACTACCTCGGTGTCGAGGTCACGGAAGCCGTCATCACGGTACCCGCATACTTCAATGACAGTCAGCGCCAGGCTACCAAGGATGCGGGTCGGATCGCTGGCCTTGACGTGAAACGCATCATCAACGAACCGACTGCGGCGTCGCTGGGTTATGGTCTCGAGAAGAAGGGTTCCGAAAAGATCGTGATATACGATCTGGGTGGAGGTACCTTCGATGTGTCGATCCTCGAAGTGGACGACGGGATCTTCAAGGTCCTCTCCACCAATGGCGATACGCAACTCGGTGGTGACGACTTCGACGAGGTTTTGATCCATTACATCGCCGATGAGTTCCAGAAGCAGCAAGGTATCGACCTTCGCAAGGACTTGATGGCCTTGCAGCGTCTGAAGGAAGCGGCGGAGAAGGCGAAGTGCGAACTTTCCAACCGCGCCGAAACTGAACTGAATCTGCCCTTCATCACAGCAGATGCCAGCGGTCCCAAGCACCTCCAGATGTCGATCACTCGTGCCACCTTCGAGGAAAAGGCGAGAGAACTGATCGAAAAGACACAGCGCCCCTGTGAGCAGGCTCTCTCCGACGCAGGTCTGAATCCAAGCCAGGTCGATACGGTGATCCTGGTCGGTGGATCGACGCGGATTCCAGCCATCCAGGAGGTCGTGATCTCCATCTTCGGCAAGGAGCCGAACCGCTCCGTGAATCCCGACGAGGTCGTTGCCATGGGCGCTGCGATCCAGGGTGGCATTCTCGCTGGAGACGAGAAGTTGAGCGACGTGTTGTTGCTCGATGTGTCTCCGCTCTCACTGGGAATCGAAACCCTCGGAGGAGTGACGACGAAACTGATCGACCGAAACACCACGATCCCTCACCAGAAGAAGCAGGTTTTCTCGACGGCAGCGGACAATCAGCCGGCGGTCGACATCCATGTTCTTCAGGGAGAGAGAGAACTAGCGACCGACAATCGAACCCTCGGGAAGTTTCAACTCGATGGTATTCCTGCGGCAGCTAGAGGTGTTCCGCAGATCGAGGTTTCTTTCGATATCGATGCCAATGGGATCCTGGAGGTTTCTGCCAGGGATCTGGGTACCGGTAAGGAACACAGCATCAAGATCCAGTCCTCATCGGGTCTCAGCGAGGAAGAGGTCGAGTCGATGAGGCAGGATGCGGAGCGCTTCGCCGACGAGGATAAAGCGACCAGAGCACTGGTCGAGATCCGGAACGAGGCGGATCAGGCCTGTTACGCCACGGAATCGAGCCTCAAGGACCATTCGGACAAGATGGAGAAGGGTGAGGTCGAGAAGATCGAAAAGGCACTTGCTGATCTGAAGGACGCCAAGGGCGCTCCCGATGCCACGCAACAGTCGATCCGGACCGCTCTCGACGCCCTCAACGAGGCATCTCATGATCTGGCTCGCCGCATCTACGAGCAGGCCTCGGCAGGGGGGGGAGACGCTGCCAGCGGCCAGCAGGCTGGAGCAGCCACCGAGGCGGACCCGGTGTCTGCTGCAGAAGGTGATGAGCCGGTCGTGGACGCCAACTTCACGGTCAAGGACGACTAGTTCTTCCACGATGACGACAGATCGACGCCAATCGGCGCAGGCTCTTCGAGAGCCTGCGCCGTTTTTGTCTTCGAGGAACCGAAGTGGGGCAGGAATCGTCGATTCTACAGAGAGTGACCCGTCCCGGCGCCCCTTCGTGACCTCCCGGGGACCCGCCAGTAGTTCAGAAGAAGCCACCAGCAGGCCGTATCGATAGGCTCAAGGCCAGATTACCGGCCAGAACTTCTTTCCTAAAGAACCGGGTCCAGGAAGCCGAAGAACAGAGGTGGAGGACCAGATGAACCAACACATCAATTTGTTCGAGTTGATCTCGAAGAATCTCGAAACCGATCGTTACAGGGAACTCAACTGGACCGGTAGTTTTCATGACTATCTCCAGATTGCCTATGAGAACCCGGGTGTTCTCCGGACTTCCTTCCAGCGCGTCTTCGACATGATCGACCAGGCGGGTAGTGAAGCTTCGTCTCAACTCGCTGGCAGAGACACCGTTCACTGGAAGTTCTTTGACGATCCAGTTTGTGAGGGTAAGAACGCAGTCTTCGGACTCGATCTTCCACTTCACCAGCTCGTCAGTTTCTTCAAGTCAGCAGCCCAGGGCTACGGCACCGAGAAACGAGTGCTATTGCTCCATGGTCCGGTCGGCTCTGCGAAGAGCACCATCGTTCACCTGTTGAAGCGTGGACTCGAGAGGTACTCGCGTACACCTGAAGGAATCCTGTACTCATTCCAGTGGCAAGATGAAAAGGGTGATTGGGTCGATTCTCCGATGAACGAGGATCCAATTTACCTGGTTCCTGAAGAAGCTCGAACCGAATTGATTGAGAACATCCAGGCTACCGGAAAAGGCAAGTACGACATCCAGTTGCATGGCAGCCTGTGCCCATTCAGCCGCTGGTACTACAATCATTACATGCAGAAGTACGATGGAGATTGGCACAAGGTGATCAACCATGTGCGGATTCGTCGTGTAGTCATGAGCGAGGAAGATCGAGTTGGAATTGGAACATTCCAGCCCAAAGATGAGAAGAATCAGGATTCGACCGAACTCACCGGTGATATCAACTACCGTAAAATCGCCGAATATGGCTCGGAATCAGATCCTCGTGCATTCAACTTCGACGGAGAGTTCAATGTCGCCAATCGTGGCATCATCGAGTTCATCGAGGTCCTGAAACTGGATGTTGCCTTCCTGTACGACCTGCTCGGAGCCAGTCAGGAGCAGAGCATCAAGCCGAAGCGCTTCGCGCAGACTTCGATAGACGAGGTGATCATCGGGCATACCAATGAGCCCGAGTACCGCAAGCTCCAGAGCAACGAACTGATGGAAGCATTCCGAGATCGAACCGTGAAGATCGACATTCCATACAACACGACGCTTAAGGACGAAGTGCGCATCTACCGCAAGGATTACTCGCGCGAGAAGATGACCAAGCATATCGCTCCTCATACCCTTGAGGTGTGCGCGATGTGGGCTGTCCTGACACGCCTGGAGGAGCCGAAGAACGCTCAGATCACGCTGGCGCAGAAGATGGGGCTCTACGATGGCAAGAATGTGTCAGGGTTCACCGAGGAAAACGTCAAGGAACTGCGCGACGAAGCAGTGCGTGAAGGTCTCGAAGGGATCTCCCCTCGTTACATCCAGGACAAGATCTCCAATGCGCTGGTTTCGGATTATAACTATGTGAACCCATTCATGGTCCTCAATGAGATCGACGAGGGCCTGAAGCACCACAGTCTGATATCGAGTGAAGAGACCAGATCTCGTTACAGAGAGATTCTTTCGGTGGTGAAATCAGAGTACGAAGACATCGTGAAGAACGAGGTTCAGCGGGCCATCAGTGCCGACGAAGAAGCGATCCAGAAGCTCTGCTCCAACTACATCGATAATGTCAAGGCGTACACACAGCGCGAAAAGGTGCGCAATCCCTACACCGGTCAATCGGAAGATCCTGACGAGCGTTTGTTGCGATCGATCGAGGAGAAGATTGAGATCCCGGAGAGCCGCAAAGATGACTTTCGCAGAGAGATCATGAATTACATCGGTGCCCTGGCAGTCGATCAGAAACAGTTTGACTACTCAACAAACGCAAGATTGCAAAAAGCCCTCGAGATGAAGCTATTCGAGGACAAGAAAGACACCATCAAGCTGACCTCGGTCATCTCTGATGTAGTGGATAAGGACTCTCAGGCAAAGATAGATGTGGTGAAGACACGCTTGATAGAGCAATTCGGATACAACGAAGACAGTTCCACGGATGTCCTGAACTATGTGGCCAGCATCTTTGCCCGCGGCGACACCAAGGGTATCGAATAGGCTGGGGGGATCCATCGTGCGAAAGATAGATCCAGATACCAATCGGTTTCGGAACATCGTTCGCGGCAAGATCAGGGAAAATCTGAAGCAGTACATCTCTCAGGGAGAGATGCTCGCTCGCCAGGGAAAGAACGTTGTGAGCGTCCCCTTGCCGCAGATCGACATCCCCAACTTCAGATTTGGTTCCACCGATCAGGATGGAGTCGGACTGGGAGAAGGCGAGGAGGGGCAGCCCATCGGTGGTGAGCAAGCACTCCCGGGACCAGAGGCGGGAGACCAGCCTGGAGAACACATCCTGGAGGTCGACGTATCCCTCGAGGAACTCGCCGAGATTCTCGGTGAGGAGCTGGAACTGCCCCGGATCGAGCCTCGCGGCACCGAATCGATCGAGGTCGAGAAGGACCGCTACACGGGAATTCACCGCTCGGGCCCCGAGTCTCTTCGCCATTTCCGTCGCACATTCAAGGCCGCATTGAGGCGTCAGATTGCCAGCGGCTCCTACGATGTGAAGAACCCAAAGGTCATTCCATTTCGTGAGGATCGGAGATACCGCTCCTGGAATACAAAGAAAGTCCCCCAGTCAAATGCCGTGATCATCTACATGATGGATGTATCTGGATCGATGGGGACTGAGCAGAAGGACATCGTGAGGATCGAATCATTCTGGCTCGATACCTGGCTCAGAAGCCAGTACAAAAATCTTGAGACGAGATACATCATCCACGATGCCCAGGCAAAACTGGTCGATTCGCACACGTTTTTTCATGTCCGTGAGTCCGGTGGCACGAAGATCTCAAGTGCTTACAACATGGCCAAGGATCTGATCCAGAAGGAGTTCTCTCCTCAGGAGTGGAACATTTACCCGTTCCACTTCTCCGATGGAGACAACTGGGGAGGCGATGACACTGCTCAGTGCCTCAAGTTGCTCGAGGAAGATCTGATCCCTGCTAGTAATGTGTTCTGCTACGGCCAGGTCAAGAGTGCTTATGGAAGCGGCCAGTTCATCAAGGACCTGAGAGAGGGAGTAGGGCAAAACGACAAGATGTTGCTGTCCGAGATCAACTCTCGCGAGGAAATCTTACCCTCGATAAAGACGTTTCTCAGAAAGGGATGTTGAGATGCTGCAGAATAGTGCTCTCACACCTGAGATCGAGGAATGGCGCGGCACCATACGTCAGCATGCTCTCGACTGTGGTCTCGACTTTTTTGAAGTTATCTATGAACTGGTCGATTACGACGAGATGAACATGATTGCAGCCTACGGTGGGTTCCCGGTGCGTTACCCGCACTGGCGCTGGGGGATGCAGTTCGAGGCGTTGCAGAAACAGTACTCGTATGGTCTGGCGAAGATCTACGAACTGGTGATCAACAACGATCCCTGCTATGCGTATCTGATGCGCTGCAACCCGCTGGTAGACCAGAAGCTGGTGATGTCCCATGTCTACGGGCACAGCGACTTCTTCAAGAACAATAGCTGGTTCTCGCACACTAACCGCAAGATGGTAGACACGATCTCCAACCACGCGGTCAGAATCCGCAGGCACATCGACGAACACGGTCAGGATGCCGTCGAGGAGTTCATCGATGTCTGTCTGTCTCTGGAAAACCTGATAGATCCACACCTGCCATACTTCTCCGCCCGAGCAGCCAGTCCCGAAGTGGATCAAGAGGACACGAGCAGTGGAAAACCAGCAACGCGCATCCCGGCGAGGCCCTACATGGAAGTATTCGTCAATCCGCCCGAAGTCCTTGCACGGGAAAAAGAGGAGATCCTCAATCGGGCCGAAGACACCCAGAAGTTTCCAGAACATGAGGAACGAGATGTACTTCGCTTCTTGTTGCATCACGGGCAGCTGAGAAGATGGCAGCGTGATGTGCTCTCGATTATCAGGGAAGAGGCCTATTACTTCATACCTCAGGGGATGACAAAGATCATGAATGAGGGATGGGCCTCATTCTGGCACTCCAGGATGATGACGAGAAAGATCCTGGATTCATCGGAAGTGGTTGATTACGCGGATCATCATTCAGGTACTCTGTGCTGTAGCCCAGGGTCAGTAAATCCTTACAAGGTGGGGATCGAGTTGTTCCGTGATATCGAACAGCGCTGGGATTCCGGTCGTCATGGCAAGGCATGGGAATCATGCGAGGATTTGCATGGCAAGACCGAGTGGGACGATGGCAAGCGCCGTGGAATGGAAAAGATATTCGAAGTGCGTAAGAGTCATAATGACATCACGTTCATCGATGAGTTTCTTACCGAGGATTTCTGCGATCAGCACAAACTGTTCAACTACAGATATGATCGTCAGATGGGACAATATGTTCTCGACGGCAGGGACTTCGCAACCATCAAGCGCACGTTCCTCGATCAACTCTCCAATTGCGGTAGGCCCCGGATACATGTCGAGGATGGAAATTACTGCAACAGAGGTGAACTGCTGCTTCAGCATGTCTGGTCGGGAACCCCGCTGAAGCTCGACTATGCGCGCAGAACCCTCGAGAACTTGTATCGGGTCTGGGGGCGGCCGGTTCACATCGAGACCCAGATCGACGGAAAGACCAAAATTCTCGGATACAATGGTTCTCGGCACGATGAGCGAACCAACGCATAATGGCCCCTGGGAGCCTTCAGAGGCGCCTGAGCGACGATAATCCACCTCAATATCTCGCGCTTCTGTGCGCCTCGACTTGAATCTCGAAGCCATCTCTTCGATGATGCAATGGGTAGGAGGCTGCCAGCGGGGATCGCCTCCTTCCTGCGTCATTGATCCCCTGGCCAGGAGTTCCGATGCGTCCGGCACGGTTCGTCACCGCAGCAAGTCTTTTCGACGGCCACGATGCGTCCATCAACATCATGCGCAGGGTTCTCCAGGACCAGGGAGCAGAGGTCATCCATCTGGGCCACAACCGAAGCGCGGAGGAAATTGTCGACACGGCAATCCAGGAGGACGCCGATGCCATCGCCGTCTCTTCCTACCAGGGAGGCCATAACGAGTTTTTCCGCTACATGCGGGATCTGCTGATCGAAAAAGGTTCGCCGTGGATTCGCATCTTTGGAGGTGGTGGCGGGGTGATCATCGCGGAAGAGATCGCCGCACTCCACGAATACGGGATTGATCGCATCTACTCCCCCGAAGATGGCCGTGAACTGGGACTCGAAGGAATGATTCGAGACATGCTCAAGAGAGTCGGATCGGTCAACGGGATGGCTGAGCGTGGAAATGCCCTACCGCAGCGGATCACGCTCGTTGAGTTGGGAGAAGCCGTCGAGTCGAATCAAAACAAGGTGCCCGTTGTTGGACTGACGGGAACTGGAGGCGCAGGGAAGTCCTCGCTCACCGATGAAATCCTCAGGAGGTTGTTGCAGGATTTTCCTGAACGAAGATTCGCCGTGATCACGGTTGATCCAACCAAGCGACGTACAGGAGGTGCACTCCTGGGGGACCGGATCCGCATCAACAGTGCTGACAATCCACGCGCATATGTGAGATCTCTGGCGACTCGTTCTAGCGGAGTAGAAGTTCCAGAGACGATCAGTGGCGCCGTGGAGCAGGTTTTCTCTGAAGGATTTGATCTGGTGCTGCTGGAGACATCGGGTATCGGCCAGGGAGATAGCCGCATCACAGACCTGGCGGATCTCTGCGTCTATGTCATGACTCCCGAGTACGGAGCAGCGTCTCAGCTCGAGAAGATCGACATGATAGATTTTGCCGACATCGTCATCCTCAACAAGTTCGATCGACCTGGAGCCAGGGATGCGATCAGGGATGTACGAAAGCAATTTCGCAGGAGCCGTGGGATCTTTGATCCTGAGATAAAGGATGAAGATCTGGCAGTATTCGGGACCACTGCAAGCCACTTCAATGATGCGGGTGTCGAGAAATTTTACGGCCACCTGCTCGCCACATTGAGTGAAGCAGAGGGCGAAAACTGGCTGATACAGCACGATAGAGTTTCCGTCGATAGCGCAGATCGGCCCGCCCCGATTCCTTCCGAGCGGGCGGGATACTTGCTCGAGATCGTCAACGGAATCACTGAGTACCACCGATGTGTCGAGGACTCTGCCCGGATAGCCTCCGATGCCCAGGCGCTCCTGCGCAGCGCGGAGTTGCTCGAAGCTGAAAATCCGGAGGCGGGTGAACGGCTCAGGGAGATGGCGTTCACGATCAAGGGTTCCATCGATCCAAGAGTCATGAGAATCCTGGAGGCCTGGCCAGAAGTCGCTGCTGCTTATCGTGAAGAGGAACTGGTTTTCGGTGTAAGAGACAGAGAGATTCGAGAGCCTCTACGCTTCGAAACGCTGTCGGGAAACAAGATCTCCAGGGTCGCACTTCCTGGTTTTCAGGGCCAGGGGGACCTCACTCGCTGGCTGATGAAGGAAAACCTGCCAGGCCATTTCCCCTTCACGGCGGGAGTGTTTCCATTCCGTAGACGAGATGAACATCCGAAGCGGATGTTTGCGGGTGAAGGACCTCCAGAGAAGACAAACGAGAGATTCCACTACCTGTGTGATGGTGAAGATGTGCACCGACTCTCCACCGCTTTCGATTCGGTCACTCTGTACGGAGAGGATCCCGATCTTCGCCCCGACATCTACGGCAAGGTTGGTGAAAGTGGCGTCAGCATCTGCAATCTGGATGACATGAAGAAACTCTACGATGGGTTTGACCTCTGCTCCCCCAGTACTTCCGTTTCGATGACGATCAATGGGCCAGCTCCGATGATCCTGGCGATGTATTTCAATGCCGCCTTCGACCAGCAAATCGAGCTCTTTTGCCAACAAAATGGCTCGGAGCCAACCCATGAGCAGGTGGGAGAGATCCAGCGCCATGTGCTTCGCAGCGTCAGGGGGACGGTGCAGGCAGATATCCTCAAGGAGGATCAGGCGCAGAACACGTGCATCTTCAGCACCGATTTTGCACTTCGAATGATGGGGGACATCCAGCAGTTCTTCATCGAGGAACAGGTCAGGAATTACTATTCCGTATCCATCAGTGGCTATCATATTGCAGAGGCCGGGGCGAATCCCATCTCACAACTCGCGTTCACGCTCGCCAATGGTTTTACCTATGTCGAGTACTATCTGTCCCGCGGCATGGAAATCGATGACTTCGCCAGGAACCTGTCCTTTTTCTTCTCCAACGGGCTCGATGTGGAATACGTAGTCCTCGGGAGGGTGGCACGCAGAATCTGGGCCATCGCGATGCGAGATGTTTATGGTGCCAATAAACGTAGCCAGAAGTTGAAGTATCACATTCAGACATCGGGCCGCTCGCTTCACGCCATGGAGATCGACTTCAACGATATACGAACGACGTTACAGGCATTGATGGCCTACTATGATCAGTGTAATTCGCTACACACGAACGCATTTGATGAAGCGATCACGACCCCTACTCAGGATTCAGTCAGAAGGGCGATGGCGATCCAACTCATCGTGGCCAAGGAACTTGGTCTCGCTCAGAATGACAACCCGATTCAGGGCGCCTTCATCACGGATGAACTGACTGAACTTGTCGAAGAAGCCGTACTCGAGGAGTTCCGTAGGTTGCATGAGCGAGGTGGGGTGCTGGGTGCGATGGAGCGGCAGTACCAGCGATCGAGGATCCAGGAGGAGTCGCTCCTGTACGAGCACCGAAAACAATCCGGAGACCTGCCGATCGTCGGGATCAATACATTTCTCAGGCCCGAGCAGGAGCCGCAGCAGCCACGCAAACTCGAATTGCGCCGTGCGACTCCCGAGCAGAAGCAGCAGCGTCTGGTCGATCTGAAGCAATTCCATGAGACGCATGCCGATGCCGTGAATCCAGCACTGGAAAGATTACAGCAGGTGGCCCTGACCGATGGCAACATCTTCCGAGAACTCATCGATACGGTTCGCGTGGCAAGCCTCGGTCAGATCACACGTGCGCTCTACGATGTCGGTGGGCGTTACAGAAGAAATATGTGAACCAGAAAGATTCCGATCAGCCGGCATTTCTCCTTCGTGCTGCAGACCATCCGAGTAGCACGAAACCAAGAAACGACAGCCAGCCGTGCCCATTGATCCAGTTGTGAGATGACTCGGCTGCTGTGAGTCCCAGCATGGGGACCAAGATGACCCCCATGGCGATCGATAGGCACAGCCATGCGAGTGTCGAGAGGACTTCCCCACGGCCCCTCACGAACCAACTCATGACGACAAGCAATGCAGCGAGCGGGGAGACGATGAGTAGATGAAGCAGCAGCCAGTTGCCTCGAAGATCTACATCAAGCGGAAGGCCCGGGATGGCAGTGATAGCTGCCACCACGACCAGCACCAGGGAGAGTCTGGAGACCTGTAATCTCATGACGATTCCCTGTCGATGGATTTCCACAGTGACAGGAGGCCACCGAAGATGGCGAGTGATGAGCAGATGGTGAAGTAGATCTTGCCCAGGTCTCTACCCGTGAACAACAGCGTCCATCGCTGCCATAAATTTCGATCCACGATTCCCGGGTCGAGTGGTGAGCGGGAGACCACAGCGGAGTCGATGGGCAGCAGTGTCGTGGGGCCGATGGTGCTGTCGATCCAACGACTCGCCTCCGAATGACAATCGGTACACCCCTGCGCGCCCACGGCAGTCCGGGCAGTGCGGACCGGATGAGAGATGGCCCAGTGCACCGGATTTGCAGCGGTCGCTGAGAAAGACTCCAGCTTCCCATCGCCGCTCGATCGATGCGCCAGACCTCCGCTGATGAGGACAGCGATTTGCCCGTCAGCAAGAGCAGACTGAAGTTGCTGCAGGGCCCTGTTGAGGAGGCCCGAGGCGCTTTCGCCGGACAGTTCTTCCGAGACCTCAGCGACCAGATCTGCGCGCACACGCAGGGCCCTGCGAAGCGGTCTGCGCAATTCTGCTGGGGATAGAAATGCGATCTCCCCCGCTGCATCGAGGATGCCCCAGCCGTCGGGCCAACTGGTTCGAACGGGACCGATGACGCCCGCCGCATCTCTGAGCAGTGCGGTTGCGATGATCCGTGGAGGCGTGTCGGGGAGTCGTAGCTGGCTCGGTTCACCGAGGCGATGCGCTCTGGATGTCCACTGTTGGATGGGGGTCTCGGTCGGTGATGGACCCGAATGACAAGTTGTGCAGTGAATTTCATCGAGATGGAACGGTGGCAAGCCGCGGTGCTGCGGGATCGGAGCCCCCATGCCGCCACCGTCCGGATCGAGATGGCAGCCGCGACAACTGAGAGCAGATACATCCCGTCCGGATGGATGCACCTCGTCCTCGTAGCCTCGCACCATGTTGTGATCGATACCAGACCGATGGCAGTCGACGCAGGTGAGACCTGCAGTGAGGTGTACGTCCTGCTCGTGGAGCCAGCCTCGACCGCCGTCGCTGTCGAGGTCCCTGACGGTATGGCACCGAAAACAGGCTTCATTTCCTGCATCGGAGAGTAGTTGCCATTCGACCTGACCGTTTGAATCGAACTTTCGTGGATCGTAATTCCCGGCAGGATCAAGAATCCCGGCGGCGTAAAAGGGTGCGAGAGTCACATCACCGGCATCGATCTTTTCGATACGCTTCGAGAAACTGTAGCCCTCTGCGAGATGGCAAACGAGGCAATCAGAAGCGGAGCCGAGCGCTGGGTCGTGGCGTCCGAAGCTGCGGCTCCAGCTGGTGGCGTCCATTTCGAGAGAATCAGGATGCTGATGTCCTGGCCAGGAGCGGTGATGGACGGGGAGTCTGGTGGCGCTGCGGGGGTCGACGAGGAACCAGGGTTCTCCAGGTCTGCCGTCGGGGCCCTGCTTGCCATGTAGCCCTCCAGATGCGGCCTCGACATCGTGACAGGGGGCGCAACTTCTGGCGAGATCCGGCGAGGAAGCATCGGCATCCAGAGGATCGATGGTCAGTCCTGTGGCGTCACGAAGATGGATCCTGTGCAGATAAGGATCATCCGAATCGGTGCGTTTCCATTTCGCGTCCTGAGCTTCGATGCTGCAACACAACAGTGGTATCAGCAGAAACAGTGCCAGCGCTGACCTATTCATCCTGGTCGGGCTCCAGTTTCTTGATGGGGGTTCTGAGTTCCTTGTATCCCTCCTTCAAATGACGCTGAATCGAATCGATCCTGGGGTCCCACCAGCGAGCTTGCTCCGAGGCAACCGGTGTTTTTTCCGGTCGAACGAGGCGAAAGCCGACATGGAACGCATCGGTACACCACCAGAGACTCTTCGGGATCTGAGGATCTCGCTTCTGCCACTTTCGAGTCGACGCTGCTCTGGACGCTGAACGACATCGTTGGGGGTCGTCTTGCCAGGAGCCTCCCCTGACCACGGCTGGCCAGATTTTTGTGGGCCAGTTCACCGCCGCCGAGAAGAGCAACTTCTTACCGCCCTGTTCGCTGTAGCCTTCTGCCGAGTAGGCATCGAGGGTCCATTCGGACACGTTGCCATAGAGATCGTGGACACCCCATCGATTCGGAGCAAGGGTGCCGACCTTTCGGTATCCAGCTCCCAACCCCGGGTATCCCGCATCGGGATCCTCGTACTCACTGTTATCGAAGTACCAGCCGTATCGGTCCAGTTGACTGGCATCGTCTCCGAAGGAAAAGGCGCTCTGCTGACCGCAGCGAGCCGCATATTCCCACTCTGCTTCGGTCGGCAGCCGAAGGAACTGCCCCGTCTTCTTCGACAGCCACTTGGAAAATTGCATGGCAGCGAACTGAGTTACATCTGCGACCGGGTAACCGCCCGAGGTCCCCAGACCGTCGAGGATGGGCCGCGAGTCCTGTTCCCAGAGGGGGGTCGGGATGCTGACCGCATCGGCCCACACCTGTTCACTGGACCGATCACCAGAGATTCGACCATCCTGAAGAATGCCGTACTCCTGCCGGAACAGGTCGAATGCATCCCAGGTCACCTCGAACTTCATGATCGAGAAGGGTTCTACCGTGACGGTCCAGGTCGGACCTTCATCTTCATTGCGCCCCTTCTCACTCGCCGGGGAGCCGATCTGGATCGAGGTGGGATAGCCTTCCTTGCCGACCGGAATCGAGACCCAGGTGATCTCGACCTTCGACCCAGGAATCTGCTGCGACTGGGTCTTCTCGACCGTCTGGCCGTCGACTTCCACAACAGGAAGGGCTTCGGCAGCAGACGAAGGCAGTGTCTGGAGTGCAGTGGATAACAAGGTCGAGATCAGCAGATTCAAGGGTGTCCTTCCGGCGAATCCATTGCTCTACCTGCCAGGCAGTTGCCAGTTGGTAGGTGCCCACGGACTCCGCGGGCGGGTACAAGGCAGGCATGATGTCTCACTACCTCGCTCCCGTCCAGATGCCACGATCTGGCGAAGCGGCCTTCTTTTCACCGCTCAGGTGGAATCGATTTCCACTGCTGCTCTGGCTCCTGATCCTCTGCTGCGGCTGTCAGGCTCCCTTGCACAGGGTGCAGATCGATCACGGCGCGATGGGCACCCGCTTCAGGCTCACGGTTTTTCATCGAGATCGAGACTCGGTCGAAGAGGCGGCCCGAAGGGCGCTGGTCAGGATCGACCAGATCGAAAAGGCCTGCTCCGACTGGGATTCCAGCAGCGAATTGAGAAATCTGTGTAGATCCGCCCCTCACCCTGAGCCGGTCGCTGTCAGTGATGACCTGATTGCGGTTCTTGCGCTGTCGGTGGCGATCTCGAAGGCGAGCAACGGCGCATTTGATCCGACGGTAGGCTCCCTCGTCAGGTTATGGCGCAGGTGTCACAAGGCGGGGCGGCTGCCACGCCAACATGAACTGGATCGAGCACGGCAGGGGATGGGTATCGATGGCATGGTGATCGATGTGGCTGGCGGAACCGTTCAATTGTTGCGCAAGGGAATCGCCGTCGATCTCGGTGGCATTGCCAAGGGATTCGCGGTGGCTGAGGCGTTCAAGGAGATGGAGATGGCGGGGATTCGCCATCTGATTGTCGATGGTGGTGGAGACCTGATGCTCGGAGATCCTCCGCCGGGGCGTGACGGTTGGCGGATCGAGATCGCAGCGTCAGCGTTTCAGGAATCCGAAATCGATCGACCACTTCGACTGCTGGTCCCCGGTCGTGGCGCCATCGCCACAAGTGGAGATGCGAGTCGATTCATTCATGTCGGAGATCGGCGATACAGCCATATCCTCGATCCGGTCACCGGAGTCGGAATCGAAGGGCCCCACGCTGCCACGGTATTTGCCGCCGATGGTGCCACCGCAGATGCTCTCGCCACTGCGATCTGCGTACTCGAGCCCGCTGCCGCAGAACAACTGATCAGTAAATTTCCCGGATCTTCGGCACTGCTGGTGAATCCCCTGGATGGAACTGTTCAGGTACTGGGAGAGATCCCCGCGACCTTCATTCCCAGCAGAACCAACTCTGGAGAAGCGACCTTCTGGTCAGTACCATGAGAGCAGTCTCCGAGGCTCAGGAGATCCAGCAATGAAAAGGGGTTTACGTGGACCCAGGATCACAGGATTCATCGACTCATCCACCATCGGGTATTGACCGGAGGACATTCCTCAGTGCTTCAGGGGGTGCGCTGGCTGCGGCTGCGATCGGAACTACCGCACTCGATGCGCTCCCCTCGCTGGTACACAACTCGTCCGATGAGACGATTCGTGTCGGTCTGGTCGGATGCGGGGGCCGAGGAACGGGTGCTGCCACCAATGCCCTGAATGTGGAACCGAGGGTGAAGATTGTTGCGCTGGGAGACCTCTTTGCCGATCGGCTCGAGAGTTCTCACAAGGATCTTCTCGAGGGCGATCACGCTGACCGTGTCGATGTCCCCGAGGAGATGCGTTTCTCTGGCTGGGACAATTTCGAGAAGGTGATCGACAATTGTGATGTCGTGATCCTGGCGACCACGCCGCACTTCCGCCCCGAGCAGATCGAGAAGGCAGTCGCTGCGGGGAAGCACATATTCGCCGAGAAGCCGATCGCAACCGATGCACCAGGAGTGGCCAGGGTTCGTCAGGCTGCCCGGATTGCCGACCAGAAAGGGCTCACCCTCGTCAGCGGGCTTTGCTATCGCTACCAGGATTCAAAGCAGCAGACGATTGATCGTGTTCACGATGGATCCATCGGTGACATCGTCACGCTTCAGTGCACTTACAACACTGGTGGCCTGTGGCATCGTGGCCGCAAGGATGAGTGGAGTGAGATGGAGTACCAGATCAGAAACTGGTACTACTTCAACTGGCTCAGCGGCGATCACATCACAGAACAAAGTATTCACAGCATCGACAAGATGATGTGGGTGATGAAGGATACTCCCCCCGCCAAGTGTACGGCCAGTGGTGGTAGGGCTTGCCGAACAGATGAGAAGTGGGGTGACATCTACGACCACTTCAATTGTGTGTTCGAGTGGGATAACGGCACGAAGTTGTTCCACTCCTGCCGTCAATGGAGTGGTGCTGATGGCGATGTCAGTGACTATGTATTCGGGACCAGGGGGACAGCCGCGATACAGCGCCACAGAGTCGACGGTGAGGTCAACTGGCGATTTGACGGATCTCCCAACGATATGTACGATGCCGAATGGATCGAACTGTTTCGTTCGGTCAAGGGTGAACGGGATCGGATCAATAACGGCGAGTACATGTGTAACAGCACGCTTGCGGCGATTCTGGGCCGCACCGCGGCGTACACAGGAAAAACCATCACCTGGGATGAGATGGTCAAGAGCGAGCTGGACCTGAGTCCGCCCGCATACGAGTTCGGGCCGGCACCGGTGGTGGAAATCGCTCGTCCGGGCACCACCAAATTCAGCTAGCGAATCTTCAGGCATCAGGCGGTGCCCCTGCTTTGGGGTACCGGCGACCCGCGAGGCCCTTGTGACATCTGTTACGAGGGCCTTCTTTTATCGATCCATCATCCGTTATCCTGATGACATGGCTCATCCCAAAAGGAGATTTTCGATGCGAGCGATGCTCTGCTCAATTCTGATACTGGTCGGAACCACGATGGCGGCGGCGATATGCCAGCAGCCTCCGGGGAATCAGGATGAAAAGACAGGCCTGCCAAGGGTGTTGATCATCGGCGATTCCATCTCCATCGGCTACACGCCGTTCGTGAAGGAGGCTCTGAAGGGCCGCGCGAAGGTGAGTCACAATCCTGGAAATGCCCAGCACACCGGCACCGGGTTGAAAAAGATTGACCAGTGGCTCGGGAATGAGAGTTGGGATGTGATCCACTTCAACTGGGGACTGTGGGATCTGTGCTACCGCGACCCCCCAGGATCACTCAAGCGCGGGAAAGAGAATGGTCGAATCTCCATCGAGATCGATCAGTACCAGAAGAATCTGGAAAAGTTGATCATCCGGCTCAAGAAGACCGGTGCAAAACTGATCTGGGCCAGCACCACCTTTGTCCCCCAAGGAGAAACGGGTCGAAAGATGGGTGATGATCTCCGCTACAACGAGGTCGCCAGGAAGTTGATGAAGAAACACCGCATCCCCATCAACGATCTCCATGCTGCCTCTGCAGGTTTTCCCGGGGAGTTGTTCAGGGCTGCTGGAGATGTCCACTTCAAACCGGAAGGTCGGAAAAAACTGGCCTCACTCGTCACTGTCCGGATAGTCGAAGCCTTGAACGGTTCAGAGCAGAGCGACGACCACTAGGATGAGGCGCTGGAGTAGTGCCGAAGAGCAAGATTCCAGAAGGAGCGCATGCCCAGGAATGCGACGGCAGTGACACCCAGAATCAGGCTGATGACGAGCGGGTCGGGCCCATCGAACAGGACATGAGCGGGAAGTGCGATTACCAGCAAGGTTGGAAAGATCGTCATGAGGAATCGTCTTGTCCAGTCAGAATAGATCCTATCTGGTCGCTCCATCAATTTCGTGGTCGAAAAGAAAGCGTTCACCAGGCCACGGTTGGTGTGGATCCAGAACACCGGGATCTGGAAATACATCTGCATGATGTAGTGAAGAAGACTGCCGTTGAGGAGCAGGAACAGGAACCATATCAGGTTGTCGAGTCCCAGTTCACCGGGATACCTCATCAACGACCATGTAAGGATGCCACCTGCTATGATCAGGTTCAGAAATGAATTTGCAGCGAAATCTCTCAGGCTCAGGAAAAACAAAGATGAGACCGGACGAACGATGTAGTAATCGAGATCGCCCTTGTTCACATAGATCGGCATCCACCACATGTTGTTACTGAAGACGGTCATGTGGATGGCATCGATCACCAGATACCCGGAGACAAAGATCAGGATCTGGTCATAGTTCCAGCCCCCCAGCAGATCCGTGTGCTGGTAGAGGATGGTGAAGAAGGCAAGTTCGACGGCATAGAAGACACAGTCCATGACGATTCGGAACCAGAAGTCCATCCTGTACTCCAGAGATCTGCTGAAGGAGAACTTCAGGAACTGGAGATAAAGCTTCAGGTATCGGGCCATCAGATGCCTACCCCGGTGTACCGCAGGCTACCACGCTTCCAGAAGGGAACTGCCAGCCATCCCATGACGATGCACCAGAGGAGGCAACTACCGATGCCCGTTGCCCATTCGGTCACTCCCACCTTCCCGAGTAGTACCAGCGTCGGGAACTGGTACAGGTAAACAAACGGGAGCCACGATAGAACCTGCTGCATCGATTCGGGAAACAGTGACAGTGGCAGCAATGCCCCGCCCAGCAGCATGCTGACAAAGCGAAGCAGCACCGAAAGACTCCAGACATTGTCAGCCCAGAAGGCGACGAATTGCGGAGGAAGGCTCATCAGGAAGAAGAGCAGGTGAGCGACCATGATCGAAGGCACTGCCATCGCCAGCGATGCCGGAGAGATGATCGCAGTAGTAGATAAACCCAGTGCCGGGATGGCCACCATCGCCATCAATAGTGATTGAACCAGGTCCGGGGCGACATTTCCCAGTTGCTGGGCGTACTTGGTGAAGACGTAGTTGCGAGGATAGACCAGGAATCGACTCAATGATCCATCGTAGATCTCTGTGGCGATGATCATCTGCAGATCACCACCTCGGACGATGCGTCCTGTCAGGAATACCATGACACCGTATGCGAGTATTCCTTGCAGATCCCAACCGCCAATGAACTGCTGATTCGACTCTGCGAAGAGCGCATTCCAGATGGCCCAGAGCACGACGAGGTGAGCGACCATGTTGACCAGCATCGTGATCCAGAAATCGACCCGATAGATCATCAACTTTCGTGTTTCGAGGCTGATCATGTGCAGGAAGAAGGACCCGCTTCTCATTCAGAATCTCCGCTGCGGCCTGCCATGATGCGTTCGATGGTGTCGCTGATCTCTGGATCACCGATGGAGAGGTCTATCACGGGAAATAGCCGCAATATCTCGGCCGCAACTTCGGGCACTTTTTCTCGACTGACCTGCAGGCAGATGTTGCCAGGATCACAACGTGATATCTTCCCCATCTTCTCGAGCACCTGCCTATCGGGATCACTGCCACGGCGCAGGTGAACCTGCAGATTCTTGTATGGAGCGTACTCCTGCATGACACGCTTGAGACTTCCGTCATAGACGATTTCTCCCTCGCGGATGATGATGATCCGTTTGCACAGACGCTCGATGTCCTCCATGTAGTGGCTGGTGAGCAGCATTGCGGGTGCAGTTTCGCGACGATATTCGAGCAGGAAATCGCGAACGGCTCGCTGAGCTGTGAGGTCGAGCCCTATCGTCGGCTCGTCGAGGTACACGACCCTGGGAGAGTGCAACAAGGCAGCAACCAGTTCCATCTTCATGCGCTCGCCAAGAGATAGGCGTCGAATCTGGATGTTCAGTTCATCCTGGATGCCGAGCATGGTGGTGAGTCGTTCCAGTGATTCCCGGTACTGTTTGGGCGGGATCTGGTAAATCTCACGAAGCAGATCAAAGCAATCGGCACCCGGGAGATCCCACCACATCGAGGCTTTCTGGCCCATGATGAGTGCGACTTGCCTCCGGAAGTTGTCCTGCCGCCGCCAGGGCACATATCCGAGCACGGTGGCCTCACCGGAACTGGGATGGATGATTCCGGATAGCATCTTCACCAGTGTCGTCTTGCCGGCTCCATTTGCCCCGATGAGACCGACGATTTCTCCCTCATTGACCTCGAAATCAGCTCCGGCGACGGCGACCTTCTCGATCCATTCACGCCTGAAAAGCGACTTCATCGAGGCGGTCAGCCCCGGTTTCTTTCGGTGTACCCGAAACACCTTGCGTAAATTTCGAACTCTGATCATCGCTTCTCCCCGGCTGAATCACCGTTTTAGCCGCTGATTCGCTCTTCAGGGTCTTTTTTTGAAAATCTCGGTCCGACTGCCGGGTGAAACCGGATCGAGGTACTGAAGGAGCGTCTGGTTGCCGCCAGGATCCAATTTCTGGTGGGGCGTTCCGTGGGCTTTTCTGGGATGGGAAGCAAGTGTACGGGTGGGCTACCCGTGCCTTGATGACGTATATGATGGAGCGACTACACAGGCAGAGCGACTGTTGCCAGGATTCCAT
The DNA here is from genome assembly GCA_003973385.1 of Bacillota bacterium. Taxonomy (GTDB): domain Bacteria; phylum Planctomycetota; class UBA8108; order UBA1146; family UBA1146; genus QNYK01. The sequence goes on along the minus strand of QNYK01000064.1, from coordinate 52,133 downwards.
CCGGGCACGGTCCCTCATTGCATCCCTACAGCTGGGTCGGAGCCATCTTGCGCTCGATCCACCTGGGGCCAACTCGGCGACTGCCGTTGCAGTCCCTGGCAACCCTTCCAATCGATCTCGCCAATTCAGTACCCGAGTCACGGGTACATCGCAGTTCTCTGTTCGTACCCATCCAGTGGTGGATCGGTGCGTACAGAGGTAATGAAAGGGGACGTCATGTCCTTCCCCAGGTTTGTTGCGGCAATCGCCGCCTGTATCCTCCTGGGAGCTTCCTTGTCGGCTCAGGCCCTCGAGGATCGCCAACCAGGAGTCGATGGACTCCAGATCGAGAGTTCCCGGGTCACCGGTCTCGCCAGCCTCCTGACGGGGCCGGCAGGAGCACCGATTCCGGGTATTGAAGATCGGGACAACCCCCTTGCGATTTTTGACCTACACGGACGAATTTTTGGCATCTCGGATGCAAATTCCGAATTGAGAAGACTGAGTACCTCGCTCTGTGATCTGGGAAATATCCATCACAGGTACCAGCAGGTCTATCGAGGAATCGATGTACTCACGGGTCAGTTGATCGTGCACCAGGATCCTCAAGGGAACTTTCTTGCGGTCAACGGCGACTTCTATCCGCTGCGCAATGGCGTTGCGACCAAGCCGCGCTTCACTCTAGAAGAAGCGATTTTTCTGGCCGCTGGTGAATTGAAGATCGAAGCGCCTCAGACGCTCGAAGAGAAGCTGGTGATCGTCGATCCCGGTTGGTACGGAGATCCATCTGACCAGACAGTGCACCTCGCCTGGCACATGGTGGTCGGGTCAGCCGACTCGCTGCCAGAACATGTCCTGATCGATGCCATCGATGGATCGTTGCTGGATCACTGGCCGGCGGTTCATACTGCCATCAACAGGCAGATCTATGATGGATCCGGTGGTGGACTGCCGGGAATTCTCACGAGAACTGAGGGGGGCGCTCCCACCGGAGACGCCAACATCGATGCCGTCTACGATTTCACCGGGGATTTTTATCAGTTGCTCAGTGCAGGTCTCAACCGAGACAGCCTCAATGGCTCGGGGAATGCCCTGATCGCCACTGCCAACTGGAATGATGGCATCTGCCCCAACGCGATCTGGAACGGCTCGGGCACTGCCTTCTGCAATGGCCTCGGCACCGACGATATCGTTGGCCACGAATTCGGCCATGGTCTCACCGATTACACCGCAGATCTGATCTACCAGAATCAATCGGGACAGCTCAACGAGTCCTTTTCAGATGTGTTCGGGGAACTGGTCGATCTGTGGAATGGAAATGCATCAGTAGCGGGTACACCCGGGGGTACTTCCTGGCCTCCCACTCCAACAGGATCGGGCACCGATACTCCCAACAGCGGCCGCACAGGGTGCGGCGATTCATCGGTGCGCTGGTTGATGGGTGAGGACAGTTCCCTCGGGGCCATTCGTGATATGTGGTCGCCTCAATGCATGGGCGATCCTCCCAGTGCGCTCGATCCTCTTTACGAGGCCACAAGTTGCGATCCCGGTTTTGATGGCGGCGGAGTGCACTTTGGCTCCGGTGTTCCCAATCACGCTTTCGCCATGGTCACGGACGGCAAGAGTTTCAACGGCCAGACGGTCACGGGGATCGGTCTGATCAAGTCGGGAGCGGTCTGGTTCCGCACGCTGACGGTCTACCTGACACCGGGATCCGATTTCAACGAGGCCTACACCCTGTTCAATCAAGCAGCCAGTGATCTGGTGGGGACGACACCCAACGATCCGCGAACTGGTGGCTCCTCGGGATCGGTATTCACCTCAGATGACGCATTGCAGATCCAGAACGCGCTGACCGCAGTCGAGATGAATGCTGCGGGCATCTGTTCACCACCTCCTCCTCCAGACAACGACGATTGCATCGATGCAACGGTGGTCGCAGCGGGAATCAGCCCGATCAACAACAGTGGAGGAACTGACAGTGGTGTCGGGTTCGATGAGACGCAATGCTCAGGCACCTTCCTGGGGCAGGTTGCGAAGGACATCTGGCTCAGTTACACGCCGGCGCAGAATGGAACAGCGACCTTCACGACCTGTAACATCGCCAGCTGGGATACTGACGTGCTGATCTATACCGGTAGTTGTGGTTCCCTGAATCAGATCGCATGCAACGGAGATGCTTCAGGGTGCAGTAACTTCACATCGACCATCTCGAATTTGGCGGTAACAGGTGGGACCAACTACCTGATCCGAATCGGTAGTTTTGGTAGCAGTGGCGGATCAGGAGAGATCGATATCATCTTCACACCCGGTGGCGGAACTCCCATCGAGGTCTGCAATAACGGTGTCGATGACGATGGAGATGGAGCCATCGACTGTGCAGATGCTGATTGCGCTGCAGATCCAGCCTGTACATCGACTCCAGCAGAGGATTGCTCCAATGGAGTGGATGACGATGGAGACGGCGCGATCGATTGTGCCGACCCGGATTGTGCTGGAGATCCAGCATGTGTCGTCGCGGCAGATGGAGACGAGTGTGTCGATGCGATCATCGCGTCGCTCGGTGCTAATCCGGTCAACACCGTGGGAGCCACCAACTCGACCGAACCCTCGGATCCCACCCAGTGCTCTGGGACCTTCCTCGGAGGCTTCTTCCAGGACATCTGGTACAGCTTCACTCCAGCCAGTGACGGGCTATTGACGCTGAATCTCTGCAATAGCGTCGATTTCGATTCCGATGTGGCGATCTACATCGGTGGTTGCGGGGGCCTGGATCAGATCGGCTGTAACGGAGACGGCTCCGGCTGTGCTGGCTTCACCTCGTTACTCAGAGATGTGCCGGTGACTGCTGGAATCGAGTACAAGATCCGGGTCGGTGGCTGGAATGCTTCTGCAAATGGCACCGGCACTCTGGATCTGACCCTGGTGAGTGGAACCACCGAGAACTGCACGAACGGGGTCGACGACGATCTCGACGGACTCACTGATTGTGAGGACCCGGACTGCTCGGCAGATCCTGCGTGTATCCCATTCCCTGCGGATGAGTGCAACACGGCCATCGCAGTTAGCCTCGGTTCAAATGCGGTGGATACTTCCGGTGCGACAGATAGTGCCGATTCGGTGGGACCATGTAGCGGTTCCTTCATCGGCACGATGAGTCAGGATGTCTGGTACAGCTATCAACCTCCGTCCAATGGCATTCTCATCATTTCAACTTGCGGTACATTGAGTTTCGATTCGAGCCTGATCGTCTATCAGGGGAACTGTGGGGCACTGACCCAGGTCGCCTGTGACGGCGATTCATGCGGTCTGGCCTCCGAGGTGATTTTGAATGTCAACGGTGCTGAACAGTTGAAGATCCGCCTCGGCGCAGCCAGCGCAGGTGTCGGTGGAACCGGGACACTACAGATTGACATGGTGTTGCCGACTCCTGAAGACTGTAGCAACGGCATAGACGACGACCTCGATGGCCTGGTCGACTGCCTCGATCCTGACTGCGCTGCAGATCCTGCTTGCACCTGTGATCCGATCACCGCACTCACCTGCATCCAGGGTATTGGTCTCGAGGTCACACTCGGTTGGACCAACGGAGAATCCTACGACCAGATCCAGGTCACACGTGACGGTTCTCTGGTGGCGAATTTGCCGGGAACGGCCTCGAACTACACCGATCCGTCCGCATCTCTGGGGTCACGCACATATGTCGTGACCGGATTCTGCGGCGGCTCTCAGTCCTCCGCTCTGTGCGATGTCCAGGTTCAGATGCCGGCGGGATACCTATTCGTCGCTCCTCAGGTCATCGGCGAGTTCGACGAACTCAGCGGTGTGGGTTCGGTGGAGGTTGCGGTGTCCATCGGTGAAGAGACCAACAATCCTGGCTTCCCGAACGACACTCAGGGCTTCTCGATGTCACTGGCACACGATCCTTCAGTACTGGTGAGTGTCTCTCTGGCTGCGGCCCCTGCTCTGGCTGACATGAATGGTTCCTCCGGACCTGACTTCATGACAGAAATGATGTTGCCTGGAGGCATTACGGTTGGTGTGGTCTATAGTTTTGCCGGCCAGCAGACACTGGCTTTTTCGAACCAGACAGAAGTCCTCATCATCGGCTATGACACCAATGCTGGTGCCATCGCTGGTTCGACGGTTGCCGTCGCATCCGCACTCCAATGGACGAGCACCATCGGAACCAGTTCGGTGGATAACCTGGTTGTCGTGGGTGGGGCTGCATACGCACCTGACCCGATCGATGGCGTGGTGGTCCTCACTCCGGTAGCTGCCGGTGGGTTCGACCGCGGAGATTGCAATGTCGACGGTTCGATTGATATCGCCGACATCATTCATTCTCTCAATGGCCTCTTCGTCGGGGGATCCTTCTCCTGCGTCGATGCCTGCGACATCAACGACGATGGTCTGGTCAATGTTGCGGATCCGGTATATGGCCTCGGTTCTCAGTTCAGTGGCGGGCCATTGCCACCTGCCCCTCATGGTGCCTGTGGTGCCGATCCGACCGCGGACTCCCTCGATTGCGTCCTCTACGACAGTTGTAGTTGACCATTCTCAGGGAACAATCGACTTCGGGCCCCGTAGCGGAAGCGCTCCGGGGCCCGTTTTTCATCCATCCCATGATCCGGGGGTGGCGGTCCGCTTGCCCACCGCAACGCTGGCTCCTACGATCTATCTGCTGATATCACCCCTGCTCGACAACGGTCGCAGGGGCGACCCCACATCCCGGAAGGCGGACTAGCAACATGACCTCCCCAGTCTCAGAGGCAGCTCAGAACCTGGTCAACTCGATCGATCGAGTCGCGATAGTGGGAGCCGGAACGATGGGCAATGGCATCGCACAGGTGTTTGCTCAATCCGCCTACGATGTGGTGATCATCGATCCCTTCGAAGGAGCACTCGAGCGTGCCAGGGGCACCATCGAGAATAGCCTCGGCCGAATGGTCAAGAAGGAGAAACTGACCACAGACGATGCAGAGGCAGTTCTTGGCCGGATCACCTTCGAGGCAGGAATCGAAGCGGCCTCTGGGGCCCGATGGGGCATCGAGGCGGTTCCTGAAGACGAGGCGCTCAAGGAATCCGTGATCTCTTCCCTCGACGAGCAGATCTCCGAGGGGGGGGTGATCGCGAGCAACACATCTTCCATCTCCATCACCAGGCTTGCAAACTTCAGCGATAGGCCTGAGTCCTTCGTTGGAATGCACTTCATGAATCCGGTTCCGATGATGAAATTGGTCGAGGTGATACGAGGGCACAAGACATCGGACACCGTTGTCGAGGCGACCCTTGAACTCTCTCGTCGACTCGGCAAGGAACCCTGGGAAGTACAGGATTACCCGGGATTCGTCGCCAACAGGATTCTCGCTCCGATGCTCAACGAAGCTATCTATGCCCTGATGGAAGGCGTCGCTACCAGAGAGTCGATAGACGAGGTGATGAAACTGGGAATGGGTCACCCGATGGGACCGCTCGCGCTGGCCGATTTCATCGGCCTCGATGTGTGTCTCAACATCCTGGAGTTGTTGCAATCGGAACTGGGAGATCCCAAGTATCGCCCCTGCCCCTTGCTTCGAAGGATGGTCGCAGCAGGAGATCTGGGTCGAAAAAGCGGGCGCGGGTTCTACGACTATTCCTGAGCGGAAGAGGAAATTGATGCTCGAAGCGGATACGAGTTCAGAGATCGACGATCGTCTGGGAGCGATGCTCGGCACCTCGCTTCCCCCGGCTCACGCCAAACTGCAACAGATCTGTCGAGAGTTTGCCGACGAGGTATTGATCCCCTCGGCGGATCTTCACGATCGAGAAGAGTCCTACCCGGCGAAAATTGTCGAAAGATTGGCGAATCTCGGGCTGATGGGAATCCTGGCGCCGAAAAGATACGGCGGCATGGAAATGGACAACCTGGGCCTGACGATCGCGCTGGAGGAGATCAATCGCGGCTGCGCTTCCACCGGCGTCACTCTCTCGGTCCACAACTCGTTACTTTCCGGTCCTCTGCTCCACTTTGGAACCGAGGAGCAGCAGAAGAACTTCTTTCCGAGACTCGCCAGCGGAGAAGCGCTTGGAGCGTATGCCATCACCGAACCAAATCATGGCTCCGATGCGGTTGCGATCGAGACGACCTGTCGGCGTGATGGAGATGATTGGATACTCAACGGTACCAAGGCATGGATCACCAATGGATCCCATGCTGGCATCATCATCACTTTTGCCACCGTTGACCCAGCGCTTCGCTCGAAGGGGATCAACGCATTCGTTGTCGAGAGTTCGATGCCCGGTTTCTCGGTCGGAAAGAAGGAGAAGAAACTGGGGATTCGCGCCTCGGATACCGTCCAGCTCGTATTCGAGGATTTGCGGGTTCCTGCAGCGAACCTGCTGGGCGAGGAAGGACAAGGCTTCAAGATTGCCATGCATACTCTCGATGGCGGGCGGATAGGAATCGCTACCCAGGCGGTGGGGATTGCCCAGGCGTGTCTCGATGCGACGGTCAAATTTGCGGAGCGTCACGAGATGTTCGGTAGAAAGCTCGCCGACAATCAACTCGCCTCGAACAAGATCGCAAACATGGCGACACGCACCGAAGCGGCGAGGCTGCTGACCTATCGCGCTGCGATGCTCAAGGACGCTGGACTGCCACATTCACGCGAGGCGTCGATGGCCAAGTTGAGTGCATCGGAAATCGCCAATGATGCAGCGAGGATGGCACTCGAGGTGCACGGGGGAGCCGGACTGGGTCGCCAGAATCCAGTCGAGCGTCTCTTTCGTGACGCCAAGATCACCGAGATCTATGAAGGTACCAGCCAGATCCAGCGGCTGGTCATCTCCCGGCATGTGCGCCCGGATCGGGGGTAACACTGGACGCTAACGAGATCGAGCAACTGGTCCAGGGGATTGGTCAGGGTTCTCGTCGGGAACTGGGCCGCGCCATCACTGCTGTGGAGGAAGACGAATCTGTATCGGATGATCTACTTGCAGCTTTGCCTGCGGTTTCCGGTACGTTTCGAGTCGGAATCACCGGCGCGCCCGGTGTCGGAAAATCCACGTTGATCTCGAAGTTGATACCGATTCTGCTGAAACGAGGGGAGCGGGTGGCTGTACTGGCAGTGGATCCGACCAGCCCCATCTCGGGCGGTGCTGTTCTCGGGGACAGGGTGCGACTCACCACTGATCATGGAGACGATTTGTGGTTCAGGAGCATCGCCAGTCGGGGGGCGACCAGTGGTGTCGCAGGATGCACCGATCTCGTCGCGGAGATCCTCGCTCGTGCTGGGTTCGGGATGGTCATCATCGAGACGGTCGGAGTTGGTCAACTCGAGGTGGAAATCGCGGAAGAAACGGACCAGGCATGGTTGTTGCTCTCTCCTGAATCTGGAGATGCCATCCAGTTGCTAAAAGGGGGCTTACTCGAAGTGGTGCAGCGCGTGCTGATTCACAAGTGTGATCGACCTGGATCGGATGACCTGATGCGTTGGGCCAAGGATGCTGCAAGAGATCAGGGTCTTGCAGATCCCATCGCGGTCAGCAGCGAGCAAGGAGAAGGAATCGATGAAGTTGCAGAGGCCATCATCGATGCGGCAAGCAGCCACAGGGAATCTCCCGATGCACAGCGGACGAGGGCCCGCCTGGTTCGCCGTATTCGTCGGAGAGCAGAACAGGAATGGCTCAAGAGAGCTCTTGAGAGCGCTGGAGGATCGGAGATCTTCGAGCAACTGGCAGATCGAGTGTGCAGAGACGAGATGTCGGTGCGACAGGCACTGGCGTCGATTCTCCCCGACCCTCACGATGACGGTCGGGACCGCTGAGTCGATCTCGCGGTCCGGCAGCAAGGAAAGGTAGAAATCTTGATTCGCTTCGAGGATCACCATCAGGAAATTCGCCAGATGATCGCCGACTTTTCCGATAACGAGATTGCACCGAAGGCGGAGCAGCTCGACGAGTCGCAGGGTCTTCCAACAGATACCATCTCCCAGCTGGGGGAACTGGGAATGCTCGGGCTCACCATTCCACAGCAGCATGGCGGGGCAGAACTCGACCTGCTCTCCGCCTGCCTGGTCGTCGAGGAGATCTCCAGATGCTGCGGCTCCACCGGTGTGGTGCTGGCGACGCACCTCTTCGAGGGCACCGCCGCCATCATGAATCTCGCCGACGACGCGGGGCATCAGCGCTGGCTGCCGAAGATGGCCACCGGCGAGACCCTCGCAACCTTCGCCCTGGCAGAAGTGGAAGCAGAATCGGATGCATCGGGGATCACCTGTGCGGTCGGCCAGGAACCGGATGGTTATTCCCTGCACGGCAAGAAGACGTGGGTCATCGCGGGGGCGATGGCTGGACTGGTCACGGTGGTGGCGAGGAATGGTGAGGACCAGTTGCAGGATCTTGGCGCCTATGTCGTCGATCCATCGACCGATGGTTGCAGTCGAGAACCTCTCAAGGATGTGCTTGGATTACGCGGCAGCGGATTTTGCGACATTCAGTTCGATGGAGTCCGTATCGATGCGACCTCTTACCTCAATCGAGATGATTCCGGATGGCAAGGTCTGACCCGGGTGGTGGAGATGTCGAGACTCGGTGCTGCAGCAGTGATCCTCGGGGTCGCTCGAGGAGCGATCAGTCACGCACTCAATTATGCATCCGAGAGGGTCGCTTTCGGCCGGACGCTCGACCGGTTCGGTTCCATCCGGGAGATGCTCGCAGAAGCAGCGACGGGAGTCGAAGGTGCCCGGCTCTTGCTGTGGCGTGCTGCAGGCCTCTACGATGCCGGGAAGTCTGCCGCGCGCGAGGCATCGATGGCAAACCTGGCTGCCAAGCAAGCAGCTTATCGTGCGACCAGGGACGCAGTGCAGGTGTTCGGGGGTAATGGATACAGTCGCGAGTATCCGGTGGAGCGAAGTTATCGCGATGTGCAGACTGCGGCTCCCTTCGGAGGTGGAGAAGATCTTCAGAAGATACTCATCTCTCGTTCACTGACGGGAGTTCGTTCATGAACAGCGCAGTGATCTGCTCTGCCCTCAGGACACCCATCGGTCGTTTTCTGGGCGGCCTCTCCACTCTCTCCGCCGCCGATCTCGGCGTGGCGGCAGTCAAACCGGCTCTCGAGAGGGCGGGTATTTCTCCTGACAGGGTCGATGAACTGCGATTCGGTTGTGGGCGTCAGGCGGGTTCAGGCCCCAATGTTGCCCGCCAGGTCGCAGTACGATCGGGCATTCCGATCACGTCGACGGCGGTGACCGTCAACATGGCCTGCGGATCGGGGCTACAGGCCATCATCGAGGCGCGCGATGCGATCGAACGTGGCGATGCCCAGGTGATGGTCGCAGGGGGAACCGAGAGCATGTCACAATTGCCCTTCTACATCCTCGGCGCTCGAAAGGGCTATCGCCTCGGTGAGGGGGAGATGGTCGATGGAATGTACCGAGATGGCTTCCACTGTCCGATGGCAGACCAGTTGATGGGTGCGACGGCGGAGAATCTCGCTGAAGAGTTTTCCATCGGTCGAGACGAGCAAGATGCCTACGCAGTCGAGAGCCAGTTGCGCTGCCAACGCGCTCGAGAGGCGGGCGCCTTTTCCGATGAGATCACTGCCGTGGAAATACCTGGGCGCAAGGGGCCGACGGTTGTGGAAGCCGATGAGCATCCGCGAGATGGAGCCACACTCGAGGGACTCGGGCGCCTCAAGCCCGTGTTCAAGAAAGACGGGTCGATTCACGCCGGCAATTCATCGGGGATCACCGATGGCGCTTGTGCCGTTGTCATCGCTGAAAAAGAGCTGGCCATCCAAGAGGGCTGGCCAGTACTCGCGACCCTGGGTGCATCGGCACGCGCCGGAGTCGAACCTCAGAGAATGGGCATCGGTCCGGTGCCTGCGATCAGAAAGTTGCTGGAAAAGACGGGTCATAAGATCGAGGATTTTGATCTGGTCGAGTTGAACGAGGCGTTCGCCGCCCAGGTGATTGCCTGTCTCAGGGAACTCCCGATCGATCGGGAACGGCTCAATGTCAACGGCGGTTCCATCGCCCTTGGGCACCCCATCGGAGCCACCGGCGCCCGAATCACCACCACGTTGCTGCACGAACTGAGGCGGCGCGGAGGAGGCAAGGGGCTCGCGACGCTCTGCATCAGCGGTGGCATGGGGCTTGCGCTCGAGATCGATGTTCACGGGGCCTAGATTGTCCGGGGATCGCGCCTGAAAGGCTGTGTCGATGATGGTGGTGAATGGCAGACTTCTGCTGGGAATTTTTCTCCTCTGTTCGGGACTGTTGATCTTCAAGTTCCCAGACATCATTCAGTACGCCCTGGCAGCAGTGCTGGTCGTATCCGGAGCCTCCGCGATCATCTCATCGCTGAAATTGCGCTCCAGCCGGAACGAGCCGCCAGCAGCACAGTTTCGGCGCGTGGATGAGGACCAGAACTGACTCGCACCTGAAGCTGGTCTATTTGCGCTGGTGGTCGATGAGGATCAACCGACGAACCGCATCGTCACCCGGGATCTGGTAACTCTCGTCGAGCGCGACGAACAGGCGACGCTTCCACATCAGCCCCTCTACAGTCTTCAATTCCTTGTCTGCGGCGGGACCCTTCCACAGCAACATCGGACCGAAGTAACTGTTGGTACACCAGCCCAGCAAGCGCTCCGTCGGTCCCACTGCACGCACGGTGACCAGATCGATCTCCTTGCGGTGATCTCGGATCCACTCCTCGAATCTGGCCCAGACACAGGTGACACGATCCTGCAGCCCCAGTTCCTCGACGATGGTCTGGAGGAAATCGACCTTTTTGCGTGTCGAATCGAGCAGCGTCACCTTCAGGTGGGGGCAGGCGATGGCGATGGAGAGGCCGGGCCAGCCGGCGCCGGTTCCCACATCGAGCACGTGATGGAACAGTTGCTCTCCGCCCTCGGCCAGCAGCGGAAGTGCAGCCAGCGAATCTGCGGTATGTCGGATCGCCATCGCTTCCGGGTCCGTGACTCGCGTCAGATTCATCACCTGGTTCTTCTCGCGCACGAGCCAGGCGTGACGTGCCAGTTGTTCGCGGGCGAATCCGGGCGCGAAGGGTCCGAGTGCCTGGATGAATCGGTCACGGAACTGTTCCCAGGTGAGAGGATCGAGGCCCTCAGACGAGGCGCAATCGGTTTCTTCCAAGGGTCCTCCGGCAGTTCCTGAACGATGGTTGGGAACGATCCGTGTCGAGGGTACCATCGTCTGGGACACGATGAGATGCGTCTGCAAATCGAAGTAGATGTGCCGATGACTCGATGGACCCGGGACTGCATGGAGAGGAGTCACCATTGGTGGCACGCCCTGAGCATTCTGGCAGCGGCTTCTCGCTGCTTCCCATCGATGCCGAGCATCTGAGCCAGTTGGTCGAGCAACTGACTCCCGAGCAGCACCAGGTGACGCAGAAATCAGGCACCGAGGCGGCCTTTTGTGGCGGCTTCCTCACCGATAAGGCTGCCGGTACTTATGGCTGCGTGGTCTGTCATCTGCCGCTATTTCGCTCCGCTCAGAAGTTTGATTCGGGAACAGGTTGGCCCTCCTTCTTTGACACCTTTGACCCTGACCATGTATGTCAGAAGCCAGACGGCAGCCACGGAATGGAGCGCATCGAAATCTCCTGCGGGCGCTGCGATGCGCATCTGGGCCATCTGTTTTTGGATGGCCCGCCACCGACGGGTGTTCGCCACTGTCTCAATTCGGCCTCACTCCGTTTCGTCAGCGAGGGGCAAGAGATTCCCCGTGAAGCACCACTGCCGGGACAAATTTCGATTCCGAAGGCACGTGCCTGGTTTGGTGGCGGCTGATTCTGGGGAGTGGAGGATCGCTTTGCGAGCCTCGATGGCGTCGTCGATGTCATCACCGGCTACATGGGAGGCCATCTGGACCACCCCACCTACGAACAGGTCTGTGGTGGCGAGACCGGTCACGCAGAAGCTGTGGAAGTTCACTACGATCCTGAAGTAGTCAGCTACCGAGACCTGGTTCAACTCTTCTTCGAGGTCCACGACCCGACAACTGCAGATCGACAGGGGCCAGACAGGGGCAGCCAGTATCGATCAGTGGTGTTTTGCGATGAGCCTCAACAAGTCGAGCAGGTCGAGGAACGGATGCAGAAACAGATCGATTCCAGGATCCACGGTGGGATGCCCATCGTGACCCAGATCATCTCGCCGGCGCCAACCTTCTGGCGGGCGGAGGAGCACCACCAGCACTACTACCAGAAGCACCGGGGTTTTTGCTCGCGGTGAACTCCACCCGTGGGGTATCGCTCAATCCAGTTGAACGACCCCCAGCGCATCGATGCGGTCGTCTTGCCCCTCACGGCTGGATCGTTGCATGCACAGCATCCCTTCGACGAGCATCCACAACTGAAGCATCATGCCGAAGCCGAGCACCATCACCTGGGGCCACTGGATGCTCGCTGCATCGAGCAAATCGCCCATCTTGGTGATGGCTGCCCACCCCACGGTGACGGTGAGAAAGATCAGTGGGATCAGCGTCGGCAAGATCGGCCGGCCCCTTCGGGCCTGCCAGGTGGTCAACACGACCAGCGTCAGGCTGGCCAGCAGTTGATTCGTGACGCCGAAGATGGGCCACAGTACCAGCCCCCCTTTTCCGCCCTGATCCGCCATCAACGCCAGCGCCGCTGCCGAGGTCACTGCGAGTGCGGTGGCCACATGCCTGTTCGCGAGCAGCCTGGGTCCAGTTGCGCGGGCGAGTTCCTCGATGACATAGCGCTGTATCCGTGTGGCACTGTCCATCGTCGTCGCCGCGAATGAGATGATCACCACGGTGATCACGGTGGCCAGGAATGCCGGCGAAAAGAAGGGCAGTGCTGCACCGATGAAGGCAGCCCCGCCCTCGATGAATCCCGACAATCTTGGCAGCAGTGCTCCCTTGCCGACCCACGCCGACGAATACTTCGAGGCCCACTCCTCGCCGTTGGCGAATCCCGCAGCCGAGACGCAACAGAGGATGACAATTACCGCCAGCCCACCTTCGAGCACCATGGCACCGAATCCGATGCTACGGGCGTCCTTTTCGCTGGCGAGTTGCTTTGAAGTCGTGCCGCTGGCGACCATGCAATGGAACCCGCTGACAGCTCCACAGGCGATGGTGATGAACAGAAAAGGAAACAGCAGAGGAGCATCTTCTGGTGGTGATGGATTGATGGCCGGCGCCACCACCTCGAGCAGCGGGGAACCCGAGACTGACAGCACAACCAGGCCTGCGATCAGCGCACCCAGTGCCAGAAATAGCTGGTGTGAGTTTATCGCATCGCGAGGTTGCAGTAGTGTTTGCACCGGCAAGATGCTGGCGATCCACGAGTAGCCAAATAGCATCACTAGCCAGAAGATCCCGGCGTTCTGTGACAAGAAGTTTCCGGCACCACTCTCGCCCCAGTCGAACGCGAGGAAAGAGCGAACACTCTCCGTCGAGCCGATGCCGATGCAGGCGTACATCACGACAAGAGCCAGGCCGCCCCAGATTGCCAGCGACTTGCCACGCATCAGTTGCCAGCCGACCAGGATCGCCAGCGGAATCTCGATCCACACCGCCAGGATGCTCTCGGGACGATCCACGAAGAGACTGGAGATGATGAACGCGAACACCGCCAGCACCACCCACAGCGCCAGCAGGATGAAGATCAGGAACAAGATCCGCACACGAGGCGAGAGGATTTCTGCACACAGGTCTCCGATGCTTCGTCCCTGGTTCCTGGTAGACAGCACCAGAGCGCCAAGGTCGTGCACGGCCCCGATCAGCACCGAGCCAAGGACCACCCACAACAGCGCTGGCAGCCAGCCCCAGGTGACCGCCACTGCAGGGCCGACGATGGGCCCGGCTCCGGCGATGGTGACATAGTGGTGACCGAACAGGATCGATCGTTTCGTGGGCACGAAATCGATGCCATTGGCCTGGCTCCTGCTCGGCATCTGTGCATCGTCTACTTCGCCGAGGCCATACACGGAGGTGGCAACCCAGCGGCCGTAGAAGCGATAACCCAGCCACAACACGATGGCACTGGATATCGCGAGTGTCGTGATGCTCATCGGTCCTCCTCGTGTGCAGTGTCAGGGTAGTCGCGTGGGTCCAGATGCCCAAGAGGCACCTTGCGGCTTCCGATCCACTTGGGGATACTCCGACCAACTTGAGCCACGAGATTGAGGAGGATGATGGGCAACGATTCAGATGCAACCGAGAAGTACTGGCGCAGGAACCTGAGGCTGATCGCGGTACTGTTGGCGATCTGGGCCACTGTTTCGCTCGGCTTTGGGATTGCTCTCGCCCCCTGGCTAGATCAGTTCAAGTTGCCCGGTACCGAGTTTCCTCTGGGCTTCTGGTTTGCACAGCAAGGATCCATCTTCACCTTCGTCATCCTCATCTTTGTTTATTCCTGGCGTATGAACCGCCTCGATGACGACTTTTCCGCAGGTCAGGACGGCCAGTGATGACGGTCACCGCCTGGACCTCGCTGCTGGTCGGCGCTTCCTTTCTCCTCTACATCGTCATCGCCATCCGTTCTCGGGCAACCAGCACGGGTGAGTTCTACATCGCTGGCCAGCATGTTCCGCCGCTGGCGAACGGTATGGCCACAGCGGCGGATTGGATGAGCGCCGCATCGTTCATCTCGATGGCGGGGATCATCTCCTTCAGTGGCTACGACGGATCGGTCTATCTGATGGGCTGGACCGGGGGCTACGTGTTACTGGCACTGCTGTTGGCGCCGTATCTGCGAAAATTCGGCAAGTACACCGTGCCCGACTTCATCGGAGAACGTTACTACTCTCAAACCGCTCGATTGGTGGCAGTGATCTGCGCCATCTTCATCTCCTTCACCTATGTCGCCGGTCAGATGCGAGGGGTGGGGGTGGTCTTCAGCCGCTTCCTCGAGGTGGATGTCACTTACGGGGTCATCATCGGCATGGCCATCGTCTTTATCTACGCCGTTCTCGGAGGGATGAAGGGCATCACCTATACCCAGGTGGCCCAGTACTGCGTCTTGATTTTTGCTTTCATGGTTCCTGCCATCTTCATCTCGTTGATGGTGGCGGATACCGCCATTCCTCAGATTGGGTTCGGGTCGACCCCGGATGGCGAAGAGATGAGCCTGTTGGCACGGCTCGATGGACTGCATGAGCAGCTGGGCTTCACCAAGTACACTCTCGGATCGGGCAATACCATCAACCTGCTGGCCATCACATTTGCTCTGATGGCGGGGACTGCAGGGCTACCGCATGTGATCATTCGCTTCTACACCGTTCCCAGTGTCCGCGCCGCAAGAAAGTCGGCAGGCTGGGCACTGCTCTTCATCGCCATCCTCTACACGACAGCCCCGGCGGTGGCGGTTTTTGCTCGAACCAACCTGATCGACACCGTAGAGAACAAGAGTTATGCGGAGATTCCCGACTGGTTCCGCAAGTGGGAGGACACCGATCTGATCGCCTGGGTCGACAAGGATGGCGATGGACGGGTGAAGTATCGGGCAGGAAACGCCCTCGACCCTGCCAAACCCAGTTTTCTTGAAGGCCGAGGTGTCAGCGGTGAGCGTCTTCTCTCGAACACACCGACCAGCAACGCCAACGAACTGTATGTCGATCGCGACATCATGGTGCTCGCCAATCCCGAGATCGCTGGACTTCCTAACTGGGTGATCGCTCTGGTCGCCGCGGGAGGTTTGGCGGCGGCGCTGTCGACGGCGGCGGGCTTGCTGCTGGTGGTCTCCACCTCCATCTCCCACGACCTGTTGCGCAAGTGGTTGCGCCCCGATCTCTCCGACAGGGAAGAGTTGCTGGCCGCACGCA
This sequence comes from Bacillota bacterium, assembly GCA_003973385.1. GTDB lineage: Bacteria > Planctomycetota > UBA8108 > UBA1146 > UBA1146 > QNYK01. The sequence continues at coordinate 36,349 of QNYK01000064.1, read as the reverse complement.
TCTCAGCAGGAGCGGCGGTCTGTATCGCCGGGTACCTGGGCATCAACCCACCCGGATATGTCGCCGAGGTGGTGGCGTTTGCCTTTGGCCTGGCAGCGGCCAGTTTCTTCCCGGCGATCCTGATGGGGATCTTCATGAAGCGGATGAACCGAGAGGGTGCCATCTCCGGCATGCTGGTCGGACTGATCTTCACCGCCAGTTACATCATCTATTTCCGGTTTCTCCATCCGGAACTCGACACGGTTGAGAACTGGTGGTGGGGCATTTCCACGAAGGGGATCGGAACCGTTGGTATGTGTTTCAACTTCATGATCGCTGGGATTGTTCGATCTTTCACTCCTGATCCACCGGAAGATGTGGTCCGGATGGTCGAGGAGATTCGAACTCCGGAGAGAAGAGCCGGTTAGGGCTCGGCCAGTTCGGAGTCAGTTTTCTCATCTGCACCGATCACGGTGCGCAGCATGCCACCGACGATCAACATGCCACCGAGTACCGCCCAACCGCTCATCACCTCGCCGATCAGAAGCCAGGAGAAGCAGGCGGCGGTGACCGGTTCGAAGGAAAAGATCACCGCGGTTCGAATCGCTGTGGTGGTTTGCTGCGCCCAGGACTGGGCGAGGAAGGCAAAAGCGGTCGCCAGAACCCCGGTCAGGAGCACGGCTCCCCACACCTGATTCGACAGTGTTGCGGGATCCGGGATCTCCTCCAGAAGCAGCGCAGCCGCCAGCGATAGCAAGAAGACGGTTCCCAGCTCGACGATGGTCAAGGCCAGCGACGAGAGCTGGCTGGCCCATCGCGCCTTGACGATGATCTGGAAGGCGAAGCAGATGGCGCAGCCAAACGTGAGCAGATCGCCGTAGGGAATATTCGGGTCCGGAGGGGGTGCCTCGCTGGTTGAAGGCCCTCCAAGGCTCAACAGTGCCAGACCGATGGCTGCCATCGATACCCCCATCACCACCCGCTTCTCCAGTGGCTGGCGCAAGATCAAGAAGGCGAGCACGGGGACGATCACGACTGCCGTCCCGGTCAGGAAACCGGAGTGGGAAGGAGTCGTGTGCAACAGACCGGTGGTCTGAAGGGAGTAGGCGCCCCAGAGGGAGAGGCCGGCGAGGCAGCCCGCTTTCCACAGCAGTCCAGGTGGCGGCTTCTGGACCTTGCGCGGACGTCGGATCCATAACATCGGCAGCAGCACCAGGGTGGCGAGGCCAAATCTCAGCACATGGAAGCAGTGGACCGGGATCTCATCGATGGCCTTCTGCACCGAGACGAAGGTGGCACCCCAGATGATGACCACAACGATCAGCGTCAGATCGGCTCGAAATGCCCTGGATTGCACTCTGACAACCTTTCCGGCCCGCGGATCCGCTTCAATGCTCGGGGTCAGCGTGCTATCTTGCATTGAATCCCGAATTCCTGAAGGGATAGTTGCTGGTTCATCGGTTCAGGATGACGGATGGACCTCACCAGCAGGCCCCGATCGATTCGCGACAGGCACCTGAGGACCCGAGAACCGTGGTGTTGTTGGAGGAGCAGACGATGAGTTTTGAAATTACCCGGAGATGGCAAGAGATGGGCTGGCTGAAGCGTTGGCGTCAGGTGGCCGGGGTTGCCGCGTTGGCACTTTTTTGCTGTGCAAGTCTGGACGCTCAGGTGCAGAGGCATCTGCGTCATATCCTTGTAGCCACGGAGCAGGTTGCCGATCGCATCATCGAGGTGGTCGAGGAAGGGCGTGATTTCAAGACGCTCGCTCGCAAGTATTCCCTCGATGTGGGAACCAAGATTCTCGGAGGGGACCTGGACTGGGTCAGTTTCGGGGCGATGGAGCCAGAGTTCAGTGCCGCTGCCTTCGCCATCGAGAAACCGATGGGACTGGGCAAGTGCAAGACCCGCTACGGCTGGCATGTCATCCAGTTCATAGAGAGCCGGGGGGAGCCGATCCAGACTCCTGCCAAGCCCGGTGTCGTGCGGGTTCCACCGAGGGAGACCCCGGTTTCCCCGGTGTCTGTTTCGGGAGACCGAAATCAGGACCTCGAATGGACGATCCGCTTCCCTGACAGAACAGTGGCCCCGGGGGAGCCGATCGAAGTGGTCATCGGAGTCCGGAATAATAGCGACAAAGCACTCGATGTTCTCGATCCCGTGCTCTGGCCTCTCGGGCTGATCGTTCGCTACCAGTTTGGCAAGTTGAATTTACCCCTCGGGATCCCGGAGGGGTTTGATCCTGCAAAGATGGAGATGCGAAAGATTGCCTCCAAGGAGTATCTGGAGCGATCCTTCATCCTGAATGACTACGCTGCCGTCACCGAACCATGGCCCATCATCAGGGTCATCTGGAGGGGCGACAGCATGTTCGGAAGGATCGAGAAGAATGCTCCATCCGTGGTCAATCTTGCCGACTACGCCCATTGGAAATCTCGCTGGCGCTTCTACCGTTCGAATGAAGCTCAGTTCAATGTGCTTCCTGATGTGAAGAAAGATGATCGCTGGTTCTTGTGCCTCTTCACGAACGGCCGGATGTGGATCGAGTTGAAGGATGTCGGGATTCCTGGCCTACGCCGGGAGATCGTGTCCCAGGTTCGAGAAGGAAATCTCAATGAGGTTCCCATCACGCTGATCCAGGGTCAGGCGATTCAGTTCGGAACCGGAGCAGCTGCAGGCGGCGGGGTTCCCACTGGTAAGCCGCTGGCATCGACTCCTCTGGCCAAGGGCACCTTTTCCGTCATGCCTACTGGAAGCGCAGACGGTGTGAAACTGGGCAACCAGTTTTCCATCGCTCTGGGGCCAGCTCCTGCGATGGCAAAGCGTGTTGTCTCGTGCGGTTCCCTGGTGGTCGAGGAAGGCGATCCGATCAATCGCATCCAGGACCGTATCAACAAGGGGCTCGCTGCGGAGTTGACGCTCTGTCTCGCCTATCCCTACGACCTGCTGCCTGAGAAGGTCAGGGGATCCTGCGATCAGGCTTTTGTCGAGAAGCCGAGTCCCGACGTGGTGACTCCTTCCACGACCAATCAGAAGCCTCAGTTCAGCGACCAGAGCGGAGTGAATCCTCCCAGACCCGCTGCTGCGCCACTACCGAGGGTGTTGCTCGATACGTCCGATGGGGTGCTGGTGGTGGAACTGTTCGAGGATGACTCACCGAACACGGTGGCAAACTTCATCTCATTGGTCGACAGCGGCTTCTACGATGGATTGAAGTTCCATCGAAGGGTCAAAACGAATCAAAACCGTGGTTTCATCCAGGGGGGTAGTCCTGACGGAACCAGTGTTGGTGGTCCCGGATACAGAATCAAAGATGAGTCGAGCAAGAACAGAAAAGCAATTCGAGGAACCCTCATCATGGCGCGCAAGCACACCGAGGCAGATACTGCAGGTTCTCAGTTCTTGATTGCGATGGATAATCTTGCGTACCTCGACAATCTATACACCGTGTTTGGTCGGGTCATCGATGGAGCAGCATTTCTCGATCGCCTTCAGGAGGGAACCACCATCCGACGAGCAGTGGTGCAGAGCAAACGGGATCACGATTATGTTCCGACAAAGATAGTCCCGGTCGGGGAGCAGTAACGAGGCCCGACATGGAAGATCTCGCACTGAAAAACCTACTCATCGACAATCCTGCCGAAGGGATCATGAAGGTCACGGTCAACCGACCGGAGTTCCTCAATGCTCTCGATGATACGACCGTGCAGGAGATCGAGCGCACTTTCAGTGCCATTTCAACCGATGACTCGGTTCGTGTCGTGATCGTCACTGGCGCCGGTGAGAAGGCGTTCGTAGCGGGAGCCGACATCCAGCAACTTGCCGAACAGGGTCCCGAGGAGGCGCGCCAGCGGGCAGAGGCGGGGCAGCGTGCCTTTGACGCCATCGAGCGTTGCGGCAGGGTAGTGATCGCACAGATCAATGGTTTTGCCCTCGGTGGGGGTTGCGAGCTGGCGCTTGCCTGTCACCTGCGTTACGCATCGAGCCGTGCCAAACTGGGGTTGCCCGAGGTCACACTCGGGATCATCCCTGGCTACGGCGGAACCCAGCGGCTGCAGCGAATCATCGGTCGCGGTCGGGCGTTCCAGATGATCCTGACCGGCGATTTTCTCGGCGCCAGCGAGGCTGCCGAGGTGGGGCTGGTCAATGGTGTCTGTGAAGCGGAAGATCTGGAGAAGACGGTGATGCAGGTGGCAGATACGCTGTGCAAGCGGGGACCCATCGCCCTGAAGTACGCCATCGAGGCGATTCTCGAAGGGGGCGACGTTTCGCTCGCAGAGGGACAGCGCATCGAGGCTGATCTGTTTTCCAGGATCAGTGATAGCGAAGATATGAGAGAAGGGATGAACGCCTTTCTCGACAAAAGAACCCCCGAGTTCCGGGGAAAGTAGCCCGCGCCAGGGTCAGTTCCGGCCCGGGTGACACATGCATGACAGGGAATCGACATGAACCAGAAGATCCAGATACTTGGCGGCGCCAGAACGGCGATGGCCGAGTACGTGGGAACCCCCGGCTTCGGCCTGTTCAAGGATATTAGCGCCATCGAACTCGGGGCGCTGGCGACGCGCGAGGCGTTGCGTCGTTGCGAGGTGGATCCCACTTGCGTCGATCATGTCGTCATGGGAAATGTCATGCAGACCAGTGCCGATGCTCTCTATGGTGCCCGGCACGTGGCGCTTCGTGCAGATCTTCCCGTCGAGACACCTGCTCTGACCGTCAATCGATTGTGTGGTTCTGGCCTGCAGGCTGTGATCAGTGGAGCACAGCAGATCCTTCTCGATGAAGCCCAGGTGGTGGTGTCCGGAGGCATGGAGAACATGTCCCAGTGCCCGCACGTCATTCGTGGTGCCAGGGAAGGATTTCGCCTGGGCCAGGGCAATCTCGAAGATCTGCTGATGGCCTCCCTGCTGGACCCGTACTGTGGGTTGTTCATGGCCCAGACTGCTGAAAAGTTGGCCGAGCAGTACGGAATTTCCCGGGAAGAACAAGATGAGTTCGCCATCGTGTCGATCGCCCGTGCTCAGGCTGCTCAGGAAAAGGGACTCTTCGCGGACGAGATGTTCTCGGTCGAGGTGAAGCGCCGCAAGGAAGTGATCCAGGTCGACCGAGATGATCACATCAAACCGGGTACCACCCAGGAGAAACTGGCCAGATTGCGTCCCGCCTTCGGCAAGGATGGCACCGTCACCGCTGGAAATGCCAGTGGCATCGTCGATGGGGCTGCTGCGGTCGTGCTCGCAGGAGAGAATTCAGAAGCTGCCAAAGGGCGACCGGTACTTGGAACCGTCAAGGGCTGGCATACGGTGGGAGTGGATCCCTCGATCATGGGTATCGGACCAGCTCCGGCGATCCGGGGAGTCCTGGATGCACATCACCTCTCCATCTCTGATATCGATCTGTTCGAGATCAACGAGGCATTTGCAGCCCAGTACATCGCGGTTGAAAAGGAACTCGATCTGGATCGTGACAAGGTGAATGTCAACGGTGGCGCCATTGCGCTCGGTCATCCACTGGCGATGACGGGGACGAGATTGATTCTCACCATTCTCCACGAGTTGCGTCGTCGTGGTGGGGGACTGGGTGTTGCGAGTGCCTGTATCGGCGGCGGTCAAGGAATCGCCGTGCTGGTCGAATCGGAATCCTGAAGAATCACACTGGGTATCCAGAGGAGTTGGACCGTGTCGAAGAGTTACAAGATCGCCGTTTTTGCAGGGGACGGAATCGGGCCCGATGTGACGAAAGAGGCATTTCGTGTCCTCGATGTCGTCTCGGATCTGGGTGGATTCCAGATCGATCGCACCGATTTCCCTCACGGTAGTGAGCATTACCTGGAAACGGGAGAGTTGCTTCCCGAGGAAGTGCTCGACAGGGTTCGTTCGATGGATGCCGTCTACCTCGGCGCCATCGGTGATCCGAGAGTCGAGGTGGGCCTCGTCGAGAGAGCCATCATCGCGGGGATTCGATTCAATCTCGATCTGTACATCAATCTTCGTCCTATCCGACTCCACTCCGAGAAGTTCTGCCCCCTCAAGGACAAGGGACCCGATGACATCGACTTCATCGTGGTTCGAGAAAACACCGAGGATGCCTATGCAGGGATCGGTGGAATCTTCAAGGAGGGCACCCTGGACGAAGTGGCGATGCAGCAGATGATCTATACCCGAAAGGGTGTCGAGAGGGTCATCCGGTACGCCTTCGAACTCTCCAGAAAGCGAAATCGACAGAAGAAGTTGATGCTCGTCGATAAGGCCAATGCCATCCGAGCGCATGACATCTGGACGCGTACCTTTGCTCTGGTCGGTGAAGAATACCCGGACATCCAGCAGGAGCACGCCTATGTAGACGCCGCCTGCATGTGGATGATCAAGAACCCTGAGTCCTTCGATACCGTCGTCACGACCAATCTGTTTGGAGACATCATCACGGATCTTGGCGCCGTGTTGCAGGGTGGCATGGGTGTCGCTGCTAGCGGGAATATCCACCCTGGACGGGTATCGATGTTCGAATCGATTCATGGATCTGCACCGAAATACAAGGGGAAGAACGTGTGTTGCCCCATCGCCGCCATCACGGCAGCACAGATGATGCTAGACCACCTCGGCGAAGAAAATGCAGCATGTAGCATAGAGAGCGCCATCGAAGGTGTCATGAGGAGCGATGATGTGACCTCTGTGAGCGCGTCGAGCGGTGTCTCCACCGACGAATGGGGAGACAGGGTGATCGAGCAAATTCGCTCCCTCTGATCGGAACCTGTCATGACTGACCCTGGTATCATGGAATCCTGTACTCGCCTCGGGTCGGACTTCGGGCTGGAAGTGGTCGAGGTCTCGGGCTCAGATGCTGAGCAATTTCTGCAGCGGATGATTTCATGCGATCTGCATCGAGTTCTCGAAGGGGCCGGCTTGCGCGGTACGCTTCTCGATTCCAGGGCCAGAATCCTCGCCTATTTTGATATCTATCGCCAATCAGATCAATTTCTGCTCGTGGTCGAGGAACCGATGCACGCCGGGTTGAAAAACCATCTGGATCGATTAGTGATCCTGGAAGATGTCAAGATCAGCAGTGGCCAGCGAGGTGTGATCTCGATCCAGGGGCCGACAGCCCCGACGCTGGTCGAGCAGATCACCACCTTGCGACCGGTTCAGTTCCTGCAAACGGCCAGCTGGCGCGGCGGCCTGGTGGTGGCTCGAACTCGGTCTCCTGAAGCGGGAGTGGATCTGATCCTGCCGCTGGAACTCATCGATGAGATCGAGCAGCGTCTCGACCAGGAGGGTGTCGTTACCAGTTCACCTGAGGCGACCGAGCGAGCTCGTATCGAGAGTGGCTTTCCGCGCAGTGGCCAGGACGTCACTGAGCGATCGATGCCTCCCGAGGTCGGATTGGATGACGCGATCTCCTACGACAAGGGTTGTTACGCGGGGCAGGAAGTACTGGCACGTATTCGCACATACGGCCACGTCAATCGGCAACTGAGGAGAATCGAATTTCAGTTCCCTGAAGGGATTTCCACTTCATCAATTGCTCCTGGAGATGCACTTCATTCCTCGGATGGAGAGGGCAAGAGTGCCGGAAAGATCACCTCGGTGGCGAGAGCCGAGAATGGGATCTCACTGATGGCTTCAGTTCGAAAGAACCACATCGATGAAGGAACAGTATTGTGCTGGCAGGGAGTTAGCGACGACGGATCATCGCTGAAGTTGTCAGGAGAAGTTCGGTTTCCCTTCAGGCCCTGATCATCGAGCGGCCAGGATGGGAGTCATCGAGCCAGCAGCAGGATCTCGTCATCAGAAAGAAGTCGGTCTGCTTTTTTCGCCTGATCAAAGATCTTGGTCACGATCTCTTCGGTCGGTTCGATGGAATGCTGTTCGAGCCAGTAGACAACATTTGAGCGGCCACTCATCGGACCGATACTGATCTTCTGGGACAAACCGAATACATCCGCAGGAACTCCGGAGTAGACGCGGTTCGCCAGCCAGGTGTCCTTCTTGCGGAATGCTTTGATCACAGCAGCAGCGTGCACTCCGGTTGCAGTCTCGAAGGCATCGGTCCCGAAGATCGGATAGTTCCTCGGGATCGGTACATGACACCCCTCGCTGACCGCCTTCACATATTCGGGAAGTAATGTCAGGTCATTGTCGATGTAGCCCATCAATTTCAGGTTGGCGAGCAACAGGTCCATCGAGGTGTTACCACAGCGTTCTCCGATACCAAGGGCGGCACCGTGAATCCTGTGTACTCCAGACTCGACTGCAGCAATCGAGTTGGCAATATCGAGATTCCTGTCACGGTGGCCGTGCCAGTCGATCTTGATCCCCTCGACGCCAGTATCACTCACAACCTTCTGGATGAATCCTATCAGGGAACGGACACCGCTCGGTGTCGCATGCCCGACCGTGTCGCAGACACAGGCCCGAGCAGCTCCGTGCTCGATGGCTGTGCTGTAGAGGGCCTTGAGTGTCTCTGGTGCCGCTCGGGTGGTGTCCTCGGTGACATACATCTGTGGGATACCCTCGCGCTGACAGAGGTCCGATGCGTAGCGGGTGTGGTCCAGCAATCGGTCGAGGGTCCAGTCTTCGGTGTACTGTCGGATCGGGCTCGATCCGATGAACGTACAGCATTCGATGGGGATCCCGACCTTCTGGCTGATCTGGGCAACGGCAATGATGTCGTTCTCGTGCGTGCGAGCGGCACAGTTTGGCGTGATGGATAACTTTTCATCGACGATCAATTGGCAAAGGCGTGTCACATCTTCGACTGCTCGCGGCCCTGCCCCGGGGAGTCCAACATTCGCCGTGTGTATCCCGAGGCGATCCATCAGGCGCAGAATCTCAAACTTTTTCTCGATGGGAGGATCAACTACGGAGGGCGATTGCAGGCCGTCACGAAGTGACTCGTCGTCGAATTCGATCGGATCAGTTCTGGTGATGTCACCGTCTTCGATGTTCCAGTCGTGGATCAGGTCCCTGGTGCGATCGTCTCCACTACTCGTGAATTCTTCAGAGAACTGATTCATGAGTTCCTTCCAGGCCGAGACCCATCCAGCAGCAGGGCGAGGCCATCTTGATGATAGGAGTACCGAGGTCCCGGTCAAGTTGTGCAGATGTCGCCGATGAGGCCAGAATCTCGCCTGTGTTCCTCACAGGCCGAGATACTTCGGGCCTCCGGCATCGGATGGAACGGTCCAGGTGATGACCTGGTATGGATCCAGGATGTCACAGGTCTTGCAGTGAACGCAGTTGGAATGATTGATCTGGAGGCGTTCTCGACCACCACCGTCATCGACCATCTCATAGACATTGGCGGGGCAAAAGTGTTGACAAGGATTTCCGTACTCTTCCTTGCAGCGAGTTGCGCAGAGGTCGGTGTCGGCAACCTTCAGGTGGCTCGGCTGCTGTTCGGAGTGAACTGAGCCGGAGTGGAATACCTGTGTCACCTTGTCAATCAATTTCGTTCCATCGTATTCGGGTGATGGAGGCTCTGCCGTGGAGTTCTGTAGCGTCTGCATCCCATCATGGTCCGATTGCAACGGTACAAACTGCTTGCCAATGCCTCCGAGGACGTACTTGATGCCTGCGCGTATCGCACCACTCCAGAATCCTCGACCCTGAAACTCGGCGCGATAATTTCGGACCCGCCACAACTCTTTTTTTAGCCAGGAGTTGTCAAATCGTTCCTCGTAGGATCGAAGAGTCTCGCTACTGAAGTCGTTCTTTCGAATTGCATCGAGCAGCGTTTCTGCTGCCAGCAATCCTGTCTTCATCGAGGTGTGAACTCCTTTGAGCCGACTCACATTGAGATTCGATCCAGCATCTCCGATGATCAGAAACCCGTTACCCCAGGATCTGGGTCGCGACCAGTATCCACCCTCCGGAAGACACTTGGCCCCTGCCTTGAGGATCTCACCGCCGTCGAGGATCTCGGCGATGAAAGGATGTTGTTTCCAGCGCTGGAAGTTCTCCCATGGATCTGTCCACGGCTGACTGGCATCGAGAGCGGTGACGAAACCGACCGAGACTCGATTCCCGGACAGACCGTAGATCCATGAGCCGCCGTACTGTGTCGATGGGAGCGGCCAACCGGAAGTATGAAGCACCTTGCCGGGGGGGAAGCGACCTTCAGGAAGTTGCCACAGTTCCTTACCGCCGGTTCCGTAGATCTGAGGGTTGCGTCCCTGAAGATCCTCTTGTTCGATCAACTGCTTGGTCAGCGATCCGAGCACACCTTCACCGAGAACGGTGCACCGAGCATGGATATCTGCGCCTGGTTCGAAGCCCGGACCTGGTAGACCGCTGGAATCGAGTCCTTTGTCCATCGTCCTGACACCCGCTACATGTCCTGCTTCATCCCTGAGGAATGAATCCCCGGGAAATCCCTCGAAGACCATCACCCCCGCTTCCTCGCAACGGTCTTTCAGCCAGCAGACCATCTCGGAGAGACTGATGACTGGAAATCCGTGGTTTTTCAGCATCGGCGGAACAGGGATACGGAAGGCATTCTTCTCGGACAGATGACGTACCTCTTCTTTCTCGACCCAGGCCTCGACTGGAAGGCCACTGTCTCGCCAGTCTTCGCCGAGAAGTTCCGAGATGGGACGCGGATCCACCACGGCTCCGGAGAGGATGTGAGCACCGATGGTCTGAGCCTTCTCGATGACAGCGACCTCGATATCATCCTGATTCATGGCAGCGAGTTGCTTCTTGAGGTGTAGAGCAGAGGTCAGGCATGCCGGGCCGGCTCCGACGAACAGGATGTCGACGGGCAACTCTTCACGCTCGATGGGCATGTAGGCTCCGATCCGGGGTCAGGGGCATCCTATCTGGGATCGTCATGGATTCCACCGACCCCGAGTGTTGCTTGCGGTGAAGTGTGGGTCGTCGTAGTTTCCTGCGGAAGAGAACTCTGGAGAAAGGTGGTCGGATTGGCCAGACGGAGCGGCAAGAAACAGCACACGCCTGCTGCCAAGAAGCGAAACAAGCGGTTGAGAGTGGTCCGTCTCGACGGCGATTCGTTCACCCTGGAGGACCTGGAAGCGATTTCTTCAGGTCAGGCGTCACTTCGCATCCCACCGGCTGCTCGCAGGAAGATTGACGCTGCTGCGAGAACGGTGGCTACTGCAGCGCAGGGAGATCAGCCTTGCTACGGCATCAACACTGGATTTGGACGCCTGTGCTCGGTCCAGATCTCCCCGGCGGAGGTCAAGAAGTTACAACTGAATCTGATCCGTTCCCATGCCACGGGTATCGGAGACCCGCTGGCTCCCGAGCAGGTCCGCCTTGCACTGGCACTGCGAGCCAACGCCCTGGCCCGGGGAAACAGTGGAATCCGCATCGAAGTGATCGAACTGCTGATCGCCATGCTCGATGAGGATGTGCTTCCAAGGATCCCGAGGATCGGATCGGTCGGAGCCAGCGGTGACCTGGCGCCGCTGTCGCATCTGGCGCTGGTGCTGGTCGGCGAGGGTGAGGCGCTCATCGACGGTAAATGGGTCAGCGCAAGGGTGGCTCTGCGTCGAAAGAGATTGAAGCCGATCCGGCTCGAGGCGAAGGAGGGATTATCCCTCATCAACGGGGTTCAGGTATCGCTTGCGATGCTCACAGGTGCATTCCTCCACGCCATGGCGACAGTCGATGCGGCTGATCTGTGTGCAGCGATCAGTCTTGAGGGTTTGCTGGGGTCGCTGCAGCCCTTTGATGCGAGGATTCATCAATCACGCCCACATCCAGGGCAGGCAAGAGTCGCTGCGAGTATTCGTTCCCTCATCCAGGGAAGCAAGATATTGACCTCCCACGAGGGCTGCGATCGTGTCCAGGATCCGTATTCCATCCGATGTACTCCTCAGGTTCATGGGGCGGTCAGAGATGCGATGGACTGGGTTCTTCAGGTGATCGTGAGGGAGGCGAACTCCTCGACGGATAATCCCCTTGTCTTCTCCGAACAGGATGAAGTGCTGTCGGGGGGGAACTTCCACGGCGCACCGGTGGCCTATGCTGCAGATCTGCTCTGCATCGTGCTCACCGATCTGGCTTCCATCTCGGAGCGTCGCACCGAGAAACTGATAAATCCTGATACCAATCAGGGATTGCCTGCTTTCCTGGCGCGCAAGGAAGGGCTCGAATCGGGGTGGATGATGGCCCAGGTGAGTGCTGCTGCCCTGGTCTCTCGAATGAAGGTGTTGTCGCATCCAGCATCGGTCGATTCCATCGTGACATCGGCGGGTTCCGAGGACCATGTCAGCATGTCGACTCACGCTTCAGAGAAGGCTGGCGATTGCGCAGATCTCGCCGCCCAGGTTGTCGCTATCGAGTTATTGATCGGCATGGATGCTATCGAATTCAGGCGGCCTCTGCGTAGCGGGCGGCGTCTCGAGCAGCGCATCCGGAAGCTCCGAGAGGTGATTCCTGCACGCCGTGGCGATCGAGTACTCTCGCACGAGATGGAGGAGGCAGCGGAGGTGGTCAGGGCAGGGATCATCGCAGTTCCCTAGTTCTCTGGAAGCGTACCTTCGAAGACCACCAACCGTTCGTGATGGACACCGTCGCGGACCGTGTACGAACCATGCACCTTGGCCATCTCGAGGATGAAGGACGGGTCATCGAAGTAGTAGTCCCGGAACGGGTAGTCGCGCTCGGCCAATATCCTGACCGAAATGCCGCAGTCCTCCATCTGGGAGATGGTTTTTGGCACGTCTGCCATCGTCGAGTGGATGAAGATGATCCTGCCGCCAGGCCGGACCAGTTTGTGGGATTCGAGGATGAGCGTATCGATGTAGTAGCGTCTGTAATGTTTTCCTGAGACGCAGTATGGAGGGTTAGCCACCAGCGAGTCGAAGCCGCCTGCTTCCACCTGGATCCAGTCCGCCGTCAGAAGCCGAGTCTTGGTCTCGACGCCATGGGAGTCGAGATTTCGCCTGGCGTGAGTGAGGATGGCGTCATCGATCTCTGTCAGCAGCATCTCTCGGGCTCCTCGAAGTCCGAGTATGATGGCATGGAGACCGCAACCGGTACCCAGTTCCAGGATGCTTTCTCCTGAGAAATCCATCGACTCGAGTACCTCGGCGAGCAAGATGCCATTGGGCGTCGGATTCCATACGCCGTCAGGAATCTCCAGGTCCAACTGGAGGGATCCGACCGAGAAGGCCAGCTGGCTGGCGGATAGATTTTCGTTTGTCTGATTGGAACTGGACATCGAGGAGGTCTACTCTTTTCAGGAGGCAAATCGGCTCAGGAGCCTGGTTTCGCAACGAAAGGCACATGAAAGTGTGCCGGCACGAAGCAAGAAGGTTACGGTGACCAAGGTAACAGAGGCTGAGATTCCCATCCACGATGAGCGTCGAAGTGGTTGTCAGGAGTTTCCCGGAACTGCAGGTTGAGAAGGAGCAGGAAGGGCAGAATTATCGATGGCCGCTGACCAGGAGCGCTGGAAGTTACACAGGGAACTCTCAAACGGAGTTCTTGAACTCGATGCAGAAGACCTCGGACGCCTGCTCCCTCTCTCGCCAAAACGGATATTGCTCGACCGGGTGGTATCGGTGCAACCCGGATTGCAGGCGGTGGCACGGAAAGCAGTCACCACGGGGGATGTGGCGACACCAGGAAGAAAATGTGCATTTGTATTTCCGTCGACGACTGCCCTGGTCGCACTGGAACAGCTGTCCCTGGTCATCTTGCTCTCTGCAGAGGACCCGGTCGAACGAGTGGATGCCGCCTGGCGCAATCGGCCCACCAGCGGGCACGCGGTGATGGTGGAGGTCGAGTCTCTGGAGGTGGAGCAGGAGATGGCAGTGCCAGGTTTGCTGGACCTGAGGGCAACCCGGGTCGGTCAGACCGATGCCGGGACCATCTTCGAGGGGGGAGCGAGCGTTGGCGGCGAGGAGTTCGTCCGGGCGCGCTGGGTGATGGGGGCGATCGAGAATTGAGAAGAGAGGAGAGACCTGACTCCCGCCAATCTGGCGGGGGGGGCGCGCGTCAGGTCCCGTCCCTCTGTTCTCGTCTCTTGTGTTGTTCGTCATCAATCGTCGAGGAATCCCTCTAGATTTCGCGAACGAACCGGGTGACGCAGTTTTTTCAGCGCTCGGATCTCGATCTGGCGGATCCGCTCTCGCGTCACCTTGAACTTCTTACCCAGTTCTTCGAGGGTGTAGGTGTCATCCCTGCCGATCCCGAATCGCATCTTGATCACTTCTCGCTCCCTGAGGCTCAGCGTTTCGAGCATGTTTCCCATCCTGCCCTTGAGTGCCTCGATCGACAGTGCATCCGCTGGAGAAGAGAAACGGTGATCCTCGATGAAATCTCCAAATGTGGAATCTTCCTCGGTGCCAATTGGGGTCGAAAGCGAGACCGGCGTGCGGCTGAGGCGAAGCATCGTTTCCAGTTCCTTGGCCGGGATATCGAGTTCCTCTGCGATTTCGTGGAGGTCGGGGCGACGACCCTTCTTTTGAAGGTGCTCACGGCTGACTCCGCCGAGTTTGCTCATCGTTTCGGACATGTAGACGGGCAGTCTGACCATGCGAGACTTCTCAGCGATGGCTCTGCTGATCGCCTGGCGAATCCACCATGTTGCGTAGGTGGAGAACTTGTATCCCTTGCGGTACTCGTACTTTTCGCAGGCACGCATCAGTCCAGTATTCCCCTCCTGGATCAGGTCGAGGAAAGAGAGCCCGCGTCCTCGGTACTTCTTCGCGACGCTGACCACGAGACGGAGGTTGCCTGAAGAGAGGCCACCCTTTGCCTTTTCGTAGCGTATGAACTGGACCGTGATCTCACGGGCACGTTCGATGAAGGATGGGTACGGTTCGAGGGTCGCTTCATTGATCTCGTCGAACTCCGGGCTGATCGCTCGTTTGTTGCGGATCCTCAGACTGACGATCTCCTTCTCGAGTTTCTTTCCAACTGATGCAACCTCTGCTTGCCAGCGACTCATGTACTTCATCTTCACCTTGTAGGACTCAAGCATCCTGGAGAGGCGAAGGATTCTGCCGTGCAGGCGCTTTTCCAGTGCAGGGCGCTCATCGACATCCGTGAGTGCGAGGTCCTCGAGTTCGTTTGACTCTCGCACATTGGAATAAAACAGGTTCCGCATCCGCGGCAGTTCCTTTGCGAGGCGATCATAGAACGACTGGCGATCTCCCTTGCGAGACAGGGTCAGATCGAGGCTTTTTTCGACGAGCCTTGTCTGGTTAGCGATCTGTTCCAGAAGTTGAAGCGCTTCGTCCTGACCAAGAGCTGTGTGGTAGACGAGACGAGTGAGTGCAGCCTGGCTCTTCTCGATCTCCTTGGCGTAGTGAATCTCCTCGTCGCGGGTGAGTAATGGAATCGCTGCCATCTGCGAGAAGTACATCCGAATCGGATCATCGAGGGCCTTGACTGCGGACTCTTCCGCCCGAGCAGTGGCCTTCAGCTCCGCTTCGATCTCCTTTTCCGCTGCTTTCGCCTCCTTGGCATTGAACTCGACGGAGTCGAGATCGCCAGCATCCGCATCGACAAGACCATCCGCTGTGATCTGACAGCCGAGCTGATTCAGCAGGTCACTGACCTTGATCAGTTTCTTCTTGCTGCTCTTGATCTCGGGAAGGATGTTGATGATTTCCCCGAGACGGACTTCCTTGCGCTTTGCGAGTTTCTTGAGTAGTGCTTCTAGACGTTCCTGGAACGGCTTCACGGTGCGCCTCCTGCTCCGCTGACTGATTGACCGGGGTGGATCACCTCGGGTGCAGGGAACTCATGGCAAGGATCGGGCCTGACAGGGGAGGTCCAGCAATGGCATCTGCGAGTGCTTGAATGGGGGTGCCGCGCGGCTGGCGTACCGGATCGGGAGTAACTGTCCAGGAATGGAACGAAAATGCGGGGAGGGCCGTGGTGGCCGGTGGCCGGCTTACCGGTCTGAAAGGCCGTAGCGGCGCATCTTTGCGTACAGTGTCGTCTTCGGGATGCCAAGCCACTGACACACCTGACCGCGGTGGCCATCGAAGCGATCGAGAGCGGCAGCGATCCACTCGGCTTCCAGCTTCTCGATCGCCTCCTTGAGGGACCCGGCGGCCTGGATGCGGTCGAGACCAGTTTGACCATCTGTCGGGCGAGTCGAGGATTCCACTGTCCCACCGACTCGCTGGGAGAGGAACTCTGCATCCAGCTGGTCCCCTCCGAGGGCGTGGACACGACGGATCTCATTCTGCAATTCCCGGATGTTACCGGGCCAACCATGCTTGAGCAGTGCCGAGATCAGATCACCGGTCATCTGTTTTGTGGTTCCCGTTTCCTCGTTGAGGCCCTCGAGGAAGTGGCTGGCGATGAGAGTGATATCTTCTCCTCGATCGCGAAGCGGCGGCAGATGCACATTGATGACATTGAGGCGGTAGTACAGATCTTCACGAAATCTGCCGTTTCGTACTTCCGAGGAGAGGTCGAGGTTTGTTGCCGAGAGTACTCGTACATCGACCTCGATGGACTCCTGCCCTCCAACTCGACGAACCACACCTTCCTGGATCACTCGCAGTAGTTTCTTCTGGAGTCCTGCAGATGTGTCACCGATCTCGTCCAGGAAGATGGTGCCTCCGTGAGCGAGTTCGAAGAGACCTGGACGGTCATTGGTCGCGCCGGTGAACGCACCTCTCATGCAACCAAAAAGCTCCGTCTCCAGCAAGTTTTCAGCCAGTGCTCCGCAGTTTTCACTGATGAAGGGACCGCTGGCGTGTTCGCTTTGCTGGTGAATCGAACGCGCAGCCAGTTCCTTCCCGGTACCGCTTTCTCCCGTGATCAAGATCGGAGCACCACTCGGAGCAACGCGGTCGATCAACTGTTGTAGAGCGATGATGTCCGGGTGTTGCCCGATCATCGTGACCGGCTTGTCATTGGAGACCGCCGGCTTGAGGCGGGCTGAAGAGATTTTCGTAGTAGCGGTTGGTTTATCATCTGATCCCGCTTGAAGGCTGAGCGCGAATTGAATTCCAACCAGCGCCAGCGCCAGCATGGGGTCGTCGCCGGATCCCTCGCATAGAGGTCCAAATCGATGATCGAGATAAAGCAGATGATCACTACCGAGTGGGATGATGTGCGCGGCACTGGTCCGCGGAAGTCGTTCGCGATCCCAGCGACCCCGATCAGGGAGGCCAGCAATATCGGAACAACTCCAGGGAGTTTTCTGTTCCAGGGCACGCTCGATCAGCGGAACTAGAATCTTGTCGAGAGGGTGTCGTATATCTTCCCCATCGAGATTGCGTGCACCCAGGCAATCCCATCGGTCGTCGCCATCTCGTCGAAGTAGAAATCCACGTTCGGCGCCGGTCGTTTGCACCGACAGATCGATGAGCCCGAGCAGGGTGTCGTCAGCCGGTGATTCTGCGAGAATCCGAGCGATGGCATCGAGGGAATCGGCTCCCGACGAGGATAGGATCTCGTTCAGGATCACAGGATTCTGGCTTTCCCGGGCGGACTCCATCGAGCGACCTCCGTCTGCCCCTCGCCGATCCACTGGAATTCGGCCACCGAAGGGTGAGAATCAACGTCCACGGAGCACGAGGGGCGTCCTCGTGCAGGAAGTGACTTCCGGAATGAATTTCCGAAGACTCCCCAGGGCCGTACTCCGGGTACGATTCCTGCCGTGAAGAAGCATACCATCCGGGGGATAATCGCCCCCGAGGAAGGATTGTTCCGATGGAGCGCACGCTCATCCTGCTGAAGCCAGATGCCGTCCAGCGGCGGCTGGTGGGGCCGATAGTGGAAAGATTCGAGCGTAAGGGTCTCAAGGTGATCGGCATGAGGCTGATGAAGATCAGTGATCAACTCGCCGCCAGCCACTACGAGGCACACCAGGGAAAGCCGTTTTATGAAGGCCTGGTCCAGTTCATGACTTCAGGCCCTGTCGTAGCCCTGGCCCTCGAAGGAAACAAGGCGATCAGCGTGTGTCGGAAATTGATGGGGGCAACCTTCGGCTGCGATGCCGATGCGGGAACGATCCGGGGGGATTTCGGAATCTCCAACGGATTCAACCTGGTTCATGGCTCCGACAGCACCGAGGCAGCACAGCGGGAACTGGAGCTCTTTTTCGACCCGAAAGATCTGCATTCCTATGAGCTCATCGACGACAGCTGGAACGCAGCAGAGTGATGGGATACCGGTACCGTGAGGGACAACGCTCACTGTGCCGGGTGGGTGTTGCTCGATGAACTCCGCTTCACGCCGGGGCCTGAGAACTGAAGAGATTGCGCGACTCATCGATGAAATGCGGGATCTCGTGGTGGGGCAGCATATCGGCAAGGTCTTCGACGCTGGCCATGGCAACCTCCGTGTCGTGGTCGGGTCAGGGAAGAGCCGTCGTCATCTACTCCTGTCTCTGCATCAGGGAACTTCCCGCTTGCTGCTCTGGAGTGATCCACCGGCGGCTTCGACTGTTCCCGGGGAACTGGCAACCCAGATGAGGGAGTTGATCTCGGGAACCCGTATCGAGTCGGTCGATCAACCAGGGGGAGACAGGGTCATGCGGTTGATCCTCAGCCGCTCTGGAGCGTCTGGTTCGTCAAGGGAATTGATTGTCGAACTGTTTGGCCGCCAGGGACGGCTGGTCATCCTCGACGGGCCCTCGCGGCGAGCACTGCTGGTCAGCGGTAGGGGCGGCCTGAAAAATGGGGAGACCTACCAATTCCCACTCGCAGCCGAATCGGCGCAACAAGACAGAGCCACCGTTCCCTTCGATCCGATCAAGGTGATCCCTGTAGAGCATCGGAGAGGAGAGGCTCCGCTGCACACGTGGCTATTTGACAGGATGCTGAATCGTGAACGAACTCACATCCACGAGCAGCGCCTGCTGGAACAGCGACAACAGTTGAGAAAGACACTCCGGAGCCTCACCAGGAGAATCGGCAAACTCGACGAGGGGCTTCAAGCTGGAGCAAGATGGCAAGAGTGGCAGCGAACCGGAGAACTGCTGAAGGGGAATCTTAAATTGCTGGCCAGGGGAATGGAATCAGTCGAGGTGCAAGACTGGTACCAGGAGGGAACACCGCTCGTCGAAATTGCTCTCAAACCGGATCGTACTCCGATGCAGAATATCGAGCGTTGTTTTCGCAAATCGCGCAAGGGCAAGCGATCGCTCGAAGTCCTCGGCAAGAGAAAAGAGCAGACGATCAGTTCCAGATCTCTCATCGAAGCCGCCATGCAATCGATCGATGCCCTCATCGGAGCCGATGAAATCGATGAAGATGCAGTCCAGAGAACTTGCGAACGGGCGATTCAACTGAATCGAAGCCATGGGCGGCGTCGCCAGCGGCCGAAGAGCACCGGTGGGGGATCGGGGAATGTTGCCAAGAAGAGGCGCTTCAAGCGCTACCGTAGTCGGGAGGGACTGGAAATCCTCGCCGGTAGCAGTGCTCGGGAAAATGACGAACTGAGCATCCGTACCGCACGGGGAAACGACCTGTTTTTTCATGTTGCGAATCGCCCCGGTGCGCATGTGATCCTGAGGGTCGAGCGGGGTACAAATGCTTCGCCCGAGAGCATCGAGGACGCGGCATTCGTGGCTGCATATCTCTCCGGTTGGAGGGGACCTGGCAGCATCTCGGTTCACTGGACCGAGGCAAAATATGTCCGAAAACCGAAGGGGTTCTCGCCTGGCAAGGTTCTCATCGAGAGGGAGAGAGAATTCCGGGTCTCTACTCGCGAAGATGGACTCTCTTCGTTGATTCCTCCGGAACCTGAAGATTGAAGTCCCGGAGCAAACCATCGAACGATTCGAACTTCTTCACCATCTTTCTTCCCTTCTGGTGCCTTGGCACTAGACTGGGGGTTGATCCCCGCGCCCGCTACGTTTTGATGCAGAGGAATTCAAGATGCCTGACCGGAATCTTACACCAATTGCCACAGGTCTTGTCGCGATGGTTCTCGTCATCGCACTGCTACTCTCCGGATGCAATCCTGCTAATGGTGTTCGAGATGGTGAAGACGCAGTTGAGGCAGCGCAGACGATTACTCGCAACCGAACAATAGTGGATCGTATCATCAGTGATGTGATGGAAGAGTTCGATGAGGATAATCCCGACAGCATCGTGCAAGGGATCAAGAAGTATGAGGATGCGGTGCTGCTGTTGGATGAAGCGGTCAGGTTGGCTCCGATTTCGACTCAACCGCGCCTGGAACGATTCAGGCTGAGGAAACGGATCGCCTCCGGATACCATTATCTGTACGCGGTGGCCGATGAGGAATGCAAGCCGCTAGAGGATGATAATCTCGTCGTACCTGTCGATTTGTTGGAACGACGGGCCGCTGCAAAGGCGGGATCGAGGCGCTGGTTCCTGTTGTCGATCCGGGACATGAAACGGCACCTGCAATCGAGTCCGATCTCCTATCAGAATCCAACCCAGTACTGGGATCTTCAGCAGTGCCATGTGGCGCTCGGCAATTATAATGGAGCCAGAAATACGCTGCTCGACTTGCTCTCTGCATATGGTTCGAGACTCTCGACGAGAGACATCAGGGAGATCGAATCCAGGATTCGTCTGTATGCCCAGAAGATGCTCGACGCCGAGATCTAGGATCTGCCCCAGATTCCATCCTGGGTGCAACTGAGACGGTTTCCTACCATCACGGTCGATCTCCGGTTTGCCCCACATTGCCCCCCGATGCTAGTCTTATTGGCCCAGAGTAAGGGCCTTCGTGGTCGCGCCGATCAGCAGATCGGCGCCAGTGCATCAAACGTGAGATTCCAGCGGAAATCACCGATGCACACCTGCAGAACGGTTGACCGATGAGTCAGACCTTCGATGTGCCAGAGGCACTTCAGAAACGCGCCAACACTGTAACTGTCGATGAGTTGGCTCGCCGGGGACTCAGGACCGTCAAGGTGCTGGATCGTTCCACGGTGCTGAGCCTGATCGATGAAGCGGTGGAAAAAGTCGTCGCTCAGCGTCTCAGCGAACTCCCCGATGTAGATCAGCATCAACTCAGAGAAGAGGCACGAAGCGAATTCTCGCGCATGGTGAAGGAACGAAAAAGCCAACAGGCCGAGCAGCAACAGCAATACGAGCAGCGCATCCAGCAGCTTCGTGAGCAGGCGGTGAACCTGGAGGAGCAATTGCATGAAGCGCGCTCATGCCCGGCACCTGTTGCACCCGCGATCGATGCGGATCAACTCCGATCCGTCGTCAAGGCTGCCGTTGAAGACGCCGGTGGAGGGGTACAGCCATCCTCCGGAGAAGACATCGACAGCATCAGAAAGAGTATCGACAACCTCGCTCAGCGCGTCGGAAATTCGGCGCAAGGGGGAGGATCACAGAAGGTAGTGGATGTCCCATCTGAAGAGGCGCTCGTGGCGCTCTTTTCCAAGGCTTCGGGAGATCACATCGAAAACAATCTCGACAAGGTCGAGGTAAAGAACGCGAAAGCGGGAGGCGTCGAGGCCAGTCTGGCCAAGTTGCGAGGCCTCCAGAAGGAAAAGGAGTAAGGGGCATGGGAGATTACGAAGACTACGCCCGCAAGAATTTTGAGGACAATGGTCCCAAAGCCAGTGCTGGTGGGAGTAATGATCCTGCATTCGGAGTCGAGGAAGCTGAGGCCCTCAATGCGGTGAACTACCCGTCGAATGACCGTGGTGAATCCATTGCAGCAGAATCTACCGTCCAGGCTTCAGCGAGTGCCGCTGGTGTCGTGAACACGGGAATCGCGCTCGGTCGCGGCCTCGATGTGGGAACAGCAAATCTTGTGTCCTCCAATCAGGACAATGCAGGCAATGTGAACCTCAAGATCCAGCGAAACGCATTCATCGACATCGATTGTGATGACTACACACGAAACATGCTGACTCGTCTCGGCGTTCAGTATGTAGTGGTCAATAACCGCATGGTCGTGGTCGGAGATCCTGCGTTTGAACTCGCTAACATCTTCAACCGCAATACCCGTCGACCGATGAAAGATGGAATGATCAGTCCCGATGAGTCGGATGCGCTGCCCATCGAGAAGATGCTGCTGGAGACCTTGCTGGGTCAGCCACAGCAGCCTGGCGAGGTGTGCTACTTCTCCGTACCTGCAGAGCCGATCGACGCCGATCTCAATGTCGTCTACCACCAGGGTGTCTTCGGAGGTCTCATCAAGGGACTCGGATACGATCCCAAGCCGCTCGTCGAGGGGCATGCAGTTGTCTTCTCCGAACTCGCGGAGGACGACTTCACCGGCATCGGTATCTCCTGCGGCGGCGGAATGTTCAATGTCTGCGTCGCCTACAAGTCCATTCCTGCACTTTCCTTCTCGACCACCCGTGGTGGAGACTGGATCGATCGCAATGTTGCTGGTGTGCTCGGAATCAGCTCCAGCCGCGCCTGCGGCATGAAGGAGAAGGGCATCGACCTCGCCAACCCTCAGGGTCGTGAGGAAGAGGCTGTCGAGATCTACTACCGCAACCTGATCGCCTACACTCTCAAGAACATCAAGGAGCGTTTCGAGTGCTCCTCCTCGATGCCGAAGTTCCCCGATCCGGTGAGCATCGTCTGTTCCGGTGGAACCAGCATGATCGGAGGCTTCATCGATGTCTTCCGGCAGGAGTTCGACAAGATCCAGTTCCCCATCGAGATCAAGGAGATCCGCCACGCGGAAGATCCTCTCTACAGCGTCTCGAAGGGTTGTCTGGTCGCTTCTCTCTCCGAGAGTGCCTAGCGCCAGGACCACAACCTGACGATCATGAGGGGGTGCGGAACCTGCGGTTCCGCACCCCCTCTTTTTCCATCGGAGAAGCGTCGTGGTCCCGGATGAATCGTCACAGATGAAATCGTTGTGGATCTGGGTGACGATCCTGGTGCTGGCACTGATCTCCCCGACGGTTGCGGACGAGCTGCCAGCAGGCTTCCAGCACATCCCCGGGAGTTCCTTTGACTGGGCGATCGCACCGGGAACGGGCCAGCCACCCGATGCTCTTTCCAGGCTGGTCGAGAGCCATCTGCAACAGCTCCGCCAGTGGCTCGGTTCCCGATCGCAACGAAAGCCACTGGTGTTGCTGGTCGTGTCAAATGCTGCGCTCAACCGTACTCTGGCGCACTACGGTAGCGATCCGGTACCCGGGTGGGTTCCTGCAGTGGCTCTGACTCGCAAGGGAACCGTGATCATCGACGTCCAGTACATGGCAGCCAATCCGATCGCGGGAAGTGCCACGGTGGTCCATGAACTGGCTCATCTTGTCCTGGAAGAGGCGGCGGGGGCGTTGCCGCGCTGGGTCCACGAGGGGATCGCACAGTCGGCAGCACATCAACTACCGGATCCCTCGACCAGAAGAAACTTGATCCTACAGGCGAGGGGGGCTGCTCTGGTTCCCATCACCGACCTCGACCAGTATCTTCCGAAAACTCATGTCAGGGCCTCGCTGCTCTACGCCGAGGCGTATTCCTTCATCGAGTGGACTCGCCGCAACTTTGATCATCAGTTGCACAAGAGGATCCTTGCCCGCTGTAGGGACGGAACCCCCTGGCAGCAAGGATTCGAGCAAGAGACCGGACTCAACATCGACGATGCGACCAGGATGTGGTCGGAGGAACTGGCGAGGTCCGATGTGTACCTGGGTCTGATCGTGGATCTGATCCTGTCCTGGAAGGGACTCGCATTACTGGTCATCATCGCGGCAGCAGTTCAGAGCGTTCGTCGGAGGAAGCGACTGCGTCAGATGGAGGAGGAAGAATGGAAATCTCAGAGGTTCCCTACATCCGATGGGCAAAATCAGAAGGACAACTCGGACGACATCTCCTGACGATGAGTGCCGTTCCTCCCGTCGACTGGGATGACATCGGACTCGACCCGGCCGACCTGGAACTGTTCGAGTTCACACCCTACGGGCCCACGGAGGTGATGGCTGATATCGAGGAACTGTGGGGGATCGATCCCGATGGAATCCTGCTCGCCTCCAGCGCCTCACACGCTCATTTTTGCTTCGGCGCTGCTCTGGCGAGACCAGGCGAGACGGTCGTGCATGAGATTCCCGGTTATCTTCCGGTCGTCGATGCGCTCTCGGTTGTGGGCGTCAAGACGGTGCCCTTCGAGCGTCACTTCGAGCAGCGATACAGGATCGATCTGGAGGCCCTCGCAAGGACGCTCGATGAGCACCAGCCTGCCCTGCTGCTGCTGACCAACCTGCACAATCCGAGCGGTGTCAGGCTCTCTCAGGAGGAGGAACAGGGAATTGCGGCACTGGCAGAAGACCATCGGTGTCATGTACTCGTCGATGAGATGTACCGGCCCTTCCTCGATCCGGACCCTGGGCCGCTATCACTTCGTCACCCATCCATCGTCAGCATCGGTGGGCTCAACAAGGTTCATGGTGTTTCGCAGGTTCGCTTTGGCTGGGGATTAGCGACGCCCCAGCTGGTCGATCGAGCTCGCCGGGTTCTCGATTCAACGACCCTTCACAACTCGTGCCTGACCGACCAGGTGGCGAGGGCTGCGATGAAGAGGTGGCAGCCACTACGAGCCAGAGGACTGCGCTTTGCCAGCGATGGATGGGAGATCATGCGCGACTGGTTGCAGGATCAAGCCATCGAGGTGGTGGACCCTGCGGGCGGGCTGGTCTGCTTTCCAAGAGTCCCGGCGCATCTCGGAACCGACGGGGACGGTCTCCACAGACTCTGCATCGAACAGGGTGTCAATCTGACGCCGGGACGCTTCTTCGGTGCCTGTGACCACGTCCGGATCGGCTTCGGATTGGCGCCTCAACAGTTGCTGCCTGCACTCGAGGCACTGGGCCGGGTGATCTCCTCAGGTTGATGCTCCACTCCTCGCCAGACTCTCATCGGGTGTCATCCAGGACGCTCGGGAATCGGGTCATGGCATTGCTTCCGGGTCGGAAACCGTTGCCGCGCTCGCGGCGTGCAGGGGCGATCGGACCGAGTTGTGTAACCTGACTTCCATGTGGCTGTTATGGCCAATTTCCAGAATCTGCTCTGATTGGCCCGTCGATTGCCAGTGCTTATTTGAGGAGATTCTCCTCCACAATTTGCACTCCCCCCCTTTCCCGCGGAGTCCGTTGAATCTCAACGGACTCCCTATTTTTTTAGCCATCCAGATCTGCGCCCCCGCTCGCCCGGCAGCGGACGATCCTATAGGATGCTCGTCGGTAGCATCGGGAGAGGAATCGGATTTGGACGCTGTTCGCCAGTTGATACACGCAGGGCTCGATGCGATCGAGCGAGCTCGTTCGGGGCTGCGCCACGCCGTCGATGATCTGGTCGAAGAGGGAACCATCTCACGCGATCAGGCCGAGGCGGTTCTCGAGGCCTGGCGGCGCAAGACCGACAGAGAAGAAACACCTCCTCCGATCTCACCCGAGCGAGAGGGTTCTGCTCAAGAAGATCTGAAACGACTGGTACAGAAGTTGGTTCCGGTCAGTCGCGTTGAGCATGATCAGCTGGTTGCCCGCGTCCAGGAACTGGAGCAGCAACTGCGCTGCCGCTAGGAGAAACCGGTGGTGACACCCCTTCGCACGCTCAGAAATATCCCCAGACTCAAGGATGTATCCCTGATCCTCGCACGACATGGGCTGGGAGACCTGGCATCTCGACTGGGGGCCGGTATTCGGGTGCGTCTGCTCGGTGGATCTGCTCGTTCCGAGAATTCGTTTCCACGACGACTCAGATTCGCACTTCAGGATCTGGGCCCGCTCTATATCAAACTGGGGCAATTGATTGCCAGTCGACCTGATGTCTTTCCGGAAGTTCTGGTCAAGGAACTGGAGCGACTGCGTGACGATGTGGATCCGATTCCATTCGATGATATTCGCCAGGTGATCGAGCAATCTCTGGGGAAAGAACTCTCCAGTTGCTTTGCTCAGATCGAGGAACAACCGGTCGCCAGCGCGTCGATCGCACAGGTATACCGCGGTATGACACTCGATGGCCACCGCGTTGCGATCAAGGTCAGAAAGCCGGGAATCGAGAAGTTGATCGAGCAGGATATGGGTTTGCTCGATCTGTTTGCCGAGGCACTGGCCAAGCACCCCGAGTCGGGCGGCTTCGATCCGCAGGGCGTGGTCAATGAACTGAGACTGGCGCTCGAGAATGAGATCAACTTCAACTTCGAGAGAAATGCCATCGATCGAATCAGGGTCTCCTTCGAGGGAGACGAGGATGTGCTGATTCCGGGTACCCACGCAGCGGTATCGAGCCGTGAGGTACTGGTCATGGACTGGGTGGATGGAATCTCGGTGGGGCGTGCTGAACTGAGTGCCGTAGAAGGACGAAGAGTGGCGAAAATTGTCGCCAGGTCACTGTTCCAGATGATCTTCCTGCATGGTCAGTTTCATGGCGATCCCCATCCGTCAAATATCATCGTGGTCCCGGACGGTAGGATTGGCTGGATCGACTTCGGTCTCACAGGCCTTCTCACCGATGAGCTCCGACAGAGGTTGTCGAGGATGTTGAAAGCGCTGGTGAGCAGGGACTACGAGGAACTCGCTCATCAGGTGCTTCATGTCGGCTACTGTCACGGAGATGCGGACACCTTTTCTCTGACGCAGTCGATTGCCAATCGTCTCGATCCATATGTGGGTCTGAAACTGTCCGAGGTTGATCTTCCCGCGCTGCTCAAATGCATCATCGATATTGCTACCGAACACAGAATCGAGATCGCGCCTGGATTTATTCGCATGACTCGATCGCTGGTTCTTCTGGAGGGCCTGACAGAGAAACTGGATCCAGAATTTGATACAGCGAGCGAACTGGAACCGTTGCTGATCGATCTGATGAAAGAGAGAATCGGCCCCGAGAACTTGCTTCGCCGCACCGCCGATCAGACCATCGACAACATCGAGTTTCTGGCTGAACTACCGGAATTGATTTCCGATGCGCTACGCAAGGCGACCCGAGGCAGGGTGCGGGTCGAGACGGAGGTCGTCGGGCTCGATCGGCTGATTCGTCGTATCGACGGTTCCAGCCACAGGGTCGTGGAATCGGTAGTCGCAGCAGCGACGTTGATCTGTGCCACCATGCTGTTTGTCACTGACCACTTCTGGCTCGCCATGCTGGCGCTCAGTTGCGCCTCAGCACTGATTGTGCGCCTGCTGGTCGGCTATCTGTCGCCCTGGGCGGGTCGCTAGCCCCCCCCCGAAGTAGCCTCCAGTGCCACCGGTCCTGTTGACCCGTGCGATCGCTGTTCCTACCATCCGGGTCGGACAGAACATCGCTTCTAGCCATGGAGGATCATTGAAACTGACCTATCCGATGCAGACCGCTCCCATCGCCGCCGATGTACCCAGGTCGCATCGTGTCTACTTCGAGGTGTTCGGCTGCCAGATGAACAAACTCGATGCCGAGTTGATGCTCGAGGGACTCAAGCGAAAGGGCTACTTCCTGGTCCATGATCCGGATGACGCCGGAGTGATCCTTTACAACACCTGCTCTGTTCGGGAACACGCCGAAGAGCGTGCCGTCATGCGTATGACAAGTTTCAAGAAGAGAAAGCAGCAGGAGCCGGAACTGATCATCGGTCTGACAGGATGTGTGGCTCAGCACAAGCAGGAACAGTTGTCTCAAAGAGTCCCCTGGATCGACCTCATCGTCGGCACCCGGGAGTTTGATCGACTGCCTGAGTTGATCGAGGAGGCGAGGGGAGAGAGCAGCACCTTGCTGGCGACGGATATGGATTCGCCTCTTGAATTTGTGCGCCAGAGAAATCTGGGACCCAATCGGTGGCACGCGTTTGTTTCGGTGATGCGAGGTTGTGACATGGTTTGCACCTACTGCATCGTTCCCACCACCCGAGGCAAGGAAGTCTCCAGGCCCCCCGATGAGATCCTCGATGAAGTCCGGCGTCTCGCCGATACCGGGGTCAAGGAGATCACATTCCTGGGCCAGACGGTCAACTCCTACGGCAAGAGACTCGGGCAGGGAGTGGGGCTAGATACCCTGTTACGTGGTGTCGAGGAGATCGATGGCATCGAGCGGTGTCATTTCATCACCTCGCATCCAAGATTCCTGAGGCCAAAGTTGATCCAGGCGATGGCTGAATGCACCAAGGTGATGGATTACCTGCACCTGCCCGTTCAATCGGGCAGCGACTCGATGCTGGCAAGGATGAAGCGAACCTATGACCGCTCCTTTTACCTTCATGTCATCGATCGTTTGAGGGAGAAGATTCCCGATATCACTCTCGCGACCGATTTCATCGTCGGGTTCCCCGGCGAGACTCAGGAGGAGTTTGACCGGAGTCTTTCGCTCGTCAGCGAGGTCGGATTCGATCATAGCTATGTTTTTCAATATTCTCCTCGGCCAGGGACCGTCAGCGATGCCAGGATGTCAGATGACATCCCGCTCGATGTAAAGAAGCAGCGTAATCACCAGTTGCTGGCGGCGGTCTCAGCAGAGGCAGAGAGCCGCAACCAGCGTTTCATCGGCAGAAGGGTAGAGGTACTTGCAGAGGGTCCGTCTCGCCTCGATGAGAGTCGTTGGGCGGGTCGGGCGGGGGACCACCGCATCGTCATCTGGCCGGTGCAAGACGACGAGGAGGCAGGGTCATTCGTCGTTATCGAGGTGGACCGCACTTCCTCGGCAACCTTGTACGGCCAGAGAGTCACCGGACCCACGCAGCGGCCGACGCTACAGATTTCGAAGTGATGGCCAGAGCCGCTCCCGATCCCCGACCGATGCAGCGAGCCCTGGAAGTGGCGAGGCGAGGACTCGGTAGGGTCGCTCCCAATCCCCCTGTCGGTGCGGTGCTGGTCTGCGCGGATGGATCCGCAGAGGGTTGGCACCAGGCCTACGGTGAGGCTCACGCCGAGGTCATCTGTCTGGAGATGGCCCGTCGGGCCGGGATCGATAGCGCCGGAGCGGATCTCTATGTCACCCTCGAACCCTGTGGACATCAGGGCAAGACACCACCCTGTGTCGATTCCATCATTGCAGCAGGGATCGGACGCGTGATCGTGGCGGTCGACGATCCAAACCCGGTCACATCGGGAGTTGGCTACCAGAAACTCGACGCAGCGGGGATCGACGTGGTCAGAGATTTCATGGCGAAGGAGGGGCGTTATCTGGCCGCTCCCTATCTGTGCAGGATTCGCAATGGCAGACCCCTCGTCACCTCGAAGTGGGCGATGACTGCGGACGGAAAGATCGCCTGCGTCGGAGGAGATTCTCGCTGGATCACCAGTGCTCTCACGAGAGCAGCCACGCGAGAGGAGAGAGGGCAGATCGATGCGATTCTGGTCGGAGTCGAGACGGTGATCTCCGATGATCCGCAACTGACCTGTCGCGTCGATGACCAGTCCGATCCGGTGCGTGTCGTCATCGATCCCAACTGTCGTACACCGCTGCAGGCTTCGCTGCTGAAGCAGCCCGGGGGGGCGCTGATCTATTGTCAGCAGCAGCAACTGGAAGGCGAGCCAGCGTCAGCACTGCGATCTGCCGGAGCGCAACTGACAGGACTACCGCTGGATGAGAACAGGATGCCCCTGAAGCTGTTGCTGGAGGATCTCGCCGGGCGCGGCATCCAGCATCTGCTGGTCGAGGGGGGCAGTGAGACCCACGGTCGCTTCTTCGACGCCGGGATGCTCGATCGGGTCCAGATCCTCATCGCCCCGAAACTGGTCGGGGGACGGGAAGCCCCGGGGCCGACCGGCGGGGATGGCATCTCGAAGATGCAACAGGCGATCGAGTTGCAGCAACCGCAGTGGCGCGAATCGGGCGATGATCGGGTTCTGGAGGCTGCGATCACCGCCGAGGGGCTCGGCGAGGTCTCGCTCTAGACGCCTCTCCAGGACCATATCCCCTTCTGGATGATAGGCTTACCTGGACCCGGTGAGTCCGGATCCAGGGATTATCGGGGTTCCCGGACGCCCCGGCTGCCTCTCCAGATGGGGAACACAGTCGTGCGATTCCTGAGTTTCCATTCGACCGCCATCGCCATGGCTCTGCTCTGCTCAGGGCTCGTGGTGATGCAACGGCCAGGCTTCACCAGTCACGCCGACTCACCGCTCTCCCAACTGGCCGCCATCGACCTCCAGAGCATCGAAGCGGCCAGCATCGCTCTCGAGCAGTCTCGATGGGAAGATGCCCTGCTCGAGATGCTGGTGCTGAAAGATCATCTGCGCAGATTTGTCACACCGCTGCATCCCGAGCGTCGTGATCAGCAGGTGATCGCTCAGGTTCGGGATCGAGCGTGGCGCCATCTTCGCGACCGACTCGCCTGCGCAGAAAGACCACATGGATCGATGGAGATGCTGGAACTATTTGCCAGATTGCAGCGGATCCCCATCGTCTGCATCGCGGCCGGGATCGAAACTCCGCGCCATCACGAACGGGTTCTGAGTCACTGGAGGCGCAGGATCGAATTGCGAAAATCATGCGATCAGGTGCTCCGCAGCGCCCAGCAGCATTATCTGGAGGGCAATGAGGTCGAGGCGATCAAGATACTCGACCCGTTGCTGCAGCGTTTGCCAGATGATGCAATGCTCGATCGATATGTCACCGCAATGCGTCAGGGAGTCATCGAGCAGATCGCTGCAGACATCCGTGAGGGTAAACAGCGAAATGACCCCTGCTCGGTGCTGACAGCGACACGATGGCTCGGTGACATCGATGCAGAAGATCCTGCTTCCAGGGCTGCTGGCCAGTGGGCGCGACAACAACTTCGAGACGACGCAGAATTTCTGCTCACGACGGGGCAGCCCTGCGGAGCACTGCTGAAGATGGCCATCTTGCTCGATGCGGGCGAGCCGATCGGCGATCGCCTCGTGCGGTTGAGGTCCAGCATCGAGATCCCTCTTCGGCCGATCGTGATCCGTGGCGCTCTTCGCGGACCGATCGAGGTTGGGCGCCAACTCATCCTCAGACCCGGAGTGGCGACCGTCACCGCGGAGAACTCGAAACGGACCCTCAGTGCGAGGCCGAAGATGGGTGAAAACGGTCGTGTCTGGAGCCGATCTCCCGCTCACTTCGCCGATGTGAAGCGCTGGAACCAGTTGATCGGTGAGATCGTCGATCTGACCCACCGCTGGATTCCGGCGACTCCGGTCGACGCTCTACTGCTCTCAGCACGCCGGTCCTTTCGTCTGGCGGAAGCGTTGCGCCTGTCGCGTCGGCTCGCTGTGAGTCCTGCCAGACGCTGGCGAACCGTCTGGAGTCAACAACTGCCGTCGCGAAACAGTGAAAGCTGGGTGATCCACGGCACCCTGCCCGTCGTGGTGATCGATGAGATGGGAAGGGGCATCGAGCAGTGCATCGAGGTCCAGCTGGCGGTGGCTCCCTCCGATCTGCATCGAGAGGGGTTGCCGGTGACTCGGTCCCATCTCGAGGAGGCCAGAAATGAAGTGCTGGCGACGCTGGAGGGGAAACTTGAGATTCTGGCGCAGCAGATCGCCCGACAGAGACTCACCACCGCCCTTCAGAGGGCCCGGGATCTGGCACTGGCAGGGGACCTGCCCGGAGCGCGTGAATTGCTACTTCCTGCCCTGATCGGGGCCGATGAGCACGACCAGGACCTCCAGCAGGAGGCGGCGATCGAGATCGCCCACTGGTGCCAGGTGCAGCTCGAAATCGTCAAGGTGGCGACGCGACTATCTGATACTCCCTGACCTGCCTCGATTGAAGCGAGAGGGATACGGGTCTATCCTCGCCCGGCGGGAGTCTCGAATCCGGGGGCGGGTATCGAGCACATCTCCGGAGGCGGTCCGATGCTCGACATCAAATACATCCGGTCCGAACTGGAACTGGTTCGCCAGGGAGCCCTCGATAAGCACGTCGAGGTCAACCTCGACCGACTGGTCCACCTCGATGACAAACGCAAGCAACTGCTCACCGAGCAGGAACAACTGCGCCATGACCAGAAAAATGCTGGCAAGGAAATCGCTTCCCTCGAGGGGGATTCGAAACAGC
This sequence comes from Bacillota bacterium, assembly GCA_003973385.1. Classification (GTDB taxonomy): domain Bacteria; phylum Planctomycetota; class UBA8108; order UBA1146; family UBA1146; genus QNYK01. The sequence goes on along the minus strand of QNYK01000064.1, from coordinate 4,545 downwards.
AGGCGATCGGACGCATGGGCGAGGTTTCGGAGAAGATCAAGGCTCTTGGAGATCAACTGCGGGCGGTACAGGATGAACTCCAGGACATCCAGTCGAGAGTTCCCATGCCTGCAGATCCTGAAGTACCCGTCGGCAAGGATGACGGCGACAATGTCGAGTTGAAGGTGGTCGGGACCCCGACTGAATTCGATTTCGAACCAAAGGACCATGTCGAACTGGGCCAGGATCTCGACATCGTTGACTTCACGAGAGCATCAAAACTCGCAGGTTCACAGACCTACATCCTCAAGGGAGCCGGTGCGCTGCTCGAGATTGCAGTGCTTCGCTTTGCTCTCGATCATGTCGTTGAGCGTGGATTCACGCCGATGATCGTACCGACGATGGTCAAGTACGAGCCTCTCTATGGCACTGCATATTTTCCTGGGGGCGAGGAACAAACCTACGAGATTCCGCGCGACAACCTTTTTCTGACAGGAACCAGCGAGGTCCCGGTCACTGCTTTCCACAGCGGTGAAGTACTTGAGGAGTCTCAATTGCCGATCCGTTATGCCGGTTGGTCGACCTGCTACCGCCGAGAGGCGGGTGCTGCAGGGCGAGAGACTCGCGGGCTGTACAGAATTCACCAGTTCAACAAGGTCGAGCAGGTGATCATCTGCAAGAATGATGTCGAGGAATCGATCCAGCATCATGATTTCATCAGGAATAATGCCGAGGAGATTCTCCAGGCGATGGAGATCCCCTACAGGGTGGTCGATGTCTGCACTGGCGATCTGGGTGTTGGACAGGTGAGAAAGTTCGATATCGAGGCGTGGATGCCGTCGCGTGGCTGGGGCGAGACACACTCTGCTTCGCGTTTCCACAGTTACCAGGCGCGTAGGATGGACCTGCGATATCGAGGAGATGATGGCAAGGTCCAGTTCTGCCACACGCTCAACAACACTGCCATCGCCACTCCACGGGTGCTGATCGCGATACTCGAGAATAACCAGCGTGCCGATGGATCCGTGAAGATCCCAGATGTTCTCGTGCCATACATGGGTGGACTGACCGAGATGACTCCGATGAAAGAAGTTGGCTCAAAATGAGGGAACTGGAGAAGCAGATGCAGCATATCTGCGTGGTCGGATTGAACTGGGGTGACGAGGGCAAGGGTAAGATAGTAGACGTGTTGGCGAGTGATGCAGATGCGGTCGTTCGCTACCAGGGCGGGGCCAACGCTGGCCACACCGTGTATATCGGGGAGGTGCGCCATGTCCTCCACCATCTCCCGATGGGTGTCTTGCACGACGGGATCCTGGCGGTTCTCGGCAACGGGATGGTACTCGAACCGGCCAAGTTGCTCGATGAAGTCGAGTTACTGCCAGAGGAAGCGGTTTCGCGGATCCGGATCTCCGATAGAGCGCACATCGTGCTCCCACATCACGCAGCCGTCGAGAAACTACGTGAACAGAGTGCAGCTCATCCGATCGGAACCACGCTCCGAGGCATCGGCCCTGCATATCAGGACAAGTTCGGTCGTGACGGGATTCGTATGGGGGACATCATGACTCCCGGATTCATCGAAGGTGTCCTCCCCGGAAAACTGCGAGAACTTACGCAACGACTCGGCATCCCCGGTGAAGGAATCGATGAGGCGATCCAGATCTGCAACCGATTGAAGGAGCGTCTCGAATCGCAGGTGACCGACACGCGCCAGTTGCTACACAAGTTGCATCAGCAGGGTAAGAAGTTGCTCTTCGAGGGAGCCCAGGGCTGCATGCTCGACATCGATTTTGGAACCTATCCCTTTGTCACCTCCTCGAGTCCCTCCTTCCTCGGTCTCGGACCGGGAACAGGATTCTCTCCTCGCAAGATCGATCATGTGGTCGGAGTCACCAAGGCGTACTGCACTCGAGTTGGGGAAGGGCCCTTCCCCTCCGAGATTCACGGTGAAGAAGCCGAGGCACTGCGTGAGGCAGGGGGAGAGTTCGGGACCACGACAGGACGCCCGAGGAGAGTAGGCTGGCTCGACATCCCGGCGCTTCGCTTTGCCGTGGAACTCAATGATCTCGACTCCTTCGCGCTCACCAAGGCCGATGTACTCGACGGCTGGGAGACGATTCCTGTCGTCACGGCGTATCGTCTCGATGGAGAAGAACTGGGTCAGTTTCCCGATTCGCTGACGGATCTGGAGGGTCTCGAGCCCGTGATCGAACAGTGGCCTGGCTGGTCTCAGGTCGATGAAGTCTCGATGCGACCCTTCATCGATCGTCTGATGCAGGCGACCGGGATTCCCGTCTCGATCCTGTCGACCGGTCGCCGCCGCGATGAGGTCTGTGTCTTTGAGCCATTCAGGGCGGAGGGGGAACTCGCTTGAGTTCGACCGGGGATTCGCGGCTATCGATGCGAACGGAAGAGGGAGACGAGGTGGGTCCTCGCCATCTGGGGTTCATCATGGACGGAAATGGCCGCTGGGCCCAGCAGCGTCAACTTCCCCGAACTCACGGACATTCCGAAGGTGCCCGGTCGCTGCGACGGATGATCAGGCTGGCGAAGGAACGTGGCATCTCGGAGGTCACATGCTTCGCACTCTCGACCGAAAACCTGCGTCACAGACCCGATCAAGAGGTCCAGTTTCTGCTCGACTTGCTGGTTCAACACCTCGAACAGGAGCGAGAGGAGATGGATCGACATCAGGTCTGTTTTCGCTCCATCGGTCGCCAGGACGGATTGCCGCCAGAGGTGGTGGCGGCACTCGAAGGTGCGACGCGTGAAACGGCCCATCATCAGGGTATCGTGTTCAGGCTCGCCGTGAATTACGGGGGCAGAGCCGAGATCGCCGATGCCCTCGCCGCTGCTGCCCGCTCCGATGTCGATCTCTCCCTCAAACACAGGGAGAGGCAGGTCAGCGAACACCTCTATGAACCAGGGATGACCGATCTCGACCTTCTGATCCGCACCGGGGGCGAGAAGCGTCTCTCCAACTTCTTGCTGTGGCAGGCCTCCTATGCCGAGTTGTACTTCACTGATGTTCTGTGGCCCGATTTCGATGCCCAGCATCTCGACCTGGCTCTCGAGGAGTACTCTCGCAGATCTCGCCGTTTCGGTTCGGTTCCCTCCAGATCCCAGGGAGGTGAGGTGTGATCGGGCTCGCCAGCAGGTTGCTGTGGGGCATTCCCATTCTGCTCGGTGCCGTGGCACTGCTGGGTGCAGATTTGCTCGGCTGGAGTGATGGTTACGGTCTGTGGATCCTGTGCCTCGTGTTCGGTACCGGAGCCACGTACGAGGCGCTCTCGATGCTGGATCACCCACAGGGGTTCCGCAGGGAAAGGCGGCTGCCCTGGATCATCGCCTTCTACGTCGTGACCATCTACGGGGTGTTTTTGACCACCAGCGTGGGCCATGTGGGATTTAATTCATCCCTCGCATGGCCTGGCGAGATGGCGAATCCTGCAACGACCTTGTTCGGAGCCGTGTTGATGCTCGGGGCGCTGGTTTCGACGGCGCTCAGCAGCGGCCAGAAGAGCCCTCTGTGGGCCAGAGTACACCCGCCGCTGACGGTGCTCTGGTTGTCGATTCCGATGGTTTGCACCGTGGTGCTGGCCGAGGCAGATCCAGTCGGGGTGCATCTGGTGCTGTGTACCGTCTTGATGGTCAAGGGATGTGACACCGGCGCCTACTTCATCGGGCGAAGATTCGGAAAGCGACCGCTGCATCCTGTCAGCCCCAGAAAGACCATCGAGGGGCTGGTCGCCGGGGTCCTGACCTCGGCTGTCATCGGTTATCTTTACGCGGTGCAACTGGCCGATCCGACCTTTTCGCCGGGCATGGCCCTGGTGCTTGGAGTGCTGGTTGCGGTGGTGGGGCAGATCTCTGATCTTCAGGAGTCAGCGATGAAGAGATGTGCGGGCCGCAAGGACTCGGGTGCTTCGATTCCGGGACTGGGAGGAGCCCTCGACATGCTCGATAGTCTGGTGCTGGTGATGCCCCTCGTGTTGTGGTGGCGCGTGATCCTGGCTGCATGATCAGGAGAGGATGAGCCGTGGAGGTAACACTCGAGTTCGAGGATGACGATGAAGCCCAGGCTGTGCTCGGCGTCCGGGATATGTATCTCAGACAGATTCGAGAAGGCTTCGATATCGTGGCGTCGGCGCGAGGCCAATCACTCGATCTGCAGGGATCTGAACTGGGGGTGACCGCTGCAAAGGATGCGGTCGAACGGATGCAGGCAGCTCATCACAATCCAGGAGCATCCACGCCGGAACAAGAACTGGACGCAGCCATCCGTCATCACCGAGGAGATTCGGGGGTTGATGAGAAGGTTGTAGAAACAAATCGGTCCGCGGAATTGTTCTCGGAAGAGGACGGTCAGGGCTGGAGAGACTTGACCCGGATTGCCCGAACCGATGGGCAGGTACGATACCTGGAAGCGATGGCTCAGAACGAGATCGTCGTATCACTGGGTCCTGCGGGAACCGGCAAGACCTATCTCGCCGTGCGAGCTGCGGTCGAGGCATTGAAGGCGGGAGAGGTACGCAAGTTGATCCTGTGCCGGCCTGCGGTCGA
>QNYK01000079.1 GCA_003973385.1 Bacillota bacterium | reverse complement strand
TACTTGGCCATCTAGCCATATCTCGGTAACGCTGGCGGAATGATCTGAAGGAGTTGACCATTCGAGTAGAGCCGTACATTCACACGGCGGGGTCGTGTCGATGACGCAGGTGAGGTTCGTGGGTGGGGCAGGAGTGCTGCTGCAATCGATGATGGAGATGGTGCCATCCTCGGTGGCGGGAATGACGGAGGAGCCATTGACGACAATAATGGTCTCAACTGGTGGTGAGCCGATCGTATCGACGAATTCCACTTGAGAACTGGACCCAGGCGTACCAGTGCTATTCAACTGGTAAGTGGCGATGTGGAGTTCGTTGTTCAGGCTGCCGCCGGGTAGCACCGCGCAGCCAGTGAAGCAGATCACCACTCCCAAGGCGAAACCTACGTCCGGGTTGAAATAGACGACCTGATAGAAATCGGGAATGGATCCATTATTGACGGTGAGGGTGGTGCTTCCATCGACGACATCGATGAGAGTGGCGAAGGCAGGATCGTGGGCCACGCCTAAACTCCAACCCGCGACACCACTCCCGGTGTTATCGAACAGCACCTGCACATCGACCAATCCGTTGGGGGGGCCGATGGCATCGGTGAGGGAGAGGATGTAATCGGGGTTCTGAGCGGTGGCACTGCCTGGAAAGAGGGCCAGGGGGGCCAATGTGGCCAGGGCGAGAACAGAGATGGCAGCGAGCATCCGGCGGGTCATCATCACACTCCTCGATCGATCAGTAGAAGAAAAGAGCCGATGCTGCAGTATCCACGATGATGAGGGGTGTCGGTAGCACGGATATCTATGCAACAAGCCGGCTGCGGGGGTTGTCGTGCCCTGCAGTCGGCTTGTTGATTTTTTACTCCTCGTGAAGTGTTACGGCAGGATCTCGGGGATGATTCTTTCGAGGCGCTCCTCGATGGCGGGCAGCGCATCCGCTTCGGTCAACTGAATCTGTCTTGCCGTGATCACCAGCGTGTTCTTGATGCGCACCTTGGTGCGTTCGGCGGCGTAGACCTGGTTGCGGCGGGTGCGGTTGCCCTCTGCGCCGGCGACGATGCCGGCGGACCCGATGGCGGTGACGGCACCGGCGACGGCGCCCTTCTTGGAGCGATCATCGAACTCGGTCTTGACCACTCCACTGACCGCTTCATCGATGCGGGTCTCGATGATCATCGTCCACGCCTCGCTGCGGGTCTTGCGGTCGATCATGTCGCCGAGGGCGGACCCGATGAAGGCGCCGGCGATGGTGGCATTTCTACGGGTGCTGCGACTGTTGTTGCGCGCCTGGTTATTGCCGACGGCGCCGCCGGCGACGGTGCCGAGCAGTTTGCCCATCGAGGAGGAATCGTCGGGCAGGTTCTCGTTACGGCCCCAGAACTTGATGACGGCGGTGATGTCGTAGAGCGCCTCGGCGGGATCCTTGGTGACGGTCCAGCCCTCCTCCTCCATGCTGGCGACCAGCATGGCACGCAGCCTGCGGGTGTTGAGATCGAGTCCGGAGGGGTTTCTGACCTGGATGGTGACGCGGCGGTCGTCGCCGCCGGGGCGATCGCCGATGAACTCGGGCACGCCATCGACCCACTGCGCCTGGACATTCATCTCCTTGTAGCGTTCGCTACCGCCGGCGACGCTGGCACAGCCGACGGTGGCCAGCGATGCCCCCATCAGCACGGTGACGAGAGAGAAACAGATCAAAGATCGAAACATCGAGGACTCCTAGCTGCGGGTATCGGGCGGTCTGGCTGCGAAACAGGCGTGACTCCGATGGGGAGCCACGCCTGATGATGTCTCATCGTTGCCGAACAGGCAAGGGGAGCCTGCCAGGGGGGATTGCCGGGGGTGGCAGCAAGGTGTGCCTGCCGTTGCGGCTAGTTGCGCGGCATCAGCGGACACGCCACCTGCGGACGCTTGCGGATGAAGACGAAGTCCTCGAGGGTCTGGTTCTTGTTGTGACAGACGAGGCAGGCGGTCTCCTTGACCGATGGCCACTGGTGGTTGACCGGATCACGCGGGTGATCGGGGTTGAGACCGTGGCAGTTCTCGCACTGAACATTCTTGTACGGTTCGGCATCTTCCGGCGCGATGAACGCCTGGCCGTAGCCGAGTACATGACAGGCGATGCAATCCTGGCGCCACTGATCGCCGGTCTCCACGAGACTGGCGAAGGCGGTCGCGTGCTTGGTCTTCTGCCAGAACTCGGTTTGCTCGACGTGACACACCGAGCAGGTGGTGGCGGTCAGGTACTTGTCCTTATTGTGCAACGGCGGCAACTTCTCGATGTCGAGGAACTCGGCGTTGCGACGAAACGCATCGACCATCTGGAGGATCTCGGGATCTTCCAGCAGGTGCGGCTCCATCGAGGCGCGCTCGTACCAGTAGGTCGATCGGCCGGCGGGGGGCGCCTCCTCGACCGACAGCGTCACCATCGGGCCACCGCCCTCGATCCAGTCGATGTCGAGGGTGCCGAGGCGCGCACCCTGGCTGTCGGTGCGGGCCAGCAGCGTGTTGTTGATCGTCTCGAGGCTGTCCTCCTCATCGATCCAGATCTTGTGATTTCCCAGTTCGATCATCGGGTCGAGCATCAGGTCGATGCCATCGACCTCGGCGGCGAGCTGACGGTTGGTGTCGAGGTGGTTGGCCGACAGCAGCACGACCATGTCGCACTGTTCACGCAGCTGGGGGACCAGCTTCTTGGCGGTCTCGATGGAGTTGAGCAGTGCCAGTGGGCGCTCGGGATTGGCCCTCTCGAGGAAGTAGGACGGGATGGTGTCGATGGTCAGACCGAGCACACCGATCTTGAGCCCTCCCGATTCGATGATGGCAGTGCCGGGAAACACCGGTTTCCGATCGTCGGCGTAGACCAGGTTGGCGGAGAGCAATGGAAAGCTGGCCTGCTTCTGGAACTCCAGCAAGGCTGAGAGTCCCAGCGTCAGATCGTGGTGGCCGACCAGCATCGCCTCGTAACCCATGCGGTTGTAGGACTCGATGATCAGCTTCGCCTTCGACAGCAGTTGCTTCTTCTCGAAGTCCTTCTTCTTGCCATCGTCAGGACCGAACAGCGTGTTGCCACCGTCGATCAGCAGCAGGTTCTCGTGGTGATAGCGCGCCTGGCCGATGTAGGCGGCACGACGGGTGATGGAACCCTGGCGCACCTTCTTGCGCTTGCAACCACACACATCGATGTAGCCGATGTTGTTGATGGAGAAGACCAGAAACAGGTTCTTGCTCGCATCTTGCAGCTGCTTCATGGGAGCCGGGGTGGAGCCGAGTTCGGCACTCGCCTGATGGCGGTTACCGACCAGCGCGGGATAGACCATCATCAACAAGATGGCCACGGTGATGATCTGAGGAGCCGATCGCTTCATGAGAAGTTACTTTCCTTCGCTACGTTTCAGGAGTGGACAGGCGATCCGGGGCATCGCTTGCACCGGATCGAAGGGAACCTTGGTCTCGCTCGGATTATGACACGACCAGCACGGGGTGTCTTTCACTGCGGGCCACGGGAAGGCCTCGGGTTTGCTCGGGTGGCGTGGATTCAGGCCGTGACAGCTCTCGCACTGGACATCCTTCCAGCGTCCCGGCTCGTGGGCATCGACGAAGGTCTCGCCGTAACCGGTGACATGGCATGGCATGCAGTCGTAGCGGAACTGATCGCCGGAAGCTTCCAGCGTCGCATAGGCCCGGCCGTGGGCGGTCTGTTTCCAGTACGCCGCCTGCTGCGGGTGACAGACGGTACAGGTGATGGAGCCGAGGAAGTGTGTCGATGGCTCGAACTGCATCTCGTCGGCATCGATCGGGTTCTTGTAGCGGGTCGTGGCCATGAACTCCGCAACGATCTTTTCCATCGCCGGGTGTCTGCCGATGTGCGGTGCCAGTCCGACCGTCGAGAGATCCGCTATGTTGGAGCCGGCGGGGGCATCTTCATCCCAGATGCTGAACCACGGCTTCGCCTTGTCGCGAAACCACAGATCGGCGCGGGCCAGTTCCGATCCCTGACCACTCGGCTTCAGCAGCACCGTGCCGGAGTGCAGCGTCGTCTTGATCTCGTCGTTGATCCAGGTGTTCTCGGAGCCGTTGCTGGAGTTGGGTTCGACCACCACATCGACGCCGGTGACCTCGGTTGCGAGGCGGTCGACATCGGCACGGTCGATGTGGCCCAGCACGACACACAGATCGACCTCATCGATATGGGCCTCGATCTGCTCGAGGATCGCCGGGTAGGGGTCGGAAAAGCTCGATCCGGCACAGTGCTTGTCGATGAAGCGCTGCGGTGGCACCCGCATGGCGCCGACGATCAGCACCTTGCGCCCCTGGCTGGTGACGATGGTCGAGGCGGCGAAGGGGGACTCGCCACTGGCGTCCTTGAAGTTGGCGCACAGCACCGGGAATTTCATGCGCTTCTGGAACTCGACGAGTCGGTCGAGACCGAGTGCCAGATCGTGCTCGCCCAGGGCAGCGGCCCGGGTGCCAAACAGGTTGTAGGCATCGATCAGCAGCAGCGCCTTCTGCAGCATCTGTTGCTGCAGCAATGGATTCGGGTGCAGTCGCCCGAGCGAGAAGAGCCAGTCGCCGCCATCGACCAGGAACGGCTCGATGCCCTCGGATTTCAGCGAGTTCAGGTAGGTCATCCGTCTCGACAGACTGCCGAGCTTGATCTTTCTCTTCGGTCAGCCACACGGTTCGATGTAGCCGTAGTTGTGGACCGTCGTCAGCAGCACGAACGGTTTTTCGTCGTCGGTGAACGTGGCGGCGGCCGAGGCACGACCTTCGCCGTTTCCTGTCAGCGATGACAGGATCAGCGGTGCACACAGCAGCAGCAACAACGGGTACTTCAACTTCACTCCCTTTGCCCCCCTCAGGGGCACACATCCAGGCATGGCAGTGCACCTGCCGAACCACGGGGATACAAGAGTGTCACCTCGAGTCCGGTGCCGGCGGCGAGTCGCGCCAGCGCCAGTACCGAATCCTCGATGGTGATGGTTCCATCGTCATCGAGATCTCCGGCGGCGAGACAGCGAGGTTCGGGACCGGAATCGCGCAGCCAGCTGATCAGTTCCTGGAAATCGGCCCAGTCGAGGCGGCCATTGGCATCGACATCGCCGCGGATCAGCGTCATCGAGGCGACGGCGGGGGTGTCGAGCTGCGGAACGGTGATGCTGGTCGGGATTCCCGACAGCAACACCCAGCCGACCAGCAATGCCGCAGCACTGCTCCACCAGCGGCCCACGGGTGGCGAATCGTGCCCATCGGCGAAGCGCCGGGCGGTGCCACTGCTCGACTCGATGGCGATCTGGTGCCGGGTCGCGCGCGAAAGCGCTGCCACATCGGCGGAACTGACGCCGGTCAGAGCCTCGATCGTCATCAGCAACTCGTCGCGACAGTGGTCGTGAACCTCACGACAACCGGGGCACGAGGAGAGGTGCTGGGCGATGCGCGTCTCTTCGAGAGGACCCGACTCGCCGTCGAGAAATCTCGGAAGAACGCTCCGCACACCATCACAATTATCGAGTGGGATCATCGGGCGATCGCTCATGCGCTGCCCCCCTTCGCTGATTCGGAGCGTTCCAGCTCCTTGCGTAACGCCGCACGTGCGCGGCGCATCAGGTAGTCCACCTGGTGGAAAGACATGCCAAGGCGATCCCCGATCTCGTCGTAGGAGCGCCCCTCGATGTACTTCCATTGCAGCGCCAGTCGCATCTCATCGGGGAGGCGGTGCACCAGTTCGTCGGTCTCGATCGAACTCGATTCCTTCGAACGGTGCTGGGCCCGGGCCAGCAACTCGGTGCGCGCTTGTTGCAGCACGACCCGCTTGCGTTGTTTCTGCTGGATCCAGCGATGGGCCCTGTTCTGGACCAATCGTGAAAGCCAACCGATGAAGGCGCGTGGCTCCCTGAGCGAGGGCAGGGAGCGCCAGATGTGAAAGAGGGCGTCCTGGGCGACATCGTCCGCGTCCTCACGACCGACCTTGCGTCGGGCCAGACCCAGCACCAATCCTCCGAAGCGATCGATCAGGACGCCGAACGCGGCTTCATCGCCGCTGGCGGCGAGTTGCACGAGTTCGACATCTTCGAGATCCTCGGGAGCCATCGATGCTCGCTCCTTCGGCTGCTCGGGTCGGTCACCTGGAGGGGGGCACATGCGGGATCTCCGGGTCGGGAGGGGTGCAGAGAGAGGATCAGGAAACCTCTCTCGCGGACGCGGCGCCGGGCCCTGAAATCGGGCCAGGAACACCTTCCTGAGCAGTATAACATGAGCCGGGACCACCCCGGATCAGCGCCTCGCTGCTGACTTGGAAGTACCGCAGTGCAGGACCGATTCGGAAGCCATTTGCCTCAAATGGAGCGGATGGCTCGAAAGCCCTCCAGAGCCTGTTGAAGGCCAGTATCGTCGATTTGACGGTGGAACACGGCGCGCAGACCACGATCACCGACCGCCAGCACCCGCACCCCCCGGGCGTCGAGATCGGCCTCGAGTTGCTGATGACCCGCGACATCCAGATCGTCAAAGCGCACGAACAGGATGTTCGACTGCGGCGGGTTCGGATCCAGCCGGGCACCGGGCAGATCAGCGAGCCCCTCGGCGAGTTGCTGACAGCGGCGGTGGTCATCGGCGAGTCGCTCGATGCCGTCAGTGAGCGCGACCAGCCCCGCTGCGGCGATCACGCCGACCTGGCGCATGCCACCGCCGAGCAGTTTTCTCAAGCGCCTCGCCTCGGCGATATCGTCGGTGGATCCACACAGCAGTGAGCCGATGGGGCAGGAGAGTCCCTTCGAGAGACAGAAGGAGACGGTGTCGAAGGGAGCGGCCAGCTCGGCAGCGGCGATGCCGAGGGACACCTCGGCGTGAAACAGTCTCGCACCATCGAGATGCATCTTGAAATCGTGTTGAGCGGCGACGGCGGCGACACCGGCGATCTGTTCCTTGCTGATCACGCGCCCGCCACACATGTTGTGGGTGTTCTCGAGACAGATCAGCGATGTGCGCGGCTGGTGGTCATCGTCGGGTCGGATGGCGCCATGGACCGATGCCGCATCGAGGCAACCGTCGACCGATGGCAACGGATGCGGATGGACTCCCCACAGTCGAGCCGAACCGCCCGCCTCGTACAGGTAGATATGGCTGTCTTCCATCAGGATCATCTCGTCGCCAGGATTCGTCAGCGTGCCGATGGCGATGGTGTTGGCCATCGTGCCGGACGGAACAAACAGCGCCGCTTGCTTGCCGAGGCGGGCGGCACTCTCTCGCTCGAGCTGATTGACGGTCGGATCGTCACCGAAAACGTCGTCGCCCAGCGGTGCAGCCACCATCTGGCGGTACATCTGCTCGGTCGGGTGGGTGACGGTGTCCGATCTGAGGTCGACCCGGTCCATGGTTCCTCCTGCTAGCGGTCAGTGACGAGGCGATGACACCACGAAACGGATCCGACAGGAAGTGTTCCCGGGACTCACAACGGCGTGGGGTTGTACCGGAGCCGCCGGCAGTAGACCCTTGGGCGAGTAAGAGGGGACCAGCCGGGAGGCCTGCGATGGAACTCGATGACAGGGTTTGCTACTGCTTTCGCGTGACGCGCAGGAAATTGATCAACTTCACGCGCCAGACGCAGCCGAGCCGTCCATCGCAACTGTCGGAGTGTTTCGGTGCAGGTACCGGCTGTGGCTGGTGTATTCCCTTCCTGATGAGAATCCACGCCGAGGTGATGGACTCGGATGATCGTGCCGATGGTCCCGATCCGCTCGAGATCAGTGCCGAGGAGTACGCGCAACTGCGCGCCACCTACCGCGAGCAGGTCACATCTGGCGAGCGCCAGAAGAATCACCACGGAGATGGTTGTGGCGATCCGGAAGCGGGGGGTACCGATGGCGCGGGCGAGATCGATGACGATGCATTTGCCTAGGGGTCGATCAATCGCTGGGGAGCGCGCTCAATTTGCGTTCGATGGCATCGATCTGGATGCGGAGCTCGACGATGCGCTTGGGATAGCGACTGAGGGTGGTGGTGCGATCGGTCTCGTCAGACCCCATGCCGATATTGAGTTTCTTTTCGAGCAGTTCCAACTCGGTGATGAGGCCTTCTCGCTCTGATTCCAGCTCTTCGCGCCTTTTCGAGATCTCCTGGCGCTTCTGCTGCTTTTTCTTGCCGAAAAATCCGAAGATCAAGGAGTGCCTCCCTCTTCGAAGAAACTAACCAATTGTCTGCGATCTGGAAAGCCCCCACGCCATCTGTGGAATGTTGAGCTCCTCAGCGGGTCCTTCGCGTCTGGCCCGATCGGTTCAGTCTATCGACCAATCTGGCGAGGATCGACTGCAGGTGCTTGCCGGGACAGCCCGTATCTCGCAGATCCTTGTGGCCATAGATGCGCGAGGGGCGAATCTCGTGCACGGCAGCGAGTGCACCCAGCAACGAGCCGAGACTCTCCACCTGCGATGAGGTGGGGTGTTCTCGATCAAAATTACCGATCAGTGCGATGCCGATATTGCCGCGATTGAGCGAGTTGTTGCCGGCGTGTGCGCCCTGGTACTGGATCGAACGGCCCTCCCAGATGCGCCCGTCGGCACTGATCAGGTAGTGATAGCCGATGTCGCCCCAGTTGAGGCTGCCGGTGCAGTAGTCCTGGATGCGACGCAGATATTGTTCGGGATTGCGGATGCCCAGCGAGGCGATGGCGGGCTGGTCGGCAGTGTGATGGACGGTGATGCGACTCGGCCGTGTCATCGGAACGACGCGGCGGGTTCGTGGCGGACTGGCTCTCCAGCTGCTTCGCTTGTGCACCTGGATTCTCTTCGGAGCATTCCGCACCGTCACCCTGGGCACCCCCGTCGGCGCTGTCTCGACGACGGTCGTGCCGGGAGTGACATCGCGCAGCCAGATCGATGTGTATTCAGGAAAACTGGCGTTGCCAGCGGCATTGCGATAGAGCGCGGGTACTGCTTCTCCCAGTTGATCGAGTGTGCGCGTGATGAGGTAAGCAGCACGACGGCGATTATCCGCATCGAGGAGCGACGGGTAGGCTTTCTCGAGTTGATTGAGTCCACTGTTGGTCGAGCCCGATCTCAGCAGCGCCTCGCCGAGGTAGAGATGAGCGCGAGCCAGCTGTGTTCCGGGACCGAGCAGTTTTCTGGCCATATCGAGGTGGCGGATCGCAGCCTCGATCTGACCACTGGCGAGGGCGCAGCGACCGAGCCCGATACGAGCCATGCCGCGAACGCTGGCGGCTTTTTCGGGACTCTCCCAGGAGGCAAAGATGCTTCGCGCACGCTCGATGTTGCCCGCTTCGAGGGCGCTGTTGGCCTGGACCAGTGCAGCGGGAGTGGGGTAGATGGTCCGAGGCGATGGCGTCTGGCCACAGCCACCGATGATCAGCACCGAGATGAGAAGCGAGAAGAGCAGCGAGATCTGCACCAGCGGTGGCCGCATCGGCGCCGGAAGCAGCGGATGGGCCCCCATCCCCGTCGTTGTTGGATCGCACTCTGGCAACGCCGCACCGGTCTTCCCCCGCGGGAAGATGCCCGCGGACGCAGCATACCGGAACTGCACTCAGGAACCAAACATCTAGGGACTGGACTTGATGTAAGGGTTTTGTTAGGGTTGGCCGCCAGCGATCCTCGCGCCAGCTCGCGACCGGGAAAGGGGGGGGCATCGATCCGCTTCCTGTCACCTCATCGGCCGGCCGAGATCGGCCCGTCGATGCAGCCACTGCCGGAGGTTCGCAACCGCGGGCGAACCTCGAAGCGACCAGCCGCAGCACGCCGATGGAGATCCTCGAAGGGGTCCGTTCGCGCATCGCATCGGCCGATGAACTGGTGGCGATTCGCACCATCGAGGCGCGTCCTGCAGTGGCCGCGACCGAGATTCCACCGATCGAGCAGCGCCTGATCGACCACCTGCAGTCGCGTCAGATCTGGCCCCTCTACAGTCATCAGGCCGAGGCGATGAAAGCGGTTCTCGATGGAGAGCACATCGTCGTCGCGTCATCGACCGCCAGCGGCAAGACCCTGTGCAGCACGGTGCCGGTACTCGATGCGATGATCCGGGATCCGGGCGCACATGCATTGTTTTTATATCCGACCAAGGCGCTGAGCCAGGACCAGCACCGTCACCTGCGTGACATGATCGATGGCATCGGCTTGACGCTGGAGACGGGGATCTACGATGGCGATACCGAACCGGTGATGCGGCGCAGGTTACGCAGATCGGGACGCATCATCCTGAGCAATCCGGACATGTTGCACGCCTCGATCTTGCCCAACCACGGCGGCTGGGCGGCCCTCTTCGCAAATCTGCGTTATGTCGTCATCGATGAGGTCCACACCCTGCGCGGCATCTTCGGTTCTCATGTGGCCAGCGTGATCCGGCGGCTGCGCCGGATCTGCCGCCATCACGGCTCCGATCCGGTCTTCATCGCCGCCAGCGCCACCATCGCCAACCCGGGGGAGCATGTCGAGAGATTGATCGGGGAGCCGGTGCGCACCATCGTCGAAGATGGAGCCCCACGGGGCCGAAAACACATCGTATTGTGGAATCCACCGCTGATTCAGCGCGACGACGGCACCACATCGCGGCGGGGCCCGCTGTCGGTGGCGGTACGGCTGTTGCCAGAACTGGTGCGACGAGGCATGCGAACCATCTGCTTTGCCCGCACCCGCAACAGTGTCGAGTTGATCCTGCGATACATCCGCGAACGCGCTCGCGGTGCGGGTGATCGGCAGCAGGTCGCCGATCGCATCGATGCCTATCGTGGCGGTTACCTGCCGAGCGAGCGACGACACATCGAATCGAAACTGTTTGGCGGAGATCTCGGCGGAGTGGTGACCACCAATGCGCTCGAGGTGGGGATCGATGTCGGGGGACTCGACGGCTGCATCGTGGTCGGTTGGCCCGGAAGCGTCTGCTCCTTCATGCAACAGGCGGGTCGAGCGGGTCGATCTCACGGCGAGTCGCTGGTGTTTCTGATCGCGGGCCAGGACCCGATCGATCAATGGTTCATCCGTCATCCAGAGACCCTGTTCGGGAGTAGCCCCGAGAATGCCGTGATCGAGACCGACAATCCTTACATCGTGGCTCGCCATCTGATCTGTGCGGCCTACGAACTGCCCCTGTCTGTCGACGACGCCGACCTGATGGGGCCGGAAGTGGAGGGGATGTGTACCGTTCTGCAGGAAGAGAACCGGCTGTGCGAGGCGGGGGGGCAATGGTATCTCAGCAGCGATGAATACCCTGCTGCGGCGGTCAGGTTACGGACCACCAGCGAGGAGAACTTCACGATCCTGGAGATGGGACCGGACCGCGTCATTGGCGAACTCGATTATGTGGCAGCCATGGTCAGCCTTTACGAGGGTGCCATCTACATCCATCGCACCGAGACCTTCATCGTCGAGCAGATGGATCATGTCAATTGCCTGGTCAAGATCCGGCGTACCGATACCGGCTACTACACCCAGGCTCTGACACAGAAGCGGGTCACCGTGACCGAGGAATGGTCGAAACGGAAGCAGCCAGGAGCCACTCTTCGGCTGGTCGAGGTGGAGGTGCGGACGAGGATCACAGGTTTCAAGAAGGTCCGGTTTCATTCGATCGAGAACATCGGCTACGGCGAGGTCGATCTCCCGCCACTGGAACTCGATACCGTCAGCCATCAGATCCAGCTCGACCGAGAAACGATACAGGCCGCCGAGCGATTCGGCACCGGCTTCCTGAGATCCGCGATGCACGGCGTGGCGCGACTGTTCAGGGATCTGCTGGCGATCCGTGCCATGTGCGATCCGAACGATCTCGATCACCATGTCGACGCGGATCTGATGAATATCTACGACCTGTACCCTGGCGGAATCGGTTACTCGGAACTGGGTCATGAAAAGCACATGGAGGTGCTCGAAGATGTACTGGAGGCGGTGGTGCAGTGCGATTGTGCCGCTGGCTGTCCTTCCTGCGTGTTGCCCGGCTCGGCGCGGGTCGAGTCGGTGCTGGCAAAGGAAGTGATGGAATATCCGTATCCGAAGGAGGCGACACGGTGGTTGATTCACAGGCTCACAGGGAGGAAGGAATACCAGCCCGATCTCACCGGGGTTCCGGCAACGATGCCAGTACCACCGACACGACCGGAGCCGCTGCTCGATGAGCGCACCGAGCGCAAGGTGAGAAAGGTCGCACGCTGGAAGCGAAAGGGTGGGCGATCTTGAAACGGGACTCGCACGAACGCCTGCGGCGTTCTCTGCGAAGGTCATCGCAAGCGGCCGCTCGTCGATCCGCGCAGCGATCCAGTGGGCGATCCAGTGGGCGATCTACTGGGCGATTTCAGGAACGCGGCGGCTCCGGTGATAGCCGCAGATCACCGACGATGGCCGCCGATTACGATGCCACGGTCGATCATCGCGTCTCCAGCGAGTGGATCGAACAGACTCCCCACGATGTGATCTTTCTCGATCTCGAGACGACCGGATTGAGAGCGGACCGATCGCTGGCATCGATGATCGGTATCCTCCATCGAGATCAGGATTCGCTGCGACTGCAGCAGTGGTACAGCGGAGATGTTCAGACGGAGCGTCGGCAACTGGAGCGGCTGCTACGGTTGCTCGGACGATTTGATCGGGTGGTCACCTATAACGGCAACGGCTTCGATCTGCCGTTCTTGCGCACCCGATGGGGTTGGCATCGTCTGTCGGGTATCGCCGGTGCCATCGAATCGGAAGATCTGCTGGTCGAGGTGAGGAAACGGTACCGCAAGCAGTGGCCCGACTGTCGCTTGACCACGGCAGAGGAGCGATTGCTGGCTACTCCTCGTCAGGGTGACGATGTGCCCGGAAGCGAGGCTCCGCTTCGATTCCAGGATCTACGAGAAGGCGCCCCTGTATCGGTGATCGAGCCGGTGTTCGAGCACAATCGACGCGATTTGATCTCACTGGTGGCATTGAGAATCGCCCTGCAAGGGGTGACAATCGGTCGCTAGAGGCAGCTGCAGAGGCTCCCTCCCGACGACCTGCAAGAACACCGCTGGAGCCGCCACCATGTTCGAAGAATTCGATTCGCTCGGAGAGACTGAGATCGAAGCGGGCGATCTGTTGATCGCCACGCCGATGCTACGGGACCCCAACTTCCATCGAACAGTGATTCTCATCTGTGATCACGACCAGGAGGGGTCGTTCGGGCTGGTGATCAATCGACCGACCCAGATTCCTGTCGATCGTGTACTTGAAGAGATGGATGCCGGGGGAACCTCGCACTCCTGCGTGCAGTTCGGTGGACCCGTCGAGAGCGACAAGGTGTTCGCGCTCTGCCATGGCCACGGTCACTCACAGCAGGATCGCGAGGTCGGCAGTGGCATCTTCTTGCCGGAAGATCTCCACCGATCGATCGAGCGCATCCGATCCGGCTCCGAGTCTGTCGAGCACTACCTGTTTTTCCTCGGCTACTCGGGATGGGGGGCAGGTCAACTGGAGCAGGAAGTCCGGGAGCAATCGTGGGTGCTCTCGAAGCGGGCGAGGGCAGGACTGTTGCAGACCCCTGCCGATCAGATGTGGGCGGAGGTACTCAGGGAGATGGGTGGACAGCAGACACTCTGGTCCTGGATGCCCCCGGATCCGGACATGAACTGACCGGATCCGGATGCTCCTGGATCTGAGTGATGGCGAGCGGCACTCGAGCCTTCAGGCAGACTCGATCCTCGACTGGATCATCATCAAGGGTTCCGAGGTGGCGCCGTCGCCGGAGCCGCGCTTTTCCAGTTCTTCGAGCACCGGCTGCCCCTCGATCACTTCACCGTAGACGGTGTGTTTCTTATCGAGATGCGGAGTCGGAGTGAAGGTGATGAAGAACTGGCTGCCGTCGGTGCCGGCGCCTGCGTTGGCCATCGAGAGCAAGCCGCGACGGTCATGCCGCGCTTCGGATGAGAACTCTCCCTCGAACTTATAGCCGGGACCGCCCATGCCGGTTCCCTCGGGGCATCCGCCCTGTGCCATGAAGCCGCGGATGACCCGATGGAATTTGAGGTCGTTGTAAAATCCCAGTTCGGTCAGGTACATCGTGTTGCGGACATGATCGGGAGCCACATCGGGCAGTAGACGCGCCTTCATGGTGCCGTGGTTGGTCTCGATCACCCAGTAGATCTCATCTTTCGCAGAGATGGGGGTCTCGGGGAAACGAGGCAGTGCAGATCTCCAGTTCGCCGACGAGGTGTCGATCTCGCCAGCTTCCTTGAGCGCTGCAACGGCTTCCTTCATCGCATCGATGCTGTCGTTACTCATCGGTTCTCCTTCTGGGTAGGTTCTTTCTTGGCAGGTGCTTTCTTTTCGACTTTCTTTTTGACCTTCTTCTTCGAGGCTCCTTTGGTCTCGATCGCCACCGTCGCTTTTTCGATCTTCACAGCTGATGTGGTCCGCCCCGACCCGGACCCGACCTTCTCGATGGCCTTGAGAGTGTCTTCGCCAGCACGCACCTTGCCGAAGATGGTGTGTTTGCCATCGAGATGGGGAGTCTCTTTGAACGTGATGAAGAACTGGCTGCCATCGGTATTTGGCCCCGAGTTGGCCATCGAGAGCAGACCGCCACGAGTGTGCCTTACCGACGAATCAAATTCGCCGGCGAAGCGATATCCTGGATTGCCACGACCAGTTCCCTGCGGGCAACCACCCTGCGCCATGAAGCCAGGGATGACCCGATGGAACTTGAGATCATCGAAGAATCCCAGTTCCGTCAGGTAGATGAAGTTGGCGACATGATTGGGCGCCACGTCGGGAAGGAACTCGATCTCGATCTCTCCCATGGTTGTCTTCAGTTTCCAGATATAGGTACTGGTCGCAGGGAACTGGACCGCCGGAAACTTGGGGAGGCGGGATTTCCAACCGCCTGTGGTGCCCTTCTGGAGTGCTCCAGAGCTGGTCTGCTCGGCGATATAGGCCTGCACCTTTTCGATCACCGGATCCTTGGCCTTCTCCTCATCTCCTGTGGCAAATGAGAGGGTAGGAACTTGCACTGCCAGCAGCAGCACCGTGAAACACATTCCACTGATGAACATCTTTTTCATCTCGATCTCCTTGTCTCTACAAATCAGTTTGAAGAACTGGAGTTTTCCAGCATATCGATCTCTTCGCGGACCATTCCGATCAGGTCCTCCAGCATCTCCTGTGAAAAGTCGAATTTGATTCCAGCACCTGCGTACAGTTCGGGCAGTGAGCGGGTGTTGCCGAGTGCCAGGCCGGCACGGTAACTCTGAATCGCACCATCCGGGTCCTTGCGGTGATTTCTCCACACCTGCAGTGCTCCCAGTTGTGCGATCGCGTACTCGATGTAGTAGAACGGTACGCCGAACAGGTGCGATTGACGCAGCCAGCGGTTCGCTCGGACGTGCTCGAATCCGCTCCAGTCCATCTCTTTGGTGCTGAATCGGTCCATGATGCCGAGCCATGTCGTGGTTCGATCTTCTCTGGAGTGGCCCGGGTTCGTGTAGAGCCAGTGCTGGAACGAATCGATCATCGCCACCCATGGGAACAGGCTGATGACACCTTCGAGGTGCTCGATGCGAGCGCGGGTGATCTGATCAGGGTCCTTGTAGAAGACATCGAGGTGAGGGGCGCCCAGCAGTTCCATCGCCATCGAGGCGACCTCGCAGAATTCGATCGGGGCACCACGGTTGGCAATCAACTCGTGGTGGCGGGACTCGATGCTGTGGAAAGCGTGCCCACCCTCGTGGAGCAGCGTTTGGACATCTCCCTGCTTTCCGGCAGCGTTCATGAAGATGAAGGGAACCCGGATCTCCTCGAAGTTGTACTGGTAGCCGCCGGGTGCCTTGTTCTTGCGGGAATCGAGATCGAGCAGCTTGCCATCGATCAACAGACTGAACATCTTCTGAAGATCCGGGTGAACCTCGCCAAAGATCTGACTGCACCCATCGATCAGGTTCGTATCGCCCTCGAGAGGGCGAAGCGGTGGCCTTCCCTTCGGGTCGACAGATGTATCCCAGGGCCTCAGTTGATCCAACCCGAGAGTCTCGCGACGCCGGGCGGCGCGTTCCTGGACAAACGGTAAGATCACCTTCTCGATGGAGTCGTGAAATTGCATGCACTCTGCGGGACCGTAATCGAAGCGCTCCAGCTGACGAAAACGTAATGTCCTGTAGTTGTCGAAGCCGGCGTTGAGTGCCATCTGGTGGCGAAGTTCCAGTTGCTTGTCAAAGATGTCCTGCATCGCCCCGTTGTCCTGGCCGAATCGTTCCCAGATGGCGCGAAATGCTGCTTCACGTCGATCGCGGTCGGTTTCTTCCAGGATTCTTCCCATGAACGGGATGGTGCGAGTCTCTCCGTCGAACTCGATGGTCATGGCACCGATTACCTTGTCGTACTCGGCGTCCAGCTTTGCTTCCTCGGTCTGCAGTGGGATATTTGCCTCGCGGAACAACTCAACGCTATTGCGAACCGATTTGACCCATGTCCCGAACTCTTCGGCGGGAAGTGAATCGAGAGCTGCGGATGCGATGAACTTTCGATCCATGTCGAACATGATCTTCTTGAGTCCTGGCCGGATCTTCTCGATCCACTCCATGTAGCGGGCATTGATCGCCTCGTCGGAGGTGTAGCAGGTGTGGTCGACGTACCTGCGCGCACCCTCCTCCGCCAGAACTGCATCGATTTCACTCCACTCTCTGCACCAGTTGAGCAGAGATTCCTGGTCATCGATGTCTCGATCGAGAAGGTCGAGGTAGATGGCCTCGATCGATTCAAGGCTACTTGCAGTGAAATCCTCGGCGAGGAATCGACGCGGAAACGCTGTTTTTTCCATCTGTGATTTTCCCTTTCTGGGGACGAATCGGCGGTTGCCCTGAGCAGTCAGGAGGTGGATTCTAACCGCTGCGAGCAGTGGAATCACCGAGACCTGTAGAAACGGAGTGGGCCAATTGAGAAGATATGAGGGGCTACCTGGTACCGTCGAGGTGGTCGAACACCGCTCCGAACTGCTGGTAAACAACCCGCTGGGCGATTCTCCCCTGCGACAGGTCGCCATCTGGACGCCTCCCGGCTACCAAGATGGCACCGATCAGCGCTATCCGTTACTGGTCGATCTGGCCGGATTCACCGGCAGCGGTTTGAAACATCTGGCCTGGAGTGCTTTCACCGAGAACTTGCCGGAACGCCTCGATCGTCTCGTCGGTACCTCCCAGATGAAACCGTGTATCGTTGCCATGCCCGATGGATACACATCTCTCGGTGGCAACCAGTACATCGATTCTCCTGCGGTGGGTCCCTGGGCCAGCTATCTGGTCGAGGAACTGGTGCCCTTCATCGACTCGAAGTGGCGAACCATCCCGGGCAGGGATCATCGGGGGGTGTTCGGCAAATCATCTGGAGGCTACGGAGCCATCGTCCACGGCATGCTGCATTCCGATACATGGGGAGCCATCGCCTGTCACAGCGGCGATATGTACTTCCCGTACGGATACCTGCCAGATTTTCCAGTGGCGCTGGATGTCTTGCGTAGAGCTGGAGGCAAGGAGGCATTTCTGGAGAAGTTCCGTGCCAAGGTGAAGCCGAAGCATGCGGATGTGATGACGCTGATGATTCTGGCCATGGCGGCGTTCTATGATCCCGATCGGGAGAGTCCGGGGGAATACCACCTGCCGTTCGATCTCGAAACAGGAGAGATCATCTCTGCGAGATGGCAATGCTGGCTCGAACACGATCCGGTTCAGATGGTCGACCGACATGCAGATGCGCTGAAGTCGATGAAATTGCTTTTTATCGACTGTGGCTATCGCGATCAGTTTCGGCTCCACCATGGTGCCCGGATGCTGGCAAAGAAGTTGCGAGATCTATCGATCCCTCACATCCATGAGGAGTTTGATGACGACCACTCCTCCGTCGATTACAGGCTAGATCACTCGTTACCACGGCTGGCCGAGGTACTCTCTCCCTGATGGATTTCCAGCGTCGTGTTGGGGACATCGAAAAAGGCTCCCACCGTGTTGACGGTGGGAGCCTTTTTCATGACGTGCAGTGTCCAGAAGTTCTGGGGCTAGCAGCCGTCAAACTCCTGGCAAGTCAGGTTGTCGATGATTTCGTCCGGCCCGCAACTGCTGGAGGGGGCAGGAGGAACCGACCCGCCCAGGAACAGGAACTCCAGAAGAGAGATCGCATCGGTGATGTCCACCGCACCATCGTCGTTGATATCCGCAGCATCCAGGCAAGTGGCAGCAGGCTGGGAAGGATCAAACATGTAGAGCAGCAGCACCGTCACATCGACCAGGTTACGGGTTCCATCCGCGGTAATATCGCCACGTACGAAGTCGGACCCGGTTCCCGCGAGGTCACCAGAGAGCATGTAGATGGTCGCAGTATCGCCTCCGACAAGATAGGTGACGGGAGTTCCAAAGGGGCCTGTCTCTGTGGATGAGATTCCGGTGACATCTCCGGTGTTGGCAGACGGTGCGACATCGAAACCGATTCCGCTGGCCGTACCGTCGACGGCGCGTTCGACGCGGCTGATGCCACCGTCGTTGAGCGAACCGACGGCAAAGTCACAGACACTGATCAGACCTGAATCCCTCGAAGTGATGCCACCGATGAACACGGACGCCCCAGAGGGTGTCGGAGGGATCGGCGTCAGTCGAGATTCAGTGGTTCCATCCGCGTCAAACTCGAAAGTTGAAACCTCGGAACGATCAATCCCCAGGAAGCGGCCTGCAGCCGTCGACCAGGTGATCTCTCCGAGTTGCCCAAGCCCTGGTGATGTCAGGGTCGCACTGGAGATCGAACCACCTTGCAGATCGGTGGTGACGAGTTCGCCGGTTGAAGTCAACCATGTGAGGGTGTCATTCGACGAGTTCCATGCGATCCCGATCAGATCCACTGCCGAAGCGAAGGGACCAGGGATGCCGCCTGTCGGGGTGAGATCTTTCGAGTAGAGCCAGGCGGTCAGTCCCGAAGAATCTGCGACGACCAACTGTCCTGAACTTTCGATGACCGTGGTCGGTCCGGGCTCGCTGCCTCCATGAGGAACCTGATCGATCAGCCGACCGAATCCGACGACGACGTTACAGGCGGCTTCCGGAAGATTGGCGCCGCTCGCCGGAACCGGCTTGAGCGTGTACATGTATGATCCCGAGTCGAGGTCGGCATCGGTGTAGGTGTCCACTCCGGAGGCGATGGTGGCAATCTCGACATTGTCTCTGGAGACAATGATGCTGGAGTAGTTGATGGGGTTGAGCCACTCGAGAGTGACATTGTTGTCGCCATCGGCGATGCAGGTGAAAGTCGAGATCGAGGGTGCATTCGGATTGGGTACCGCCACCTCGACGATGATTTCGTTGGTGGTGTCGACCACGAACTCGCTGGGTCCACCCCAACTGCCATTTTCGGTCCAGCCGATGCCGGTCACCCACCCGCTCAGGGCATTGATGCTGGCGAGCGGGTAGAAGAGGCCCTGTTCGGCACCGGTCTCATCCACTCTCACGACCTGGTTGGCGCGCTGAGCGGACGGTGGTCCGACTGGAATATCGAACAGGTAATTTCCAGTGTTTTGATCGAGCATGATCGACAACCCGAGTCCAAATGCACCTGCTCCGGTGGAGGTCGTTTCCGGATTCAGGAAGGAGTTACCAGAGAAGCTGCCATCCGGTGAAAACTCAAGGTAGGTATCCCCTTGCAGATCGTTGGTCCAGAGATTTCCGGTTCCGGGGTGCCACTCGAGGCCTGTGACCGTGGTGGTGCCGACAGGAAGGTCGAGCACTACCGGAGTACCGATCAGATTTCCTCCGGAACTCGAGGACGCAAGGATCAGCGCCCCCTGATCATTGATCAGCCAGTAGAGAAGATCTTGATCAGTATCCCACGCTACGCCGAGGTATGTCGCGGGTCCCAGGGGGCAAGAGAATTGCGCCGAATTGGCGAGCGAGCCGACATCGAACTTGTAGAAGAGTCCGCTCAGGTAATCGGCAACGAGAACAATCGATTCTCCATCGATCACCGTTGCTGCATAGGGCAACTCACCGGGGTAGGAACCGGTCTGCATGAAACAGGTGCCGAAGGGCGGGTTCGTCAACGGACAGGGCACCTGAGCTTCGATGAAAGTGGCTGACGAGAAGAGCAACACGATGGTGAGCAGCCAACTGGAAGCACACAGGTGGGTGATTCGATGTGAATCCCTTGTCGGTGCAGATGGAAAGGCCATGGTCCGTCTTTCAGTGCTACCGGGTCCTCAAGTCAGGAGCCGGTAAGGTTCTTCCTGTGGCGCAGCCAGATGCGACTGGATCGTTGCGACCCTGTCGCAGCCTCGGGGCTGTCAGCAGTTGTAATTGACACCGATCCTGTGCCCCATCCGGGGGTCCGATCCGATCGTTGGAGGTGCTGCCTGGAGACAGGATGATTGGTCGTTGTGACCAATTATTGGGCCCCGCAGGGGAGCATCTCCAATTCGAATTCTATCCGGGAGAGAGTGCGTGTCAATCAGGGCAGGTGAGCGAGTGATGGAACGGAAAAAATTTCCGGTTATTGGCCCGGGGAGGACTGTTGACCGGAACTACCGGCGAGATCTCGCGCTCCAAAATGACGCCCTATGGCGCGGCGGGCGCGGACCAGTGAATCTGCGACGGCTTGCTGGGTGACCTTCAATCTCTGAGCGATCTCCTGCTGCATCAGCGATTCCCGGTAGTAAAGACGAACCACCTCTTGCTGCCTCGGGGTCAGGATCTTGATATTGTCGAGCAACACATTGACGCTTCGAACTCCCATGAAGAGTCGCGGTAGATCTTCAGAGTCGACTCGCCCACGCTCCATGCTGGGGATCAGATTATCGACCAGATCACAGATCCTGCGGCATCGGGATCGTGCGGGACAAAGGGAACAGTAGGGTCCGTATGAACCTGGAGCGAAATGATTTTCGCCAGGTCGCTGGCCATCGAGGTGGTGGCCATTGAGGTCTTTACCATTGAGGTTCTTGCCATCGAGGTCGTGGCCATTCTTGTTCAGACCACGGTTGCTGGCAGAAAACCCTTTCGAGTTGCTGGCGCCAGACATCGTCTAACCTTTCAACTCGCTCCTGCCTTTCGAGAAGCGGGGTACCTCCTCAAGCATACACCACGATGGGGCCTTCGACATCCCCGAGGTTTGCAAAGCAATATCGGTAAAAAAATGCGGACTTCGGGAAACAAGTTGTTTCCCGAAGCCCGTTCGGTGCTGCAAATTAGTGCTGTTTCGACTTCCTAATAAGGGGAGTCGATGCAATCGAGCATATCGTCGGACGGATCAAGCCCCGCTTCCGGAAATGGCGACGCCGGCGGTAACAATGGCGTTCCATCAGCATGTAGGTAGTAGAAGATCATCAGCATCGCATCTCCGATGGTGACGATCCCGTTGTCGTCGAAGTCGGCAGAATCGAAGCATGTTGGTTCTGTCCCGCCGATGAAGAGCCAGTTTAGCACCCAGATGCCGTCAGCGATGTCACAATTCGTATCACTGTTCGCATCTCCACGCAGGAACGCTTTGACATTTCCTGAACAAGTGGTGGAAGTGGTGATTCCATCGGCATGTTCAGCCCAGATCCGGTAGGTGTATGTACCCTCGGTTGGGACCACATTGATGGAACTGGTTGCCGCCCCCGGGATCGAGGAGATCAGCACGCCGTTTCGCTCGATATGAATCGTCGTGTAAGCGGCAGTGTTTTCCCAGTCGAGATGTACTGGAGCACCGAAGAAGGTACACGCAAGATTGATCGGTGCTGGCAAGATGGTGACGGAGCAGTTGATCGGCGCCGTCTGAGACCCTGCCAGAGTTGCAATGATCTCGTAGGAATACGTACCTGCTCCGAGTGGGAAGTCGGTGAAACTCTCTTCAGTTCCATCGACGAGCCCGACCACCATTCCGTCTCGAGAGATCTGAATCAGGTCATAGGCCTCACCGTTACTCCAGCTGAGGGTGTTTCCATCTCCGATGGTGCTACAGGCGATTCCCGACATCGGTTGCGGAACCACGATGTCACAGCAAACGGTGGCGCCGGTGCCATTGCCGATGTTGACGATCAAGCAGTACTGATAGGTGCCGGGTCCCGGGCTATCGGTGGCACCGGTGGCAGAGCCAGCCAGGGAACCGATGGGGGAGCCGTTGCGCAGCAGGCTGATGAAATCGCCACTGGCGGGGAGATCCCAGGAGATCTGAACCTCGGATCCGCCGGAGAGGCTGCAAGCCATGTTCTGCGGTGTCGAGGGGACCTCTTCAGTGCAGGAAGCGGTGGCAGAAGTACTCTGGTCGCCCAGGCTTGCCGTCAATTCGTAACTGTGAGAACCGTGCGGTTGCGACGGATCCGTGTAACTCTCGGTGGTACCCGGCACTATTGCCAGCAGCGCGCCGTCACGAGTCAGGGTCAAGGTGTCGTAGTCATCGGTGTTGGTCCAGCTCAGTTCCACATCTCCCGAAGCCGATACGCAGCCGAAGCCGGTCGGAGCGGAGATCACCCGAGCCGAGCAGCATGTCGCTGCGCTGGTACCGGTCCCGATCTGGTTGACGACGCAGTACTCGTGAGTGCCGACCCCGGCTCCGACATCGTCGTATGAGGTGGCGCTGCCACCAAGGGTTGCGATCACGAGGCCATCACGGCTCACCTCGACGGTCGTACCGTCTGTTGGCAAGGTCCAGGAGAGTGAGACGGTCGAGCCCAGAGCAGAGCAAGCCATGTCGGTCGGTGTCGAAGGCACATCGACGGTGCAGTTGACGGTGTCGCTGATGCTGGAAGCTCCCGCATCGGCGGTCATATCGTAACTGTGGGGGCCGGCGCCGGCGCTGGCGTCGTGGTAGCTGCTATCACTTCCGGAGAGGATCGCCAGCAGTTGGCCATCTCGGTTGAGAGTGATGGTGTCGTAGACATCATTGTTGGTCCAGCTGATATCGACCTCGCCGGCCACCGCTGCACAGGCGAATCCGCTCGGGGCTGCGAGAACGCGAGCCGAGCAGCAGGTCGCGGCGCTGGTTCCGGAACCGATCATGTTGACGATGCAGTACTCGTGGGTTCCGACAGATGCACCGATATCCTCGTACGAGCTGGCGCTACCGCCGAGGGTGGCGATGACGGTTCCATCTCGACTCACCTCGACGGATGTGCCGTCTGTGGGCAAGGTCCAGGCGAGGGAAACGGTCGAGCCCAGCGCTGAGCAGGCCAGATCGACCGGGGTCGAGGGCACATTCACCGTGCAATCGACAGTATCGCTGACGCTGGAAGCGCCGGCATCTGCGGTCATGTCGTAACTGTGCATTCCCGCTCTGGCGGTGGCGTCATGATAGGAGCTATCACCTCCGGGGAGGATCGCCAGCAACTGACCATCGCGGTTGAGGGTGATGGTGTCGTAGCTGTCGTTGTTGGTCCATGTGATATCGACCTCTCCCGAGACCGCTGCACAGGCGAAGCCGGTCGGAGAAGCCAGTACGCGGGCCGTGCAACAAGTGGTCGCACTGGTACCGCTACCGATCTTGTTGGTGATGCAGTAATCGTGGGTTCCCACCGGAGCACCGACATCTTCGTAGGAAGTTGCCCCACCACCGATGTTCGCAATCACCGAACCATTTCGCTTCACCTCGATGATGTCGCCGGGCGCTGGCAGATTCCAGCTGAGGGACGCGGTGGAGCCGAGTGCCGAGCAGGCCATGTCGGTGGGGGTCGAGGGTACGTCGACCGAGCAGTCGACGGTGCCACTGGTGCTGGAGGTACCCCCGTGGGCGGTCAGGTCGTAACTGTGAGCACCGTGCGCCGGCAACGCATCCTGGTAGGAGGAATCGCCTCCCGAGAGGATCGCCAGCAGCTGGCCGTCACGATTGAGAGTGAGAGTGCTGTAGCTGTCGTTGTTGCTCCAGGAGATCTCGACATTGCCCGAGACCGCCGAACAACTGAAGCCGGTCGGATCTGCCAGCACATGAATCGATGTACAGGTGGTGGCACTGGTACCGTCTCCGATTCTCATCGTGACGCAGTATTCGTAGTCGCCAGAAGCCAATCCGGAATCGTCATATGACTGGGTAGAAGCGGGAAGCGACTCGATGAGAGCCCCATCTCGGTAAAGATCTGCGGTATCTCCAGGACCTGAATGGCTCCAGGTCAAGGAAACGGTCGAGGCGAGGGCACTGGCTGCCAGATCCGTGGCGGCTGCCGGGACTGCTTCGCTGCAATCGATGGTGGCTGAACTGTTGCCATCCTTGGCGCCGCTGAGGGTGTACGTATGGCTGCCAGGAGTCGGCGCGACATCGGTGAAGGTGGTGGTTGCGCCGGGCAGAACCGCGATCACTGCGCCATCTCGCTGCAGCGTCAGGTCGTCGTACTCCTCGTTATTGGTCCAGCTCATGTCCACGTCGCCTGCAGTGGCCAGACAGGAGAACCCGGTCGGGGGTGCTGGAACCAGCAGGGTGCAGCAGGTCGAAGCACTGGTCTTGGGTCCGAAGACATTGATCACGCAATACTCGTAGGTCGCAGGTGCCACACCCACGTCGGTGTAGCCGGAGCTAGTCGGGGCCAGATCTGCAATCTCGACCCCGTCCCTGAGCACCATGATGCTGGTGGATGGCTGGGTATTGACCCATGTCAGCACCGAATCGATACCACCGGCGACCGAACAACTGAGGTCGGCGGGCGGGTAAGGCACGGTCACTTCGCACCAGATGAAACTGGATTCGTAACTGCCGATTCGACCGCTGACCTCGTAGATGTGAGGTCCAGGTCCGGCCATGGAATCGATGTACTGGGTGGTGGTTCCTCCCAGGTCTTCCAGGATGGTGCCACCGTCTCGCTTCAGGATGACATTGTCGTAGGCATCCATGTTGGTCCAGGAAATGGTCACAATCGAGGAATCGACTCCGCACATGATGTCCGCAGGGGGAGCCGGGACAATTGCGCCGGCGCAGGAATCACTGCTGTAGTTGTTGCCGATGCGCGCACGCAGGCAGTACTCGTAGTTGCCGGGTTCCTGAGAAGGGTCGATGTAGGAAGTGGCCCCAGCAGGGACGGTCGCGATGACCATTCCGTCACGGAAAATCTGCACAGTGGTGGCGTCCTCGGTGGGTGCCCAGGTCAGCAGTACATTGGTACCCTCGAGCAGTCCCGTTCCGAGGCCGTTGACCGGCTCGGGGATCACGGTCGTGCAATGGGTCGGATTACTCTCACTCGATCCCTGGACCCCACGAATCGTGTAGGAGAAATCGCCAGGGTTGAGTGGTGTATCGATGAACTCGGTGGCTGTACCCGCGACCGAACCGATCACGGTGGAGCCACGCATCACTTCAACGGAGTCATAGGCTGGAGAAGGGTTGCTCCAGGTGAGCCGCACCTGATCGGCTTCACCGCGGCATGTGAGCGATTCAGGTCTGCGCAGGACCGTCAGCGAGCACGATTCTGCAGCACTGAGACCCTGACGGCGCTGTGCCGTGATGGAGTAACTGCGGGCACCGAAGGGCGAGCCTTCGTCGGTGTAACTGGTGCTATTTCCCGAGATGGTGTCGATCAGATTACCGTCGCGACGGATGGCGATGCTGTCGTAGGTACCCCCGTTGGTCCACATGAGAAACACCGATGTTCCCGTCGCCGAGCAACCGAGTGGTCCGAGCGGATCAGGTACGGTGAGAGTGCAACAGGTACGGCCGCTCTCTCCATTGAACCTGACACCACGGATGCAAACGCTGTAATCGCCAGGGCCACTGGCAATCGTCGTGGTGTAGCTCTGGCTGTTGCCGAGGATCTGATCGATTTCTACCGGAGGTGTGGACCCATCTCCGGGACCGAACTCGACGATGATGTAGTCATACGCGTCGGTGTTGATCCATGTGAAGGTAGCGATGTCCACATCCGAGGCGCAGTTGAGTTCCTTGACGGAAATCGGATCAAAGATCTCGCAGGTGGCACGAGCACTGATGCTTCGTCCGCCATCGGCGACCCCCTCGATCTCGTACAGGAATCGACCATCCGAGATGGTGTCCTGGGTCGTCATCGCATCCCCGGCGAGAGTCTGGATGAGGGCGCCATCGCGGTAGATATTGATCAGATCGAACCCGTTCGGGTTCGGCATCAGGTTCCAGTTGATGGTAGCGATGATCTGGTTCTGGGCGTTCGGAGCGGCAAAACAGGTTGCGTTGTAGGGAGGCATCAGCACGGTGATGTTGCAACTGGTCGAGAGTGTCGTTGTTCGGTCGCCCCGCTCCACGACGCTGTAGGAGTGAATCCCCGAGGAGACATCGTTGTCGTGATAGGAACTGCTACCTCCAGGAAGCGTTGTTACGAGTCCTCCATCGCGGTAGAGATCGATGTGATCGTAACTGTCGCTGTTGGTCCAGGAGATGGAAACGTCCCGGTGTTGTGAGGTGCAATCGAGGGTTGCGATCGGCACCAGTACACGGATGTCGCTGCCTCGCTTGACCGTATTGATATCGCGGCGGCGCCCCCGGACAGAGTAGTGGTGATCGCCGTAGGCGACGTTGGTATCGATGAACAGTTCGGTCTGGCCCGGCAAAGTGGCCAGCAGCGAGCCATCGCGGAACAGGTCGACCTCGTCGTAGAAGGCGCGATTGTTCCAGGTGACGGTCACCGTCTGACCCAGCGCTTCCGTTTCTACATTATTCGGCGAGCGTAGTTTCTGGCCCATGAAGACATATACGGCTCCAGCCTCTTCTCGTCCGTAGGGCTTGGATCCGGGTGCTCCGATGAGGGCATCATTTCCCCGGTCATTGTTGAAGTCACCGACCGATCCGACGGAAGCGCCGACCAGCTGATTTTCCTGAAGTCCGAGGTATCCCCGACCCTGATGCTGGAACAGATCGAGCAACTGGGATTCGCCGAGGTACTGGCCACCATCGATTCGGTGTGCCATTCCTTTTTCAACATCGAGCAGGATCGATCGTGCGATTCCGACGATGTGGTCATCGATACCATCTCCGCTGAAGTCGAGGGTGGTGTGTACAGACTGACCCTCTTCATCGTTGTCGTAGAAACTCATGTACCGGGTGATCCACGGAGCAGGAATTGCGAGGTTGATGACCGCAGGCGGACTGATACCTCCACGGACCAGATATGCGACATTCGCGATGGTTTCCGGGTTGTGGTCGTGCAGGGAGCGGCTCACCAGAAGTTCACTGTCTCCATCGGAATCAGCATCCCCTGCACAGGCGATCGACTGACCCAGTTCATGGTTGGCATCCGGGACTCTCACCGTGGTGCTGGCGAGGCCACTGGCTCCGATATCGTTGAGTGCGACTTCTGCCGGAGGAGCAGTGCCACCGTAGATGATCCAGACTCGTCCGGCATTTGCCGAGGATTCGTCTGAGTGGCGCATCGAGGCGATGGCGATGTCGGAATTCCCGTCACCGTTGAAGTCTTCCAGATCAGTGACACAGGAGCCGACCTCCTGATTGGGGCCTCCTGAGCGGAAGATCGTCACATTGGCGTGGGATTGCTTGAGGTCCATCGTCTGGGGCAGTGAAGGTCCACCTCGGATCAGGAATGCGCTACCGCAGATTTCGAGATCATCATTTGAGTCCTCGGGGGCGCCGACCAGAACATCGGAGAAACCATCTCCGTCGAAATCACGGGCGCCAGATACAGAAGCTCCGAAGTGACCATCCTCACGGGCACCGATGATTTCGACACCCAAACTTCCAAGGTTCGATACATCGATCATTGCAGGAAGATTTGCGGAACCGAAGATGATGTAGCATCGACCCGCTTCTTCTTCGTCCGGGTGACTGCTGGAGGCACCGGGAGCACCGATGATGACATCATCGATATTGTCACCGTTGACATCTCCCGCATTGGATACCGAGGATCCCAGCATCGACCCTTCAGGAGCTCCGTGGATCACGATCACCGAGCCTGGATGTGAAAATTTCAGATCCAACTCGGTCGTGGGGGATCCAGACCCGAGGATGATGTAGGCGGTTCCGCCGCCGTTGCTGGAGTAGTTGTACGAGCCAGGTGCTCCAGCGATGATATCCGGGAAGCCGTCGCCGTTGACATCTCCTGCACCGGAGGTGGAGGCACCGAGGTGGTCCTCAGCATGACCACCGAGGATCTTTACCTGTGCTGTATCGATGAAGACTTGATCGGAGGTCAGAGCAGCATCAGGTGTAAGGATAAGAGCGGCAATTGTCAGATAGACTGTGACAACAGTCAATATACGCGGGGACATAACACAACTCCCAATTTAGATTGACGACACGATCCGAGTGAACAGTACAAACACACTCCGACTGAAATCCGAATAGACTTAAGGTCCCACCATAGAGACCCCTGGTTGCACCCCAAAGATATGATCTGAGGGCAACTCCCACAAGCACTAGATGTTTCTATCAGGGCTGGAGAGGTCAGTTATGGACAGGAATCGCCAATGTTTGCGAAGTGCGACTAGCCATGAAAAAATGAGGAGATGCCCGCATCGGGCATCTCCTTTGCATTCATTGCATTGTAACGGCCAGCACTAGCACATATTCAGGAACTGACAGTCTCGGCATTCGTGACGGTGCAGTCATTCGTGACATTCTCGACAGGTGCGTTTGCGTTCACATCACCCGACCAGTTGGCAACATTGACATTAGCATTCTCGAGCACGCAGTAGGCACAGGCGTTGGCGAAGGCCTTGCAAACCCAGTAGCCACAAATGCTGATGATGAAGGGGAATACCATGGCAGTCACGGCGCTGGCGACGGTGGCGCTGGGGACGGCGTAGGCGGTGAAGAAAGCGCCACTACAGAAGATCGCGCAGGCGACCAGGAAACCGTAGGAAGCGGTGTTCCAGTAACAAGCGGCATCGTAAGCGTTGTCGACCTGACCGGTGAAGACCTGGTAGCCACTCTTCCACATGGCGGTGGTGCAGACGGCGAAGCAGGTGACCAACGCCGTGGCGATGACCGATGCAAACACGTTGAGATCAAACATGGTGTTGATCGCATAATTGGTGGCGATGGTGCAGAGGGCGAAGAAGCCCAGGACACCCGTGATGACCCGAGCAGTCGGGTAGTTGACGATGTTGCAGTCAGTGCTGCAGTTGTTGTTGGCGTTCATTGCCAGACCTTTCTCTTGTTGCCGGCGCGAAGCTTCAAGGAGTGGCCGGCTTGGCTCATGGCCCGGAACGCCCAGGCCCAAGGTCTTCTTCGTCAGTGGTGGTGGGAATCTTTACCGATTTTGAAGAATTGGCCCGTCACCAGGCCCGATAACATCGGTCAGCTCGGAGACCAGGGTGGTCGCCAGGACTCCCGCGTCAAAGGTCTCGATGGCGTGTTCCCGTGCGTTTCTGGCCATCTGCTGACGGCGGTGGGGATCCCGGGCCAGGCCGAGCATCGCTTCGCTGAGAGTCTCAGTTGCCTCGTTTTGAAGCAGTATCCCGGAATTTGCCGGAATCAGTTCTGGCAGCAAACCGCGCCGACTGGCGATGACGGGAACACCGCAGCTGAGGGCTTCCCTGGCCGCACGGCAGGTTCCATCGGATCCGGGCACGAGGAATACCAGCATGTCGAAACTGCTCAGATGCTGCGGGTAAGACTCCGGATCGACATAGCCGCCAAATCGAATCCTATCGCCGAGCCCGGTCCGTGCCGCGGGAGCGCGAGCCACCTCATCTTGATGCGTGCCACGGCCGAGAATCTCGAGACGTAGCCGCGGTTCCCGTGCCGCTGCGGTAGCGAAGGCTTCGATCAGGTCGGGGAAGCGGCGGTGTCTCTGCATACGGGCCACGACGCCGATCACGATCGGCGCATCGAGGCCACGCTTGGCATCGACAGCAGCCGGTTGAAATCGCTCCAGATCGACAGCGGGGGCAGTGACACGCGTCTTGCCCCCTGCCGCCGGGTGCCGGGCGATCAGGCACCGCTCGGCTTCCACGGTGGGGGGCAGCCACAGGTAGGTGTGACGCGCAAGCCAGCTGCCGCGCCAACCGGTCGGTGGATCGAGCTGGTAACTGCTTCGGATCACCCTGACCGGGGCCCGGGTCGCGCAGATGCAAGCGAGCAGGTGATCTCCGTCGAGGTGACAGTGAAGAAAATCGGGTTTCTCCTCGTCGATCCAGCGCCCAAGCCGGTTCACATCGGAATAGAGGCTGACCGGTTGCAGGTGCTTACCGAGGCGAAGTCCGGTCCGGGTCTTCAGTCCCCTGCTGGCAGCCATTTGCTCGACGGTGTTCTCGACCTTCGGGTGTGTACTGGAGATGAAACAGACATCGGCACCTGCGTGTTGCTGTCCACTCGCCATCACCATCGCCAGATCCGCAGGACCGGTGAACTTGTGATTGGCAAACAGGTGAAAGATCTTCATGAGTCGCTCTCTGTCACTTCCCCGGTCGCTCTCCGGGGGCGCCATTCCGGTCCCCTGTGCTGGCGCGGTAGCGAATCGGGGTCCAGACCTCTGGCTCTCAGTGCTCTGCGTTCCCACAACACTGCGTACTTGAGAAATACATAGAAGCTGCCCATCCCTGCCAGGATGAAACCGGCGAAACCATCTCGGTAGCCTCGCTTGAGCAGCAGCATCCGGATGAACTTCCAGGGAGCTCTCAATAACATGCCGGCGAGCGGGCTCCCCTGCCTGCGCTCATCCATCTCCCGGGCTGCGATACTGGTGAATGAATCGATGGTTTCGATGTGGTGGTGAAGATCGCGAAAGGAGTAGTGCAAGATCTCACCGTCGAGCGCCAGCGCATCTCCGGCGAGATCGATGTGGTCATGGGGGTTGATTCCTGCCCAGCGAGCTTTTCGCCGGTCGAAGACGCGAATTTTTCGGTCCGGATACCAGCCGCCATGGCGGATCCAGCGGCCCAGATGCCAGGTGAGGCGCGGCATCGAGAATCCAGGGTGAGAGGGCACTCTTGCCAGTTGTTTCTGGAGCTGCTGCTGGAGTCGGGGCGTCACCCTCTCATCTGCATCCAGTGAAATCACCCAGTCGGTGGGTGCCAGATCCACTGCGCGATTCTTCTGCTCGATGTGTCCCGGCCAGTCAGTGACATGAACGTGTTCGGTGTACTCCCGGGCGATCGCGACGGTCCGGTCGGTGGATCCTGAATCCACGACCACGATATGAGAAACCCATCGGAGAGATTCGAGGCAGTCGCGGATGTTCTCCTCCTCGTTGAAGGTGATCACCGTTGCCGTCAGCTCGATGGCTCTGGATTCGATCATCAGTTCACCTCCAGATACCGCGGTTGCCAGGACCGATCGATGGCTGGATCGAGTTCTGCCCTGAAGCGGTGAAAGAGCTTCATCGACTGCTTCTGTGCATCTCCAAGATCGTATCGGATGCAGCGACTCAGGTAGTCCCTCGCCTCGGCAATATCGACTACATCGGGATGGATGCTGGAATATTGATCAGCGATCCGCTCCACCTGCGAGAGTCCGGAACGTGCAGCCGAGGCGAGTTCTGCACTGACCCAGGGTTGTAGGCCCGACCGTGCTAGCCAGACGGCAAACACGAACGGAAGGTCGGTCCTCTGCTTCCATGCCATGCCGAGGTCGGTGCGCTCGAGTGACGAAGTTTTCCGGTGTTTCAGTGCCGCATCCCCGATCAGCAGCACCGCGTCGATGGCGGTTGGTTGCTCCAGAAGAGACAGATCAGAGCAACTCTCGACGATCTCCAGAGGAGCCAGGCCATCGAGGTGTCTGAGCACCTGAAGCAGAGCGATGGAGGAGTTGCTGGCCCGATCCGCAGCGACCCTTTCGAGTTGCTGCCATGGCTTTCTCTCGAACAGAAGGATCGAGGCGACTTCGCCGTCGCAGGAGATGCAATGGCCATCGACGATGCGGTAGTCCGCATCGAAGCAAGCCTCGACCTGTGGAACCAGACCCACATCGATCTCGCCGCATCGAAGAGCCGTCGCCAGTTCACTCGGCAGACCTTCGACGATCTGCCACCGTTCGTGGTCGCGTGGAAGCTGGCTACAGAGGGGTGCCGCGTTGAGAAAATCGATGATGCCAACTCGAACCATCACCGCCTCCACTCTGATTGTGGAAGCAGGTCCTGGCTGGCGCGAACAACTCTGCGCAGTAGAGCCTGATCTGCGCCTGTGACCTGGTGCAGGAAGCGGATCCCTTCGCCGTGGCGAAGCGGGGGAATCTGACCCCGGATCGATTTGCGGTAGGAGCGTACCAGTCGCTTCAGGTTGCCGAGTCGGTCTGCGGCAGGGCCCAGGCCACCGGGATCGAGGTCGACCAGGATCGCTCGGGGCGGTGTTTCCGGGACCTGCTGGACGAGGATGTTCATCAGATTCAGATCGCCATGCAGAAATCCAGCCTCGTGAAAGGTTCGGATGGTCTCGGCGACCGCTCTGATTACCTGGCGTCTGTTCAGATCGGAGCGTGTTTCGTCAGCGAGCGTATCGAGCAGGGTTTCGACATCGCTCTCGAGCCGTACCAGCATCTCGACCCGATGTCCAATTCCTGCAGGAGTAGCGGCGACGGCGATCACATCGGATGTGGGGATCCCCAGAGACCTTGCTCTGGTCGTCATTTCCATCTCACGCAAGAATCGCTGACAACTCCAGTGACGATCGTGCACCAGCGTCCCGAACCAGCCGCCACGCAGGCATCTTTTCCAGAGTAACAGCGAGCCATCGCTTCCGAGGTAAACCGGGTGCTGATCTCGGCCGGTGCGGTGGCTCACCGGATGCAGGGTTGCAGCACCCGTGACAAAGCCACAGTCCTCCACGACCTGCTGGTCTCGACTGGAAATCCACACCTCTCTGGTGCCGGAACTGATATGCAGCGGGGAAGAGGGGGGTGAGCGATCTTCAGGGATCTGGGAGGAAGGAATCGGCATCGGGTCCGGGATCATCGGGTCCGGGATCATCGGGTCCGGGATCATCGGGTCCGGGATCATCGGGTCCGGGATCATCGGGTCCGGGATCATCGAGTTCGGGATCATGGCGCCCCTCGTGCTGCTGGACCCGACGGGGCGAAAAAATGGTCGGACCGAGTGGATTCGAACCACCGACCTCCACACCCCCAGCGTGGCGCACTACCAAACTGTGCTACGGCCCGACCTCGAGTCGCGTTTCTTGCAAGGGGTCCGATGCTAATCGGAGCGTTGGCCCCGTCAAGGCCTCGGATCTGCTTCATCGCGTTCTTCTTGGCCGGATTCATCGTCAGCGGGAATCTGGCGCTGGATCCCCGCCGCATCGGGGACCTGGTTCGGTGGAAGGATCACACCTGCGGAGATGGTGAAGCGAAGCACCTCGTCGACGCTCAGGTCGAGAGGGATCACGGTGTTTTTTGGCACCAGGATCGTGTACCCGGTGATGGGCGTCGGGCTCGACGGGATGAAGATCGCGACCACCTCCTCGCCCGCAACCTCGCTCACCGTCTTGAATCCAGAACTGGTGACGAATCCGAGGGACCAGATACCCATTCGAGGATATTCAACAGCCACTGCAGTTTCGTATTCGATCTTGTTCTTTTCCTCGAAGAAGAACTCGGTGACCTGTTTTGCATAGGGGTAGATGACCTTGATCAATGGGA
Organism: Bacillota bacterium; assembly: GCA_003973385.1. Classification (GTDB taxonomy): domain Bacteria; phylum Planctomycetota; class UBA8108; order UBA1146; family UBA1146; genus QNYK01. The sequence continues at coordinate 152,384 of QNYK01000079.1, read as the reverse complement.
TCTGCTGGATGAGGGCCTCAAGGCCCTTCAAGACCTGCCTACCGAGGTAGCCCCTGAAGAGGATGCCCACTGAAAAAACCAGCACAAGTGCGAGCAAGAAACCAAGCCAGTGAGGAGCGATCCCTTCGACATATTCCGAGAAGGGAATGTCACCTGCTCGCTCTGGCAGCCCGCTGGCGTCGACCACCTCGTCGAGTTGCCAGTCGGGCATTCCCAGCACACCCTGCCACAACTGGTCCTTTGCCAGTTGAGAGGACAGACTCTTGTGGATCAGGTTATTGAGCGGATCGGCGATCTTGTCGTTGAGGAAATTGTAGGCAATGGTCAGGATCAGGATCGTCAACACGGTTGGAAGCAAGGTTGCGAGGCCAGTCAGGAATGCCCTGCTCAGCCGACCACGCTTCTTTTTCTTCTTGTTCGATCTGGTCAAGATTCCCCCGATGTTGTCGCAACGACCGCTGGCAGGGTAACAGGGTATCAGCCACTACCCGTATCAGAAGGGCTCGCTGCCTGTCGATGACAGCCATTCTGGCGAGAATTCTCCACTTCGACAAGTTCTGCAGTCGGTCTGGAGATGAGGATCGGTTTCGGTACCCTGTCAGCAGTCCGGTCGAGGGGCAGGGGGGAGCGACGCAATGAGCCTCATCACATTATCTGGCCTCACGCCGAGCAGTTCCGGCATCCATATGGGCAATTACTTCGGAGCGATCCGACAGTGGATCGATCTTCAGCAAGCAGGTGGAGCTCACTACTTCATCGCCTCTTACCATGCCCTGACGACGGTACGGAAACCTGAATTGTTGGCTTCCAACATCACATCGGTGGCGATGGACTACCTGGCCCTCGGGCTGGATCCAGAGATGGCAGTGATCTACCGCCAGGAAGATGTGCCCGAGGTGTGCGAACTGTCCTGGATCCTCTCGACCCTGACACCGATGGGCTTGCTCGAGCGATGCCACGCCTACAAGGACAAGATCTCGCGAGGAATCTCCGCAGATCATGGTCTGTTTGCTTATCCGGTTCTGATGGCCGCTGACATCTTGATCGTGAGGTCGAACAGGGTTCCTGTCGGTAACGATCAGAAGCAGCATGTCGAGGTGACCCGAGATATCGCCGGCAAGTTCAACCAGACATTCAGCGAGGTGTTTCCGATACCTGAGCCGCTCATCATCGAAGGAAGTGCTGCAAAGGTGCCGGGGATGGATGGTCAGAAGATGAGTAAGTCGTATGGAAATGATCTGTGTATCTTCGAGACCGAGAAAAAACTGCGCAAGAAGGTGATGTCCATCGTGACCGACTCGAAGGGGGTCGAAGATTCCAAGGAGCCGGATGGAAACACTGTCTTCGAACTCTACAAACTGGTCGCATCCCGCGATCAGGTCGAAACGATGGCGGACAAGTTGAGGTCGAGCGGTGTCGGTTACGGATACGGTCACGCCAAGCAGGAACTTCACGATGCGATACTGGAGTATTTCTCCGATGCGCGCACTCGCAGGAAGCATCTGGAGGACAATCCATCTCAGGTGGAGGAAATCCTTCGCGATGGGGCCACCCGCGTGCGCCCCATCGTGGAGTCCACGATGGACGCTGTGAGGTCAGCGGTGGGAGTGAGTTCGAGACCCACCCGGTAGCGCTGCCACATCGAAGTAGAATACCGATCGTTTCAGCCCTGGATCCGCGTCGGATATCCCTCGCACATCTCGCGCACCCTGGCCCTGATCCCTTCGATGTTGTTCTTGTCATCCGGTTTATTCAGTACTTCAAGAATCATGCCACCGATGCGACGGACTTCTTCTTCGCCCATGCCGCGGCTGGTGATGGTCGGTGTGCCGATGCGCATTCCGCTGGGCCGACGCGGTGGGGCCGGGTCGTAGGGAATCATGTTCATGTTGACGACGATGCCGGCGCGTCCCAATGCCGCTTCTGCGATGTCCCCGGTCAGGTCCATCGATCTCAGGTCAGCGAGAATCATGTGATTGTCGGTTCCCCCCGAGACCAGTCTCAGTCCACCATCGGAGAGGATCTGGCCGAGGTGAATCGAGTTGTCGACGACCTGGCGAGAGTAATCGCGAAACTGGTCGGTCAGTGCCTCGCGAAAGCAAACTGCTCGCGCAGCGACCTGGTGCATCAGTGGGCCGCCCTGACCCCCCGGGAATACCGCAGAGTCAATTTTCTTGCGCCATTTTTTGCGGCACAGAATCAGGCCACTCCTCGGTCCTCTGAGAGTCTTATGTGTCGTCGTCGTGACCACATCGGCGTGCGGGATGGGACTCGGATGAACTCCTGCGGCGACCAGGCCGGCGATGTGCGCCATATCGACCATCAGTCGCGCATCCACCTCGTCTGCGATGCTCCGGAAGCCCTCGAAATCGATGATTCTCGGATATGCACTGGCTCCAGCGACGATCAGTGAGGGACGCACTTCTTTCGCCATCTCCCTGACCAGGTCGAGGTCGATCAACTCGCTCTCGCTCGACACGGGGTAGTGGTGAAAGTTGTAGACCTTGCCGGTGAGGCTCACGCTGGCCCCGTGAGAGAGATGTCCGCCATGGGCAAGATCCATGGCGAGAACGGTGTCGCCGGGAGAGATCAATGCAGAGTATGCAGCGATATTGGCCTGGGTTCCCGAATGCGCCTGGACATTGGCGTGATCCGCTCCGAACAATTCCACTGCGCGAGAGCGCGCATGCTCCTCGGCCTCATCCACCACCTCGCAGCCGCCGTAGTAACGACGCCCGGGGTATCCTTCGGCGTACTTGTTGGTCAATACCGAACCCTGTGCGGCCAGCACGGCATCGCTGACGATATTCTCGCTTGCGATCAGGTTGACCTGACACTTCTGGCGAGCCTCTTCCCGGATGATGATGTCGGCGATTTCCGGGTCCGATTGTTGGATTGATACCACCGTTAGCTCCTTATCCAGTCGATCGATCAGTACGCGATTGTTGTCGTAGCCAGCTCTCGATGAATGGCTGCAAATCACCATCGAGAACAGAATCTGTATTTGCTGTTTCGTGGTCAGTGCGGTGGTCCTTGACCATCTTGTAGGGGTGAAGCACATAGGATCGAATCTGGCTGCCGAAGGCGATCTCGCTCTTGTTGCCCTGGATCTTGTCCATCTCCTCGCGGCGTTCTCGCTCCTGGGCCTCGCGGATGCGAGCCTTGAGGACTCGCATCGCCTGAGCTCTGTTGGCGTGCTGGGAGCGTTCGTTCTGGCATTGCACGACGATTCCAGTGGGTAGGTGAGTGATCCTGACCGCCGAATCAGTGGTGTTGACGTGCTGCCCCCCGGCTCCGCTGGCTCGATAGGTGTCCACCCTGAGATCGACTTCTGCTATCTCGATGTCATCGACCACATCAGTTTCAGGAATCACCCTTACAGATGCGAACGCAGTCTGTCGCCTTGCCTGGGCATCGAATGGAGAAATCCTGACGATACGGTGTACTCCCGATTCAGCTCGCAAATAGCCATAGGCATAATCGCCGACGAGGTGAATGGTCGAAGATTTCAATCCAGCTTCTTCTGCGGGTTGTTCATCGATGATGGTGGTGCGATAGCCCTGTTGTTCCGCCCAGCGAAGAAACATGCGCTGAACCATCATCGTCCAGTCGCATGCATCGGTACCGCCAGCACCTGCCTGGATTTCGAGATAGGCATTGGCTGCATCGTACTTGCCGCGCAGCAGAGTTTTCAGTTCGAGCCGCTCCGCTCGTACGAGCAGTTGCAGGCTATCTTGCTCGACTTCATCCATGGCTTCAGAGTCCTGATCAGCCAGGGCGAGTTCCAGCATCGACACGGCATCCTCGACCTCGCTCGAGAGGTTTTCAATGCTCTGGACAGATTCCTTGACCCTCTTGAGTTCTGAGATGGTGCGCTCGGCTTTGTCGCGGTCATCCCAGAAATCGGCGGATGACATCTGCTCCTCCAGTACCGCCAGCCGGTCACGCTGTTGATCGTGACAGGTAGCATCGCGGATCCCGTCGAGCAGATCCTGGATGCTGCGCAGTCTGGAGTTGACCTCGGTGTTCACGCTTTCCGCCACTTCATCGGGGAACGGGAGTTGATTTCGGTCCCCATGGTGCCGCCGAGACGGCTCCGGGCCAAGTGGACCCGATGCGCCTCGACCAAGTTTCGCCAGATGAGAGCATTATTTTGCCGTGCAGGGGACCGAATGATGGGTATCGGAAGCGGATGAGGGCTTGTTGCTGTGGGAATTGAAGAAGGGCCCGGAAGGAGTTTCTCCTTCCGGGCCCCGTCATCTGCTGGTCAAGAGAGGCGCATCGGGCCGCCCTCCCCGTCAGGGAGCGTGCTACCGCACCCACCCCCCAGCAGAGCCACTAAACTTCATCAATGGATCACCTCCTTTCCGGGTAGAGCCCCCGGCATCATGCGGACATGGCACCCGCAACCGGGAAACCGTCCCATCCGGCGGCGTCCCACCGGAACGATCAATCAGAATCCGACGACGTCGCGTCGGAAGTTGGTGTCTTTGTGAGGCCAACGCGTCGGTCGGCTGCTGTGCTACCATTCTACCGCTTCGTGGCCAACTGAGAATGGTCGCTCTCGATCGAGGTGGGATGGCCTGAAAATCGGCAAAATCACGCCACTCGATGACGGTCTGTCGATCAGAGGAGGTAACGATGGGGCAGGCGCGCGCGCTGATCGGAAGGCTTGCACCCAGCCCGACCGGAGTTCTGCACCTGGGAAACGCACGCTCCTTTCTGCTGGCCTGGTTATCGATACGTAGTCGAGGCGGCAGGTTGTTGCTTCGCATCGAGGATATCGATGGACCTCGAGTTCGAAGCGGTGCCATCGAGAGCAGCATCGAGGATCTTCAGTGGCTCGGACTCGACTGGGATGGCGAGATACAACTCCAGAGCAGTCAAAGGGATCGCCACGATCAGGTGCTGGCAGACCTGATCGGTGCCGGTCTCGCGTATCCATGCGTGTGTACCCGAAAAGAGGTGGAAGAGGCGGCCAGCGCTCCCCATGAGAGTTCCGTCGGAGACGTCCCGGTCTATCCCGGTACCTGCCGAGGTCGTTGGAGCAGCGAGCAGCAGGCGAGGGAGGAGACGGGCAGAGACAGCGCCATCCGCCTCGCCGTGAGCGAGCCAGCGGTTCCCTTCGAGGATCTCTTCGTCGGACACTGTTCCGGCATCATCGACGGTGACTTCGTGATTCGAAAACGCGATGGAACCCCCGCCTACCAGCTGGCCGTGGTCGTCGATGATGCGGATTCCAGGGTCACGGAAGTGCTGCGTGCGGATGACCTGTTACCGTCCACGCCGCGTCAGTTGCTGCTGTATCGTCATCTGGGAGCGGTCGCTCCCGACTTTGCGCATGTGCCTCTGGTCGTCGGGCCGGATCAGCGGCGACTTGCGAAGCGCCATGGGGACACCAGCCTTGCTCGCTATCGACGCCAGGGAGTGGCGCCGCAGCAGATCATCGGGGCTCTCGCCAGTAGCCTCGGCTGGGTTGCGGACGGCACACCCTGTCGACCGCAAGATCTTCTGGATCGATTCGATCTCTCCAGCATCCCGAGAGAGCCGATGACCTGGGACGATGATGGGTGCCTTCAACTCGAGGATTGAAGTTTTCGTGCAGATCCGGCATAGTTCGTGTGTCCCGGTGTGCCGCTCCGGGATCCGGGTCCGGAGTCATCATTGATCAGTGTCGTGAGCTGTAGTCAGCGGTCGGCTACCCTTGCCGCCTCGGGGTTGGATCCCCGGTGCCCGCCAGCGGCATCCGTCGGTTCCTCATCTTCTCCCCTCTGGATACTCGTTTATCTGCTCGGTTGCTGTTGTGGCTTCATCTCTGAAACAGCCCTGGCCAGCGATCTTGAGCTCACTCTTCCCGATGGGAAGTGGTCGATAAGCCGACCACTGCAGCAAACCGAAGTGCTGGTGATCTCATTACCTGCCTCGCAAGGCTGGAGACGAGTCGAGGTGGCGCTCGTCAGTGGCGCGGTGACGATTCCCCTGACGACCCTCGAAGTGGACGCCGAGCAAGCCCGAATACTGCTCTCGGATGCAGAACTGTTCGGGCCTGATCCGACGCGATTGCTGGAAGGAGACCTGCTGGTCTCGGTGATCGAGCAGGGTCTGGAGACGCTTCGCTCGCGCATCGCCTCGGTCATCGATGTCGCTCCCTGGTATCCCGCGGGGGGTACTCCGGAAGACGTGCTTGAGCGTGCAGGGAGAAAGTTGCGAGAGGGCCTGACCACGGATGCGGCAAAGGAACTCGATTCGCTTCGCGGTCAGAAAATGGAGCCGACATTGTCATCGGAATGGATGCGATTGACGGCCTCGGTGCAACAGGCCTATTCGAATGTCAGTTCAATTCACGCGCGCACAGCAGAGCAGTTTCTCGTGGAGGCAGCCGGCCGCGCGCCTGATCAGACCGCTGTGCGAGAACGTGTGCTCATCGATCAAGCAACTCAGAACATTCGCAACGCCAGTACCTCTTCTGATCGTGAGGAGTGGCGAACAGAACTGACATCTGCACTGGCCCGTGCAAGATCTGCACTCGCTCAGGCGCAGGCCAGGGGAGACCGAAGCAATGCTGCAGCGGCTCTGGTGGAGATCGCTTCGGCGGCGTCGTACAGGGGATGGGTTCAGGAGACCCGAACCGCGACAGCGGCTGCGCTCGATCTGGTCGGAGACCCGGATACCGCCTGGAAGTGCGCCGTGGCCCGGGCTCGGGTCCTGATGATCTCGGGAAAGCTCGACCTGGCGAGGATCGAGGCCAGCGACGCTCTGGCCACCGTGGAACGGATCCGGTCGCAGCGAGGGGATGATGCGGCGGCGTTGTCGCCTCGACGAGATCCTGCGATGTTACTGGCGGATATCGAGTCCCGCAGGGGAGATGCACTGGCCTCGTTACTGGCTGCGGAACACATCCGTGTGCGGGGCTCGCGAGAAACTGCTCCCGAGAGGGCCGACCTCGAGGAGGTGGCCCGAAGGGTCCAGGGACTGGCGGTAGTGATCGTCACCCTCGATGCCGGAGGCGTGCTGCTGGTCTGGACCTCTCGCGACGGTGCATGGGAACTGCGCCGAGTCGATCAGAACCCGGGTGAGGCGACGAGGCGAGGTTCCGACCTTCATCGGTCTCGCGGGAGTGATACAGCGGCCGTGAAATGGCTTTCCAAAAAGATCTTTGGGTCTGATTTTCCTTCCTGTGATCGGCTACTACTGGCGCCCATCGGTGGCATGAGAAGGATCCCATGGGGGGTTCTGAACATCGATGGGTCGACTCTCGTCGATCGCTGCAGCTGGAGTTTGCTGCCGAGTGTGAGTGCGGCCAGGCGCGCGCTGGGTCCTCTTCCGCGTGAAGGGTGGTGGACGCTGGTGGATCCGCGGGTTCCACAGCAACCCGCGTTGCAAGGATCTCGGGTGGAGGGCCAGCGTATCGTGGATCGACTTCCGCAGGTGGTGTTCAAGGCAGGAGCAGAGGCGACCCGAACTGCGGTCATCGAAGCTACGCGTGAAGCTCGTGTGCTTCACATCGCATGCCATGGTGAGTTTCACCCCTACCAGCCGACTTCATCTCAATTGCTGCTGACTCCGGAGGCTGGCTGTGACGGTGTACTGAGCGCAGCGGAACTGGCGAAGCAAGACCTTTCGAACTGCCGGATGCTGGCACTGACAGGTTGCGAGACCGCCATCGGCTCGGCTGCCGGCGCCGATGATCTGGCGGGATTCCCCCGCGCCGCATTCGAGGCGGGGTGTCAGGCGATCCTGGGCACACTCTGGCCCGTCGAAGATTCCTCAGCGGGGCGTCTGGTGGCATCCCTCGTAGATGCTACAGATGGCCGTAAAGGGCCTGCAGAGGTGCTCAGGGAAGCATGTAGCGATCGCAGAGCGGATCCCAGGGATCGGGATCCATCTGCCTGGAGTGGTTGGGTACTGGTTGAGAATGGCTGGTGAAGTGCCGATAATCCTGGATTGCGCCCGGCGCTCCCTCGCACACCGATGCGCTGGGTCGGTCGGCAGAGCGGGGCCAGGTGAAGGGCCCGGATCGAGCGAAAATTGAGAGTTGGGATCCTGATCGGGGAACCGGACACGAGTTTCGAACGCTTACTCCCGGGAGATTTCCCGGGACGAGGTTTGCCCGCGAGCGGGAAATGAGAGGGATTGCGATCGATCACCGAGCCAGGAACCTTGGGTTTCAGATTCTATTACTGATGGTGCTGGTGCTCAGCCCGGGGCCGGGAATCGTCCTCGAGGATCGAGCAACGGGTCGATTGCTCGGCCAGGTGCCGAATTTGACCTTCGTGGAGTTGTTTCATGTCGATGCGGAGGAGGTGATCCAGTTCCTGCGCGGGATCCCCGAACTCGAGGTATTCGTCGAGAACGGGACGGTCCAGCCGATCGCCAACAGGCCCCAGTCACTTCTCGTGAGCGCCGATCCGGCCGCCACCGAAGCACTGGTGAGGACCATCCGTGAGTTCGAGAACCTCGAGGTTCGCGATCGCCTGGTCGAGAGGGCGATCTCCATCCGCTATGCCAGTATCCAGGTGGTCCTGGAGTCGCTCGCTGCCGCCAAGATCTGTCAGGTCTTTCACCGCACCGAGGAGGTGACCACCGACTCGACCAAGCAGGGGAATCGAACCATCACACATACCTACAAGAAGGCACTGTACTCTCGATATGAAGCAGCCAGTGACACCGTCTTGCCATCCTGGAATCTGCCGGAATATCCCTACATCCTTGAGATCCCTCATGTCGATCCGGTCGAGTTGCCACCTGTGAATCTGGGCAGTGGCATCGATGCTGCCGCATTGTCACTGACCTTCAAGGATTCGCCATCGACGGAAGCACGAAACCGATTGCTGGTGGTGGGAACAGAGAAAGATATCGCGAGGATCCAGCTCTTCATCGATCAGATCGATGTTCCTGCGCGCCAGATCATGATCGAGGTCCAGATCATCGAACTGGAAGCGGATGCTCTGTCCGATCTTGGAATCGATTTGCTCGCCTATCAGAAGCGACATTCCGTGATCGGCTTTGCGTCCCCGATGCCCGGGGAGGAGCTCCCACAGCCCGGCGACAACTTCAATCCCATCGAGCAAGCGGGGCTTTCCTTCCTCTTCGATGATACCACCGAGAGGCTCTCTGCTCAGTTCCTGGCAGGAGTACATGCTCTGGTCCGAAAAGGCGACGCCATCATCAAGGCGAGGCCAAAATTATACGCGCTGGACGATCGCCAGAGCCAGTTGCACCTGGGAGAGAAGATACCCACCTTCATCTCTACCGAGGTGTCCCAGACCGATGTGGGCAACACATACATCGCAAACATCAACAAGGTGGGAACCGAGCATATCGGTACGACTCTGGTCATCAAGCCGCGCATCAGCGGTCCGGATGAGAACGAGGTGTCGATGCTCATCGACATCACAGTCAACAACCTTCAGGGCAGACAGCGGGTCTTTGCCGAGGACCTGCTCGGCATTCCCGAGGTGGCTACACGTAACTTCCGTGGTCAGGCACGAGTAAAAAACCACCGTCCTCTGATCCTCGGGGGGCTGATCAAGGAGAGCGAATTCGAAACCAGAAACAAGATTCCTTGGCTGGGGGATATTCCATTCCTGGGAGGACTGTTTGGCCGCAAGAACTCGCAGCAGATTCGATCAGAGATCATCATCGTACTCACTCCACACATCCTGAGTGAAGACGGTATCGATCCGATCTCCACACCCAAGGAGAGCCGACACTTCGATACCTACAACAGTGTGCTCTTCAATGACCGGTACATCCTCAAGGGCAGGGATCTGGTCGGACTCGATCCGATCAGCAGATCCCCGGTGGAGGGATTCACCCGCACTGAGGTAGTGGATCTGACGCTGTTGAACATCGTCAAGAAGCGCGAACTGGTCAGTCGATTGAAGATTTTTGACGACTACCTGCCTGAAGCTGCAGCAAAATTGAGTTTCTTCAAGAAGAAGCATCCGGAGAAGTCGATCCAGACATGGAGCGTGGAGGAACGTCAACTCTTCTTCCAGGCTGCTGCGATCCTGGTCGAGAATATCAAGAGCCTCAATCCAGACCTGTCATACGAGGATCTAGTCTCTCCTCGCAGGGAGATCGTGGTGCCGACGAGCCCGTACCATGTCAGCCTTTCCTTCGACAAGTTGAAGACATTTTACGAGAAGGGAGACATCGTCGTGTTCCGCGGCGAGACCCATCTGTCGGAGCAGACGATCGAGGCGATGCGTGGGCTTTTGAAGCGCTCGCTGGCAGAGTTCGCAACTTTCCTGGAATTGCAGGGGCGCACCGAGGAGCAACATCATGATTTCCGCAGATTGCTGGAAGAACAGCGGCTGGCCCTGTTCCCGGATGCTGGTGATGCTTCAGAACTGGATTACTTCCAGCTGATCCAGGATCTCGATGACAGGGGAATCAATTTCATCTCCATCGCGACCTATCTGACGGTTCGACTCCAGGCTGCAGTTTCAGAGGGTGAGATTGCCCTGGGCGTACTCGAAGACGACCTGGTGGCATTCAAGAGCCGGACGGTGACTCTCGACGAACTGGGAGATCGTTTGCAGACTCTCGATGAGCGGTGGGAATTCCTGAATAGTTCTCCATTACGACCCGTGAGAGGCCTGTGATGAAATCGATGACAACCAGCTGTATTCACATCGCCGGCGGCCTGCTGAGTTCCTTGCTGATCGTGGTGCTGGTGGCGATGGTAGGGTGTAAGACCCCCGACCAGCGCACTGAAGCAGCGAATGTGCTGCAGGATATTCGAAACACGACCGTGATCCCCGAACTCGGATCGTACGATGAATCAGCCCGAAAGAAGTCGGTTGAGCGCATCTTGATGAGTCTGGAAATGGCTCCCGAGATCACCAAGAACCTGCTGGTCGCAACACTCGATGACTCGATGGTGAGTGCCAGGACCAAGCGTGTGATCTGCACCATCCTCGCCGAGGAGGGGGATCTCAGGGCGCTCACACCGCTGACTGCAATGCTCGCTGAAGGTTCCGTGGCGCAGGACGATCTGCTCGAGACCGCCTTGCTCAATTTCGGAGAAAGGGCTGTGCCGCGTATCGCGACGGTGCTTGCCGAGGGCGGAGAGATCGCCCGGAGAAATGCAGCGGGGATCTTACTCGGGATCGGTGGACCACTCGCATTCGACGCGTTACGTGCGCGTCTGACTCTGGAACGAGATTCCGAGGTCAGATTCTTGTGTGTCTGTGGTCTCGTTCAGGATGCCAGGTCATCATCTCTGCCGTTCCTCGGAGTGGTCCTGGATGATGCCGACGAAGAGGTGAGGAAGGCTGCGTGGGGTGGTTTGTGGCGGCGAACTCGTCCTCCCGGTCACCTGCTGTTCGATGCATCCGCAGCGCCCTCGGTGAGAGTGCGTCAGGCTGCCCAGGTACGAACGTGGCTCGAGGGCGGCGCGGTTCCTCTCTGATCTTCCCCGATCGTCGATGATAGAAGCAACGAAAACGGGCCTGCAGGGTTGCCCTGCAGGCCCGCGTTCCATCTCTTCTCGATCAGCAGCCAGCAGCCGCCTGGATCATGCTTCCTGGCTCTGCTCCTCGATGAACTCCTGCCAGAAGTCTTCCGGCATATCGAGCGCGATCTTGAGCGCACCGTTGGAACCGGCGTACTGAGGCTCCTCGACCGTTCTCACCTTGCCTCCACCATACTCGACGAGGGCATCCTCGAACGCTCGAGAGAGTCCCGTGATCTGGCTACCTCCGCCGCCGAGCAGGACATGATTGCGCATCTTCTGCTGGAACTCGGGGTCAAAGGTGGCGATCAGATCCTGCAACGCTTCGACGGTGGGGGTGACGATGGCGGAGCACGCTTCGCTCACCTCTGCAGTGATGTCGAACTCGGTGGGCTTGCCCTGAACAGGAAAAGTGACCTTGACCGGATCCATGTGTGCTCCAACACAGGCGTGAAACTCCTTGATCTCTCGGACCATGTTGGTGGAGAAATCTGCATCTGGGTGGTTCTTGGTCAGCAACTCGACGAGTTTGTTGTCGATGGCATCCCCGGCGAAGTGGTGTGTTCGTTGATCCTCGGGCTTGGGCATCGTGCCGTGGACACGGCAAAGATCGACCGTGCCTGCACCGATATCCACGACCAGCGTGTCGGCGAGAAAGTCGAGTCCATAGGCGACGGCAAAGGGCTCTGAACAGACGACGATGCTGTCCATGAACTCCGAGGCGGCTTCGAGGATGTGAGCTTTGGAATCTACACTGGCCTCTGCTGGAGCGCCGATGACACCGTAGATGGTACTTCCGGAGGGGATGTCTGCCTGTTCGATGACATACTCGAGCAGGTCACGCACAGCTTGCTTCGATTTCTCATCGTCGCAGATGACTCCCTTATCAAGCGGACGCACCAGATCCACTGCCATGCGATTTTGTACCGCCTCTTCCCCGAAGACCTTTTCTCGGCCGCCGAGATGCTTGCGGCTGACATGGTCCTGGGCGTAACCGACATAAGACCAGACCGTGGTCCGGACACCGGTCGAGGTGGTGATGGAGGTACGACTGGTACCGAGATCCATGCCGATGAAAACGACTTCGCTCATTCTGATTCCTCTCCCTCAAGTGAACCTGCTGCTCAGGCGAGGTCCCTCTCGGTAATCTGTGAGTTCTTTTTTCTGGTGGAGATCTCTCTCCTGAGTACCTTGTTTTCTTGCATCAGTTCCATCAGTAGCGCACGGCGGCGGCCGTGGAGAGGGTCGTCTCCGTCACTGGCCTCGATGATCTTGCCTCCCGATCCGCCAGAAAATCCAGCACAATCGCGTGATTCTGCTCGCCTGACGCTTTCCCGGGCGTGGTCTCGCTCTTGCCGGGCTTCGTCGAGGCTTCGGGCGAGGCGGCCGACCTTCCGTTCGAGCAACTGAATATTTTCATTCCGGGCCTGTTCTTCCTGGAGACGGATGCGCTCTCGCTCCGAATCAAGAGAACGTTCCATCGCCACTCTCAGTTCCGCTTCCAGTGCTGGAGCGACCTTCCCCGAGTCGACAGCAGCATCGATCATGACCCCGAGAGATGCCTCCAGGTCGATCATCGCCGCTTCTGAGAGGGTGAACTGCTCCCGCTCCACCTGCCGATTTTTTTCTCGCCCCAGTAACTCCTGGGCGCGATCAAGCCTTCCAGAGAGGCCCTGCACGAGGGATTGAAGATCCGCCTTCTCGTTCTCGAACTCGGTCAGTTTCTCGCGAAAGCGCTGTTCAGATTGCTCGATGAGCAACCGGGTTTCTTTCTCGTCGAGGGAACGGTCGCTCTCGCGAAGCGCATCCTCGACGGCGTCCTGGATCAGATCCTTGATCGCAGAAAGATTGAGGACCCGGACGCTGTCTCGCTGAGCAGCGATCGCCGAGGTGCGGACCAGCCTCGACCGTGATCGAAGTGCCGATTCGAGATCGGGATGACTGGCGAGAGAAGTGCTGCCGGAGAAGAGTCTTTCCAGTGCGTCCAGTTCGCGGGGGTGTGATGGCTTCCAGCGCATCAGAATGCCGGCGGAAGTTCGCTGGAAAACCTCGGCGTGGATCAACTCGGCGTGCCCATCGGGTCGTTCGACGATCAACTCGAATCGGTCACCCTGTCGTAGCCGAATCGAAGTCTCCAGTAACACCTCTCGCTCATCGATACGAGAGACGGGCAATCTCAGGATTCCCGCTTCCAGTTCTGCCACGACGCTCCAGCGTCCGGGACCGTTGGGCAATCTCTGGGGTTTTGGGTCCGGCAATTCGGTTTCCGATCTGGTCCGGCGGGATCTGGGCAACTGGATCATCGAGCCACGATAGGGTTCTGTACCAACGCATGGCAGCGAAGAAGCACGGAAGAAAAGAATCGTGACAGCAAAGAAGGCTATCGGGATCTACCGATTTCCGCAAGGAGACGGGTGATCATGACGTATTCAGGGTCCAGCAGCCGGGAGCTAGTTCCGGGATATGTTGCCGGAACCTGGGCCCGCGCCCGATCGTCTCTTCAGGTGCCAGGAACTGCGCTGCCGGACCTCGATCGGTGGCCCCATCGGCTGCGCTTCCTCGGCACCGCTGGATCGGGTCCGTTGGACTTGGGGACCCCGACATGGGACGATCCTGCTGTTGGAGTTCCTCATGGCTTCCAGTTGCGTTCTCGTGGTACTTCTGGCCTCAATTCATGGCCTTGCCGTGGATGTGATTCCCGGTAGCGAGCCCTCCCGACAAGGGGCGATTCCTCTCGGATCGGTGTTCTATTCGCCGGGTTCGGGGCAGGTCGAGATCGAGGGGTTCTTCAATCTCAATAGCGGTTTTGTCGAGTACCTCGCCTGTCTTCCCGGTGTCAAATCTCACGAGACACTGGTTGCGCTCGATTGTGACCCCGCCGATCTCCAGGGTGCGCTGCTATTGCTGGGACTCAAAACATCCCGAAGCCCCCGATCCGAGATGGATCTGGCCCCTCTCATGGGAGGAGACAGGGTCGTCATTTCACTCAGATTTCTGTTTCAGGACGGTGAAGGGCGAGAGTGGATGCGGACAATTCGAGCCGAGAACTGCCTGATCAATGCACCGATGGAGCGAGAGATGGCTCGCTGCGGTTTTTGCTTCACGGGGTCCTCTTTCGAGATGCTGGATCCACCACCTGGAGCACCTGAAGGAAGCGAGCCTCAGGAGCATTTCATGTCGCGTGTGACCGGTGAGATCGTATCACTGTGCCACAGACCCTGGGCGATCCTGGACAATCCGCTGGCATTACCCTATCCCGACGGTGACTATTTCGCATATGCCGAGGTGCTTCCTGCGCATCGCAGGGATGACCCACCTCAGGTCACGATGTTGATCCGGAGGGTTGCGACCGGGGATGTGGATCCTGATGCGATCCGCATGCAACTGCCACCAAGGGACAGGACCGCGGAAGATGATGATCAGAAACAGGAGGGAGAGGGAGGACGAAGATGATGATACGCACCGCATCTAGGATCACGAATGGAAGCACGAGTCGCGCGATTTCAGCGCTGCTCCTGGCTATTCCCTTGCTGGTCGGGTTGTGCTGGTTCCCCGCGAGTTCGCAGGCCCGTCAGGATGCTCCGGTCGAGAAGGGACTCGACCGAGCAGATCTGAAGGATGTGATCGACCGCGGCGCTAACTGGATCATCGATCACCAGCGCCCCGACGGTTCCTGGGGATCATATGCTGGCGACCCGGGTATCACTGCGATGGCACTGAAGTCGCTGGTGGATACGCCAAGATCCTATCGCGAGGAGGATGGCCCCTTCATCAGCGCGGCGGTCAAGTACCTGCTCTCACATCAACAGCCCGACGGTGGCGTGTATGTCCCTGACCAGGGATTGATGAACTACAAGACTTCCGTGACGGTACTGGCTCTGACCGCCCTCGATGCCGGGCGGAAAAAACCGCGCTACCTCGCAGAGGTGGCGCGAATGCGCGACTACATCGCTGGTATTCAGTGTTCCGAACAGTCCACTCCGGTGGGCTATGATCCCAGGACTCATGTCAGTTCCTACGGTGGGATCGGCTACGGCAGCGATCGTCGCCCAGATCTGAGCAACACGCAGCTGGCTCTCGAAGCCCTTGAGGCTGCTGGACTGTCGGAGGATTCGGAGGTCTGGCGCCGGGCGGTTCGTTTCATCTCCCGCTGCCAGAACAAGAAAGCCACCAACGATGCACTCGAGGGTGTCAGTAGAACCTCGACCGAGGACGGCGGGTTCTATTACCATCCGGATGAATCCAAGGCGGGGACAGTCACCAATGAAGATGGAAGTCAGTCTTTTTCATCGTATGGGTCGATGACCTATGCGGCGGTGAAGTCGATGATCTATGCCGGGTTGAAAAGTGATGATCCGCGCCTCAAGTCTGCAGTGGATTGGATCAGGACGCACTGGAGCGTCACTGAGAATCCAGGAATGGCGACTACCGAGAACCCGACTCGCGGTCAGATGGGTTACTACTACTATCTCGCGGTGATGGCTCGCGCATTGCAGGTTCTCGAAGTAACCACTCTGACCGAACCAGATGGACAGGAACATCATTGGGCGCAGGAGATTGCCGCAGCCTTGATCGAACGCCAGCGTAGCGATGGTTCCTGGTCTAATGAGATCGATCGTTGGTGGGAAGGGGATCCGGTACTCGCCACTTCCTACGCATTGCAAGCTCTCAATATCTGCTACCGGACGATGGAGGAATAAGAACGTGCCAAAGATGAAGGCAATTCGAGGTTTGCGGGCCAGGCCGGATGTAGTCGACCCAGGGGTTGTGATCTGCCCCCCTTACGACGTGATAGCCCCAGACCTTCATCAGAAACTACTCGATCATTCCCCTGACAATGCAGTGCGCTGGACCCTGGGAGACGATCCTGCCGAGACGGTCGGCGAGGATGTCTTTCACAGGTGTAGTGCCGCTCTCAGGAGTGCCTTTGATGAAGGAAAGCTGCTGCGCGAGCAGAATCGTTGCTTCTACCGCTACAGCATCCAGTACCGCAGTGAATCGGGAGAAGAGCAGCAACTCGATGGCGTGCTGGCCGCAGTAGAGGCACTTCCATGGGGTGAAGGGGTGTTTCGTCACGAAGAGATCCGTCCTCACACCGTCGAGCGGCTCGTCAAGCAGGCTCGCGCCACCGGGATCGATCCGGGTGTCGTGATGTTGACCTGTGATGGTCTCGAGGATGCGCTCGAGGCGGTCGACATCACCCGAGATGCGGGGGATCTGGTTTTCGAGAGCCAGGACTGGAACGGCGACACTCACACCTTGCGTAGAATCGATGATCCTGAGCAGGTGGCAGCGATGGAGTCGACGCTGGCTCCGATGCCATCCGCCGTCGCGGATGGGCATCATCGATACACCACCGCCCAGACCCTCAGCGCAGATACTGACTTTCCCGGAGCTGGCCTGGTGATGGCATTCCTCTGCGATCTGCATCAGCCTGGCTTGCGCATCCGCCCGACCCACAGGGTCTGGACCTGGGAGAGTGGAGAGTACGACTCCAAGAAGGTGCGAGGTCGTCTGGTCGAAGCCCTCGATGACGGTGACGGGGACCAGTGGTGTATCGAGATTCCAGGCGGTGATTCGGTGACGTTGAACTGCCGTCAGGATGCAACTCGGCCGACGCTGGCTCGCAGACTCGAGGATGTCGTCGATGAGATTGGCGGCATGGGTACTCCAGCAACACCGCACGAGATCAAGGCTGGACAACAGCTTCTGACTGAAGCGGAGCAGGGTGTGTTCTGCATCTTGCCACCTGTCAGTAGAGGCGAATTCTGGACCCGGGTACTGGCAGGAGAGATTTTTCCTCCGAAGACCACCTTTTTTGAACCCAAGATTTCCAACGGAGTAGTCATCCGATTTATCGACGAACGGGAGCCATCATGAGAGCCGTAGACGATCATC
Organism: Bacillota bacterium; assembly: GCA_003973385.1. Classification (GTDB taxonomy): domain Bacteria; phylum Planctomycetota; class UBA8108; order UBA1146; family UBA1146; genus QNYK01. Next base: position 135,025 of record QNYK01000079.1, on the reverse strand, counting down.
CAGTGTGCCAAAATGTTCCGCGCCTGTTCATACCGGGACCTGTCGAGGTGGAGGAAGAAATTCTTCAGGCGATGACTCGACCCATGATCGGTCATCGAACGCGGGAGTTTTCGGTGCTAGGAGAAGAACTTCACCGCAATTCTCAAAGGTTTTTTCGCACAGAAAATCCAGTCTATCTCCTCACATCCTCTGGCACCGGGGGTATGGAGTCTGCAGTCAGGAATGGTGTCAGAGAAAATGTCATCTGCTTCATCAACGGAGCATTCAGTGAACGGTTCTACAAGGTCTGCGTGTCGAATGGCAAGAACACGACCCGGGTCGAGATTCCCTGGGGGGAAGCGGTCAAGCCAGAAAAAGTGAGAGAGGAACTGTCCCGGGGGAGTTTCGATGCTGTAACCATCGTTCACAACGAGACCAGTACCGGTGTCATGAGTCCGCTGGCTGACATCGCCGAGGTGATCTCCGAATTTGATGATGTCTTCCTGCTTGTCGATGCCATCACAAGTGCTGCCGCGGTGCCGATTCACCTGGGAGACATGGCACCCATCGATTATCTCACGACAGGAAGTCAAAAGGCGCTGGCATTGCCTCCGGGTCTTGCACTGCTGGCTGTATCCGAGCGGGCACATGAACGGGCGGCCACCATTGAGAACCGAGGTCTGTATTTCGATGTCCTGGAGATGCACAAGTCGTGGCAGAAAAATCAAACGCCAAACACGCCGACCATCGCGCTGTTGCAGGCATTGAAGGATCGTCTTTCCATGATTCTGGATGATGAGGGACGTTGGTATGGTGGACACATGGAGCGTGCCGAGTTGACTCGAGAGTGGGCCAGGGATCGCTTCGAGATCTTTGCGGAATCTGGTTTTGAATCGGTTTCCTTGACCTGCATCGAGAACACTCATGGCATCTCAGTCGCCGACCTGAATGAGAAATTGCGAGAACATGACATGTTCCTCTCGAATGGCTACGGCCATCTGAAGGAAAAGACCTTCAGGATCGGACATATGGGCGCAGTGACCCTGGATGACACGAAAGAGTTGCTCGGACTCATCGACGACTTCATCGCATCATCCTGATCCATCGAGTGGCCGACCGCCCGGGGATCGATAATGTGCAGCCCAGGGGATGGTCCGAGAGGGGATCGAGCAGGGCCATCGAATGCTGCAGATGGGACCGAATACGGGCTTTCCGATCGAAGAACTCGCTCTGGGGGTCACTTCCCGGGATAGGAAAAGGTTCGAGGGTCCTTGACCTTACCGCTTCGATTGCTTAGGTTTTGGAATTACAGATATGCACCAGCGCGGGGTGGAGCAGTTGGCAGCTCGTCGGGCTCATAACCCGAAGGTCGCAGGTTCGAGTCCTGCCCCCGCTACCAAAAATCAGAGAGCGGTCGGCGATTTTCGTCGGCCGCTTTTTTTTACCTGCCTCGGTGGGGTCTGATCCTCGAGTGATCGCGGGGGCGCCATGTGGGAATATGGCGATTCTTCGACGATCCAGGGGTGGCCTCGATGGCGCACCGTCCCGACAGCCACGGGGGTCGGCAGTATCGCGGCGGGGCCACTCAATTGCTCATCCTGGTCCGATCTCCAGTCTCTCCAGCCCTGTCCAAGGACTCTATGACTCGTGCCTCGTGGTGATAAGATGGAAGGTATCTGTCGCCCTGTATTAGTGTGGAATAGATCGCCAGTTTGTACTCTGACAGCCCGCTCCTGTTCAGCGGAGAATCGGCTCCAGTTTTCTGGTGTTGAATCTCCAGGAGGATCACGATGTTCATTTCACGGTTCGTTCGAACAACTGTTGCCACATTAATGCTGCTGTCACCGCTTGCTGTGACCGAGATTGCCATCGCACAGCAGTGTGATCCCGGTGGAGGGATGGGTGGAACCGGTCCTGATGTGATGGTCGGAGAGTTGACCGGCACTCAGAGTTACGGTCTGGCGGCTGGCCACTACGCTTACTCCGTGGGAACCACCTCATGCAACATCGGAACTGATACCTTGCTGTGGATCGCCAACAACAACCAGCATCCTGTCATCGGACAGAACCTCTACCGTCACAACAACGGCAGATTCGAGCAGATTGGAATGAGTTGGCTCAAGCATGGCTTCCTCGCCCTCGCTCAGAATTCTTGCGGCTGTGGCTGCAACAACCCTGGTAACGGGGCTCTGCTGGGGGTCGGTTGCTCCGATCCATATTCCTCCGGTCTCAACGGCCAGCAGTCAGGTCTGGGTCCTCGGTCGGAGGTGACCGATCCAGCCAATGGTGGATACCAGTACCCGATCAATCTGAACCCGCCGAACACCGATCTGACAGCGAAGCGATTGCGGGTCAATGAAAACGACAACGATCCGGCCTTGAATGCCGGGGCGACATACTTTGTCGAGGGGCACTATGTGACGCCCGATGATGCTGCTGCGGGAAACGCTCACAACAATTGTTCCTACAGATCCGTGACCTTCTCGACCAATGCCAGCCGAGCCATGACCCTGACCGGTTCGACACAGAGACAACAGCCAGGGATCCAGGCGTGGCAGGACTCCGACCCATCGGTGACCCTCGTCGAGGCGATCGATGCGGATAATGGCCTCGTCATCGTTGGTTACAAGGTGACGGACATCGGCGGCGGACAACATTCCTACGAGTACGCCATCTTCAACATGAACTCGACCCGCTCGGTGGCCTCGTTCCAGATGCCTCTGGCTGGAGGAGTGACTCTCAACTCCCTCGAGTCCCATCATCCGAGTTACCACAGTGGTGAACCCTACAGTTCAACACCCTGGTCAGCATCGCAATCTGCGGGGGTGATCGAGTGGGCAACCCAGACGGCCTCCCAGGATGTGAACGCGAATGCGATCCGTTGGAGTGCGCTTCACAACTTCCGCTTCATCGCGAATGCACCTCCGACCGTGGTGACAGCAACGCTGGGCCACTTTTCTGGGGGTGGGACTTCTGCGCTCCAGATCCTGGCTCCCAGCGGTGATTTCACGATCCCCGTCTCGGCCCTGAGTTGTACTCAGGTCGGTGAGCAGGTTGAACTCAACTGGACCAACGGCGAACTGTACGATTCCATCGACGTCAGTCGAGATGGTCAGGTCATCGCCACGATGGCTGGATCGCTGACATCGTACACCGACGCGAGCACGATTCCTGGTCTTCACGAGTACGGTGTCAATGCAAGCGCAGCAGGTGTGCCTTCCGGAGTTGTTGCGTGCCAGATCACTGTTGCCACAGCGCTGACGATCTCGGTTGTCGGAGGCGATCCAACGGTCTTTTATCCTCTCGGCGGAGATACATTCGATGTAGAGATCACCCCGATGGCAGGATCCTCGGTCCAGGCAGGCACGGAAGTACTCCGGATTCAGACGCCAGCTGGAGTTCAAACGATTCCGCTGGTATTCGTCGGAGGGCTCTCGTACCAGATGACCTTCCCGGCACTGACCTGTGGCACCGAGTTTGGCTGGTGGATCGAGGCTCAAAGTGCAGCGGGACAACTGGTGACCTACCCCGATGGAGGCTCCACGGCCCCGGCACCGGGACTGTCCGCATTTGGATTGACCGAGGAGATCACCGATTTCGAGACCGCCGCTGGATGGTCTGTCGGGGCCCCGAACGATGCCACGACCGGCAACTGGACCCGTGGCGATCCGGTCGGAACCCTCGCCCAGCCTGAGGACGATCACAGTGATCCAGGCTCATTGTGCTGGTTCACGGGGCAAGGCACTGTCGGAGGATCGCTGGGCGCCAATGATGTCGATGGCGGATCGACCACGCTGTACACGCCCATCATGGACCTCTCCGCGACGACCAATCCGCTGATCAGTTACTTCCGCTGGTACTCCAACGACAGCGGTGCGTCCCCGGGAGCGGATATTTTTGTCGTCGAGATCTCGGACGATCTGGCGACATGGATCAATGTCGAGACGGTCGGCCCCACCGGAACCGGAACCTCGGGTGGTTGGCTTGAACACAGTTTCAACGCCTCAGATTTCGTGCTGCTGACCAACAGCGTCAGGGTGAGATTCACCGCCAGTGACCTCGGTTCAGGATCGATCGTCGAAGCGGGTATCGACGACTTCCGATTTGAAGACGTGGACTGTTCCGGGATCACAGATTGCAACCAGAACGGAGTTCCGGATGACCAGGATATTGGTTCCGGGACCAGTGCCGACTGCGACGTCGACGGCATTCCCGATGAGTGTACGACCGGGGATGGCTCCGTGCCGGACTGCAATGGCAACAGTATTCCTGACATCTGCGATGTGGCGTCGGGGGCTGAAGACTGTGACCAGGATGGAGTGCCAGATACCTGTGAAGTAGATACCGACAATGATGGCCAGATCGATGATTGCGATTCCGATATCGACGGCGATGGGATTCCCAATGATTGTGACATCGACCAGACTGCAGGATCAGATTGTGACGGAAATGGTCAGCTTGATTCCTGTGACATCGCTTCCGGTGCGGTCGACTGCGACCTGAACGGGCAACTCGATAGCTGTCAGATGGCTGCTGACCCGAATGCAGATTGCGATTCGAGTGGAACACTCGATTCCTGTGATATTGCTGGTGGCCTGGCCACGGATTGCAACGGGAATTCGACCCCCGACAGCTGTGAGATTGCAGCAGACCCTGCACTCGATTGCGACACCAGCGGTACCCTCGATTCGTGTGATATCGCTGGCGGGCAGGCAACTGATTGCAATGGAGATGCGACCCCCGATAGTTGCGAGATCGCAGCGGATCGAAGCCTCGATTGCGATACGAGCGGCGCACTGGACGCATGCGAGATCGCTTCAGGGGCCGTGGCCGATTGCAACCTGAATTCGACTCCCGATTCCTGCGATATTGCTAGCGGCACCAGCGCCGACACCAACTCCGATGGCGTGCCGGATGAATGCGCAGCTCAGGACTGGGTACGCGGCGACATCAATTCAGACGGTGCTCACGACATCAGCGATGCCGTGTCCAGCCTCAACTACCTGTTCGGACCAGGAACGGTGACCTGCGTGGCGACCGTCGATGTCAATAATGACGAGAATGTGAATGTCGCGGATACTGTTTTCTTGCTCAGCTACCTGTTTGCAGGTGGAGTGACTCCAGCGGCACCCTTCCCGGCGTGTGGTCAGGATCCAGGGGGAAGTACTCTTGCCTGTGATTCCTTCTCCGCTTGTCCATGATCAGCAGATGATTGTGTCGACGAGAGAGGCTCCCGTGACCTGTGTGGTCACGGGAGCCTTCCTTGATCGGGAAGAAGACGGGAATCCTGTTCACCCGGCATTCTCCCACCTGGAGGTCATTATCGTTTCTTTCCGCCTCACATTCGCATCCGCGGTGCTGTTCCTGGTGCTTGTACCGCTCCCCACCCTGGCGATCGGCGGAGAAGATTGCGCCTCGGCGGCGGTGATTGGTGCGATCCCCTTCTCTGACACTGGAGACACCTGTGGCGCATTGGACGACTACAACGAAAGCTGTCCGTTCACCCCGACGGGAGGACGCGACGTCGTTTATCGCTACACGCCCAACACGGATGTCACCGTCAGCATCGATCTCTGCTCCTCCGACTTCGACACCAAGGTCTACCTTTACACGGGCAGTTGCCCGACTGTTTCGAATTCCGGAATGCAGGTGGCGTGCAACGACGACGCCTGCGGAGAGAATGGTTGGCGCTCGCGGCTGGTGGCCATCAACCTTGTTGCGGGAGTGGACTATTTCATCGTGATCGACGGCTACGGTGCTTCCGACTGCGGAAGTTACGACCTGACCCTGACCGAGACTCCGCTGTTCCCTTCGGATCGCTGCGAGATCGCAGAGACAATTTCGATTCCCTGGAGCGGAACCGTCTCGACCACCTGGGCTTTCGACGATTATAACGAATCGTGCCCGTTTCCTGTCACTGGCGGCCCCGACGTCGTTCGTCGATTCGTTGCCGGGGAGACCGGTGAGATGAGCATCGATCTGTGTGCGTCGAACTTCGATACCAAAGTGTACGTTTACGAGGGGACCTGCCCACCGGCGGGGACTCAGGCAGGATCTGCAGGATCCGGCACTGCGATTGGCTGCAACGACGATGCGTGCGGCGTGAACGGTTTTCGCTCCCGTCTGTCCTTCCTGGTGACGGAGGGGTCGGAGTACTTCGTCGTCTTTGACGGCTATGGGAGTACCGACTTCGGAGATGTTTCGGTGACGATCACTCCGATTCTGCCGCCGGGGCCCGGCGAGACGTGCGAGCTCGCTTTCCCGATTCCTGCACTGCCCTATCTGGCGAATGGGACGACGGAAGGGGCCTCCCGTTTCGAGCACGAGTGTCAATTCGTCTTTGGCGGGGCACCTGAGAACTTCTATCGCTACACCGCAACGGATGACACCTGGATCGAGATCGACAGTTGTGGCAGCGATTTCGACACGGAGATCACGGTGATCGGTGATCCCTGCCCGATCTCCCTCGAGCCCACCGACGCCAGTGTCATCGCCTGCAGCGACGACGGTTGCGGACTCGACGCCACACGAGCCCGCGTTGCAGGGGTATTCATTGCGGCGGGGGAAACGGTCACGATCGTCATCGATGGACACGGAAGTGGAGACTTCGGTGATTACTCCCTGCTCGTGCGCGAGACGTGCGCGCCCGATCATCCATCGCAGCTTTCAAGTCTCATCGATGTCGGCACGCGCCCCATCGGGCTCGCCCTGCACGAGGATACAGGTCGACTTTTCGTCACCAACTTCGGTGGGAACCCGGGCACCCTGTCCGTCATCGACACCGCGACCGATGCCGTCGAGGCAACGATCCCGGTTGGAGCGGGACCTTACCGTCTCGGTTTCACTCCGGATGGCACGCGGCTCTACATCGTCAACTACGTAGCGAACCAGATCGTTTGCATCGATCCGGTGACCCTTGATCTGATCGATTCGTTTCCCGCATTGGGGCTGAATCCGCTCGGGCTCACCTTCACCCCGGACGGCAGTACCCTGTTCGTCGCGACCGGGGGAGACGGGCGCGTGACCAAGTGGTCGATTCCGGGTCATCAGGTCCTCGGAGAGGTCGGTGGACTCGGAGCGCCTCGTGAGATGATCGCCTCACCGGAGGGAGATTTCGTCTACGTCACCGATCCCACTGGCATACGGGTGTGGGAAATCGCGGTCGACACCCTCGTCGCGACCCCGATCGCAGTCGACGAGTTCCCCCAGGCGCTCGCGCTCACCGAGAACGGGCAGCACCTGCTGGTCGGGAACTTCGGCTTCGACCGTTCTCTCGACCACGCTTCGGTCGTCGATCGCTACTCGCGCCAGGTCGTCGCACGGCTGCGCATCGGTACCGGTCCGGAAGAGATGGTCCTCGTCCCGAACACTCCGTACCTTGCCGTGACCAACTGGGGGTTCAGTCGGCACCCGAACACCGGCCCGGGTGAACTGGGCTCAGCGCTTGGCAACGTGGCCATCGTGCGTCTCCCGGACTTCAGCCTCGTCGGCGACCCGATCGATCCACCGATGATCGATGCCATCGAGATGATCATTCCGGTCGAGGGCGATTACACCTTCGGGATCGCGGTCAGTCCCGATGGGGACAAGATCTATGCCGCCAACAGCGGCTACCCCGGTCCCGCGATCGCGAACACCGTGAGCGTGGTCAGGTTTCCGGCAGGGATGGTGAGCGGTCGCTTCGTCCGCGGAGATCCCAACGCCGATGGCCTGATCGACATCGCCGATCCGATCGCTCTGCTGGGATTTCTGTTCGGAGGAGGGGTCCTCAACTGTGCGAATGCCGGCGATGCGAACGACGATGAACTGCTCGACGTCGCCGATCCCATCGCACTCCTCGGGGCGCTCTTCTCCGGAGCTCCCGCGCCCCCGGCACCGAGCAGTTGTGCGGCAGACCCGACGGCAGGAGGGCTCTGCTGTCTCGTCGGCTGCGCACCATAGAGGGCGCTTCTCAGGACACGGATCCTCGATTTTGAATCAAGCTTTCAATTTCTTGTTGAAGCTTTTCGAGAATTTCGTCGTAGGGAAAAGAACCGAGACTCTCCGATCCTTTCTTCAGGTTGACGAAACTGGGAGCGCACCAGAGTCCGAGATCGGCGTCATCGGTTTCTCCCGGGCCATTTACCCGACACCCCATCACGGCGATGGTGATGTCGTGAGTGGAGTACTGCTCGGAGAGTCGCTTCACATCTTGTGCGAGATCGACGAAGGCCTCGTTCTCGACCCGAGAACAGGAGGGACAGGAGATGATGTTCGGGCCGGAGCGCTGGTATTGAACAACGCTGCGAACGCGGCCGGCTGCGATGTCCTTCAGGATCTGATGTCCTGTATCGACCTCCTGGTACTTGAGTTGATTGGGAAGAGTCAGAGAAACGCGGATGGTGTCACCGATCCCCTGGGAGAGCAACTGTTCAAACGCGACGCGCGTCTTGATGACTCCATCGGGAGGAAGACCGGCCTCGGTGACTCCAAGATGCAGGGGAACATCCGGTCGTTCGGCAGCAAATTGACGGTTGGCTGCGATCACCAGGTCCGGATCTGAATCCTTCAGTGAAACGACGTATCGATCAAATCCGATGGAGTCGAGGAACTCTGCATGCTCCAGAGCGCTCGCCACCATCGGCGAAACTGAATCTCCTGGTGGCCAGGAACCTACCTTCGCCGGATCGACCGATCCACAGTTGATCCCGACCCTCAGCGCTGTGTCCGAATCTGAAGCCCAGCTGGCAATTCGTTTGACCTTATCCTGCCAGCAGACGGAAGGTTCGTGATGGTGCAGGTGGCCCGGGTTGTACCGGATCTTGGCGACATTCGGGGCCAGTATCCTGGCCAGTCGCCAGTTCTCCTGCAGGTCGACACAAATATTGGCATCCACCAGATGGGCGATTTCGTTGGCTGCCTCGGCGTCTTTTTTTGAATCGACCGCCAACCGAACGATTCCGGCACCTGCATCCGAGAGTTGCTGGGCCTGTCCGGCAGTGGTCTTTACATCCCTTGTCGAGGTAGCACACATACTCTGCACGACGATCGGGTGACCGCCCCCGAGCGTTGTGGTCCCGACCCTGATCGAGCGGGTATGGTTGCGCGGAAGCAGGTCGTCAGTGCTCAAGAACCCTCCTGTTGGCTCGCGGGACGCGATGCCCCCTGCAGATGGTCTACCAAGCGCAAGCCATCAGCAAGCAGAACAAACGAGACCTTGCAGACATCGAGTCCATCGATCTGGACTGTGCCGGCGAACGCTCTGGAGTATGATGGTCCCGACAGCAGCAGAGTCAGGGGGATGTGTGCGCATCGATCGAATCGGACAATTGTCGCTGATTCCGCTGCTCCTCAGTGTGCTTCTGTGGCTTTTTCCTGGCCAGCCCCAGGTCCCGGTAGACTCACCCGATGCGATCGGAAGCATCGACGTCTGGCATCCGGGCATCGAGTTGCCGCTGATGGGTCTGGCCAGTTCGTTGCTGATCATCTTCGTGCTTCGCTACCAGGTTCAGATTCAGGCTCGTGCTCACCGAGGCTGGTGACTTGCCGGCAACTCGATCGGTCGACGCGCCGAAGATGCATGGTGCTCCTCACGGGTGGCTGTTCGAGGTCACTCCTATCGCCCTCTCCAGGCACCAGGGACCATCCTGATCAAGGGTTCCGGAATTGACGATTTCATGGTCCAATAGATGGGTTCATCGACCTTCGCCCAGTTCGGGTTCCGTGGCAGGCTTGCCACGGTTTGGTAGGTTGTGAACGAGTCTTTCCCGGGTGTGAATTCCAGATGTGATTATTTCACCTGGAGGGACCGGGATCTGAAGCGGAATCACCATTCAGATGCCGTGAAGATCTTGAGGAGGTGGTATCGATGACGAGAGCACAACGGCCGACCAGGCTTCCGGTGATTTCTCACCTGGCCTGGGTCCTTTGTCTTGGCATCTCCATCTGCTTCCATTCGAATCTGTGTGCCCAGTTCAGTGAGCCAATTCTGCTCACCGCCGGGATCGACACCGTCTCCGATGCGCAGATCAATCTGGATACCAGCTGTTCCAGTTGCTCACCGCAACAGGTTTCCCTCTGTGCCAGGACCAGCGATCAGATCCATTTCAGTGGTACCTTGCTCCAGTTCGAAACGATGATATCGGCCCTCGACTCCGCCAATGAAGTCGGTTCTCCCGCTCTGACCCAGGGATTTGCGGCGCACTACCTCATCACCCTCGAGGAGGGGGTGGCCGCCGGGCCAAGAACCATCTACCTGATCGAGAGTTATGCTACGGGGTTTGGAGATCCTGAACAGATCAGTAGCGGGTCTGATGATTGCCATGACTCCGATATAGAGATTCTCGACAGTGGCCACAGAGTCATCAGCTGGACCTGCTCGAATGCAAGTGGTGACACGGTCTGGATGAAGTATGGCGAGACTCCACCGGTAGAAGTCGGAACTGGAGCGTCGAGCCAGGTGCTTTCCGTGGGGGGCGAAACCACCTTGATCGTATGGCTCGACGGAACGGTGCTTCGTGCTCGCCAGGTGGATACTGGATCGATGGGAATGGCCTTTGATCTCTACGATATGCTCAACGTGCCCTTGCACTGGGGTATCGAGTCCGATGCCTCTGCCAATCTCCAGATTGTTGCTCTGGTCGACGATCAACTGCTGCTTCTCGAAGGATCGACTACAGGCGGTATCACCTCCCAGCAGGTGATCAGCAACCGAGGAACAGGCACTTCACATCTATCTTTCTCCAGCCTGTCGCAGCAGAGGTACTGCATCTCATGGATTCAGGACGGCATGCTCCAGCGTCATTCCCTTCGCCCGGATGGAACCATCTCGACGGATGCTCTCGATTTCATCGAGGGAGATCCCCAGGAGGTAGAAGTGGCGATAGATGCAGCTGGCAACGAGCACTTCATGGTGATCTCCGATGGTGAAGCGTGGTATACGCATGATACTCCCGCACCCACGGCTGATTTTGTCATCACTAGCGATGACGATGGCATCGCAGATCACACCATCTCATTTCATTCCGAAAGTGCAGGTATGATTTCAAGTCACCTCTGGGATTTCGGTGATGGAGAGTTCAGTTCGATGCCGCAGGGGGAGCACACCTATGTTGAACCAGGGACTTTCATCATCTCGCTGACGGTTACGGGACCCGGTGGTACCGATACGATGGTGTCCTCAGGTCCCATCGAGGTCGCTCTTCCTGCATCCTCGATGGCTCTTGCGGATATCGAAGTCTTTGCCGGGCAACCTGTGTACCATCCGGTTCTTGGAACACATGACAACTTCCTTCAGGGGTACCAGATTGCGCTCCGATACGATGCCACGATTCTCGTGATGGAGGAGATCTCCCTGACTGGAACGATGGCTCAGGCGCTGTTGCCGGAGTTCTTCATCACACAGATCAATCCAGCGGGTATCGACTCGACGATGTATCTGGCGGTCATCTTCGATACGCTACCTCCCTTCGATGGCAGGATGATGGATCCGGGTACAAATCAGACGCTTTGCACTCTCGACTACACCGTCCAGTTTGGAACTCCCATGGGCACGTCGACGCAGATGAGCTTCACCGATGGAGTAGGAGATCCACCGATCAACACCATTTACGCCATCGAAGGGGGACTCTCCGAGGCTCCTTATCTGATCCATGGCACCGTGACCATTTCGCAACAACCGCAGTTCCTGTTTGTCCGTGGTGATGCGAATTACAACCAGTCAGTCAATATCGCAGATGCCATCTTCCTGCTCGATTACCTGTTCATCGGCGGGGTTGCCAGCGTGTGTCCCGATGCTGCAGATTCCAACGATGACGGTTCGATCAACATCGGAGACGCCATCAATCTACTGAACTTCCTCTTTTCAAATGGCGAGACGATTCCCTACCCGTACCCCGGTTACGGCATCGACCCGACACCCGATGGACTCGCCGCTTGCCTCCCCTGATCTCGGACTCTGCTTCGCCTTCATTCTGGAAACACCTGAAGTAGGTCCCGCCCTTCTTGCCACTACCTGTGCCAGATCCGTGCATATCCGCATGTCTGTAGCGAGATCTGGTCTGTGCCAGAATTGCTGTTCCTCTGGAACAGGAGCGCCTCCCTGTATCTAATACCGTCTCAGGACTGATTCCTGGAGGATCGGTTTCTTCGGCAAGGAGGATCAGAGTGAAGTTCCTGCGCAGCCATCTGATGGGCAAATGGATTGAACCGGGAGAGGATTCCGGAGTTCATGTCATCGATCCCTCCACCGAGGAACCGCTTGCGGCGGTGAGTAGTGCTGGAGTCGATTTCAAGGCAGCCGTGGAGTATGCACAGCTCGAGGGTGGAAGAGCGCTGCGCGAGATGACATTTGCCGAGCGCGGCGAGTTACTCATTGGGATGTCAAGAGCGATCCACAGCAAACGAAACGAACTGCTGGAACTATCGATGCGGAGTTGTGGAAGTACACGCAAGGACTCCAAGTTCGACATCGATGGTGCTACAGGGACGCTGTACCACTACGGTGCTCTCGGAAAAGAACTCGGTGAAACGCATAGACTCGTAGATGGCGAGGGAGAGCCGCTGGGGCGTAGTGCCATCTACTGGGGTCGGCATGGACGTATTGCAAGAGATGGTGTTGCGGTTCACATCAATGCTTTCAATTTCCCGGCCTGGGGATTTGCGGAGAAGGCTGCAGCAGCGATCCTTGCCGGCATGCCGGTCATCACCAAACCTGCTTCCAGCACATCCATCGTGACCGAGAGTTGCATCGAGGCTGTGGTGGATTCCGCTGTTCTACCCGATGGAGTACTGGGATTGATCTGCGGATCGATCGGCGATCTGTTTGACCACCTTACCGGTCAGGATGTGGTTGCGTTTACAGGATCTGCAGCGACCGCGTTTCGTATCCGATCGAACGAGAATCTGCTGAGGCAGTCCACTCCGATCAATATCGAGGCCGACAGCCTCAATGCGGCCATCCTGGCTCCGGATGTGGAGCCGGGCAGTGAACTGTGGCGTCTGTTCGTCAGAGAAGTGACCAGGGAAGTGACGCAGAAGAGTGGCCAGAAGTGCACTGCGGTGCGGCGAATCATGGTTCCTCACGACAGGATCTCGGATCTTCAGCAAGACCTCTGCGAGGAACTGGCGACCAGGGTGGTTGGAAACCCCTTCGATGAAAGCGTCAATGTCGGGCCGCTGGCAACAGCGGATCAACTCAGCAGCGTGTTGGAGGGGACGGCAAGTTTGCGCGAGGTGGCAGATCTTGTCGCTGGAAGTGGCGAGAGGGTGGATGGCATCGGTGCAGAGCCGGGCAAGGGTTATTTCTTTGCTCCGACCCTGCTGCAACTGCGAGATGGTGATTCCGATGATCTCATCCATGATCTCGAGGTGTTCGGCCCTGTATCGACGATCTGTCCCTTCGATGGCGAGGCTGCCACGGCGGCCTGTCTCAATAGCAAGGGTAAGGGGACGCTCGTGACCTCCGTCTACAGTGATCAGGAGCAGTGGACCTTTGATCTTCTACGGCGCTGCGGTGCATGGAGCGGACGATTCTACCTGGCCTCGGAAAAGATGATCAGCCAGGCGCCAGGATCCGGGGTTGCGTTGCCCCAGTCGCTGCATGGTGGACCTGGAAGGGCAGGTGGTGGCGAGGAACTCGGTGGGATCAGGGCGCTCGACCTCTATACCCAGCGTGTCGCTTTTCAGGGAACCCGCCGAGCCGTGGAAAGCTTCCTCACGGATCGCTAGTTCTCGACGCAGACGCATCCCTGACAGAGGATGGGAGACTCGCCAGCTGGAGGTGAGGTCACGGTCAACAGAACAGCCCGTAGACCCTCTGGGGTCTACAGGCTAGCACGAAGCTTCCGGTCTGTTCCCGATCAAGCGGCGGTTACTTCTTTGCTTCCTTCTCGACGCGGAACTTTTCGACCAGTTCCTCCTGGACATTACGAGGTGCCGAAGCGTAGCGATTGAATTCCATGGTGAACTCCGCCTTACCCTGCGTTACTGACCGCAACGCGGTCGCATAACCAAACATCTCGGCGAGAGGGACATCGGCATCGATACGAACGAATCCCTGTTCATCGACGGTGCCGTTGAGAACACCTCGCCGTTGAAGCAGTGTTCCGACCATGTCACCCTGATACTCCGTGGGCCCTTCGAGGCTCACAGTCATCAGTGGTTCGAGGACCTCAGGCTTTCCGGACATGTAGTATTCCCGGAAGCAGCCTCTGGCTGCGGCCTGGAATGCCATGTCGGATGAATCGACATTGTGGTAGGCGCCGTCCTTCAGTACGACATCGAGTCCATCGATGGGAGCACCGATCAGCATTCCAGTTTCGAGACTTTGAGAGAAACCCTTCTGCACCGATGGGATGTACTCCCGCGGCACATTTCCTCCTGTGACCTTGCTATCGAAGGTGTATTCACCATCTTCGCTCGGTGACATGGTTCCGATGATCCTGCCGAACTGACCCGATCCACCGGTCTGCTTCTTGTGAGTGTAGTCAAATTCAATCATGCGGGTGATTCGCTCACGGAAGGCGACCTGAGGGGCGCCGACCTCGACCTCTGCCTTGAACTCCCGCTTCATTCTCTCGACATAGACTTCCAGGTGGAGTTCTCCCATTCCAGAGATGATGGTTTCACTGCTGGCTGGATCAAAGGCGACCCGGAAGGTCGGATCTTCCTTGGTGAAGCGCTGAAGCGCTTTTGACATGTTATCGGTGGCTTTCCGGTCGATCGGCTTCACTGCAAGGTGAATCACAGGTTCCGCAACATGCATCGAGGAGAGAACATAATCCGTTCCCTGGGAACGGAAAGTATCTCCGGATGCGCAATCGATTCCGAACAGGGCAACAATATCACCCGCGCCAGCTCGATCGATCTCATTCATGTTGTCGGCGTGCATTCGAACGATCCGACCCAGTTTCACTTTCTTGCCGGTACGAGCGTTGTAGACGAACTCTCCCTTGACCAGTTCTCCCTGGTAGATCCGCACATAGGTCAACTGGCCATAAGCGCCATCTTCCAGTTTGAAGGCGTAGCAGAGCAGGTCATCATCATTACTGTTGGTGATGGGGCAGGTATCCTCTTCGTCATCCTGGTGGATCGCGAAGTTCTCGACATCGGAGGGGCAGGGCAGGAATGCGTTCACCGCGTCCATCAGCGGTTGAACACCCTTGTTCTTGTAAGCGGACCCACAGAACACCGGGCACAGTTCAAGTGAGATGACTCCCTTACGAGTCGCTTCGACGATCAACTCTTCGGTGACTTCGCCCTCGAGCATCGCTCCCATCAGGTCATCGGAGAACATCGAAATGGCATCGAGCATCACTTCTCGGCGATGTTCTGCATCCTCCTGCATGTCGGCTGGAATCTCGTCGACACGAACGTTCTCTCCGTTGTCACCTTCGAAGTAAAGTGCTCTCATCTTGATCAGATCGACGACTCCCTTGTGATCGTTTTCCAGACCGATGGGGAGCTGGAACATCACGGAATTGAGACGCAATTTTTCACGGAGCTGGTCACAGACCTTGAGCGGATCTGCTCCCGTGCGGTCGCACTTATTGACAAATGCGAGTCGGGGCACATTGTAACGACGCATCTGGCGGTCGACGGTGATCGACTGGCTCTGGACGCCTGAGACGGCACAGAGAATCAAGATCGCTCCATCGAGCACGCGCAGGGCTCGCTCCACTTCGACGGTGAAGTCGACGTGACCCGGCGTATCGATGATGTTGATGTGCTTATTGCCCCATTCAAGGTACGTCGCCGCAGACTGGATGGTGATCCCTCGTTCGCGCTCGATATCCATCGAGTCCATGGTGGCACCGACTCCGTCTTTTCCGCGAACCTCATGGATCGTGTGGATCCGGTCGGTGTAGAAGAGGATCCTCTCGGTGAGGGTTGTTTTCCCGCTGTCGATGTGGGCGCTGATGCCGATGTTGCGCATCTCGGTGATGTCTAGGCTCATTCCAATTTCTCCTCGGGACGAGGTCCCGTTTTTTGCTGGCTCGTTGCATCCCGGCAGTGTCCCTGCAGGGCACGAGACTCACGCTGGAGTCTCGAACCACGAGGATAGCGTTGAGGTGCTTGCGTGTAGACAGAATCTGAAGGGAATGATCGAGGGATTCATCGGCGGCGAGATCGCCCCCGATGGTAGCAAGGGTGGGCCACAGCAGTGCTTGTGGCGCCCGCGGTAGGTCAGGAGCAGGGCGGCAGGACTCCTACTACAGGGGGGGAATGGGCCAGCGATCCGGCGGAAGTACGTTCTTGCCACTCGAAGCAGGCTGATAAAGCAGTTCGGTGAGTGGCGAGTCGTTGAGGATCGGGCCCTCGAACAATCGCTCGGCATCGGCCTCCGTGACCCCGCAGTACCAGGCGCCGTCTGGCTCGATGGCGACCATCGGTCCATGCCCACACTGGGCGAGGCAGCCCGATTTGACGATGCGGATCCTGTCTCTGAGCCCGGCGAGGGTCACCAGCTGGCGCAAGGCATCACAGGTATCGAGCGATCCCTGAAGAGGACAGGTGCGTCCATGGACGCAAACGAACACCAGTTTCTGGTAAGGACGAGCCATCGGACTACTCGTTGTGCAAGAGCCGGTTGATGATGGTGCGATACAGCCCCTCATCCCAGAACATCGGGTCGATCACCTCCCACTGAATCAATCCATCTGCATCGATGGCCAGAAGCAGGGTGCCGCCGTGAGATCCAAGGTGCCGTTCGATGATTCCTGCTTCCTGTCCCGGTTGCACGCCGTAGGCCCAGCCGAGTAGGTTTTTGTTGGCGATGGCCGCCATCGAGGCTGCTTCCTTGTCAGCACGCTCCCTGCGCAGTACAGAACTGATCCAGACGACGCGAAGGCCCCTGGATGAGTATTCAAGTTCCAGTTTTTTCAGCAAGGTAATCAATCGCTCCTGGCGGCCATTCGCGCGACTCGAATTGCAGAGGAGGCGCAATTCGACGGTCTTGTCCAGATCATTCTCCGGGGGAGGTTGTACCCATTGCATTCCATCGAGGGACGGGGCTTGCCTTCCGTGCAAGACATCGACGCGCTGCGCCATGGGTATCGATTGGAAGTCGAGATAGGTCTTTGTTGCCATCGAAATCACTTCGCCATTGTTGATCCTGGTGTTGAGCGAATCATTGAAGTCGAGAAACGCCTTCAATGCCGCCTGACGCTCACCGAGTGCGAGTTGGTAGAAGCCCTCATAAAATCCAGCACGATCAGCAATCAACAGGAAATCGTTTTCCTTGCCAGCGGGGACTTGCCATTTCTTTTCGAAACCTGGAACGGAGATGGCTCCCCCCGATGCACCGGCTCGCAGCACCGGTCCCCACAGTCGCCAGAGGTCCCTGCCTTCCCGTAACAGTCCCAGGTGGCGATGCGCCTTGTGGGTGAAGTAGACCAGGTGTGGCAGGAATGGTGACCGTGGATGTTTCTGGAGAGCTTCTTTGCCCGCCTTGAGCATGTCACTGTAACGTTCCGCAATCTCCAGGGATTCGATCAACTTGATTCGCATCTCCTGGACATCTTCGAGAGAAGTGTCGAGTCGGAGTGCTCTCATGAACGCATCCGCAGATCCAGATGCATCTCGCATCTTGAGCAAGCAATCTCCAAGCAATACTTCGAGGCGGCAGCGAAGACTTGGTTTCATCTCCGATTTGAGTGACAGCCTGGCCAACTGTTCTACCTCGACGAGATACGTGAACTGTTCACTGAGGCGTTGCTCCGCCGTCAGGGGGGCTCCGAATATTTTCGCTTCCTCATTCAACTCGCCTACATGACGGTCAACATTGAGCACCAGCATCCGGCCCAGATCACAGCAAACGGCGGGAAAGTCGGCTCCATCGGGGTGATCGGAGACATACTTGCGCCCGGCTTCGATCCCCTCATCCAGGATGATGAAGATCCGGGGTAGGTCATCGCGCGTGAGGGTTCGGGGGTCGGGAATCGATTGCAGTTTGTCGTTGACGAACTTCGCCAGTTCCTCCGCTGATTTCTCGTCGAGATCGTGTTCGACCTCCTGCGTGAGGATCTGCGGCTCGAAAGCTGCCTGTGACTGACCGGGTAGAAACAGCAGCACCAGCAGCACCAGCAGCAGCATGACCATCGACCCGGGGAATAACTTCCGATCGGGTCGTCCAGGCGAATCGTCTCCACAGCAGCAGCACAGTTCCATTTCACTACCTTCCAGGTGGCCAGTCAGTGATCGAGGGGGGAATGAGGCGCGAGACCGTGGCCAAGGCCTACAAGCAGGATTCCCTGGATCATGGTATCACATCGGCACGATTGTTCGGAACCGGAGCTGAACCCATGTCGCGAAGAAGACGATCCTGTACCTGAACAATTCTCGATCTCGATGGTACGATGATGCGTGTCCGGGCCCGAATGGTCCGTCGGATGAGAGAATCTGGACCCGAGTGAGAGGTAGTGGAGATGATTCCGTCACTTCCATTGTTATTGCTGTCGCTGCTGCTATCGCCACCCCAGGAAGCTCCCCCGGCTGGCAAGCAACCCGCTGCAGCTGATGAAAAAACCGAAACTCCAGCCATCAGCCCGGCGATCTCCCTGCTGGGAAAAGCTCATCCAGCCATGGTGCTCACTGATACATCGGGCAAGTTCTTCGATCTCGCAACTCTCTCCGACAAGGTAGTAGTGCTGGAGTGGACCCAACCTGATTGTCGATTCACTCGTCGCCTCTATACTCAGCACCGTATCATCCCGATGATCCGTCGCTGGGGTAAGCAAGATGTGAAATGGATCAGCATCAATTCGACCTTCTATTCCCATCCGGAGAAGATCAAACCCTGGCATGAAAAATACCCTATACAGCATCCGTACCTGCTCGATCAAAAAGGTACGGTCGCCGAAGCGTTCGGGGTCAAGAACTGCCCCACCTACCTGGTCCTGGACCGGGGCAAGATCGTCTATCACGGGGCCATTGATGATGATGTGTGGGGGAGGAACTTGGATCGCAAACTGTACCTCGATGATGCGATCCGACAGGCGGTGGAAGGACTTGAAGTGGAGAACCCACTGACTCGTGCCTATGGCATGGAGATCCGTACTCGCCGCCTTGAGGATATTCGTAGAGTTGCCCTCGATAAAGCGCGTGCAGAGGTGCAGGTTCCGAAGCAGCCGAAGTCCCCTGAATCCGCAGGCGGAGGCCGCTGATCTGGGCCTGGCGAGGTGAAAATCACAAGGCAGAGCGCACCGTGATTCCATCGATGGGGTCCACCGTCTAGACGCTTCCCCACATGAGTGCATGCGGCTATCCTGCTCGTGGATCGGCTCTCGCCAGGGTCCGGTCCGGGGGGGAAGTTTCGTTGCTCCACTGGCTCGGATTCCAATTCGAACACCTCTGGGGGCCGATCAGGCTGCTCCAGTCTCACCTGGTCCTCTGCACTCTGGGGGCGTTGCTGGCTGCTGTGGGTTCCTTCCTGGTGATGCGGCACTGGCTCGGAACACTGCCGTGCGATCGCGGGCGAGAACACGCAGCCGAGTCGGTGAAGTCGATCGGAAAGCCGACCGGCGCGGGGGCTCTTTTCATCCCTGTCACGGTGCTGGTGGCGTTACTCGTGGCGCCATGGGATCCATATCGTGCAGTGATCCTGCTGGGTGTGTTGTTGGCGATGGGCGCCGGGTTTCTCGATGACTGCAGTCCAGATGCCTGGGGTCGATTGAGCAAGGGACTCATCGACCTGTTCATCTCGATGGGGGTGGCCTGGGCGATGATCGGTGGCGAGTCCAGGATGGAGATATGGCTGCCCTTCTTCGCGCCAAAGATGGGGCAAGAGGCCTTGCTCGATGGAACTGCAGGGATGCTGGCGCCGATCCTCTGCGAGCCATGGCTGTACGGACTGATGGCCACGGCACTGCTCTGGTTCTCCATCAATACCACCAACTGTACGGATGGAGTGGATGGACTCTCGGGTAGTTTACTTTCAGTAGCATTTCTCGGCCTCGGTGGGGTCCTGTACGGTGTTGTCGGCCATGTTGACTCCGCCCACTACCTGTTGGTGCCCTTCTACGAGGATGGGGCCAGCTGGGCTGTGATCGTCGCAACCACGCTGGGTACTCTCGCCGCCTACCTCTGGTTCAATGCATATCCTTCTCAGTTGCTGATGGGAGATGCGGGCTCGCGTGCCCTCGGACTTCTTCTGGGAGTCTTCGTACTGGCAACGGGAAATCCATTCCTGCTGCTGGTGGTGGCACTGCTGATCCTCACCAATGGTGGCACCGGGTTGTTCAAGGTCGGTTTCAAGAAGTTCCTTAGCATCCGCGTCTTCGATGGTATTCGCTGCCCACTTCACGATCATGTCCGGGTGAACTGGGGTTGGTCCAACACCCAGGTGCTGGTGCGATTCGTGATCATGCAGGCGGTGATGGCGCCGATGTTGATCGTGATTCTGTTGAAGGTGCGCTGACCAGCCACTGCTGCCAGGCGATGGCCTGATCCCGGTGCTGCGTCGACCCATGACACTGTACCTGCCATGACACTGTACCTGCCATGACACTGTACCTGCCATGACACTGTACCTGCTCGAGTGACTGTGCAGGATCGAGGCACCTTCCGGTGGCTTATACAGGATGGGGTGGCCGTCGACATCGCGGCAGAGACTCGCACTGATCATCAGAAAAAAAGCCCCCGGACGCTGCTGCGTCCGAGGGCTTTTTCAGGTGACCTGCGGTCGGTTCTAGTAATCCACCTGACGGAAGGTTCCACCGTTCATGGCGGCGAGGTTGACGTAGAACTGCTCTTCACCGGTGTAGAAGGAACTGGTGAAGTAAATGGTGTGAACCGGCAGGTTCTCGAAGTTGGCTGCCGTGATCGACTCCATGCAGATGTCTGCGTAGTTGCCGCCACCCGCTCCGTTGCAGTACGGCTCACGGGCTCCGCAGATGATGACCTGCTTGTGAGATCCCGGAGCTTGCTGGGCGAGGCCGAGGCCAGCCAGCGCTGCATCGAGAAGACAATGATTCTCAATCGGAGCGAGGGTGCCGAGCCAGGCCTGCGCAGAAGCCTTGTGCGGTGCCGAGGCGTTGCAGCATTCCGGACGCCAGATGTAGGTTGTCGAGTTATATGCGACGATCGCAAAATCGACAGACGCTGATAACTGGTTCAGGGTCGCTGAAACTTCCTGGCGGATCATGTCGAAGATGACGGTCTCTCCGCAGAACCCATATGCAGGCACGATGAAGACGAAGCAGTCTCCCTCGAACTCACTGCCGTAGAAGCGAATCGCTTCCGGAGCATCTTCTTCCTCATCGTTCTCACCAGCACCACCGGCCGGAAGATCCAGAGGTTTGCGTGCCGCTCCGATATCGTCTGCTGAGTACACGGTGCTGAGGGCCACCGGGGCAAAGACGAACAGAAGGGCCATCAGAAAAATGCCGCGAGTTTGTTTCGACAAACCGAGCCTCCTCTCGAGAGGGGTCTTCGCAGGATCAACTAATTCAAACTGTCCAGCATCCTGTAGGACTCCAGCAAGCCAGTATTCCCCGTGGAATTTCTACGTGCGACTGAAGCCCTCTCGCTCAAGGCCCCAGTGTAAGGCTGGAGGCGATATTTTGCTACTACCTTGTCGTGGGGCCCCCACTTGTGCCTAGGTGGGGGTGGGTTTACCGTTGGTTGGCGTCCCTTCGAGAGCGCTGAAATCGCTCCAGGAGAGCCAATTCTGGACACATTCGGGCTGTTTTGCCCTGAGGAGAGTTCTGCATGACCCATGTTCCCTTCCTGGCCACGGATCCACTTCGAGTGCTTCTCGTGATGTTGTGGGCCGTACTGCTTCCAGGGCTATTGCTCGGGGTCCAGGACGGTGAAGAAGAGCTCGAAAATCCGTCTGCAAAGGCAGTCTGGAAGGTTGTCCAGGTGCGTGGGGAAGAGAAGGTCGAATACGAGGTGACCATCTATCAGATCCCAGCTCCTGGCGGGAATCGCTGGGTATGGCGGGCCATCGCTTCCGACGGGAGTTACCCGGGTGGATTCCCGATCGGATCGATGCTGATCCTGGGCAGCGGCAAACCTCGCCCGGAACTGTTCGATCCGCTCTCGCCCGGAGTGATGGAGATGCTGCTCTCTGTTCATGAGGCAGGAAACCAGGGGGTGGGGCTGGGCTGGGCCGATGGAACCTCGGTCGGCCTGAGGCGTCAGATTCCCGTCGAGCGCACTGAAACGACCGACGCCGAGGGCAGAGTGACTCAGGTCGGAGTTCTTGCAGGGGGTACGACCCAGATCAGAGGGGGTTCCCGGGCACTGAAACTGAGCGAGTTCAAGGAGACGTTGCTGCTCGGTACAGGCGGTTCCCTGAAACAGGCCGAATGGACGGCGACCCTGCTACGGGGAAGCGAAGAATCTGTCACCACCGAGAAGCGAGTGCTGCGAGTCGAGCGCCTCGAGGCCGGGCTGATAGAGGAAGAGGAATCGAAGCAAGTTCAGGAAGGCTACGAGTTCCTGGCTCCGGTGGTCCGCGTGCTTCGAAAGGGGATGTCTCTGGCAGCGGTGGAAATCGCCGAGACGATGTTCGAGAAGGGCCGTAATGACCACAAGCGAGGACCCCTCGGCGAGGTCGTGGAAGAAGTGGCCAGTCTTCTCAAATCGAGCAAGAAGATCGCTTCCCGGCCCCTCGATCCAGATGTTCGAGCCAGGAAGATGTTTGGTAAGCCCGCACCCGACTTCACACTCGAGGATCTCGAGGGGAAATCAGTGAGTCTCTCTGATTACAGGGGCAAGACGGTGATGGTCGCCTTCTGGGGCTACTCGTGAGGGATCTGTCGTGCGGAGTCTCCGCACCTCAGCAAGATCCAGAAGGAGTTTCGCAGCAAGGGTGTGGTGGTACTGGCAATAAATGCCGACAACGACGGACGCGGCAGAATTCGAGAGTTCGTCGCGGAGAATGACCTACAGCAACGGATGCTGTTGAGGGGCGATGGAGTCGGATTTCAGCAGTATCATCTGAAGAGACTGCCCACAGTCTACTTCATCGATCGTAAGGGTGATGTCGTATCGCGAGCACCGGGCTATCAGAGTTATGAACAACTAGAAAATTCTCTTCAAAAGGCCCTCAGAAAATGAACTGGTCGGGAAGCCTGATTCCTGTCCTGATCGGTTCGCCAGGGGAGCGAGCCATGAAATCGGATTTCTTCATGAAGATCAACATTATCGTGCCCTTCCTGGTTGCCGGGCTGCTCTTCCCGGCTCCTGTGGTGGAGGCCCAGCAGGGGATCTGCTACGTCACCAATTTTCTGACAGTATCGGAGTTCGATGATGTCGTCAGGACGGTGAACCCGGACACTCTTGAGGTCGTGGCTGAGATTTCTCTGTCGATCCCGGGTGCGATCGAGATCGACGGTCTCAGGGGAATCACGATTCATCCGACCACCGGAAACTGGTTTCTACTGGCGATGACCTCGCTACCGCCCTCGCCAGCCCCCGCTCCCTGGTTGATGGAATACGACCCCATCAACGACACCATCGATCTTTTGGGCTTCACCGTACTCGATTTCAACGACATCGATTTCAGAGAAGACGGTGATCTGCGTGGCATCACCAACATCCTTTCGACAGGCAGTTCAAATTACTGCGAGTTGAGTACCATCACGGGTGGACCCAGCGATCTGTGTCAGTACACCGGCAGTGAAGGTGGAGACACCATTGCTCTGGGATCCGGCGATGAGGTGTTTCGCGCTTCCGGCGGCTACAGCGTTGGTGGGCCGGCGGAGTTCGAGCGTCCTTCCGCCAGTGGATCGAATAACTGCGACTCTGCATCGATTGCCATCGCTGCAAACCTCTCTTCTGAATCCGTTCGATCGCTGACCTACTGGCCTGCAGAGGATGTATTTCTCTGGGTCCAGGGGGATACAGCAAGATCGGTCTACCTGGTCACCGAAGATGGAGGGGAGACCTTCCTCGGCACCTTTGATCACGACGTCAACGGAATCGCATTGGTCGAGATTGCAACCCCGTGCCCGCCTGGTGACAATTTCATCCGTGGAGATTGCAATCTCGATTTGGGAGTCAATGTTGCCGATGCCGTGTACTTGCTAGGAAGCCTCTTCATCCCCGGGAGTCCGCAGGTGATGTGCGCCGATGCAGGTGACTGCAATGACGACGGTGGCATGAACGTTGCCGATGCTGTGTATCTGCTCGGCAGTCTGTTCATCCCGGGGTCGCCGACCATCCCGGAGCCGAACATCGTGAACGGTTGCGGCCCCGATCCGACCGATACGGACCCCCTCGACTGCAGCCAATCGGGCTGCTGAGCACCGCTTCCTCGAAGCGGGTGTAGCGATGCTCAGGATCGGCTATCCTCCCTCGTCCCCGGCAAGTTCTCATCAGCCGAGGCCCTGGAGGAAACCCTGATGAATGAAACCGGCAGTCCTTTCCAGTTCCCCGAGCCGATCTCATCCCCCGACTTTCCTGCTCTTGAGGCGCAGATCAGTGATTTCTGGCAACGGAACTCGATTCACCAGAAGGCTCTCGATGCGCGCGCAGGTGCCGAGCGATTTGTCTTTTTCGAGGGCCCTCCCACTGCCAACGGTATGCCGCACCCCGGACACGCTCTGACCAGGGCGATGAAGGATCTGTTCCCTCGCTACCAGACGATGCGTGGGCGGCTGTGTGAGCGGAAGGCGGGCTGGGATACCCACGGGTTGCCAGTCGAGACCGAGGTGTGCAAGGAGATCGGGATCCACTCCAAGGGAGAGATCGAAGAGTATGGCATCGAGCCCTTTGTTCGCCGTTGCCAGCAATCGGTATTTCGATACGTCCAGGAGTGGGAATCGCTGACGAGAAACATCGGATTCTGGGTCGATCTGGATGAGGCCTACGCCACTTACCATCAAGAATATATCGAGAGCGTCTGGTGGGCGCTGAAACGACTGTTTGATCGGGGACTCCTGTACCAGGGTGATAAAATCGTCTGGTGGTGGGCACAGGGTGGCACCGGGCTATCGGCAGGTGAGGTGGGAGAGGGATATCGCGAGGTCGATGATCCGAGTGTGTTCGTCCGGATGCCTCGGTTGAATGATGATGGTACCCCCGACGGGACCAGCTTCGTCGTCTGGACGACGACCCCCTGGACCCTGCTGTCGAACCAGTTCATCGCGGTGCACCCCGAGGTGAACTACTGCGTCGCTGTCGATGGCGAGACGGGGGAGCGGCTGATTCTGGCCGAAGCTCTCGTGGAGACCCTGGCTGGAAAATTGAAGCGCGAACTGACCGTCGAAAAGACGATGCCAGGGGCAGATCTGGTGGCAGCTCGTTACCAGCCTCCCTTCGACAACTACTGGAAAGATCTGGCATCACTGCATGTCCAGCAGCGATCAGGCGAGGAGATGGTGGCGATGTGGCGGGTGGTCGCTGCCGATTTCGTCACCACCGAGAGTGGTACGGGTGTCGTTCACCAGGCTCCCGCCTTCGGTGAGGTGGACCACGACCTGCTTGTTGCTCAGAGGAGAGAACTCGACGATCCGGAACAACTGCCGCTGCTGTGTGCCGTCGAACCCGATGGATCCTTCTCGAAGATCGCCGGTCCCGAATACGAAGGACGGTGGGTCAAAGATTGCGACCGTGATCTGATTCGTGAGATGAAGGAAGATGGCACTCTCCTGCACCTGGAGGTGTACCGCCACGACTACCCCTTCTGTCCCCGTGCTCCAGAAGATGCACTGATTCAGTATCCTCGACGCTCCTGGTTCATCCGGACCACGCAGTATGTCGACCAGATGCTCGCCAACAATCAGCAGATTCAGTGGCTTCCAGATCACATCCGGGATGGTCGCTTCGGTAAGTACCTCGAATCAAATGTAGATTGGACCCTCTCGCGTGAACGCTTCTGGGGGACTCCGCTTCCGATCTGGGTCTGCGAGCAGACCGGTCAGATGGAAGCGATCGAAAGCTACGATGAGTTACTCTCCAAACCCGATGCCACGGGGCAGGAGGTATTCGCTGCTGCAAAAGCAGAGGATCCGCTGCTTGACGATCATCTGCGAGTCCATCGTCCCTACATCGATGCCGTGACCTACTCCTCTCCGTTTGCAGAAGGTGCGCGCATGAGGAGGGTCCCGGATGTCATCGACTGCTGGTTCGATGCCGGGTGCATGCCATTTGCTCAGTGGGGATTCCCTCATGACAATGTTGAACGATTCACGAGCCAGTTCCCGGCAGACTTCATCAGCGAGGCGATCGACCAGACACGCGGTTGGTTCTACGCGCTGCTGTCCATCTCGACGATTCTGTTTGGACCCGAGGGAGCGGCTCACGGGGACGATCGCATACCAGATGAGGTCTTTACAGACTGGCCTCATCCGTTTCGTTCATGCATCGTCCTGGGCCACCTGCTCGGCGAAGACGGCCTCAAGATGTCGAAATCGCTCAAGAACTATCGAACGCCCGACTACATCTTCGAGAAGGAGGGTGCCGATGCGATGCGCTGGTTCTTCTATGCCGGACAGGCTCCGTGGACCAGCCTTCGCTTCCAGGAGCAGTCGATCACCGAGGGGCAGCGGGAGTTCCTTCTGCGGCTGTGGAATGTCTATTCGTTCTTCAGCATCTACGCGCGAATCGATGGCTGGCAGCCGAGCGGAGATCTGATCGCTCCCCCTGGAGACGATGTCGAGCTGTCAGAGCTCGATCGCTGGGTGATGGCAGAACTACACGCCACGGTGGACAAGATGCGAACTTCCCTCGACGGTCTCGACAACCTGAGTGCTGCCACTGCCCTCAATGACTTCGTCGATGGACTGTCAAACTGGTATGTTCGCCGAGGCCGAGATCGCTACTGGAGTGAGGGAATGAACC
Organism: Bacillota bacterium; assembly: GCA_003973385.1. Lineage (GTDB taxonomy): Bacteria > Planctomycetota > UBA8108 > UBA1146 > UBA1146 > QNYK01. The sequence continues at coordinate 108,277 of QNYK01000079.1, read as the reverse complement.
CGGATAAAGATGCGGCCTACTCGACTCTCTATCACTGCCTGGTCACGACAACACTCCTGGCAGCGCCATTTGTTCCCTTCATCACGGAACACCTCTACGGTGCGTTGGTGCTTCCGAGAGGGGATGTATTCCCGGAATCGGTACACCTCTGTGATTACCCCGAGTCAGACGCCAACAGGCGAGACGATGCCCTTTGCCATCGGATGGCGACGATCCGGGAAATCGCTTCTCTTGGACGCTCCTGTAGATCGCGCGAAAAGTTACGTGTCAGGCAGCCACTTCCAGCCGTACGAATAGTACTGGCCGATTCGTCGATGGCTTCTGCACTGGCATCCGATACCGAGTTGATCTCTGAGGAACTGAATGTGAAGAGTGTCGAATTTGTCGAGGACGCTTCAGAGTTTGTTTCCTATGAAGTGAAGCCTAACTTCAAGACGATCGGTCCCCGCTTCGGTTCGGATGCTCGTTCAATTGCTGCGGCGCTGGCACAGCATCCGGATCCGGCATCCATTGTTCAGGCGGCGACCACAGGGGATCAGATTTCGTTACGCCTCGATGCAGATCGTGAGGTCCAACTGGAGGCGGCAGATCTCGATGTCAGGATGAGACAGAAGGATGGCTGGAGTGCCGCGGAATCGCGAGGCGTCGTGGTAGTGCTCTCGACCGAGGTGACCCCTGAACTGCACCGCGAAGGTCTGGTGCGAGAAGTGATCAGTCACGTCCAGGGGATCCGCAGAGATCTCGACCTCGGTTATGATCAGCGTATTCGACTCTCCGTTGCAACGGAGGGCGATCTTGCCCAGGCGGTCGACGAGCATGGCGAGCACCTGCAAAATGAGACCCTGACGGTGGAGATCCTGCGGGAAGCTCCAGACAGCGGCGAGTTCCGAGATGTCGAGATCGATGGAACCGCAGTGCGGATCGGTGTGTTTCCGGTCTAACTGCAGGATGCAGGGCTTTGATGGCAACCGTGACGACATGCAGTGACGTGGAGGGGGCTTCGATGGAGCACTGGCACGATACGATCGAGCAGGCGAGGCAGCACGCAGAGCAGGACCAGCGTCCGATTCTCATCATCCTGGAGGCCCCCGGCTGACTCGGTTGCAAGCGCCTGGATGCCGTGACGTATCCAGATCCTGATTTCAACCGTGCCATCGGTGAACTGGTGGCACCCCTTCGCATCAACGTCACCGATCGGCATGATGATTTCAGAGATGCGACGGTGATGACCAGGATCCCCTTCTCTCCTCGGTTTCGTTTCTTCAGCAGCGATCAGAAACGATTGTTACGGGACTGGACCGGCTGGTTGCCAACAGCGGAGTTGATCGCCGAGATGCATCTGGCTCGAGCCATCGATCTTCATGATAGGAAAGAGCCGCTTCTGGCTGTGGGGGAATACGACAGGGCTCTGGAAGCTGCTCCTCAGGGTCCTGCTGTGGCTGAAATCCTGTACCGCAGGGGTATGGCGGCGTTTCTCGGCAACTCGTTCGACACCGAACTCCTCAAGAAGGACTGGCAGGCCGTGGTCGAGAATCACGCCGGCTCACGCTGGGCACTTCACGCCTCGGTGATCGCCGACATTCAGTGAACTTCGGAGTTCGATCGCAGCGACCCAGCGAATACGCGTCAACAGGTCCACGCTGAGGGCACAGTATTGCTGAAGGCACAGTATTGCTGAAGGCACAGTATTGCTGAAGGCACAGTATTCCACTCTCTGAACCCGTCATGAGTTCATCTTCTTCATCGAATGAAACGGATGGTCATCGGGTAATGCCAGACCTCGCCGTTGTTCGCCTTCAATCCGCCGATGATGGGGTACGCGATGTTCAGGATTCCGAGCACCAGCAGACAGGGGATCCCGATGACCAGGAATACCAGGAAGATACTGACGATAAAATAGATGAGCCATGAGATGATCCAGTTGGTGACGATCTTGCCGTGAACATCGATCTCTGGCAGTTCGTCCTTCTTGACCTGCCAGATGATGATGGGAACGATGAAACCAGCCAACGGAATGGCATATCCTGCCAGCAGAGAGAGATGCAGGTACATCGCCCACTCGCGGGTTGCATTATCCTCTTGTCGGTGTTCCACCGAGATACCCTCCCCTGCGTCTGACATCGACTCTGATTCAGGCTGCAAATCTCCTCCAACTGCGCTCAATTCTGCACCCAGTATACCGAGCCATCGTGGCAAAACAATTCAGGGGCAGCCGGGGGACGGGTTGCTGCAATCGAGAGCATCCGCTGTCGGATCGACTCCGCAGTCTGTTGGTCCCGGTGGTGCGGGTGGAGCATCGCCATTGAACAGGCTGCCTAGCATCGAGATGCCATCGGCGATGTTGAGATCGCCATCGTCGTTGGTGTCACACGAGTCGTGGCAACCAGGGGCTTCAGCATTGGAGAAGAGGTATCCGAGCAGGAAGATCACATCGCCGATGTCGAAACTGCCATCGCCATTACACAGTCCTCTGCGAAAGGTGGGAGGCGGTGGGGCAGTCGGTGGAGTCGCCACCTCGACCTCGATGTAGGGAACTGCAGATGGGGAGTGGACGCCGAGAATTGCCGTGCCGGTTTCCGGTGCAGCATCCGCATCGAAACCAAAGTTGTAGAGGAATCCCCATCGGATCGGGTTGGCAGAGGCGCCGCTGGCATGATCGGTGGTAGACCAGGTGATCCCATCGGCATCGCGAACTGCCGACCAGTTGTCGTTGGAGAAGGAAAAGCTGTGAATGGTCGGAGCGAAGAAATCGATGTTGCTGACCTCGACATCGGATGCGACCGGAATCGAGAAGGAACCCGCATTGCGTCCCATGTCGTGGTTGTAAATCGAGTACTCGTAGTGCCAGGTGCCATCCCCGTTGTCGGTGACCTTGTGAGCCAGGTAGCAGCGTCCATCGATGACGGGCAGCGGTTTCACCACCTCGATCAAGGCTCCAGGCCAGGCCGCCTGCACCGTCCCCAGTTGGCTCGGGGCGGACATGTTCATCGACCAGTTGCCGCCGGGAGATCCCGTGACACCGATCGGTTCCCAGGCATGGTTGGTGGTGTGGTCGATATCCCCCGGATGAACCACGGAGACCTCGGAGATCCAGATCGATCCGGGGTGCAAGGCTGGATCGAGATCGTCATCCTCGACCGAGAGGCGTTCCTCGACCTGATCCCACGGCCCCGAATCGGACTGCAGATAGGAACCCTCGTAGACGAAACCGCCACTCCAGGGATCGATCTCACTGCGGGGCCCCATCGTGTTCTGGTTGGCATTGCCACCGGCACCGTAGGTGTCGGAACAGCCGACACCTGTATAGGTACTGGTGGGGCTGGGGTCGCAGCCGAATCCGCAGGCGTCGGCCTGGGCCGATGACCAGCCGTGCTTGACCCACGAGCCACCGATCTGGATCAGACGATCGGAATCGAGGCGAAACATGTTGAAGGCCATCATCGGGTGACGTGGGTCCGGGTTGGCGAACCAGTCGAGCGGTTCGGTACCGCCGTTACACATCACTGACTCGGAGCCAAAACTGGCCTGCGAGCCCTCACGACCGACCATCACCAGGTTGTTGGAGTCTCCGATGATCAGGTCTTGCCCGCTGGTGGGAACTGGTGCTGTGTCGTAAATCCGCAGACACCACTCCTCGAGCATCCCCGTTTCACCCGTCATCTCGTCGGAGACGGTGAGAGTCCAGGAACCGATGGGGTTGGAACCCGTGAAGGCTGAAAGATATTCAAAGGGTTGCATCCAGCCATTGCCATCGTAGGGCGGCTGGTTCGGGCTGCCACTTTGCCACCAGGTCAGATCGATCCCCCCGGTAGCTCCGATCGGTTGGTTATGCAGTGTCACGGTGATGCCATCGGGGGAGGCGATTTCGACCAGCAGTTGACTGGCATCGGGATGATTGATGTGAGCCTCGACCTGGACATCCCACAGGACGGCACTGGGATCGCCGCTGATGTCGATGAAGGATTCGATCGGCTCTCCGCCATCGGGAATATCGATGAGTGGTGCACTACAATTTTCCAGAGTGATCGGCCCGGTGACAGCGACTTCGTCGCAGAAAGATGTACCGGGGGCACTTCCGATTTGCGGCGTGGCGCAGACCTCGATCATCGTCTGGATCGACGACACCGAGAGCGCTGCTGTGACGAGGTCACCAGCGACAAAAGGACCGTTCACGGCCACCTGGCTGGGGCCCCCGACCCCTATTGCGAACACCACTGAATCACACGGACCGGAAACCACGGCCTCGCAATCGATCTCGGCGCTGCCGGGTACTGAACTGAGGGTCAGTGATTCGATGAGCGCTTGAACAAACTGAACATTGACGTTACCGGTACCGTTTTGACCATCTCCCCAGCCTCCAATGCGGATTAAATACTCCTCGCCGGCGGAGACTTGCAGACCTTCGACGACTGATGCGTAGTTAGCGCCGTTGCCCTGCATCGGGCATCCTGACTCGTCGCCACTACAGGCGACTTCGATCTTGGATGTGCAATTGCCGAGATAGATCACCAGGTCGGTATCGAAGTTGACGATGTTACACAGGCTGACAGTGAGAGAACCCTCACCCGGTGCGGTCCAGCGGTACCAGACATCCTGGTTCATCACTCCGAGAGCACTGCAACCGGTGGAACTACTGTAGGGATCGGTGCTGTCGCTGGCGGAGGTGGTATCGATGGGGTTGTCGCCGAGTACCGCTTCGATGGCACCGCTGCACTCATCGTTTTCCGGGGCTCCCGGTGGCGGAGGTGGGGTGTTGACCATCGAGATGTCGAAGGTCCCTCCTCCGATGTCGAAATCTGCCCAGCCGCCGATGCGAATCAGAATCGTCTCGCCGACAAAGACGGGCACATTTTCAAGGATGGTATTCCAGGAGTTGGTGGTTCCCTGGACGCTGCAACCTGCCGTGTCGCCGTGACAGGCGATGGCGACCAGTGATCCGCAAACGCCGCCATAGACGATGACGTCAGTATCAAAATCGACGGTGTCACAGGTAGTGATGGTCATCAGGCCATCTTCGGTGGGAGTGAAATAGAACCAGACGTCGGAATATATTCCCCCGAGAGCGGTCCCGGGACAGGTACTCGTCGGGATTTCCTCAGGGCTGTTGGTGGCTTCTGTGGTGTCGATGGCGTTGGATCCGAGTACCGCGATGGTCGCTGTACCACATTCATCATTTTGCGCCTGGGCCCACAGAACTGCAGGCAACGTCATCATGGCCGTGAGTAGCAGGATTAACCTCATGGTGGACCGCCTCCCTGTCATCGACGATTGTACATCTCTGCGGGTAGGGTGACAGCCGCAGATTTGGCACCAGAAATGGCGGGAGAGATCGATGAGGTCGGTGGTTGTGCTCGGGGGAGGGATCGTAGGACTCACGATGGCGAGGGAACTGCGCGGTCGTGGGGTCGAGGTAGAACTGCTGGAATCCAGACGCATCGGAACTGGAGCCACCGCTGCATCTACAGGGATCCTGACCCCCCCGCAACACACTCGCACACCCTTCTACCAGCTGCGTACCCTGGCCTGGCACAGCTGGCCACAATTCGCCGATGATCTGGCGACCGAGACAGGGATCGACGTGGGGTACCGTCGCTGCGGAGGCATCGATATTCGCGAGCGGACGATGCGGAATCCACAACGTGAAGTGCGAAAATTACGGAACTCTGGAGGCAGGGTCGAGGTCCTCACCGGTGCCGAGATCCGACAACTCTTGCCTCAGATGGTCCGGACACCCGAGGCAGGACTTCGCGTCGAGATGGAAGCGAGGATCGATCCGCTCGCCACCATCGAGGCACTGCGCCAGTCGTGTCTGGCATCGGGGGTGCGGATTCGCGAGGATCTCGGTCCGATTCGAATCGAACCGCAGGGAGCTGCAGGGATCCATCTCGCTGGCAGACAGGACCTGCAACTGGAACAGCCATCGGAGCACCGCAAGGTGGTTCTCGCTGCGGGCTGGGAGAGTGCCACCGCAGCACTTGCGGTACCGCCATCGCCACTTCCGCTGGAGCCGGTGCCTGGCGAGGCGATCGCTCTCGACATCGAGGCACCTCCACATCTGGTTCATTTCAATGTCGATCTGTCGGGCTTCAGAGATGCGTCAGGCAATCGTTCGATCTACTCGTGGATCCCTGCACCGGATGGCAGTTCCTGGCTCGGCAACAGCGTCGCCAGTGGACATCGAAACGGTGTCGATCGTGGCGATCCTCGGGATGCCGTGGAGCCGACGCGCGAGGGGCACCAGGAACTGGTCGAAGTGGCCCTATCGATGTTCGGTCCCGGGGTGGAAAACAGGATCACTGATCATCGGGCAGGCATCCGACCGAAGGCGACCCGGCATGGCGGCCCGTTGCTGGGGATGTGGCCCGGACGGCCACAACTGTGGGTGGCGACCGGCCATTATCGAGCCGGCTTGCTGGTCGGACCCGCGACCGCAACGATGGTGGTGGATTCGATGATAGATGGCACCGAGATCCCGGAGGAGTTCTGCGTACCAGTCTAGCCTCGACCGGATTCCGAATCTGCGCGAAGGATCCAGGCGACCTGTTTCTTGCCGTGTCTCAGCAGTGCCAGGATCAAATCACCACCGGAGCCACGCAATCTCCTGCGCAATTTTGCAGGGTCCTCCGAAACGCCTCGGGTCTTGACGATCGCAATCCCTTCGCCGTGTGCTCGAAGCCATCGCCGTACCTTTTCCTCCCGCCAGGGCATCCGCTCCACCACTTCAAAACTGTGCAACCACGGCGACTCGATCCGGTCATCCCCGGCCAGCCAGCCGAGTCCCGGATGCAACTCTCCGAGGATGTGGCGAGTCAGCAGTTGTGCGACCAGTCCAGATCTTTCGAGTACCGCCACCGGTTCGTGGATCCATCTCGGTTCGGTTCCAGAGTAAGATTCGAGGACGGTACTTTCGCCACTGATGGTCTCTTCCCCGGGAAGCAAGGTCGCGCGGCGTCGCTGGCCGCCGTCAAAGGCACCTCGCCACAGAGTTGCCTCGACCAGGTCACCGCGATCCTGGATGAACTCGACCTCACCCGCAGGCAGATCCTTGATATCGACACCGGGACCGCACTTCAGTGCCAGATCTGGAACTCGCTCCATCAGTGGTTCCAGCACATCGGGACCGGGCAGCATCTGTGGGTAGGAATGTCGGCGACGCCCGTCGAGGCGACGATCGGGGTCGATGTGTGTCGGTAAGGGGGAGAGGGGCAGAGAGCGGACATCCGCTTCGACTGCCCAGCCCTGTCCACCTGCGGCGGCGACATTGGCTCGCGCCAGCGCCAGACGCAGTGGGTCTCGATCGACCATCACCACGGGTCCGCCCCGAGACAGCGCCGTTGCATCGCTTCCGATGCCGCAGCAGAGGTCGATCACTGGGGATTCACCACAGACTCTCCGGATGCGGTGAGCCTTGTGCCGAGCCACGCTCGAGCGAGTCGCCTGCTGGAGAGCCTCGCCAGTGAGCCACCATCGATGCGCATCTTCGAGGCGACCTTCGGCGCGGCGACGCGCATCCCAGATGCAGAGAACTGCCGAGACCTCCTCGCGACTGCCGTGTTCACGCAGTTTATTGAGGGAACCGAGATCCCCGGTCCGCACCGTCCGTGCCGCTTCCAGCAGCGGCGTCAGTTGACCCGCCAGAATTCGTCTCCAGATCGTATCCATGGCGAAATCGTATGAAATTCAGCGCCCGGATGGTGGGATTGGCGGACTATTTTTTTGTTTGGGTTGCCAAACAAAGCTCTGCGTGGTCCCTTGCCCGCCCGGTATGTGATCGAGTCCAGAGCCCGAAAGGGTCGATTCAGGGGGCTGAAGGGCCAGGAGGTGAGGACAGATTGAAGCGCCAGGCGGCAACGCGATTCGAGCCGATGACTCACTGCGAGGTGCCCGGATGAGGGCAGACTCGATGGCGACCACGCTTCATGTGACGCTGGCAGGCAATCCGAATGTCGGCAAGAGCACTCTCTTCAATTCGATGGTGAGCGGAAAATCTCGGATCTCGAATCATCCCGGGATCACCGCTGAGTCGGTCGATGGATTCCGCGACAGGGACAAGGACCGGTTGCTCGTCACCGATCTCCCGGGGACATACAGCCTCCACCTGGACCTCCCGGAGGCAAAACTCTGCCGTCAGCATCTGGACCAGGATGTAGAGTTCGCCATGTTGATCATCGTCATCGACGCCATGGGACTCCGACGCAATTTTCAGTTGTTCTCGGAATTGACTCAACTCGAAATCCCGATGGCTGCGGTGGTGACAAAATCACACGAGGCTCAGTTGCGCGGATATCAGATCGATCTGGAGTTGCTGGAGGAGCAGCTGGGGATTCCTGTGATCGGAGCAGCAGAGAGATCTGATGTCAGATCCCTGGAAATCGATGACCTGATCGATGGCGCACGAATTCCAGCGCAGATTCCGGCACAGGGACAGTCGATCGAGCAGTGGGGAACAGACCTGCTGGCGAAAGTGAGCAAGCCTGTGCATCCGGAGCAGGCCAGGAGAAGGCGGTTGCGAGATGATCGGCTCGATCGTCTGCTGATTCATCCGATTCTTGGTCTGACCTTGTTCCTGGTCGCGATGACGCTTCTGTTCGGTTCGGTGTTCTGGATTGCCCAGTACCCGATGGAATGGATCGATGCGCTGTTCGGAAAGCTGGGCGTGTGGATCTCGTCACGGATGGACGAAGGAGCACTCAGAGGCTTGCTGGTCGATGGGGTCATCGGAGGTGTCTCCGGGACCCTGGTGTTCCTGCCGCAGATCGTGACCTTGTTCTTCCTCGTCTCGCTGCTGGAGGAAACCGGATACATGGCGCGCGCCGCATTTGTCGCGGACCGCTGGCTAAGGCCCTTCGGGTTACCGGGGCAGGCGTTCGTGCCGCTTCTTTCGAGCCATGCCTGTGCGATCCCGGGGATTCTGTGTAGCCGCCTGATCCCCGACCGAAGAGATCGACTCGCCACCATACTGGTGGCACCTTTTCTCTCCTGCTCTGCCAGGCTGCCGGTGTACATCCTGCTGGTCGGAATCCTGTTTCCTGATCGCCCCATCGCAGCGGGAGCCGCCTTCATCGGCTGTTACTTGCTCGGTGCTGTGGCGGCGGTGGGAACTGCCGGGTTGGTGAGAAGGACGCTGTTGCCAGGTCGAAGTCTTCCGATGGTGCTGGAACTGCCGCCATACCGTATCCCTTCAGTGAAGGAAGCACTGCGCATCGCCTTCGATCGAGGCATGTCTTTCCTGACCAATGCCGGGACCGTGATCCTGCTGATCTGTATCGCCCTGTGGTGGTTGAGTAACTACCCGAGTACTCCCGCAGGAGCGGAGGTCACCGCACTACGCGAATCTGCGGCGATGCAATCCGATCCGATCGAAGCCAACTCGCTGCTGGAGAGAGCCCGATCGCTGGAACTGCGAGAGTCTGCACAGGCATCGTACGCCGGGAGACTGGGTCGATGGGTCGAGCCGGTGTTGGCTCCGGTCGGAGCGGATTGGCAACTCTCGGTGGCAGTGCTCGCCAGTTTTGCTGCCAGGGAGGTGTTTGTCTCCTCGCTCAATGTGATGGTCGGTGTCGGACAAGATCTGGAGGATCCGACCTCGATGGCCAGGATCCGTGGCTCGAAGCGAGATGACGGCTCAGCCCTGCTGCCACCCGCATCCGCGGCCGGATTGCTGGTCTTCTATGTGCTGGCGATGCAGTGCTTGCCGACCCTTGCAGTCACCCGCAAGGAAACTGGCGGCCTTCGATGGGCGCTCCTGCAGTTGACCTGGATGACGGCCGTGGCATGGATCCTGGGCACCGCAACTCGGTCGGTGATGATGGCGATGGGCTTTTCAGGATGAGCGATTTCCCCATCGAGGATCCCCAGTTCTGGATCGTAACGCTGCTGTCGATCAGCGCCGTTATTCTGCTCCTGTGGTCGAGAAATAGCAGCAAGAAGCGTGATCAGGGTGGTTCCTGCGGTGGTTGCAAGCCAAAGTGATTTCAGCGGTTGTCTGCTGGTATTCCTGGAGCCCGGATGATCTGATGATCCTCAAGCCTCGACCTGGATGTGCCCGGGCTCAATCTCGCGCTCAAGAAACAGCAAAGGAGATCAGCAGGATGCCGATGTCATGGATCTTGACTCTATCCGTCACGCTAGCATTGACAGCACCACTTCCCCCATCCTTGCATGCTTTCCCCGCGGACGATTCTCCGCAGAGTGAAGTGACCGAAGCGCAACAGACTGCTGCAACCGCTGCACTGGCAAAATTGCAGGAGCGAATCAATGCAGCATGGGAAGAATACATGTTGCCTTATCGGGAGGCGAAAACAGACGAAGAACGAGAAGCGATCCAGCTCGATCCAAAGAAGAGCCCCACGGTCGTCTTCTTGCCAGAGATGCTGGAGTTCACCAGGATTCATGCGGGTACCGATGCCTGTCTCGAGGCACTTCAGGAAGTCATGATGATGGCGGCCAGGGATGAAGAGAGCGGCTGGGTTCTCGACAAGGTGGTCGATACGGTTCTGGTCGATTTCATCGAAGATGAGGGGGTCAAGGAACTGGTTCGCTTTGCCCACTACAATCCGCCGTCGGCCGCCAATCTCAGACTCCTGAGGGCGGTGGCGGATCGCTCTCCACATCGCACCGCCAGAGCGTCAGCCTACTATTCTCTTTCGAAGATCCTGGCAGCGGAGAAGGACACCAGAGCGGAGTCGAGGAGACTCCTGGACCGTCTGCTGAAGGAGTATGCAGATGTGACCTTTGTTCGTCAGACCACTTACGGCGACCTGGTGCAGGGAGACATCTTCGAACTGGAGCATCTCCAGATCGGTCATGTCGCTCCCGAGATCATCGGTAAGAAGATCGACGGAAATCTGATGCAACTCTCTGCATTCAGGGGAAAGGTGGTGCTACTCGATTTCTGGGGTGACTGGTGAGGACCCTGTCGGGCGATGTACCCACACGAGCGGTCGCTCGTGGAAAAGCACCCTGCCGATCAGTTTGCCATCGTCGGAGTCAACTCGGAGAGCACCATCGAGGCCGCACGAGATGCGGTGAAGAAGAACAATCTGACCTGGAAGAATTTCTACGATGGTGGAACCAGCGGACCCATCTCGACACGCTGGAATGTCAATGGTTGGCCGACCACGTATGTGATCGATTCCTCTGGAGTCATCCGATACAAGGATGTTCGCGGTGATGACCTTGACGCAGCGATCGAGGCGTTACTGGCCGAACTGAATGCTCGCGAAGATGATGAGGGAACTCGTTAGGGACCGACCGGGATGGCCATGATGGACCGGGCCACCTGTCTGCTGATTCCGAGACGGCTGCCGTCGATGTCGATGATGCAGGTACCGCTCGATAGGCAGATGTGGAGATCGCAGTCGTTGCAGAGTCCCATCGCCTCGAGCAGAGGGCGGTGGGTCGAAGGCAGTGATTCGGTGACCAGTCGGACGCGCTGGCCACGCTCCATCGCCATCAAACACCGCACTTCGGCGCCAGGGGAGGGTGTGTCCGATTCTGATGGCCCGGATTCGGCCGGTGATCCAGGACTCGTCTCTGCCAGGACATCTCGAAACATCAGTTTCTCCTCGTGAGGGTCTCATCAGGGCGAGATCGCGACTGAACAACTTGAGCATGTGGATTGTCTTGGAGTGCTGGTGCCGCTACCCTGCTCCGATAGCGGACCGGAACCCATCCGGCGATCTCGGCAGCAGTTTAGCGACCTGTTTGTACTCCCGTCAACCTGTTTGGGTAGCCAAACTCATCGAGTTCGATGGACGGATTTGAGCCCAGGAAGAGCCCGGGAGAAGCATCTGGCGACGAAACCAGGGGAAGACTGGAGGATTGGTGAGCGACTGGCGAGAATTCGATCAGAACCCGGTGAGCCACTCCGCTGCGCATCATCTGACCACCATCGGCGACCTGCACGACGAGGTGGGATACGCACGCGTTTCCGATGTGGCGAGGCATCTCGGGATCACCCGTGGAAGTGTCTCCGTGACCCTCAAGGGACTGCGTCATCGAGGGCTGGTGGTGGAAGATGAGCACAAGCACCTGAGCCTATCGGTGGAGGGCCAGCGCATCGCTCAGGGAATTCGCACCAAGCGAATCCTGATCCAGGCGCTCTTTCGCGACGTGCTGGGGGTTCCCGATGAGATCGCCGAACAAGATGCGTGCAAGATTGAACACCTCATCAGCGACATGACTGCCGAGGCGGCAGGATCGCTGCTTGAAGGTCTGGAGGACTTGAGCGAAGACCAGAGGATACGTTCATTGGTGGAGTCGGCGCGAAGTTCCTCAGACTCATCCTCTCCCTTCCCTGATACTGCAACTCAGCAGCTTGCAAACCGCCTCCTGAAGAAAGCAGCTGCCATCGAGAGTGAGGACTCATGAACCCGAAGATAACCCGTGAAGAAACCATCGCCAGGCTCAACGCCCTGCTCGCTGAAGAGTTGGAAGCGTCGATTCGCTATCTTCATCTCGGCTCGATGGTTCAGGGGATCGATCGCCTGATTGTTCAAAAGATTCTTCAGGAAAATCACGAGGAGACGGTGGAGCATGCCCAGCAGGTCAGCGAAAAGATCTTGCAACTCGGGGGCAATCCAAGCCCCAGGATCCAGCTGAATCTCGACGGCAGGAGGTACTCCGGGCAGCAGGCGATCGCAGAAGCGCTGCTATTTGAACAGGCAGCCCTCGATGGCTATCGCGATCTGCTCGAGCAGGTGGACTCCAGCGGAGATGTGGTACTCGAGGAGTTCGCGAGACAACAGGTGGCTGTCGAATCGGAGCACGTCTCTCAACTGCAGATGTTGCTGGTGGAGTCGCCAGTTGGCGATCAGTGACCGTCCGGGGGGGCTGACATCCCTTGCATTTCTGAATGGTTTCTTTGCACTCGCCAGCGTCGGCCCGGCGCTGGGGCGGATCATCAATTCATTTAATCTGCGCTCATTCCTTCAGGACCCAGAGCACACCCGTGGACGCTGGCTTCGCAGGGAGATGCAATCCATGGTCGAGGCACAGGTGGACCCGACCCATCTCCAGTGGCTCGGCGTGCTCGGTGTGGTGGTGGCCTTGTTGCTCGTCATCTCGGTGGTGGGATTGTGGAAGCGATCCCGCTGGGCAGGAAAGTGGTGTTCGACACTGGCCGCAGTGGGAATGGTCTCGGTTTCACTGCTGGCGCTGAAGATCCTGCCGGGCGACGTGTTGCGGGCAGTGGGAATGGACCTGGTGAGGCAGTTGTTCTACCCGTTGTTCCTGTTGTTCATGGTGCAGGTGATCTTTCGTAAGGATCTGGGGAAGCGATGAGTCGTATTTCTCAAATACTCCTCCATGCTCGAAACTCGATGTCCCATTCGCTTCGTTCAGGATCGGGGATTGCCTTCATCGTATTGACGATGATGACGGGGTTGGGCGTCGCCAGCCTGGTATTCATGCCCATCGAGTTGGAAATGATCACCGCGGAAGAGTTCAGAGATAATGCTGCCCGGGCAGTGGGTTTCTTCCTCGCCATGGCGACGCTGCAGGAGTGGTCCTTCAACACCTTCGTGGAGCGGATGGAGGCGGGAGACCTGGTCGAACTGGCGACCTGGGGCAGATACCTGGTGCTGGATCATCCGGTGCTGCTGTCCTTGACGGTGTTGCTGCTGGGTCTGGTGCTTCCGATCCTGCTGCCACTCGGTTCCTTCGCCTCCATCTCGGGGGATGTTCAGCATCGCTCGATCCGATACCTGTTACCGAGAACCACCCGAACATCGCTGCTACTGGGTCGGCTGCTGGGCGCATTGGTGCTTTCCTGGACCCTGATCACCCTGCTTCAGGGAGCCATCGTCTTGTACCTGGGTATCGTGTTGCCCCTCGATGGCTGGAGTGACCTGGTGCCTTGGGGGATCAAAACGCTGGGCGCATTGCTGGTGCTGTGTGTTCCCTATGTTGCTCTGGGAGTGCTGTTCAGCACCCTCTTCAGGGTACCGATGGTGGCGTTGCTGGGATCTGTTGGATTCACCATCGCTGTTCCAGTGATCTCCTTGAGTCTCCATCGAGCCGGGGAAGAGTGGGAGATGCTGGGTTTTCTGGGCTATCTGCTGTACCTGTTACCCTGGGGCTACTCCCACAACTTGCTGTCACCGGACGGGCAGACGGTCGCCTGGGCGATGTTGTTTTGCCTATGTCATGGGCTCTTCTTCACCATCGTGGCCGTACTTCGATTTCGAAGGATGGACCTGTGAACAGATCGCATCACCAACTCCGGATTCAAGGGCTGAGCCACAGTTTTGGTGACAAGGTCGCCATCGACCATCTCGACTGGAGTCTCCCCGACCGAGGTGTTGTGGGTCTGGTGGGACCCAATGGCGCTGGGAAAACGACTCTCTTCTCATTGATCGCAGGATTCTTGAGAGTGCAGCAGGGCTCGATCGAGGTACTCGGAGCGGCGTCTCCCGGGCATCCAAGTCTGGTGAGCCGGGTTGCGGTGATGCCTCAAGATGCGATCTTTGCCCGAGATGTCTCGATCGGCGATCAATTGATGTTTCTGAGAGCCCTGGATGGCGTTCGAGGCGCCACCGCGGTTCAAGAGGTGGTCGCCACGATGGAGAGTGTCGGTCTGGCAGGCGAACTCGATCGAGGAGCTGCTGTGCTCTCCCACGGCATGGGCAAGCGCCTGGGAGTGGCACAGGCTCTGCTCGGATCACCGGAGTTGATTCTCTTCGATGAACCCACCTCTGGACTCGATCCTGCCAATGCCAAGCAGGTGCGGCAACTGATTCGAGAACTCGGCAAGACGGCGCTGGTCATCGTGTCATCTCATAATTTGCTGGAACTGCAGGATCTCATCGATGAGATCGCGGTGATCGCCGATGGCCAGATGATCGAATCTGGCACCATCGAGGAGGTGACCCGTAGAGGCCGTCGATTCGAGATTCGAGTGGGGCGACTGGTCTCCGAAGAGGAGGCCCAGCAGCTGGACCAAACAGAGCACGTCCGCAAGTCGATCGTGGCCGGGGATCGAATCACGGTCGATCTGGATGGCAGTGGCGAGGGGGGAATCGATGCCGCTCTCTGCGCACTGCTGGGAGGGTTGCTGGAACTGGGCCTGCCACCGCACGAGATGCGCGAGGGTGCGAGTCTCGAGGAGGCGTATCTGAGGATCACAGGCGATGAGGCGTCAGCGCAGCTGGAGGAGTAGCCCCACCGCACTGTGGCTACTACTGTGGCTACTACTGTGGCTACTACTGTGGCTACTACTGTGGCTACTGTCGCGGCAGTTGCGCCCTTTCCCTGAAACTCCGTGCCTCGGCGCTGATTCCCGCTTCTTCGAGGAGTTTTGCGATGTCGAGCAGAAGCTGCGGTTCATCGCCGACCCAGCCGATGAGGGCCTGTAGATGCCGAGCCGCTGCTTCCGGGTTGCCCTGACCGACGGCAGCGAGCGCCTGTCTTCTGGCGAGGTCCCCACGAAGATTGACCAGAACGATGCGGTTTCCGAGCCGGTTTCGCTGTTCATCGAGCCAGTCTGCCAGCGCCTTCGGCCCCGCAGCCCCTTCACCCGTGATCTCGATCAACTGGCCGAAGCGCACCAGCAGGTCATCGGTCGGGTTTTCTTCAAGCGCACGGGTCCACCAGGATCTGGCCGCCTCCAGATCACCGGAGACGGCACTCATGTATCCGAGCCTCTGCTCCAGGATGGTCTCTTTCGGTTCGAACAGGGCCAGGCCACCTCGGCCGAAGCTGAGCGTCTGCTGCAGGTGCCAGATGGCGCGACGAGCGGACGCCTTCACCTCGGCGGAAACAGGCTCCTGTTGGGGAAGCAGCACCCGATCAAGATTTACCTCTGCCAGCGAAAAGTGACCATCCGCCTGATGCTGGTTCCAGCGCGTATGACCCGCTGACGTGGTCAGTAATGTGCAGAGAATGGCACTCGCCATCAGTAGTTTGGCACGAGTTGTCGATGTCCCACTGCGACGAAGTGGCTGTCGATGCAGAGAGACATCGGGCTGCGTGAGTATCTGGTAACTTTTCCAGAGCAAGAAGGTGATAGCCAGCGCAATGCCCGTGGCCATCAACATCGGGATCTGCTGTGCGACTCCTCGCCAGCAAATCCATGCCACGGAAAAAATGACCGCCAGTACCACCTCACCAGCGAGTGACAGATCCGATTTGCTGGTGGACGCACTTCTGCTGGAACTGGCCGAGATGAGATCTCTACTGCCGGGTCCGTAGGAAAGAACTCCGTTGGGGCACACATCGACACAGTCGAGGCATTTCATGCAACCCGGATCGACGACCTGAGAATGTATTCGGATCTCGCGCGAGATCTGCACATTCGAGGTGCAGTTGGCAGTGCAGAGCCCGCATGTATTGCACGCATCCATGTTGGCGATTATTCGCATCGGTGCGATGCGATCTGCAACCGAGAAGAAAGCTCCGTAGGGGCAACCGTAACTGCAGAAGCCCTTGGCCCCCAGCAGATAGACGCAGGCAAATCCACAGATGAGAAAGAAGGGGATCGCGACCAGAAGCGACGGAAAGGTAGCCCAGAAATCGGTCACCATCAGATGGTTTGAAAACCCTGGCCATGGCGTGACCGGGCCCAACCAGCTGGCCAGCGAAGCGAAGTTCTGGTCAAGCCAGGGAGATGCCCATCGCTTCAGTGCTGGCCACAGGAACATGTAGAAGGCGAGAAGGTAGGGAACGAAGCCGAGCAGGCGGGAGCGAAAGGGGCGCGGGCGCACGCCCACCTTTCGCATCATCCAGCCGCACAGATCTTGCAGCGCAACCATGTGGCAGGCCCAGCCGCAGAACCATCGTCCCAGGACGGCGGTCGAGAGGATCGCAACGATGAAGAAGATGAAGCCTGCATTGACCTCACCATTCTCCAGGGTGTACATGCTCTCCGATGGTTCGACAGGGGAGAGTGTGTTGCCGGTGATGATCCAGTGGAGCAGGTGGCCAGCGATGATCAGATGGACCAGACCGAGAAAGACGGCCCGGCGACGTCCGGATCGCCCCGGATAGCGCCGGGAGGAGCGGCGATAGCCTTCGCACCCCTCGCGTGGTTTCCCGGAACTCGCCAATCGGCCCCCCGTCGCCAGGATGATAGCCGCAGGATTCCGTCGGGAGAATGGCAACGCCACGATCGACGTGTCGATATCCAGGTGGGGGGCTCGGTAGCAGCATGGTAGCAGAGGATCTGAAGGAAACTGTGGGTCTTGACCGCGGCATATGACTGCTGGGAATGACAGTTGTGAACAGATAAAAGGTGGCCGGGTCCGCCTGGACCCGGCCACTATCAGTTGATCGAGATGGTTCCGCCGATGGTCACTCCGAAGTGCTGCAGCACCGATTTCTAGTGGTCTGGTACGCCGTCACCATCGTGATCATGGCCAACTTCTGGGTCTTCGTCGAGGCGCTTGAGCGCCGCTCCGATCATCTTCTGTCCCTGCTCGTTACCTTCGAGCAATGGGTCTGCCAGCATCCTGTTGAGGAACTGCATGGCGACTTCCTTTTCTCCCGACTCATGCAACCAGCCGTGGCTGAGCCAGAGCGCATTGAGAACTTCCGGACCCTGAAGATCAGGGTTGTCCTTGAGAAATTTTACCAGTGCTGGGTAATCTTGTTTTTGGGAGTTCATCAGTGCCATCAAGTCGCTAAGAGATCGGTGCTGGGCAACCATCTTGACCAGTTTCTGATCGCCCGATTTCGAAGCCATGTCGAGGAATTTATTGAAGCCCGGGTAGCCGAGCAGTTTGTGCTCGGCGAGCACGCTAAAAGCCCCGGCGAGAAGACCCTGTTGTTGCTCTTCCTTGGCCGAGAGCAGTGCCTTGATCTTTTGGCCGGAGCCACGCAACTCGGCGATGTGCTCGAGGTACGTTTCGGGACCACCCTCCAGGTAGCCGGTTCTTGCATAGGGTCGCATCTGACTGTCTGCGAGGATGACGGTCGGGAATACACTGACTCCGATCTCCTCGCGGCTCTTCGAGTTGAGGGCTTCATCTATGACCTTGGCCCTCGCCTCTTCGGATCTGGGGAAGTCCAGGTACAGGTAGATGTACTGTTTGCCTGCACTCTCATGAAAACTCGGCACGGAAAACACCTCGCCATCGAGGCGTTTGCACCATCCGCACCAGTCGCTGCCGGTGAAGTTGATGAGGATGTCCTTCCCCTCCTTGCGGGCCAACTCCTTGGCGATGCTGATGTCCATCACCCATGGAAGTGGTTGGCTGGCGACGGGGGCGGTGGGTTCGTCTCCGACGGTCAGCGGTGAACAGGCCAGCAGGGCTGTCAGGATGATCATCGACATGAAAAGTCTCCTTGCATTGGAGGTGGAATTCTCCACGGTATCCGCACCATGAAACCGGCGGTATTGCCGATCGCAGAACCAGTTTCCTCCCCCGGTAGGGAAGTACCCCGAAGGGGCAGGATACTCCACTCCAGTTGGATCGGGAAGCCAAAGGAGGTGTGTTCTGCGCTGTCCTTCAGCTGAAAATAGCGTCTCCGGATCGCCAAAATTGCTCTGGAATCTCGACAAGGCCATCGTCACCAGCGACAACATGTCGGTGAGCATGACCGAGTCGGCGTGTTCGAGGTGGGCAGGAGAAACAGGTGGCCGCAAAGGTGGTGTGGAGTTCGGACTCTGCAGAACCGTGCCCGATATGCAGGAAAAGTGCTGGAGAATGCCTCTGTCAGAAGAGAGTTCCAGAGGGAGTGGCGAAGATTCGCATCGAAAAGAGACGTGGAAAGACCGTCACCGTCATCGCTGAACTTCCGCTCGAACGATCAGATGTAAAATTGCTGCTGAGAGATCTGAAGAAACGCTGTGCCACCGGAGGAACCTGCAAGGGGCAAACCCTCGAGCTTCAAGGAGATCATGTCGATTTTGTGAGACAGTGGCTCGACAAGTGTTCCATCGCGCACAGGGGATGGAACTGAGCGTTCAGTCTTGCTCGGCCGCGGTGGATTCAGAGTCTGCAAGATCGGAGTCACTCCAGGGTCTCGAGATGACGCAGGCGTTGATGCCGCCGACTCCCATCGAGAGTTTCCCCGCATAACCCTCGGGTAGAGGTGAAGCAGTGTCACCGACAAAGTTGCCATGCACCCGGGCGATCTCCGGATTCAACTCCTGGTCTCCGAGGTCCGTGGGAGGAACCATGCCCTCCTCGCCAGAGAACATCTGGGCCGTCAATTCCCAGCCACCACAACTGCCCATGCCGTGACCGAAGGTGCCCTTGCGAGCGGTCATCAGTACATCTTCATGGAGAATTTGACGCGTGTTTTCCACCTCGAGGTAGTCGCCAGGTGTGGCTGTACAGTGCAGATCCCAGGTTGCGATTTCGGTCGGGCTGGCTCCGGCACTGGCCATCGCCTGCGAGATGGCTTCCTGCGGTCCCTCGGCGCTGGGCGTGATGATGTGGTCGGCATCCGCTGTCAGTCCCACCGAGATCGGCTCCATTCCGAGCGGCTGAAAACCACGAGCGCGCATCTTCTCTAGGTCTCCGATGATCCAGACGCATGAGCCGCCACTGACATGAGTGCCTCGCAGGCCCGTCAGAGGTTTCGAGACTCGTCCATCACTGGAGAGTACCTTGGCCGCACTGAAGGCGCCGACCGTCAGAGAACATGGCGCAGGATCAGAGGCTCCGATGACGACCGCCTCTGCTTCTTCCCTCTCGATGGCATCGATTCCCAGTTTGAGTGAGACACCGAAGGTGGAGCATGCGGCGACCGGTGCGAAGCAAGGTCCGGTGATTTTCCCCATCATGGAGATCTGGGTCGGGGGGCTGCTGTGGATGTTCCACAACACGTTGGAACTGATGGATGCCCACGGTTCTGGTGGTGTTCCCCATTCCTTACGCAGGGAGGCGGTACGCTTCATCTTTTCACGAAGTACAGCAGATTTCCCTGCCTCCACCTCGCCCTCGACACTCAGATTCTCGATCTCTCTCAGCGACGCCAGATACTCCTGCAGGTTGGATGAGTGAGCGGCCCAGAACGAATTCCAGATCCGCCTTGCTTCCTCCCGTGCAGCAGCTTCCAGTTGATCCGGGTCGGCTGGTGCCTGGTCTGACAACTCGGGAGGAGAATCTCCTGCATCGTGGGCTGCTCGTGCCGGGCAGCGCTCAGGATCTGCCCAGAAAGCATCCCATTGCCTCTGCGCACGATCCGCCTCGAGAGCGATCCGGGAGATGGTGGGGATATCTCCGAGTCCGGTTCCGACGTAGACATGTGCGCCGCTGCCCATCTCCTGAAGTGCTGCTTCGATCCCCGGATTCTGGTCGAGAGCCTGGATGAATGCGCCCACTGCGTAGAGGGTGGGTTGCCCCATCTTCGATAGCAACTGCGAGAAACGGCTCGGTGGGAAGCGCTCATCGATCCAGCCGTGGTACTTCTCGAGATCAAAGGATGGGTTTCCTACCAGGAAGTTGCTGGGCCCGAAGTCGCTGAAGGGCTCCAGCCATGAGCCTCCATCCGCGAGCCGCTTGCGGAAACTGTCGACATCAGGACAGCCAGGAGCGACCACTCCCCAGCCGAAGATACCGATGCGACGGTTTGATGTTCTGACCGGGAGATTCACCAGGGGCCCCATTTCAACGGCTCCATCCTGCAGATTCCGGGGGAGGAAGGAAGCGATCCTACAGATGTTTTGCCCCGATGGCGTACTTTTACAGCTGAGCAGCGCCAGATCAGAGTTCCAGGAACCAGCGGTGGACCTGCGTATCTGTCGTCAATTCCGGGTGGAATGTGCAGGCGACGCAGCGTCCTTGCCTCACGGCGACGGGCTCCTGTGCTCGGGTGGCCAGGATCTCCACTTCGGCGGCGGGTCGATCGAGGCGCGGTGCCCGGATGAAGACTCCCTCGCTCGCACCTGATCGAGGACCCGAGATCCACTCGATGTCACCGATGAAGGAATGGACCTGGCGGCCGTATCCATTTCGATGCACCCCGATGTCGATCAGGTTCCAGCGCCGTGGCGCCTCGTCATCGTCTCGACCCATCAGGATCGCTCCTGCACAGGTGCCGAGTAGAGCGAGGTCTCCAGCCATGACCCGGTCGGTGATCGTCCTCGCCAGGGAGTGGAGATCGAGAAGGTGGCTCAACGTCGTGCTCTCGCCCCCCGGAATTACGAGGTGAGTGATGTCATCGAGCTGGTCGGGACGCCGCAGTTCGATCGGCTCTGCACCCGCTTCCGACAACGCACGAAGATGCGGCTCGACAGAACCCTGTAAAGCCAGAACTGCTGGGCGGACCGATGGCAAGGTTACCAGCCTCGGACCTGGAGTCGTTCATCCTCGGGAAGTTTGCTGGAATCCAACCCCTGCATCGCTTTCGGGAGTCCGCTGGAAGCCTCGGCAAGCTGCACAGCATCATCAAAGTGCGCAGTCGCATGGACGATGGCCGTGGCGGTTCGGAGCGGTTCCTCGGATTTAAATATTCCCGAACCGACAAAGACTGCCTCGGCACCGAGTCGCATCACGAGGGCTGCGTCTGCGGGTGTGGCGATGCCTCCTGCGGCGAAGTTGGGGACAGGAAGTCTGCCATCCTTGGCGATCTGGCACACCAGCGAGTAGGGGGCAGCCAGTTCCTTTGCGATGCTCATCAGTTCATCGGGACTGGCCTGGGTGACGGCGCGAATCTGGCTGCGAATCAATCTCAGATGCCTGACAGCTTCGGTCACATCGCCGGTGCCGGCCTCGCCCTTGGTGCGAAGCATGGCAGCTCCTTCTGCGATGCGGCGAAGCGCTTCACCGAGATTCGTGGCTCCGCAGACAAATGGAACCTTGAAGCGGCTCTTGTCGATGTGGTGGGCATGGTCTGCAGGAGTCAGAACTTCAGATTCATCGATGAAATCGACTTCCAGCGCCTGCAAGATCTCGCCCTCGACGAAGTGGCCGATTCTCGCCTTGGCCATCACGGGGATCGAGACGGTTGCCTGGATCTCCCGAACCTTGTCCACGGGTGACATCCGAGCGACGCCTCCGTCTCTACGGATGTCAGAGGGAACACGCTCGAGTGCCATGACGGCGACGGCTCCCGCCTCTTGTGCTGTCTTCGCCTGGTCGGCAGTGGTGACATCCATGATGACGCCGCCTCGCAGCATCTCGGCGAGGCCGACCTTGGTGCGAAACTCATCATCGGAACCGACGGCTCTCAACGGAGTGGAGAACTGATCGTTCAAGGCTTCCATCCTCTCTTACGATGCGAAGGCTGCGCTGCGCCCCCGCAGGCGGAACCCGATATTGCCCCTTCTGAGGAGCAGATGCGAGGGGATCGGGTCACAGAGAGGCCCTTTCCGAGCCACCGGGAAACAGTTACTCTGATGCCAGAACTGCCGGGAATATGGCGAACATCAGAGGTGCCTGGGGAAGACTCCGGAAATTCCGGAGAAGGGGACCGAAAATGAGGCAGACTCCCGGATCCAGTGGTCTGTGCTGCTGGATCATCGTCGACAACTCAATCCGTTCGGGGAATCCATGGTTGAGGTTCGGATGGCCAGGTCCTGGTGGCTTCCGGTTCGCCTCGCTGGGCCCTGTACCCCGGGCCAGTAGACCAAAGGAAATCACCTCAAGATGAAGCCGAGTTGCCGTTATTGCCCACATGAGGTGCTGCGCGTCAAGGTTGCAACGGGTCGCCTCGCCGGGCTCTCTGCCAGTATGAGATCTCTGACCCTGGCAGCCATTTCAGCACTCGTGTTGCTGATCGGTGGCTGGGGTCCGGACACGCTGCAGGCGCAGATATTCGAGCGCGCACTCGTGCTCGAGGGTGTCCATCTGCCCGCTCCGGATGGCACGGTGATGAAAAATGCCAACATCATCTTGAGGGGTGGCCGGATCACCGAGATGGGACCCGACGCGGATGCTCCATTGATGTCCCGGAAATTGAAAGTCGAGGGGCTCTTTGCCACGGCAGGGATGACCGATCTTTACTCTACCTTGACCCTGGACGCGGTGAACTCGGCGAGCGCAGTTCATAGTGCCTGGGATGGATTCGACCGATACGACTCGGAACGGATCATGCAAGTGCTCTCAATTGGCGTGACGAGGATTCATCTGGTGCCGGTGGGCGCAGGGGGAATTGTCGGACGAGCTTGTTCGGTTTCTCTCGGTGCAAGGGAAGGCGGCGGCCATGGAATTCTCGATGCCGAGGATGTCGCACTCTGTATCGATCTCGATACCGGAACTCCACTGCAAAAGATCCGCACCTTTGAAAAGGTGAGAGAAGCATTCCGTGCTGCGGAGCGTCGCCGCGATGCTGCCGATGATTACTCCAGTGATCTGGAGAAGTACATCGAGGAACTCGCCGAAGCCGCCAAGAAGAAGGCAGATTCCGAGGGCAAGGAAGAGAAGGGTGACGACAAGAAAGCCGACGATCAGGACGATAATGACGATAATGACGATAAGGACGATAAGGACGATAAGGACGATAAGGACGATAAGGAAAAGGAAGAGGAGAAGGGTCCCGAGAAACCCGGTCGACCGCAGCGCAATCCCGCCTCCGATATCCTGCTTCAGGCTCTCGACCACGAGTTGCCGGTGATGATCACAGCCCGAAGGAGCCAGGATTTACAGAATGCCCTCGACCTGATCGAGGAGTTCGGTTTTGTCGCCACCATCCAGGGCGCGGACGAGGCTCACCTGATGCTGGAGGCGCTGCAAGAGATGGACCAGCTGTCGATCCTGCTCGATGTGCCGCGTGTTCCGCTCCAGCGAGGTTCTGTTCCTCGTCGAGATTCTGCACTGATATCGAGACTCGAAGCTTCTGGGATCGAATGGTCAGTGGCCAGTGGCGGCGAGAGTACATCTCTCTGGAGATCGATCCAGATGATCGCCGGGCAAGCCGATGGGGCCTCTCCACTTCGACTCGCTCTCGCCCAGGGTTCGCGCGGCCGGGGGGCTGGGTGGCTTCGCAAGGGCGGCTCGGAACTGGTGCTCTGGGATAAAAATCCTGCGCAAGACCCGCTCGCAAGACCGCAACGTGTGATCATCGATGGCACCGTCGTCTGGCAGCGTCCCGCCGGGACCCGGGAAGGTAGTTTTTGATGAGAACTCGCCTTCAGAGAATCACACTGTTGATCAGTAGGCTTGCCATGGTCGGATTGTTATCGCTGATACCGTTGCTGCTTGCGGCGTCGATCACAAAGGACGGCACCGTCGTGATCGCTCCGGTCGGAGTGATTGGCCCCGATGGAAGTATCTGCCAGCAGATGGCAGTTGTCATCGAGCCTGACGGCACCATCGCCGCCGTCATTCCCGCAGATCAGGCAGATCCGCAGCTCTCCACCTTCGCTGCTCCGTCTGGCGCGGTACTCACACCCGGCTTGCACGATCTGCTCGGATCACTGGGGGCCAGCGGTTCCCTCAAAGCGGGTACTGTTCTCATCGATGAAGAACTGGCTGCTGCGGACGCATTCGACCCGACAGATCCCGATCTCGATCGAGCAGCGATACACGGTGTGCTCTATACCACCATCGCTGCGATTCCCTCCGGTGTCCTCAACGGAACCACCGCCACCTTCATCTGCCAGAGTTCCATCGAAGCCACATCGGTGGCGACTGGAAAACCGTTCTTCGCACTGTCAGGAACGGTTCTCAATTCGTCTCGTGAGCCGACCAGCCGTTCGGCGATGGTGTCGATCTGGAAGGGCTGGCTGAACAGCGACGACTCCACGCCCCGGACCCCGGGAATCCTCTACTGTCCCGATGCCATCGACCTCCGTCAAACTCTGTCGCTCGGCTGGAAGTCATTACCCGTGCTGGTTCACTCTGGAGACGCGAGGTCTCCCGTCGGGAGGCTCGCAGGTCGAGACGCGATGATGGTGGTGGGTCCGTTCCTCGAAGGTGGAGATCCGGCAGTGGTGTCCACCGCGATCCGGGCAGCTCGCACCGGTACGGAACTCGCCTTCAAGGGTTTATTGGGGCGAGGTCCTGCAGATCAACTGCGAGGGAGTGCAGCCATCGCCGTGGCCGCTGGACTCGACGGAGATGCCGCCAGACGAGCACTCTTCTCCAACCCTGCCCGGGTCGCCGGGTGTCGCGGGGTCGGAGTCATCGAACCGGGCGCTCGCGCAGATCTGGTGCTGTTCTCCTCGGACCCACTCGATCCGGGGGCGAGAGTACTTCAGGTGTGGATCGGAGGAGCGCGCATGCGCTCACAAGCCCCGGACCACATCCGGCAACTGGAAGGAACCCGATGAAGAAGCAAACCCCGACGAGACAGCCATCTGGATTCATCTCAGCGACATCGATTGTGTTGCTATTGACTCTGGCGCTGGCTCCTGCATCGAGCACCGTGGTTGTGGCTGGCGATGCCGAAGAATCGGCTGTTGAACTGGTCAGAGATGTGACCATCCGTGCAGACCGTGCGCATATCGGTGATGGACAGATCGTCGAGAATGCACTGATCGTCATCAAGGACGGCATCATCCAGAGTGTTGTCAGCGGTGGTGAGGTCGTGGGGGGTGGGAATCTACTGGTCGTCTCTGACATCACACCTGGACTGATCGACGCCAACGCCAGGATCGATGTCGCCGATGCGATCTATTTCCCCGGAGAGGATCCCAGGCTGCAGATTCTCCGGGTGATGGGTCTGGAAGAACATTACCACGGCGGCGATGTCTGCCCTTGCGGCACGGTTTGCCCCGCCATGACATCCCATATCGCCGACGAGATGTGCCTCTACTGCGGTTGGCCCGATCACGACCCTCACCCTCATGATCCAACCGATGAAATCGCTGCGGATGCACTTGCTGGTGATCGAGCGGCTGGAGTCCCCCTACCCAGTGGAGTCGTCAATGAACAATCGAGTGAGGTTGTGCCTCACTTCGATGTGTTCGATGCGATCGATCAGGGATCGGATGATTTCGACCGATTACTCGAAGAGGGAGTGACGACCATCTATGTCAGTCCCGACTCCTCGGCGGTGATTGGAGGCCGGGGTTCCCTGATGAAGACAGGTGGACCCGTTGGCGCCAGATATCTGGGAGCCGGTGCGGTGAAGGGTGTCGTCGGAAGCGACGCCTATCGATACGGTTCGCGAAACCGCGGCCCATTTCGTTCGATGGTCTCCGTTTACACCAGACGCCCTGATTCCCGGATGGGAGTGACATGGGTGTTTCGCAAGGCTTTCCATGATGCAATCCTGCGGGCAAGTGGTGTCCAACCCAGCGGCGCGGATACATCCAGTCCCAGTGCCTCGAGAGTGCTCTCGCAGGTTCTCGCCGGTGAAGTTCCACTCAGGATCCAGGCTCGCACAGCGCCTGATATAGAAACTGCTTTCAGACTTTGCGGCGAGTTCGGCCTGGATTTTGTTCTCGAAGATCCTGTCGAAGCGTGGAAGCGAGTCGACCTGCTCTCGGAGAGTGGCGTCGATGTCGTGTTCGGCCCGGTATTTGATGTTCCCAGTGGAATTCTGGCGGGCACCAACGAGAGCCGCGGGGCACGTCTGCACACCCTACGTGACCTGGTTTCATCCGGAGTTTCCGTGTCGCTGAGCGCTCAGGACCTCAGAGGTGAGGAGGGGCTCGCCCGCCAGGTGATGCTGGCGATTCGACATGGAGTCGATCCTGCGATGGCCTTGAGACTGGTGACGCAAAATCCAGCCCGGCTGCTGGGGATCGATGCCCAGGTCGGAACCATCGAGGCCGGAAAAAGAGCTGATCTGGTCATCTGGAGTGGCACACCCTTCTCCTCTCTGTCGCAGATAGAAAAGGTGTACCACGAAGGTGTGATCTCGTTCATTCGAGGCGGAGCCAATAAATGAATCCGAGAGTCCCGGGAGGCAAGGAGCCGATGTTTTCGATGAACTTCAATATTATACGCCCACTGACATGGGTCATCGTCACGGTGTTGTTCCTGATGGCAACACCGATGGCGCAGGCGAATGGGAACAAGGTTGCCTTCACAGGAGGGACGGTGCTGACCGTCTCCGGATCTGTCATCGATGAGGGAGTGATCCTCGTTGAAGACGGCATCATCACTGCAGTCGGTGAAGGGGACACGGAGATTCCCTACGATGCGATGGAAGTCGACTGCAGCGGCATGATCCTTGCGCCTGGATTTGTCGATCCGCACAGTGCTGACGGACTCGACATTCCCAATGAGAACCTTGCGAAAGCGCCATTTGTCGACGTCTTCGATGCCATCGATCCTTCCAGATTCTTCTTCGAGGATTCGCTTCGAAATGGTGTCACGACGATCCATGTCATTCAGGGGAACAACTGCGTTGTTGGTGGTGTCAGTCGCATCGTGCATCCGATTGGACTCTCTCCACACGAGATGTCGCGCCAGGCTGGTGTGGCGATGAAACTCTCGACATCTCCAAAGCGGGGATACGATCGATTGCGACAACTGGCAGAGTTGCGCGAGGTATTCTCGGAATACGACCGCTGGAGAGAGGACCTTGCAGAGAAGAGATTCGAGCAAGAAGCGGATAAAGACGACGATCTGGAGCCGCTGCCACCTGAAGAGGCGCGCCAGAAGGGTGAGGAACTGATCCGTGATGAAGATCTGGATGATCTGCATCGCAATCTTGCCCATCTTGTCGATGGTCGACTGGGTGCGTGGATCTATTGTGGATCGGCCTCGGATGTGGCTCCTGCGCTGGGGCTCATCTCCGATAGAGGGTGGCAGAAGAACTCTGTACTGGTCCTCGGCGGAGATGCCCACCTTGCGGTGACCGAGATCGATGACTCCAACCTATCGGTGATCCTCGATGCTGACCTGATGTACAGAAAAAGGGATCCCATCAGCGGCGATCTGATCGAGACGTTCATTCCGGATATCTATCGCGATGCAGGGGTGAAATTTGCAATCCAGCCTTCCAGGACCGGTTCGATGCCTGAGAGATTCCTGGGCTACCAGGCTGCTCGTCTGGTCCGCTCCGGAGTCTCTCCAGAAGCTGCTTTGCGCATCGTGACCCTCGGCGCTGCAGAGATCTGTGGAGTTGGGGATCGCTATGGATCGATCGAGGTCGGAAAGGTCGCCAATCTTGTGATGTGGACCGGTGACCCCCTCGATCTGACCTCCTGGGTCCAGAAGGTCTGGGTCGAGGGCATTCTCGCCTATGATCGTGAAAAAGATGCGAGGCTGGAGAGGCTCTTTCCAGAAGTTCCCGAGGAGCCAGAACCTCCTGCTCCCCTCGATGATTCGGATTCCTCTGCAGAGGACGGGGATGGCAGTTCCGCCGACGAGGATGGAGACAAGCCGGAGGGTGACGAGAAGGCAGATCCTCAACCCTTGAAGGAAAAGTCGACCGAGAAGGTCAAGAAAGAGGCCCCCGACAAGAAGCCGGTGCCACCGGAGGACAAGCCTGACGACAAGCCGGATGACAATCCCGACGACAAGCCGACGGTCGGAGGGCTCTAGAATGCGATTTCCGCTGATCCTGATCGGGATCCTGTCACTGTGGGTCCAGTCGGTGGCTGCGCAGGGCGCAGGGGATGACTTCGTGCTCCGTGCAGGCACCGTCCACACGGGGATTCGAGAGATTCCCGATGCAGCGATCGTGGTCCGTGATGGCAAGGTGGTCGCAGCCGCTGCATGGTCTGAACTGGAGCAAGATGCCAGTCTGGATCAACTTCCGCTGGTCCACTGGCCCGATGCCTATGTCACTCCCGGTCTCGTTGCTGCAGCAAGTGGATTGGTATCCCCGCACTCATCGCCTGAGAGCATCTCCGCTGCTTTCCGGGCCTCGGATGGGTTCGATCGTTACGGAGACCACCGCCCGCTGTTGAGGACAGGGGTCACCACCGTCCACCTGAGCCCGGGAGAGCATCGCCTCGTCAGTGGCCAGGGAGCTGTCGTCAAGCTGGTCGGGGACGCCGAGGACCGGATCATCCGATCCAGTTCAGATCTCTGCCTTTCGCTCACCGACGATGTGGATGGCCCTCGTGCGCTGCTCGAGATTCCATTTCCCGCCTCCAGTGATGTGGCGATCACCGCACCTGTAGAGCAGCGGCCTCGAAGTCGCATCGGCCGTCTGCTGGCTCTCAGTGAGGCGATCGAGAAATCAACCGAGGATGCAGCGGCCCATGGCGAACTGGCACAAGCCTGGCAATCGGGTTTGCCCCTGAGGGTGGCCGCTCGTAGAGCGCCGGAGATCCTCGCTGCGATCTCCTTCATCCGCGGCAAGGGGCGTGAAGGTTACATCGTGGGGGGAACAGAGATCGCCGAGGTCACTCCTGCGCTTGCTGCGGCGGGAATCCCGCTGGTCCTGCGCATACAGCTGGTGGGTGGAGATGTAGGGTTCTCAGTGAGGGAGCCGATCGAGGGCCTGACCCACTGGCCCGATCTGGGAAGCGATGGACTGATGGCTCTCGCTCCTCCCGGTAACGATCTGGCCAATCTGCGATGGGCGCTGGTAGAAGCAGCCTCACATATGAAGAACCCCGAGGATTCGATTGCACTGGTGACACACAATGCCGCTCGCATCCTGGGAGTCGATGATCGTGTGGGTAGTTTGGAAGCGGGTAAAGACGCAGACATCGTGGTCTGGAACGAAGCGCCGTGGAACATCACTGCCCACCCACTCGAGGTGGTTGCCGATGGCCGGAGTGTCTGGCAGCCACGAAACGAATCCGCAACGGTGATTCGCGCCGAGACGATCTGGCTCTCGCCCGAGGAGGTGATCGATGATGGGGAGATCCTCGTCGAGGATGGCAAGATCGCATCGGTGGGACGAAGGGTTCCGCACCCACCCCATTCGAAGGTGGTCGATGCGGGACCGGGCAGTTTTGTCGTCGCTGGATTCATAGACACCTTTGGTCATCTCGGATTGCGAGGTGACACGGGAGCTGCAGGTACCGGGGATCGCCTGTTCAGACTGATCGGATCCGCGGATGAGCCGGAACACCGGGTAGCGCGAGCGGGAGTGACTTCCCAGTTGCTGACTCCCAGGCGATTGCAGCGAGGTGCTGCAACAGCAGTGCTGGTCAAGACCGCTGGCCGGACCAGAGCCACTCGTGTTGCACAGCCTGTATCTGCATTGCTTCTGGAAGCCAGCGGCCATCCGGATGATGCTCTCGGCTCCATCACACGATTACTGGGGCAGGGCCAGAAGTACCTCGATTCCTGGAAGAAGTACGAGAAGGAACTCGCAGAGTGGCAAGTAAAGAAGGACGCGGGGGAAACGATCGAAACGAAGGACGAGGTAGAGGAAGAAGTGGTGGAAGAAGAGGGGCCGGACCCACTCACGGGGATATGGGAATTGAGCATCTCTGGCGGCCCGCTTCCGGATACCGAGACGGTTTCGATCTCGATTCAACTCGACGGAGACAAGTTCGAGGGTCGCATCGTGGACCCTGTTCCTCCGATTCCGGTGAGGGTGGTGGGAACACTCTCCGGGACAACCATCGAAGGCACCATCGAGATCGAAGATGGAGTGATTCCAGATACACCCAAGATCGAAGCAGAACTGACCGGAGAAGACTCCCTGTCGGGGACCATCTCGGTGATGCAATTCTCTGCGGATGTGGTGGGTACCCGCACCAGCAAGGAAGCCAAGACTTTCAAGGTGGAGCGGCGCAAGAAGCGAGACGATGACGGTCGTCCCAATCCGCCGAAGGTCAATCTGGCGATGGAGCCGATCCGTGATGTACTCGAGAAGAAGATTCCAGTGGTGGTGACTCCCAGTGGTCTGGAAGTCGCAGCAAAGGTCATCCAGTTCTTCTCGAAGAAGGAGATTTCCTTGACGCTCAGGCTCGGTCCCGAGATGAGACACTACAGTGATCTTCTGTCCAAAAACTCGGTATCGGTGATTCTGCCGCGGCAGGTGACTTTTACCGTCAATCGGGAAGAATTCGCCCCCGCTTCCTTTCTCACTCGCGCAGGTATCAATGTTGCGTTCCAGAGTCAGGCTTCCGATGGAGCGCGTGCCCTGCCCCAGCAGGCGATGGAGGCGGTGGAGAGGGGCATGGGTGCTGACGCTGCTTTATATGCACTGACACGTGGAGCGGCTGAAGCGCTGGGAGCTCAGGATCGAGTCGGATCGATCGAGAAGGGCCTCGACGCAGACCTGTTGATCTGGCATGGACATCCCCTCGAGGCGGGTAGCCGTCTGCAAAGGGTGTTCATCGATGGAGAGGAGGTCCCGAGATGAGGGACATGAAGTTGTTTCTCGTCGGTTTGCTGACCCTGGTCAGTTTCGCCGACAATGTAGTTGCTGTGGATGTCACGGCCTTCCAGGTCGGCAAGATCATCACCATGGATGACGATGATCGGGTCATCAACAACGCCGTCGTGGTGGTTGTCGATGGAAAGATCACCGCGCTTGGTCGATCCAGAGATATCGAGATTCCCGATGGAGCAGAGGTCATCGACCGGCCACAACTGTGGCTGGTTCCGGGAATGGTCGAGTGCCACAACCACACGGGTGGCTCCAGCCCTGACCTTCACGATTATATCTACCTGACCAATCCTGGCCTGCGAACCCTGGAGTCGGTGGTCCCTGATGGAAAGCAAATGGAGCGCGCCAGGGCCGGAGGGGTCACCACCGTGCTGACGATTCCGGGCAGCGGCAATAACATGTCTGGCTTCGGCACCATCTTGAAGACAGCCGGGACAGGCACGGTAGAGGAAGCCGTATTGAAGGCTCCAGGCTCGTTGAAAATTGCTCAGGCAGGGAACCCCGAGCGGTACTTTTACGGCGTTGGGCGTTCATTCATGAACTTCAATACACGCCAGACCCTGCGCAAGGCGAGAGACTACCACCTCGCTCGTACGGCGTGGGAAGAGGGAAAACTGGAAACTGAACCTCCGAAGGATCTTCACTGGGAGGAGTTTCGGCCGCTCTTTCGCAGAGAGATCGTCGCATCGGTGCACACGCAAATTTTCCAGGTGTTGATGACCACCGTGAAGATGGTCGCAGGAGAGTTCGGAATTCGTACCGTTCTCGACCACTCCACCTTTGACGCCTGGAAGGTGGCCAGGCTGGTCAATGAAGATGAGAGCATCTACACCATCAACGGGCCCCGTCAGATCCACTATGACCGGACGCAACGGCGGATCATGGGGAATGCTGCCCGCTGGTGGCAAGCAGGCGTGCGACGACTGGGGATCAATACCGACTCTCCGGTGATCCCCCAGGAGGAGTTGTTCTACCAGGCGGCGATGGCGTGCTACTACGGCTGGACTCCCTACGAGGCACTCAAGGGAGTGACGCGGATTCCTGCAGAAGCACTGATGATGGATCATCGACTCGGCAGCATCACTGTCGGCCTGGATGCGGATTTCGGCCTCTGGACAGGCGACCCGATCGATCCTCGTTCATCGTGCGAACTGACCATCATCGATGGCAAGGTGACCTACGATGCCAGCGGAAAGCGGGTCTTCTGATGGATGGCCGAACTCAACCCCTCCCGAGGTGGGCCATCTGCCTGCTGGTGTTGCTGCTGCCAGCCCTTCCGTTACAGGCGGCAGACGACGCGGATCGTGTCACGGTGATTCGAGCCTCGCGTATCATCACCGGTACCGGAGAAATTCTTGAGCCAGGCGAGGTTGTTTACGAGGACGGCAAGATCTCGTTGGTTGGCAATCAGCTGGAGTATCCCGAGAATGCCAGGATCATCGATGCCAGGGGTCAGACCCTGATGGCCGGAATGATACTCGCGCGCTCCAGCCATGGTCTCAGCGCTCTTTCACGAAATGGGATCCATTGTGACTGGTCGCCGCTGCGGCAGTTGAATGAGATCGAGATGCCCTGGTCTGAATTTCTGGAAGCCGGCTTTGTTGCCGCTTCGCTGGTACCTAGTGGTTCCGGATTTCCTGGACATGCAGTGGTGGTCAACACAGCTCCCGAGAGTGCTGACCGCATCCTCAATGAATCCGCCTTCCTGCCGCTCAATGGCAGAACATCGTCTGGACTCTACGCTTCGATCGACAAGGCGTTCGGTAACGCGCGAGGTGAGATAGAAAAGGTCGAGAAAGCAAGAGAGAAGTGGGACAAGGAGCAGGAAGAGGCGAAGAAGAAAGCCGAGGAAGAGTCCGGAAAAAAGGATGCAGAAGCGGCCGAGGAGAAAAAGAAGGGAGGAGAGGCCAAAGATGACAAGCCCAAGGAGTTCACTCCACCCGAGATGGATCCTGCGCTCGTCGAACTGGTCAAGATTCTTCAGGAAGAAGAGGATGCCCTTCCGATCGTATTTGATGCGGGTACGCCTGGATTGATCCTTCACTTCGATGCCGCCATGGCGAAGGTAAAAGAGTTGAAGGACCGCGACCCGATGGGGATCTTCATCCTGCCCAGCAGTCGAAATGGCGCCTTTCATCAGGTGATTGAACTGCTCGCAGAGCGAAAGGCCACGGTGTTGATTCCGCCTGGTCTCAGTGCTTTTCCCGACACCTATACGAGGATTTCGATTCCTGTGGCGCTGTCTCGTGCCGGCTGCACTCTGGTGACGATACCGCGTACTGACAACCCTGAGGGGATGAGGAACATCCCGGGCATGCTGGCAGAACTGGTTCGATATGGCCTCACCCGCGAGGCCGCCATCGCTTCGGTCACGGCTGAGCCTGCCCGGTTGCTGGGACTCGGAGATCGTATGGGTACCGTCGAGGCAGGTAAGGAGCCGCACTTCGTACTCTTCGATGCCGACCCATTGGAGCCGGGGGCAAAGGTGATGAAGACCATCATCGCAGGAGAAGTGGTCTGGGATCGAGAGGACAACCGATGAACCCCAAAATGAGAGCCTCTCTCGTGATGCTGGCGGTCTTCTTCATGGTGACCGACATTCCGCTCAACTGCGGATCTCGGATCCAGATGGCGGGAATCTCGGAGGCACAGGACCCGCCACGCCGTCGCCGGCGCGGGCGTCGACCACCGCCCCCTGCGCCAGCGCCTGAACCGGAGAAAGAGGAGACGGAGCCAGAGGATCCCGGTGGCGAGTACCTCGTCATCGTGGGTGCCACCATCCACACCGTCACAGGTCCAGTGATTCGCGGAGGAACCGTGCTGTGCAAGGATGGGAAGATCATCTCCATAGGGGAAGACATCGTGGCTCCCTCGGATGCTGAAAAGATCGACGCCAGCGGACACCATCTCTATCCGGGCCTTGTCGCGTTTCGGTCCAGTGGCCTTGTCGGCTCAGGAGAGCCGGAAAAGACCCAGGATCCGTTTGCGCTGGGCACGGTGATGGGGCTGGCTGCAGGGATCACCTCGACGTGGAACGGCAGCCGTGTCTGTAAGTTGATTCGAGGCGAAGTCAGCGACCTGACGCTTCGAAACAAGGCCTTCACCTCGATCAGCTATGTCAGCAGGAACCCAACCGGGAAGCGCGAACTCCGCGAAGCGCTCGAGAAGGTCCAGGAACATCTCAGGGAACTGGAACGATACGAGAGTGACAAGAAGGAAAACCCGGAAGCGAAAGCTCCCGACGATAAGTGGATTCGAGGGGTTTTCGCCACAGCACGCAAACTGCTGACCGGCAAGAGTATTGCACTGACCCGGGCCTCGACCATTTACGATCTACGTGAAATCTGTGAACTGGCCAGAAGGTTTGAATTCGAGATGATCATCGAGGGAGCTGAAGAGGCATGGATCGAACCCGGAGTGCTGGCACGCTGCAGGGCGTCAGTGGTGTTGACTCCTCGTAGTCGCCGAGACCGGGATGAGAGCCGTGGGGCTGCAGGGGGATCCAGTATCGAGAATGCCAGGATCCTGTATGAGCATGGAGTTCCAGTGACCATCATGCCGGGCAGTCGAGGAATTGCCCTGTGGGGTCTGGCAGGCCGGGATCTGTCGCACTTACCTCTGGAAGCTGCATTTGCCGTGAGAGGTGGATTGTCGGAGGAGGTGGCGGTGGAGTCGATCACCATCGAACCCGCGCGCCTGCTCGGAGTGGCGGATCGAATCGGGTCGATCGAGGTGGGAAAGGATGCCGACTTCATCATCATGGACGGTGATCTTCTTTCGTACATGTCTCATGTACGGTGGGCAGT
This sequence comes from Bacillota bacterium, assembly GCA_003973385.1. Lineage (GTDB taxonomy): Bacteria > Planctomycetota > UBA8108 > UBA1146 > UBA1146 > QNYK01. The sequence continues at coordinate 73,385 of QNYK01000079.1, read as the reverse complement.
CATCAACGGCAAGATCCAGTACGACAAGGTCGAAGAAGGCCTTCTGGATCACATTCGGCCCGCCGGTGAAGATGAACCCGAGCCTCCCGAAGACCACTGGCCGCGTCGACTCGGAGATCCTCTCTAGATCCTCAGCGTTTCATCTCCCTTTCCTGTCCCACACAAGCCTATAGGTGCTGCGTGGATTGACAGTATTCGCTGTGCCGAGACGATAGAGGTAGAACTTTCACTCCCGATGTCACGGGAGGAATCTTCCCTCGTCTCGAAGGACAGTTCGATGCCATCCAGCTCCAGCCGATTACCGCTGATGATCCTCTGCCAGGGGACTCTGGTGGTGCTGATTCTACTGGCTGGTAGCGGCCCGCTTCAGGGCCAATGTGCAACCGGAGAGATCGAGATATTTGGCGTCAGTGCAGGGGACGATCTTGGCCGATCCGTGGCCATTTCGGGTGGACGAACCTTCATCGGAGCCGTAGGTGATGATGATGGTGGGTTTCTCAGCGGCAGTGTGAGAATTTTCCAGAGAAATCTGAGCGGCTATCAACTCGAAGAAGTCTTGATCGGACAGGCGGGTAGCCAGCTCGGCTCATGCCTCGCTGCAGACGGCAACTTGCTGGCGGCAGGTGCCTCGGGCGCGGCGACGGTAGAGATCTGGCGAAGAGATCGCCTCGCCTGGACCCAGGTTCAGGTCCTCAGTGACCCGCAGGGTCAACCCGGGGACGGTTTCGGCACCGCACTGTCACTGCACGGCAACCTGCTGGCTGCAGGAAGCCCGCATTTCGAGACTGCCCAGGGTCAGGTCGGCTGTGTCACCCTCTGGAGATTTGACTCCGCGGTGGGGTGGGAGTTGCAGCAGAGATTGCTCGCTACCGATCGTGTTCCTGGGGATCAGTTCGGTACGGCGGTTTCGCTCGCGGATGGATCCCGATTGCTGATCGGAGCGCCAGGTAGAGATTTTCTGGGGCCCGACACCGGTGCAGCATTCCTGTTCACCGGAGGACTGGATGGCTGGGTCGAGGAGTTTGACGTCGGCACCGGGGCTGCGACGCCGGGTGACCGGCTTGGAACCTCGGTCGCCATCTCGGGACAGCACCTGTTGCTGGGGTCGCCATATTCAGACATCGCGGGTCCTGACGCGGGAGCAGTGGTCAACTATCACCGGGTCGGAGAAGTCTGGGTTCTCGGATCTCACCTGCTGCCACCGTCCGGTGCCAGCGGCTGCGCATTCGGAGCGGTTCTCGATCTCGATGGGAGCCTGTTGACGGTGGGTGCTCCGACGGATACCGGTAGCGAAGCGTTTCCAGCCGGCTCCGTCTCCATCTATCGCTGGCAGGGTAGCTGGCAGCTGGAGGATTCGCTGACCGGGAATCCCAGTTCCTTCCTGGGTAGTTCCATCGCCGTGCATCGTGGCGTCGTGATCTCAGGTGCTCCCTTCGATTCTACTCTGGCACCTGTCGGCGGAAACGCCATCCTGGTGGTTCATGGAGATGAAGATTGCGATCTCGATGGGGAGCCGGATTCCTGCTCGATAGCCGCTGGTCTGGTCGAGGATTGCGATCTGGACGGTGTCATAGACAGTTGCGGAATCTCGCAGGGACTATCGATCGACTGCGATGGGGATGGCATCCCGGATTCCTGTGCCACGCTGGAGGGAGTCGTTGCCGATTGCGATGGCGATGGGATCCCCGATTCATGCGCCATCGATACAGGTCTCGTGACCGATTGCGATGGTGACGAGATCCCCGATGTGTGCCAGACGGATTGCAATCAGAATCTGATCCCTGACGCGTGTGAGATCGGTCAGGACGGATCCCTCGATTGCGACGGTGATGGCCTGCTCGATGCCTGCGAACTTGAGGCGGGAAGTGAATCCGATTGCGATTCCAACGGCACCATCGACAGTTGCGACCCCGATTGCAATGGAGACGGCACACCCGATGAGTGCGAGTTTCTCGAGGGAATGGCAGAGGATTGCAACAACAATCATATTCCAGACGAGTGTGATATTGCAGAAGCGAACAATGACACCAACTCAAACGGTCTGCTGGACTCCTGTGAACCCGGTTTCATTCGCGGTGAGGCTGATGGCGTTGAAGGAATAGGAATCGCTGATGCGATGCTCCTGATCGCAAGGGTATTCGGCGAGGTTGCGATTCCCGATTGCCCGGAGGCCGCAGATGCAAATGCTGATGGTTTGCTGGACATCTCCGATGGACTGTATCTGCTCTACTATCTTTTCATGGGCCAGTCTGAACCCGCCTCTCCCTTCCCGGAATGCGGGATCATACCCATCGATGCTGGATTCAACTGTGAGATGCATCCTTCTTGTCCCTAGAGAGTCACCAGTTCGCCGCTCTTGACCAGCAACACACGGCAATCGATCCTGTCGGCTTCAATCCCCCAGGTTTTCGAGACTGCCAGCCTGTAACTCTCCATCTGATCCGCGTGTTTCTCGGCGGTCTGCTGCGATGATTCGTTGATCTGATCCGTCTTGAAATCGATCACCTCGGCTGCGATCGGTCGCCCATCTCGTTCCAGAATCACCAATCGGTCGATGATGCCATTCAACAGGTCGTCTCCAGTGTTGCAGCAGAAAGGTACCTCTCGTTCCAGCACCAGTTGATCGCCATCACACTTGCCGAGTCTCTGCTCCGTTTCAGTTCGGTCAAGGGTTGCCCGGAGTCCCGGCTCCTGCACAGCTTCGGCGAGTAATTTGACCGTCTCCTCGATGAATGGAGACAGGCGAGGGTACTCCCTGGAAAGAAGTTCCTCGATATCAGGAGGTAGGTCTGCAGCCCACTCGAGTTGTTCGAATGCAAAGTGAACCAGGGTGCCTACCGAGCGGGCACGAAACGAGGCTTCGCTGGAAAAGGTCGCAGAGTGTTGAGAAGGAGTCTGAACAACACCGACCGAAGGGGTCGACAGTTGCGGAACTTTCGCCTCCTTCGACAGCGTCTCGGGCTCTCCGCAGATCAGTGCCGGGCAGCCGGCATCTCCTCGCTCGTAAAGAGTGGCGCCCGGAGTGACGGGCTGGCCCTCTCCGAGGGTATGCAGGAGCAGGTGGGCAGCGGATGCTTCGGGAGGTTTTTTCGCGGGGAGAATCATGATCAAGGAACGTCTGGCCCTGGTCATCGCTACATACAGAACGCTGAGGGCTTCCTGCAACTGAGACTTGCGAGCCTGGCGATTCATCTCGAGATAAGGTTCACCGAGGATCTGTCGCTCCAGTTTGGAGATGTAACGGCTGATCCACCGCTCTCCCGAAGGGTCAGTGGTCGCTCTTTGCTCGAGCAAATTGGGAAGCACCTTGAACCAATCGGGAGCCAGTTCGGGAAGAATCACCACATCCCTTCCGAGGCCTTTTGCCTGATGGACCGTCATCACCTCGACCCTGGATCCACTCGGGGATGAGAGGTGATGGGTGCGCAGGTGAGTGATCAATTCCTCCAGACGGCAGCCGCGAAATCTTCGGATGTGGATCTGCTCCATCATCTGGCGAATTCTGACCCTGTCCTCGGACGAACAGATCTGCGCCAAACCCTCAGCAAGGGGAGCGATCGCCTCGGTGATGCCACGTTCGTGGATGCGGCGGCGCAGGGTATCCGAGATGGCTCGGGCGACCTGAGAATCCTGCCAGTCGCCGTCAGGAAACCCGCCGATGCTCCGGGCGATCTGCGGCAGTGGTGAATGGGCGACGGCAAAACGCATCGTCGAGTCACCTGGATGCTCGATCAGTTCCAGCAGGGCAACCAATCGGCCAACTGCTGGAGAATCGACCAGGGGGTTGCCGCCCTCCTCACTGGCATCGATTCCCCGTTCTCTGAGCGCTGCTACCATCCGGGCGATGTTCTGGTTCTTGCGTACCAGTATGGCGATGGAGCACTCGGTCGAGATCCCGATGATGCGCTCTACCTCATCGATGGCATCGATGTAGGGACAGACTGCGATCTCGCGGTCGGGGTGTTGCTGGGCGACCTTGAGGACGATGTGCCCGGGAGCATCTCCGGGACCCCCGGCGGCACTGACATGGTCGTGAAAATTATTGCACCAGTTACGGATGGCCTGGTGGTCGGTAGCGAGCCACCCCGCAGGGGGCAGGCTACCAAATACCGTGTTGACGCCGTCGAGGATCTCCTGGGAGGAGCGGTACGACGCGTCGAGGGTCTGATCCGAACCGGGTTTCAAGAAATCCTGAAGCAGGTCGAGGACCTCTGCTCTGCCTCCCCGCCAGCCATAGATCGCCTGTTTTGGATCCCCGACGCAGAAGACCGTTCGACCCCCATCGGAATCGCTGGCGACTTCCTCGATGAGTGGGCGAAGTGCAGCGAACTGCAACAGCGAGGTGTCCTGGAACTCATCGAGTAGCAGGTGACGCGTCGAAGCGTCGAGCCGATACAGGATGGTGTCGGCGGAGGCGAGAACGCTGGCGACCGCCAGAGCCTGAGGAATGTCCTGAAACGCCACGCCTCCTCGAGTGTGCAGCCCGATGCTTCTGTATCGATCGTAACTCGCCAGCAATTCACGGGTGGCGATGTTCTGGGCGCGGATCGCGCTCGCGATGTGAGTTCGCGCGGACTCGATGATGAGTTGTACCGAGATGTAGATATCCTCGGGAATCTCGACGCGGTCGAATTTCGATTCGCCATTGAGGACCGCCAGAGCTAGCCCTGATTTGAACAGGCCCAGCGCATCGGCTCCATCCGGGTGATCAAACCAGGTGCCCAATCGGGTCAGAGCCCCTTGCCAGTTCTTCTTCGGAGTTCCCGCCTTCGTCAGCGGACAGGTCACCGAGTTGAAGAGGTCCAGCACCTGTTGAACTCGAGCATCATCCGGCCTGGGACTCATCTGGGGGTTTTGCCACGCCGAGTAGGGGAACTCGATGTACTTGTCATGGCCATGGGAGACGATCTGCTCCAATTGATCCGCCACCTGACTCGTTGCTTTGCCACGGCTCAGCCGGTGCATCAAGATTCGCGCCTTGGCCTGGCCGCCGTCCGCCAGGATCTGCTGGATGGCAGCCGCCTGCACCGCTTCTAGCTGGTCTTTTTCGAGGATGGTCCAGCCGGGGGGTAGCCCGCACTCGAAGGTATGGGCGATCGCAAGCCGTGCGAAAAATGCATCCAGCGTCGAGACTCCACAACGATGCAACTGGTCGACGAGTCCTCTGAGGGCGATCTCGATCTGCTCGGAAGTGGCTCGCCCGAAACCGGCTTCGACGAGCGAGTCTTGCAGTTGTTTCAGTGGCTCTGGATCCCTCGTCGCGCTCAGCATCCGAAGTAGCACCCGCTCCATGATTTCCCCGGCAGCACGACGTGTAAAAGTCACTGCGAGGATCCCAGCGGGGTCCTCACCGCTGGTCAGCAATCCGATGAAGCGGCTGGTCAACTGGTGTGTTTTGCCGGAACCAGCGCTGGCTCGGATCAGCAGGTGAGGTGAAAAGGTCATCGGGACCCCTCTTCATCATCCTTGTCGGCGATTCCATCGAGGCGGGATGCCGATTCGACGGTGGTTCCGGCGAATGCTCGCTGCCACGGGGTCTTCAGCACCGAGAGGGGTTGTTCCGTGCCGCTGAGGATCTCGGAGACGGTCGCTTCGGACAGTTCACGAGCGACTTCCAGGTCTTCCGGACTCCACGTCGCGATCTCGATGCGGGTCTCCTCTGGACTGGCAGGAAGCAAGCAGAAGCCAGTTTCCATCTCGGATTGGCGCGTCAACCCATCGATTTCCAGTTGATGGGCAAATTGAAGATAGAGGGGTAACTGTAGTTTTACCCATGACTTCGAATTCTTGGGTCCCCTCCGATGGTCCTGCTCCGGGGTCTTGCCGGAGTCTCCTGTCTTGTAGTCGAGGAGTCGCCAGCGCTGAGTCTGCTCGTTGTAGTCGATGCGATCGATACGACCCGACAGCCCCATTTCACCCTCAGGAACCTGGATGCGACATCTCGTGGAATCCAGGTCGATCTCTGCGTCGACCAGCCGCCAACCCTGGGCTCGTTGGTGGGCCTGAAGAGAAGCCCATGCATCGAGGCGTGCTCTCGCCTGTTCCAGCTGGACCAGCACGGCGGCTCTGGCGGGATCTGCGATCTTCCGACTCCTGTATCGATCGAGCAACTGGTGCAGTGCGTCACGAATCTGGTCTTCATCGGTCAGGGCTCGAAGTTCGACATCCAGGCCATAGCATTCGAGCACCTTGTGGATCAACGATCCAAAATCCGCAGGATTCAACTGTCGATCGCGGTCGTGGCAATCCCGAAGTCGCAGCACCTTGTTCATCTGGAACAGCACAGGATCTTCGATGTAGTCGGAAAAAGAAGTGACGGCGATGGTCTCAGGGGGTGGTAGCAGCACACTCCTCGGTGCGCCGAGCGAATCCGGACTGTTTGCAACCTGTTCTGGCTCGCCGAGGTGATAGCGGTACCGTTTCTTTCGATCCAGAAAGTGGGCCAGCCGATCGAGGCCATCCGTTCCTTGCAGCAACAATCGACTGGGAAGCAGCGGATCGCCTTCACCGCTACGGGCACACAGGGCGACGATGGTTTTGCGGCGGCCATCGAGTAACACATGGAGCAGGTGGCTATCCCTGGCTCCCACCTCGCGAGTTCCAGGAAGTCCCAGTTCCTGACGGACACCGTGAGGAAGCAGCGGGTCGCCCGATGGCGCGGGCGAGAGTTGTCCTTCGGTTGCGCCGGTCAGCAATAATACATCGGCAGAATCGAAGGAGAGTTCCAGCCAACCGAGCAAGCCGATACTTGAGTTCTGATGTCGATCCGGTATCGCAGACTCCTCGAGCAAGTCGATGATCAAGGCGATGGCATCGCTACCAGAGAGCGGATCTTCGTCACGATCCCCGATGCGACTCAACTTTTCCACCGCAGAGATCAACCCGTCGAGACCCGATGCTGGAAGGGATGGTTGACCGGTGTCACCAGATCCGACCAGATCCAAGAAACACTGTAGAAGTTGCTGCACTCGGTCTGAACAGTTGCCAGCGTCGGTGCGTAAGGGCTCGATCGCCTTGCGAATGAACTCGACAGCCGGGGGAGCAAGTGGATCACTGGCCTGGACCGGTTGCCTTCTCGATGACCAGCGATCGATGGATTCGATGGGTTCGAGTTCCCTGCCGCCCTTGAGTGTCAGTCCGGGCAACCGGATATGGATGGCAGGGTGTCTGGCCAGTGCCGCCACCGAGCGTCGAGAGAGGGATTCGACAGCGGAGTGGAGGTCTGCCAGCAGTCGCCCGCACGAGGATTCGGCATGGGGAGTTCCCGCGGCGACGTGGAGCGGGATTCCCGAGCGGCGGAATCCTTCCAGCAGCCAGGGCGAGAGTTTCTGGTCGAGCAGTCCGATGGTGATCTGCGCCTCGGCAGAGTCTGAAGAGTGCTGATGAATCTGTTGCAGCAACGCCGCGGTCAGTGACCGGGGATCGTCGGCCACGACCATTTCGGCGGGTGCCGGGCCATCGAGGGATTCCCACTGGTCGGGGATGGGGCAGCCGAACTCGTCATAGCGGTGTTGCATGGCCTCATCTGCATCGATCCACGCCTGGGCCTGGCAATTCTGTTGCAACCACTGCCGCATCCGCGCGGGGATCTCGAGGATTCCCAACAGGATGATGCGCTGGTCCTGCCTCGCTGGATTCGAGCAAAACTCACCGGTGTCGGTGAGACCCAGTTCGCGCAGCCTGGCCGAACGGATCGCCTCGATCCGCTCGACGGTGCGCAGACGGAGTGCGGCGTTGGGGTCGTTTCGAGCGGTCGTCTCGGCGGCCTGACCGAGGGTGACCCCTTCTCTGCGCAGGTCCGAACTGAGCCTCGAGAGAAGCCGTGCCAGGGCCAGCAGCGCGGATGCACCGAGAGCCGCCGATTCGAGTCCGATGGTCGCGAGCAGGTCGGCAGGGCAAGATCTGAGCGCCCGGATCCAGGCGATCCGGTCCTCGAGCGCCGTTGCGAACGGCTGATCGGGAGCGCAGACCAGTGGTTCCAGATGACCCGGGGTCGAGATGCGAGGGGGCAGAAGTCCTCGACCGAGGGCGTCGGCCTGTTGCACCAGGACTCGGCGCAATCGTCTTCCCGCCTGGCGACCAGGAATCAGAACGATCAGTTCTCTGAGATCGAAAGGGCCGCCGCCGGCAGATGGCGGCGCAGATTCGAGCATCTTGGCTGCGGCGCACTCCAGTGCGTCGTGTTCAGTACCGAGGAAGATTCGATTCAAACGACATGCTCCTTGCTCGCGGCCGATCTGACGTGGCAGAGCCGCTCCGACAGGTCCCTCACAGGGGGGGGCCGAAGTTCTCGCTGCCACCCCAACCTGAGGCCTGAAGAAGTCCAGGTCAACCCGGGGAGAGTCGTGGCCCGGGACGGTTCCGGCAGTTAGATTCAGAAAATGGATTCCCGCAATGAACTCTCCTATGGATTCGTCATCGACAATCGGCTCTGCATCGGCTGCCACGCATGCACGGTCGCCTGCAAGACGGAGCATTCTGATCCGGTCGGCGTCAACAAGACCTGGGTCCAGTATCTGGAGAAGGGAGTGCATCCTCGCGCAGAGCGCTCCTTCCATGTCCTGCGATGTAACCACTGTGAGAATGCCCCCTGTGTCGAGATCTGTCCCACTGCGAGCCTGACGGTGCGCCAGGACGCGATCGTCGATTTTGACTCCAGCCGCTGCATCGGCTGCAAGGCGTGCATGCAGGCGTGTCCCTACGATGCCATCGACATCCATCCGGAAACGGGAACGGCTACCAAGTGCAACTATTGTTCTCACCGGGTCGATGCCGGTCGCGAGCCCGCCTGTGCGGTGGTCTGTCCGACCAACGCCATCATCACCGGTAATCTGGCCGATCCCGGTAGCCGGATCGCACGGCTCGTGGCCGGGGAACCGACGATGGTGCGAAAGCCAGAGAAGGGGACCGGTCCCAAGATCTTTTACATCGAGGGGCATCGAGAGGCCCTCGATCCACTGGCGAGCCAGCGCAGCGTCAGAACCCTCTGGGGCGAGCGTCCTCGAGATGCCACCGATCCTCCCGAGGGAATGGAGCCGGCACTTCAACGAGGAGCTCCCCATCGAACCTACGACATCCACCAGCGCCACGCCGCCAGCTGGGGCTGGAAGGTGAGTGCCTACCTGTGGACCAAGTCGATCGCTGCGGGTGTGGTGATGGTACCGGCGATGTTGGTGCCGTTCGAACGCCGTGCGCTCATCGATGAATCGATCGGTCTGGGGTGGATCGTTGCGTTGCTCTTTCTCGCCGTCACGGGAGTGCTACTGGTCTCCGATCTCAAGCGACCGGAACGATTTCTCTGGGTGCTGCTGCGACCGCAATGGTCCTCGTGGCTGGTGAGAGGTGCATACGGGATCACCTTCTTCGGCTGTGTGGTGACACTCGGCTGGTGGCATGGGAATCCCACCGATTCGTGGGTGGGGTTGCTGTTGTTAGCTCTGGGCGGCCTCGGTGGCACCTTTGTCGCCGTCTATACCGGCTGGCTGTTCGGTCAGGCGAAGGGCCGCGATCTGTGGCAGTCGGCATGGTCGCCGATTCACCTCGGCTTCCAGGCACTGGTCGCCGGTGCTGCTGTGCTCTTGCTGATCCGTCCCGTGGCACTGAGCGACTTGCATGGTGTACTGGCCATGGCACTTCTGATCGAACTGCCCTTCATCTTGCTCGAGGTGTTCGGCAAGCACTCGACCGAGGCCGCACGTCTCGCCTCGCGATCGATGACCCTGGGGGCGAGAGGTTGGTGGCTGCTGGGTGGGGCGATCGGTGTCGGGCGAATCGTGCCGCTGATGCTGCTGTGGGGACTGCCGGCAGCAGAACTGACACATATCTGTTCCGGACTGCTGGCACTGGTGGGCATCGCCATCTGGGAACATCTGTGGGTCGAGGCGCCTCAGCGCCTCCCGTTGGCCTGAGGAGCGATATGAGTTCAAAGCAGAACTGGATCGAGAAGGTCGCCGTCGAGATGGGGCTGGTGCCGAGGCAGAAGAAGTCGCTTCCGCCATCTCGCTACGGCGAAGATCTCCAGGATTACCCGCCCTTCGATCGTTGGCTCGAGGTGGAGGAACTGGATGCCTCACGACGTGCGCGTCGCATGGCGATGATCCCGACCACCTGTTTCAACTGCGAGGCGGGCTGTGGACTGCTCGCCACCATCGATGTCGATGAGGAAAAGATTGTCCGAATCGAGGGCAATCCGCTGCATCCGGGAAGTCGCGGCCGAAACTGTGCCAAGGGGCCGGCGACTCTCAATCAGATCAACGATCCGGACCGAATCCTTCAACCGATGGTCAGAAAGGGGGCCCGTGGCGAGGGTGGATTTGAACCGATCTCCTGGGATGAGGCTCTCGACACCATCGCCGAGAAGATACGAGGCTTGCTACAGCAAGAGCGACATGACGAGGTGATGTATCACGTCGGTCGCCCAGGACATGAAGGGTCGATGGAGCGGGTGCTGCAAGCGTGGGGAGTCGACGGGCACAACAGTCATACCACGGTTTGCTCCGCATCGGCTCGATGTGGCTACCAGTTGACGTGGGGCTACGATCGACCGGCTCCCGACCATGAGAATGCCCAGTTGATCCTGCTGATCAGTGCCCATCTCGAGTCGGGGCACTATTTCAATCCACACGCTCAGAGAATCATCGAGGCGAAGCAGAGAGGTGCCAGGATCGTCGTGCTCGATCCACGCCTCTCGAACACCGCAGCCAAGGCAGATCTCTGGCTTGCCACGCGCCCCGGAACAGAAGGGGCTGTACTGCTTGCGGTACTGCGGCTGCTGATCGTCGAGCGTAAGATCGATCTCGAATTTGTCGAGAACTGGATCGACTGGCGCGGCTACATGCAGGAGTTGCATCCTTCTGACTCTCCGACGCTGACTCGATTTCTCGAGAGATTTGCCGAGCACCTCGAAGAGTGGACCCCGGAGATGGCGGAAGAACTTTCAGATATCGAGGCAGGGAGCATTCAAACTCTCGCTGACGAGATCGAACGAGCGGGACCGAGGATGGCTTGCCACATCTGGAGGAGTGCGGCCAGCGGTAACCTCGGGGGGTGGCAGATCGCTCGCTCACTGGCACTGTTGACCGCCTTCACGGGAGCTCTGGGGCAGGAGGGGGGCACATCGCCAGCCGGATGGAACAAGTTGAAGCCTGCCTTCTTCTCGAACCCGGAGCACGGCAAGAGATGGAACGAGTTGATCTGGCCGAGACAGTATCCGACATCGTTCTACGAGATGAGCCATCTGCTTCCGCACCTGGTCGAGGATGGTGTCGGCAAGATCGGAGTGTATTTCACTCGCGTTTTCAATCCGGTCTGGACCTTCCCGGATGGGATGTCGTGGATGCGAATGCTCAGAGATGAGGACAAGGTCGGTCTTCACATCGCGATGACCCCGACCTGGAACGAGACTGCCCTGTTTGCCGATCTAGTACTGCCGATGGGCCACTCCACGGAGCGGCACGATGTCCAGAGTCAGGAGACGCACAATAGCCGCTGGATCTCTTTCCGGCAGCCTGTTCTGAGGACCCTCGCCAGGCTGCAAGGAAAAACATGCGAGGACACCCGAGAATTCAATCCGGGTGAGGTCTGGGAAGAAGATGAGTTCTGGATCGAGTTGTCGTGGCGAATCGACCCGGATGGAGCTCTGGGGATCCGCAAGCACTTCGAGTCTCCCTACAGGACTGGCGAAAAGATCACGGTCGAGGAGCAGTACAGGTACATGTTCGAGAACGACATCCCGGGATTACCCGAGAAGGCCGCCGAGATGGGGATGGATCCCTTCGAATACATGTCCCGGGTGGGTGCGTTTGAACTGCCACAAGGAACCCTGCGTCTCCACGAGAAACGGGTCGAGGTTGCCGAGGGATCCAGCGTGGTGGTGGATCCCATCACCTCCGTTGCCACCATCGATGGCAAGGTGGTCGGGGTGGCCGTCGATGGTGCGATCCGCGAGGGCTTTCCGACCCGAAGCCGAAGGGTCGAGGTGTTCTCGAATCTGTTGAAGGAGTGGGGATTCGCCGATATGGCCCTCCCTGCAGCACCGATGAGTCATGTTGGACCCGACCATCTCGATCCTGACAGTGGCACCTTCGTACTGGTACCGACCTTTCGACTGCCGACGATGATTCACTCCAGATCCGCCAACTCGAAGCACCTGACGGAGATATCACACGCAAATCCCGTCTGGATTCACCCGGATGATGCGGATCATCACGGCATCGAAGATGGATCGCTGGTGAGGATCGAGACCGAGATCGGTCATTTTGTCAATCGGGCTCGGGTCACCGACGGACTCCGGCCGGGAGTGCTGGCCTGCTCTCATCACATGGGGCGCTGGAAGCCAGAAAGTGCGTCGAAAATGCGGTGGAGCTGCGCAACGGTGCGCTTCGAGGACCTTCCCGATGGTCGTATCCGGATGCGCCAGGTGCTCGGCGCAGAATCCTACGTCAGCGAAGACCCGGATAGCGAGCGGACCTGGTGGCAAGAATCCGGAGTCCATCAGAACATGGCATTCGGGGTTCAGACCGATCCGGTCTCGGGGATGCACTGCTGGCACCAGAAGGTCAGACTCGCCCGTGCAGATGCCACCGATCAGTATGCAGATGTGGTGGTAGATACAGCCAAGTCGCGAGAGGTGCATCGTCGGTGGCTGGCCCTGGCCCGTCCCGCAAGCCCCGAACAGCACGGCGGATTGCGCAGACCGCCTGAATTGCCGAGGCCGCTGGCGCGTGATCCAGAGGCCTATTACTTCGAGCAGAGTCAGTAGGATCGACCGGGTGGCTTCTGGCCAGGAGACCGTTGAGATGGAGAGCCACGGACGAAGGGGAGCGAGAAGATGTCATTTCTCAACGGGCTGCCGCTGGTTTGCGAGACCCCCCAGGAGTGGGCATCGCTGGCTCTCGAGCAACTCGATGAAGTGTTGAGGGATCATGCATGGTGCGAGTTCAAGGCGGCCAGCGCCGGACTCGGCATGATCGCTCGCTTCCCCGATCACGACTTCCTGAGCCGGCCGATGATTGCGCTCGCCCAGGAAGAGTTGCTTCATTTCAGGCAGGTCACGGATCTGCTGCGCGAGCGAGGAGTCGCGCTCGGCGCGCCGAAGCCCGACGAATATGTGCGACGCCTCAGAACGGTTGTCTGCGCCAAGGGGCAGGGGTTGGGAGATGTGGGTGATCATCTGATTCTGAACGCCTTCGTCGAGGCGCGCAGTTGTGAGCGCTTCCGAGTACTGGCAGCAGCGCTCGATGGCGACGACAGCGATGAGCGAGATCTGGCACGGTTCTATCAGAGGCTCGCCGAGGCCGAGAGTCGCCACTGGGAGACCTTTCGCGACCTTGCGATGGAGGTGTGTGCTCCCGATCAGGTCCGTCGCAGAATCGAAGAGGTCGCCCACCTGGAAGCGGACCTGATCGCGCAGCATCCGATCGAAGCCAGGATGCACTAGGAGAGAAGATGTCCCGAAGCGTCATCGTGACCGGGTGTAGCCGCGGTATCGGAGCCGCCCTCGTCACTGAATTCAACCAGCGTGGATATGACGTCGGCGGCTGTTCTCGTAGCGAGGAATCGATGAGCCAACTCGGCACAGATCCTCGATTTCGTGGCGTCGATGTCTCCGATGATGGTCAGGTCGCTCGCTGGTCGAGGGATCTGTTGGCTGTCGGGATGAACCCTGATCTGATCATCGCCAATGCTGGGGTGATCAACGAGCCCGGTGCGTTCTGGGAGGTCGGCGCAGCGGAGTTTGACGCCGTCATCGATGTCAATGTGAAGGGAGTGGCGAATACGGCGAGAGCTTTTCTGCCTGGGATGATCGAGCAGGGGCGAGGCACTTTCGTGGCGCTCTCGTCAGGTTGGGGACGATCCACGTCTGCAGGTGTCGCTCCCTACTGTGCCTCGAAGTACGCCGTCGAGGGGTTGATCGGCGCCATCTCCCAGGACCTCCCGGCAGGACTGTGCGCGGTGTCGCTGTCTCCGGGTGTGGTCGATACCCGGATGCTGGCGGTGGCGTTTGGAGCCAGTGAGGCGAGCCAGGCGATCGACCCGGATCTCTGGGCAAAACCAGCAGTCGACTTCCTGCTGTCGCTGTCGTCGGCAGACAATGGTCAGAGCCTCACCTTCTCGAGATGATCTGCATCGGGTGGATCATTCCTCCGATACAGCAGCGTCCGATCGATTCTGGCTCTCGAGTTGAGCCACGATCCAGCGTTCCATCCGATCCCGCAGGATATCGAGGGGCATCGAGCCTTCTGCCAGCAGGTGATCGTGAAACTCGCGGATATTGAACTGGCTGCCCAGTCGGGTGCGCGCACCCCGTACCAGATCCTGGATCTCCATTTCTCCGATCTTGTAGGCGAGAGCCTGTCCCGGCCAGGAGATGTAGCGATCCACCTCGGCCTCGACGTTCTTGCGAGTCAACGCTGAGTTTTCCAGCATCACATCGATCGCCTGTTTGCGAGACCAACCCAGTTCATGGATTCCGGTATCGACGATCAGCCGCAGCGCTCGCCACATCTCGTAAGAGAGCTGGCCGAATCGAGAGTAGGGATCCTGGTAGAAGCCCATCGCCTCGCCGAGAGATTCGGAGTAGAGCCCCCAGCCTTCGATGTATGCCGTGAAGTGGGTCGTGGTTCTCCAGCTGGGCAGACCCTCCAGTTCGTTCTGCAGCGCCAGCTGAAGGTGGTGCCCGGGAACAGCCTCATGCAGCGCCAGCGCTTCCATCTCGTAGATGGGACGACTCCGGAGGTCGAAGGTGTTGGCATAGAACCAGCCGGGCTGGCTTCCGTCGGGTGGAGGGGACCGGTAGTAGGCAGTGGTGGAGCGGGGGGCTTCAAAGTCAGGGATCGGACGCACTCCATAGGGAGCCCTGGGTAATTTTCCGAACAGTCGTGGCAGCATCGCATCGGCACGCTTGCAGATGTCCCGATATCCACGCAGCAGATCCGCTGGATCATCGTGATAAAAGCTCGGATCGGTGCGCAGATGTTGAACGAAGGCAGCGAAGTCACCCTCGAAGTCGACTTCAGTGATGATCAGTTCCATTGCGGCCCTGATCCTGGCGACCTCGAGCTGGCCCTTCTTGTGGATCTGCTGGGCACTGAGATGGGTCGTGGTGTGACGACGAATACAGTGTCCGTAGTAATCATTGCCGGTCGGGAAGTAGAGGCAGGCGAAGGTACTCCTGGCGACGGGAATGTACTCCGTTTCGAGATATTCCCTGAACTTCTTGAAGGCGGGCTGAACCTGTTCGCGGATCACCTCGATGGCGCGTTTTCGCAAAGCGACGCGATCTTCTTGTGCCATGCCGGTTGGCATCGAGCGAAACGGATCGAAGAAGAGGGTCGCTTCCACCTCTGGTTCGATCTGAGATGAGAGCTGCTCGAGCACTCCCTCGAGTGTCACCTGTGGCGGTACAAATCCGAGTTCGGTCCCCTTGCGCAACATCTGCTCGGTTTCTTCGAGCACCCGGGGAACCTGTCCTAGCCGTGAAAGGTACGCCTGGTGGTCTCTGACATCGTCAAAGGTCATCTGACTCGCCAGCATCGGAAGCCAGACCTGCGGACCTCTTCGTTGATTGATGGGTGTGTATTGCAGTCCGATGCGGATTCCCTCGATGTGGGTATCCAGCATCCGGGTCAACATCTGAGCCTGCTGCCTTGCAGCCACGGAGATGGTCGTCAGGTCGAGGGCGCGGATGTTCTGTAGAATCATGTAATTGAAATCGAGGTCATGCTGGATCTGCGCTGGGCCGCCTCGAGGCAACAGGAAATCCGCTTCTTCGACGCCATGACGTGAGGCCATCAGCGGATTGTCGGCGAGCAGCCCCTCCCAGTAATGCTGGTAGATCTGATCGAGAGCCGTGAGCGTGACCTTCTCTGCATCGGCGGGAGTGGCCTCTTGCCCCGCCTGAGCACCTTGAACCGTGTGATGAGAGAGGGGCAACCAGCAGCACAGAATCAGCAGCACTCTTGAGAATTGCAGCACCATCTGCACCTTTCGTAGGGGGGATCCTCGAAACAGTTGCTACCCAGGGTACACGCTCGTGGCCCAGGGGGAATCATGGCAGCGGTCAGTCGCGGGGGTCAGATCGGGGAGGATCGCCCGATATCGCCAGCACTCCATCTCCCAGTGTCGGTCGTTTCAGTGCCATGTCGAATCGTTCCCTGAACTGACTGGGGAAGAAGCGTCCCAGTTGTCGAGTACATTCCGTGATGGAGGGACCGCTGAGGGAACTCAGGATCGGTTGATGGAGGCGGCTATCGGGCCACTGAAAGACGCCGAGGAAGCCAACCCCCAGCAGGATGCCAGCGAGTGAGATGCCCATCAGTCCGCCCAGTACGTTGTCGCAGATGCGAAGCGTCTGGTCGAAAAAGGAGCGCAGAATCATGGTGGTCAAGAAGGCGACTCCGGCACAACTGCAGAAGATGGCGAGGCCTGCCAGCACCTGACTCGCCAGCGGACCCATGTCTGCCCGGATCGATGAGAAGAGTGGGGTCATCGACAGGGCAACGGAGAACTGACCCGCCAGCAGCAGGCCGATGGTGGATCCGAGTAGGAGTGCGGTGGATCGATAAAAGCCGACACCGACACCGGTGAATACGCCCGATAACAGACCGAGCACCACCACCATGTCGATCCAGTTCGATTGCGCCCACGCATCCCGAAAAGAGGAGGCGCTGGCAAGTTCAGCCAGTAATAGTCCAGGGAGAGCCGTGAACATTGCGATCACGGACTCCCATGGGATCATGATGGAAATCAAAGTGGTCCGTGCGTCTCTCCCATCGGCGTACACTCAGAATCTCGCAGGGGCACTTTTTTGTCAAGACTGCCTCGATGAGAGGGGTTCAGCAGCAGCGACTCGCATCTGCCAGGAAGTGCTCATCGAGGCGATCACTGCCTCGGAGGAAGGGAATTGAATCTGTGACCTACTTCTCGGAAAAGACGATTCTCGTGACGGGTGCCAGCGATGGCATCGGGCGAGATCTGGTCGAGCAACTCGATACCCACGGCCCACAGCAGATGATCCTGATCGGCCGTAACAACCGGCGGCTGGAGGAAGTCGCTGCTGGTTGTCACAGCGAGACGCGCACCGAATCGGTCGATCTAGCATGCCCCGATCAACTCGATGCATTGCTGAAGCGCCTCGAAGAGGTGCAGATCGATGTGCTGATCAACAATGCGGGGGTGGGACTCGGAGGTGTGTTCGAGGGCGAGGAGGATGCGCAGCGAATCACCTCGATGATCCGGCTCAACTGCGACGCAGTGGTATTACTCACCCGAGCCATCCTGCCCGGCATGCTGAGACGTCAGCACGGAGCCATACTGATGGTCGGATCGCTCGCGGGATGGGCCGGCGGACCTGGAATGTGTGTCTATTCAGCGACCAAGGGATTCGTCCATCGATTTGCCGAAGGGCTGCGCTGGGAGCTGGCAGGCATGGGAGTCAGTGTCTCCTTACTCGCTCCAGGGGTGACCCGCACGGCATTCTTTCAGTCGGCAGGAATCGATGAGAGAGACATCCGGTCAGGAAGCATGTCGTCGAAAGAGGTGGCAAGGCAAGCATTGATAGGGCTGGCTCGGGGCCGCGCCATCATCGTCCCGGGGCTTCGAAACCGGATGTTGCTGATGCTCCAGGGGTTGGCGCCGAGAGGACTCGTGGGATGGATATCTCGTAGGATATTTGCACCGATCATGAAGCGGCAGTAGACCTGAAGCCGGGTC
This sequence comes from Bacillota bacterium, assembly GCA_003973385.1. Taxonomy (GTDB): domain Bacteria; phylum Planctomycetota; class UBA8108; order UBA1146; family UBA1146; genus QNYK01. Next base: position 55,673 of record QNYK01000079.1, on the reverse strand, counting down.
GTTTCGTTCGCTCACAAGCACCCGGACAGAAGGGTGGGTTACACCTGCACCGTCACCCGCAAATAGGTGGCGCGGATCTGGATGGCTTTCTCGGACGCAAGATTGTGAGTGGTTGTCAAATCTGTCAGTTGTCGGTGGAGTTCGGCTTCATCGCCGGAGGCACTTGCCGCTTCGTAGGCGTTCATCGTTGGCCCGTAGTGGTCCCTCATGATGCTCACCCAGTCATCAGGGCCCCGGCTGGCGGAAGTGAACTGGAAGGTGTCTTTCTCGATGGAGATCCGGTCCGCTTCTATGCCGGCACTTCCAAACCGCTCCAGGACATTCGTCTCGACTCCCCAGAGCATCGGGCTGATGAATCCTTCGGGAGGAGGCGGAGTGAATGCACTGCTGATCTTCAGCACATCGGAAACGAATGAGGTCGGATCGTTTGGGATCCAGTTGCCCATGACGATGCGACCGCCTGGCTTCGTGACGCGGACCATTTCTCGGGCCACATCGAGTGGCTCAGGGCAGAACATGGCGCCGAAGATGGAAATCGTCAGGTCGAAGGCATCGTCAGGCACACCGGTCAGATCGCTCGCATCACCATTTTCGAAGCGTAGGTTCTCGAGACCTGCCGCCTGGGCACGTGCGTTGCCGGCATCGACCAGGTTTCTTGCAATGTCGATCCCCAGCACATCTGCGCCGTGCTGGGCCAGTGGCAGGGCCGTTGTTCCGTCGCCACAACCGAGGTCGAGCACTCGCATATCAGCGGTCACACCGAGCGAGTCTACAAGGGCTGCACCAGGCTCGCGCATGAAGGCTTCTGCAATGGCAGTGAAGTCACCCTTCTCCCACAATTGCTGATTGGGATTTGCACTGGATGGTTCAGTCATGGCGACCAACTTTCATCTTTGAAAATATCGAAAGGTGGAGGGGCGACTGTTCAAGATACTAGCGGAGGAAACACAAAATGAACACCACTTCTCCCCTGAGATGACTTCAGACTTGGCCTGCAAGAGGAATGTTGGTAGCCCTAGCGACGAGTGGTGGGAAGTCCCCGTGAAGACCAGCCAGGGAATGTGACATTACCCAGCACATCTGTCTCACCGATGAATCCACCCCTCATGTCATGCAGGTTCGTGAAACCCACTGCAGTGAGAAGATCTGCAGCTTTCTGAGATCTTCCGCCCTTCTGACAACCCAGGATGATTCGGCAGTCCGACTGGACCTCCGCACAGACGGAGTCGACGAATTCCGGATTCATGCGGATGCCCACTCCTCCGTCTCCACGGATCATCACGGGGATGTTACGAGCATTGGGGACGTGTCCCTGGGAGAACTCCTCGGGCATCCTGACATCGATGTAGACATAATCCTGGTCCGAGTTCAGCAGTTCATTGGCACGATCCGGATCAATTCGTTTCACGCCCATCGGCATTCCTCTCCGCTCGCCAGCGAAACCACCTCTGAAGCAGCAAATGACCAGTTGGAGTCGTTCAGTACCTGGCGACTCAGAATTGAAACTGACCGGGGATCGCTTCCCAGGTCGTGGATCCATCCGAAATTTCGATCGGGTTTCGCCCGCCCCATGACGCCCACGATGGTTGACGCCCACGATGGTGCAATCGAGGTCTCCTCAAGGTCATCGTCATCGTCGGTCGGGGAGGGGTGACTGTCAACCGGCGGGATCAACATGTGGAGCCGATGATGGACGACTGAGGCGGGTCAATCCGACCCAGTTCAATGCAAAGTGGGCTCCGATGGCCCCGGCAAGTCCCGCAGGTTGCCAGTTGGCCACCAAACCTAGTGCGAGTCCCGCCAGCATGGCGAACAAGGGCCATGCAGAGAGGCGGCGATCTCCGGTCCAGTGAGCCAGACCAAACAGCGCGCTGGTCAGCAGCAATCCCAGCAGTGGTTGCAACAAGGCTCTGAACAGGAGTTCCTCTGCGACCGAGGAGAGCAGGGCCAGCAGCAGCACTTCCATCGCCGTGCAACCCTCGAAGATCTGGGAGAGTCGGTCTTCGAACTCTTTCGCTTGCGACCAGACCTTGCCCAGCAGCAGCGAGATGGCTGCCGCGCAGCATCCGATGCCGATGCCGGTGGCGAGTCCGCCCAGAAGTTGCTCAGGAGACTGCTGGAACGGGTGGGGCTGATCGGACAGCTGGATTCCGATCCAGGCGAGGATTCCCATGGCACCATGGAAGGCGAGAGAAGCGCGAACGATCTGTCGAGGGCCCGGCCGGCTGGTCATCGAGGAATCTCGGCCCTTTCCTCGAGTATCTTCCTGGCATTTCGTTTCAGGCCTTCATGTCCGGCCCTGGTCACGGCTGTACCTGCATAGTGATCGAGCCACTCCTGATGACTCATGTTGGCGACCTGCTCGGGATCGGCAGGGAGATCACGAGGCTGCAACTGAGGGTGGAGTTCGGGTCTGATCCTGCCAGCTCTGGAGTTCCAGGGGCAGACCTCCTGGCAAATGTCGCAGCCAAATAGCCACTCGTGCAAGCGCGCCTCTTCGGGCAGCGTGCCACGGTGCTCGATGGTCCAGTAGGAGATGCACTGATTGGCATCGAGGGTGTATGGAGCCACCAGGGCGTCTGTCGGACAGGCATCGATACAGGCGGTGCAGCTGCCGCAGTGGTTCATCGCCGAGGGTGTAGGTTGGTAGGGGCGGTCGGTGACGATGGTACCGAGAAAGAAATAGCTGCCAATCTGTCGGTTGATGACGACTCCGTTCTTTCCGATCCAACCGAGCCCTGATAGTTCTGCCCAGTCTCGCTCAAGCAGAGGTGAAGTATCGACCGTCCACCAGGTCCGCCACTTCTTTTGCTCGGAGATGTACTGGCACAGTTGTTCGAGCAGCGGTTGCATCACCTTGTGATAGTCCCTGCCCGTCGCATACCGGGCGATCTTACCTCCGTCTGGTCCGACGGCCGGTTCACTGGAGTAAGGCAAGTTGACCGCGAGGATGCTGCGGGCACCTTCCAGGGATTTCCGGGGATCGATTCGACGATCAACATCTTTCGTGATCCAGTTCATCGATGCGTATCTACGCTGCTTGACCCATTCCAGGAAATGTTGAGCATGAGGAGACGGACCTGCCTGGGCAATTCCTAGCGCATGGAATCCAAGCCCGAGCGCGTGGTCGATCAGTTGCGCAGGGGACTGCAAGTCCGCTTCTTCTTCATCTGGAACGGTCATCTGGGCTCCCCTGAATTGGCCAGGAATTCAGTCTCTCCATGGTAGTGTCTATCGGTGGCCGTGGGACCCCTCGTCGGTGTGGGAGGTGGGTTTCTCAGGGGCAGAGGAGGGGATTGCGATGCCGTATCTGAGATTGCTGCGGCCGCAACACTGGATCAAGAACCTGTTCATCCTGCTACCGGTTCCCTACGCCATGGCAGCTGGGATCACTCCGGCTGCCTTTGACTTCCTGCTGGGGCTGGTGGCGTTTTCGCTGATCAGCTCCGCAGTCTATGCCTTCAATGATGTCGTCGATCAGGATCGCGATAGAGTTCACCCCGAAAAGCAAATGAGGCCGATCGCTGCGAGGGAAATCAACCCTCGTGTGGCCCTCCTGATCAGTTTATCGCTCGTCATCGTCTCGTTCCTGTTGCTGTCACTGGTGACAGGGTGGGGCTCTGTCGTGGCCATCGCCGGGGCCTATCTGGGCCTGAATCTGGCCTATTCGCTGTGGGGTCGAGAACTTCCGATCATCGACTTGCTGCTGATCGGTGCGTTCTTTTTTCTGAGGATTCTCTACGGGTGTGCGTTGCTGGAAGCGACTCCGAGTGCAAGCCTCCTGGTAGGGGGGACGGGGATTGCCCTGTTGCTTGCCCTGGGAAAGCGCATGGCTGAGCTGAGATTGGATCTCTCCACCGATCATCGTCGGAGTTTGCAGTGGTATTCAGTTGTGGGTATGACCAGGGCAATCCGGATTCAGGTGGTACTAGTCGCTATTTTGTATTTCGATTATTGCTTCAGGATCGCACCGTTTTACGCCGAGCGATGGTGGTGGAGTCTGCCGCCGGTGCTCGCCGGGCTCTGGCAATACCAGTACAAGATTCTCGTGCAGGGAGAAACGCGATCTCCTGTAGAGATGTTGTATCGATACAGATCGCTACAATTGTTGATATTGATGTGGGTCACGACGACGCTATTCAGCATTCAATTTCCCTGAGGGATGGCCCCGATGACAGGAATGTCACGACAGTCTAGAAACCTACAAACGACCATAAACCGAGATTTAGTGCCAATATAGGTTCAATGATCATGCTGTAACCTCCTCCCCGTCATTTTGCATCCTTGTCCAATGCCTGGGGATAGGTAGTATCCGAGTGTTCGCCTATTAAATGTGCGGTGGTGGCTCAAGTCTATTTGAGCAGAGGAGATGGTGGCTTGGGCGCGGGGTTCTATTTTTTATTAATGTTCGAGATGCGCACGTAGTCGCGGCCATCCTGCTGGGGCATCGGTGCAAAAAATCGGACGGTGCAGATTATTTGAATCGGAAGTCGAATGACTAATTCAGAGTTCCATATGGGATCGTCGAACTCATTGCTCCGTAACGAAAATCATGGACTGAAGAGCCCGTGGTTCGTTGTTGGATGGCCGGGAATAGGCGGAGTCGCTTCTCATGTGATCCAACAACTGGATTTTCTTTTTCAATCCCATCATGCCGAAGTTGTTGTGCCAGACCCCAGCTTCGAGATCGAAGACATCCTTGTTCGTGATGGGATCAGTTTCCCAGGACCACTTCCTCGACTTCCATTTCGAACAGTGATCACGGGTGGGGAACATGATCTGGTGCTTTTCCTTCCCGAGCGTCAACCCCAACTTGGCGGCATGGCACTCTGCCGAAGAGTGATGTCTGCTGCCCTTTCCTTTGGAGTCGAGCGCGTCGTCACCTTCGCAGCGGCCACGGCTGCCATCTACCCGGAAGCGACACCAAAGATCAGTTTCTGCACGCCCTGTGCCTTGACCTCTGCTGATCTGCTGCAACGAGGGATCTCCCCGATGAAGCATGGTTCCGTGAGGGGACTCAATGGCCTGATGTTGCTCGCCGCTCAGGAAGCGGGGATCCCTTCCCAGTGCTTGATCGGAGAGATCAGTAACTGGGGCCTTCAACTACCCAGTCCGAAGACTTCAAAAGTGCTGGTGGAGATCTTTGGAACGCTGCTCGGCAGGTCCTTCGATCTGGAATACATGAACAAACAGATCGATGTGATCGAGAACTACCTGATCGAACAGAAGAATTTGACCCTGGCGCAGTTCGCCGCCGATCATGGACCTTATGAAACGGTGGACGAATTCTCAGATGAAGAACTCCTCGAAGTCTCCGATCGAGACAATCTTGAGAGCCTCTTCACTGCTGCCATGTCGGACAAAACGAAGACTGCAGTGCTCAAGGCGGAACTGGATCGACTCGGCGTATTTTCGAAGTTCGAGGATCGGTTTCTGGATCTCTTTCGAGAGTGTAGCTAGGTGTCAACCAGCCTTGATCCGGTCACGAAAGCGAAAGAGTAATTCGGTCGATCCGCCAGAAACTGCATCAGTGACCGCCAGGCTCATAGACCTTGATCACATCCCAGAGAATCATCGGTCCAATCGATACCGGGATCGGGAAACGGAACCCATGGCCCGGGTCCAGCCAGGAAAAAGTAGTACAGCAAGAAGATCGCATCAGAGATGTCCGAAATCCCATCATCATTCGCATCCCCGGCATCCATGCAGATCGGTAGCGGCCCGGACAGGAATGTGTAATCGAGGTGAAAGATCACATCTGCAATATCGACATCGGCATCCATGTTTACATCCCCACGAATAAAAACCGGTTCGACGGGCGGGATGCTCACCTCGATCGTACCTGGGATCAGGTTGGTCACGCTGACGGACCTGGTTCCAAGTACGAACATGTTCATGATGGGCGGATCACCGAAGCCATCCTGTGGAGTGAAGATAATATCTTGCTCCGCCGCTGCAGAAGAGATCTCACCCAACAGAAACGCGATCTCCTGAGGAAAGCCCAGGGAAGGAACAGTCTGGCCGCCAAATGGAGGAAGGGCATCGAAGAGAACCCCACAGATGATGGTTCCCTCGTCGGGATTGACCTGTTCCTGGACATACTCGGCTTCGATGGAACCGACCAGGGTCCCGTATACATCCACGACCAGGTTCTCGATCGGAGCGGAGGAGGGGAATGCGATGGAGAAGGAGTATCCGGCCAGAAGGCCTTCCCAATCACCGATCACGGATAGGCTGAAGGAACTTCCAGGTTCGACGGTGACCTCGCCGACACCGATCATCGGCTCCTGGCCCTGGCAGGTGCTGGAAAGAACTGCCACCTCGATGCCGCACACCAGCAAGAGAATGGCCATCCACCCTGTAGCGATCTCCAGAGAGGAGCGTGATGCAGGGCACCAGGGCACCCGATTTCTTCTCGTGGCTTCCATCAAACCCCCAGGATCCAGGCAGGCGAGCATGGCTGAGGCTGTCAAAATCGCTCCCGAAGCGATCATTCAGCGGATAAAGTGACCGGGGCGAAGTGGTGATAGTGCAATTCGCCGCCAGCTCCGATGATAACCCCTGCAGGGGGTGGCTCAAGCGCCGTGAGTACCTCCTTCACGCAGTGATCAGTGGCCTCTGCTTGCCCCCAGGGGCCCCGCAGATCACCGGGGAAGACACTCTCTGGGGTGGATGGGAAGTAGCAATGTCATCAGAACTCGATCCTGTCCGGGCTCTCTACAGCAAGGCCGCCCGCTGCCATGACCAGGCCAGGCAGGCTCTTGGACGCGGTTTGACACTCGCCGAGAAGATCCTGCTGACCCACCTTGATCCGGAGACAGCCGCGGTACTGGCACGCGGAACTGATTACTGTGATCTGCATCCCGACCGGGTGGCGATGCAGGATGCCACCGCCCAGATGGCGATCCTCCAGTTCATGCAAACACGGCTCGATCGAGTCCAGGTACCCACGACGGTGCACTGTGATCATCTGATTCAGGCGCGACATGACGCCACACAAGATCTGGCTGCCGCAGAGGAGGAGAATGCCGAGGTCTATCGATTCCTGCGCAGTTCCTCGCAGAAATATGGAATCGGCTTCTGGAAGCCTGGATCGGGCATCATTCACCAGGTGGTGCTGGAGAATTATGCGATCCCTGGCGGCTTGATGATAGGAACCGACAGCCACACACCCAACGCAGGAGGATTGGGCATGCTCGCCATCGGAGTGGGTGGTGCGGATGCCGTCGATGTGATGGCAGGGTTACCCTGGAATACAAAGTGGCCCGGTGCGATCGCGGTACATCTGAGGGGTGAACTCTCGGGTTGGACCTCTGCCAAGGATGTCATCCTCAAGGTCGCTGGAGAACTCACTGTCAAGGGAGCCACCGGGGCGATTATCGAGTACATCGGGCCTGGAGCCAGAAGCATCTCCTGCACGGGCAAGGCGACCATCACGAACATGGGAGCGGAGATCGGGGCGACCTGTTCGGTGTTCCCATTTGATGAGGCGATGGCGAACTACCTGGAGGCGACCGATCGCTCATCACTGGCCCAGCTCGCCAGGGATCACGCGGATATTTTACGCCCCGATCCAGAGGTCGAGGAGAATCCGGGTGCTGTCTATGACCAGGTACTCGAGATCGATCTCGACCAGCTGGAGCCCCATGTGGTCGGTCCTCATTCTCCCGATCGGGCTCGCCCCATCTCCGAACTGGGAGAGGAAGCGAGGCGCGAGGGTTGGCCTCTCAAGATCTCTGCTGCGCTCATCGGATCCTGCACCAACTCCTCTTATGAGGATATGGATCGTGCTGCTGCAATCGCGGACCAGGCCACCGAGAAGGGTATCCGGGCAAGAACTCAGTTCCTCGTCACGCCTGGTTCCACTCAGGTGTTTCGTACAGTTCAGCGCGATGGACAGGCAGCATCTTTCGAGCAACTCGGTGGCACCGTGCTCGCCAATGCCTGCGGCCCTTGCATCGGCCAGTGGCACAGAGAAGGGATGGAAGATGGTGCATCCAACAGCATCGTCAGTTCCTTCAACCGGAATTTTCCCGGCAGAAACGACGGAAACGCCCAGACCCTCTCCTTCCTCGCCAGCCCGGAGATTGTCACTGCCTTCGCCATCTCCGGTCGTCTCGATTTCAATCCGCTGATGGATCCCATCAAGAGTGAGAACGGTGAGGAATCGCTTCTCGCAGTTCCTGCAGGAGAGAGTTTACCCCCGGAAGGATTCGTCCTGGATATCAGTGGATATGTCGAAGCACCCGAAGATGGGTCCACCATCGTGGTCGATGTCGACCCCGAGAGTGATCGATTGAAACTGCTGAAACCTTTTGCTCCGCGCGAGTCATCTCAGTTGTCCGCCATGAAGTTGCTCTTCAAGGCGACGGGAAAGTGCACTACAGATCACATCTCTCCTGCTGGGCGTTGGCTCAGATATCGAGGGCATCTGGAGAATATCTCCCGGAACATGTTTCTGGGTGCGATCAATGCGCACCATGACTCCCCTGGCCTTGGCCATGATGCCACCGATGGTGGTGCGAGTCGTGCGCTGCACGAGATTGCAGCTCGCTATCGTGATTCAGGGTCCGCCTGGGTTGTGGTGGGAGACGAAAATTACGGCGAAGGGTCGAGCCGGGAGCATGCTGCGATGTGCCCTCGCTTGATGGGGTGTGGTGCTGTGATTGTGCGCTCATATGCCCGAATCCATGAAACGAATCTGAAAAAGCAGGGGATTCTGGCGTTGTGTTTCACGGATCCCGCCAGTTACTTGCTGGTCCAGGAGCATGACACCATCACGATCGACGGACTGGAAGAGTTCTCTTCAGGGAGCGACATCACCGCAGTCTTCCATCACCAGGACGGAACCGAGGATCGAATATCCTGCAGTCACACTTTCAGTGATAGTCAGGTGAACTGGTTCTGGCAAGGTGCGGCGCTCAACACTCTCAAGTCCTAGCGCAAGTGTTGGTGTGCCGCTGCTCGCTCCGCCTCGTCTCGGTGCTATCCTGGAATCTGAGGCTGAGGATGCTCGAAGCCTCTGCATCCACTACTGGAGACCAACATGAATCTCATGAAGTTGAGAAATTTGGGTGATCGATTTGCGATCCGGGCAGTTCTGATGGTGACATCGAGCCTGATGGCATCATCGGTGGCGGTTCCGTGCTCGGGTCAAGGAGTGACCCTGGCGCTGGAGCCAACCGAGACGGTGCTGGCTCCCGGCGCTCAGTTTGATGTATCCCTGCGCCTCGAGAACCCGGATCAGGTTCTGATACAGGGTTTGCAGGCTGCGATCGCCTGGGATTCCTCGAAGTTGCAGCTGCTTTCACTGACACTTCCCGGGGACCTGCCGGGTTCCCCACCGGTGCTGGCGATGGCGTGGAATGCTCCTCCCCCGGTCGGACCCGGTGGCGATGTCGGTTGCAGCCAGTGGTGGGACGGACAGGGCGAAGAGGCGTTCAGTCTCGGCATGGTGATCGATGGAACCTGGTCGCAGGCCTCTTCACCGCTGGCGATCCTCCACATGCGCGTGACTTCCTTCGCTCCCAACGGCCCGCTGGAACTGGCTCCCCCGGCTCCTGACCTCTCCTGTGGTTGGCTCGGAACCATTGCCACCGATCCAGCGGGAGCCGTCGTGGCTACGATGGCGGAGTCCCTCGATCTGACCGTGAGCGATCTGCCGCCACCCACTACATTGCAATGTGGCGAGGCTGCGGGGATCGTCTATCTCTCCTGGCAGGAGCCGATCCTGTTCGATTCAATTTTGATCGAACGGGAAGGAAACCTGATCGGAGAGGTTGCTGCAGGGATTGAACATTACGAGGATTCGGATGTTTTCGCTGGGAATGTCATCGAGTACCGGATTCACGGTGTTGCCGCCTCGATTCCTTCCACCTCGACGATGTGTACGGCAACCGTCGATGGCAACGTTGAGGGTCCCATCGGGATCTCCTGCGTCCTGAGCGGTTCTGGTGTCCTGCTGGGGTGGCAGAATTCGCTCCCCTACGATTCCATCACAGTCACCAGAAATGGCGCTGAACTGGCGACGCTTCCGCAGGGAACCACCAGTTTTCTCGATGTGGATCCGGGTCTTGCAGGAATTGTCGAGTACGAGGTGACTGGATCGATCGGTTCAGCGGTGAGTGAAACAAGTTCATGCCAGGTGGAGTTCCCGACCCCCGACGGGTTTTTCATCCGTGGTGACACCACCTCCGATGGGGTGCTGAATCTGGCAGATCCGGTGAAGTCCCTGGAATATCTCTTCATAGGGGGGGATATGCCCTGTGCTTCCGCAGCGGATCATGACGATAGTGGCACTCTCGACCTCGGCGATGCGATCTCGTTGCTGGACTATCTGTTCACAGCCGGGCCTGCTCCTGCCGTCCCGTTTCCGTATGCCGGGACAGATCCCACGCCCGATACGCTCGGCTGTCTGGTGTCCTGCACAGGGCCTTCCTGCTCACCGGAGGCCGCCGGAGACGAGTGCAACTCCTTCATCCTGGTCGGTCTGGGAGACACGCAGTTCGACACCACTGACCTGACCGCTTCCATCGATCCGTACACGGATAATTCCTGCAGCGCATCCCTGCTCGGAGATATGCAGTCGGACATCTGGTTCAGTTTCGTTGCACCGTCGAGTGGAGCGGCGACCTTCTCCCTCTGTGGGCAGGTCGAGTTTGATTCAGATCTGGTGGTCTACGAGGGGTTCTGCCAGTCGATGGTACAGATCGGTTGTAACGGCGATGGTGACGGTTGCCAGGACCTGGGTTCTCTTCTGTCCGACGTGGCCCTGTTCGAGGGGGCGAGCTACTTGATTCGAATCGGTGGCTGGAACGCGCTGGATTTCGGGACAGGCACCCTCACCATCACCATCGACTGAGGCCCACCTCACTCGGATCCCGATCCACGATGCAGCATTCGATGCGGTCGCAGGCTATCGAGTATCGGATTCCCTGATGCCGTGAGCAGCCACGAATGCACCACCGACTGGATTCGTCTCCCTCAATTCTGGATTCGATCAGCCCTCCTTGACCGGATGGGTCCACCTGGCAATCGAAGTCCTGCAAGGGGATGGTCATCCCTCCTCCATGTGCCTTGATGAAGGCTTCCTTCTGGGTCCACAGATGAAAGAAGGAGGAGAGTCGATCCTGCACGGCGATGTGACTCCACTGACGATATTCACTGGCACTGAAGCACCTCCTTGCCAGTTCCTCGATGGGAGTCTCAGGTCTCAACGTTTCGAGGTCGATGCCGATCCGGGATCCCCGGCAGATCGCTGCCATGGCGAACGCTTCGGAGTGCGAGATGTTGAAGGCGAGATCCACCCCATCCAGTTCTGGCTTGCCGTGCTTCCCCACGGTCAGCGGGATATCCTGTGGAGGAATATCCAGGTAACTGGTGAGGATTCGCCGAAGACCTGCTCTCGCGACCGTGGATCGTATTCCGATGACGGGCTCGATCCCTCGGTCGAGACGTGCTTTTTCCTGGCTTGGCAGCGAATCGACGAGGACCTCGATCCGTTCGGGGGGCTCATCGAGCCCGAAGGCCCACAGTTCGATGGTGCCGGGATCCGGCAAGGGGCGAGAGTTCATCGGAGGAGTTCCTTTTTCCCCGCGAACTCGGTTGCCAGTGCACGCAGGCCTTCCTCGGTGGTGACTCGAGGCGACCAGGCCAGGTCCCGCTTTGCTGCCGACAGGTCGAACCAGTGACTGGTAGAGAGCTGGCTGGCGCTGAATCGAGTCAGAAGCGGCTCCCCGGAGACACCGGGGATGCTGTGGAACCACTCCAGCACCGTTGCCATGGTGTGAGCGAGGCGTGGCGAGACACTGGGGGCCACCGCCTCCAGTGCTGCTGCTTCGAGGATGCCGCCGATCAACTGGTGTGCTGGCATCGGCTCTCCATTGGCGATGAAGTAGGGTCGACCACTGCAGGCAGAACCCACGGACAGGGCATCGAGTGCCGCGATGTGTGCGTCGATGGCATTGTCGATGAAGGTCGCGTCGATGCGTGTCCCCGGTGCATCGATCAACTTCAGTTTTCCTCTACGAGCACGGTCGAGGATTCGGGGGATGAGGTGACGATCCCCGGGTCCCCAGACCAGATGTGGCCTGAGCGCCACCGTCGCGAGTCGCGCATCGTTGGCCGCCAGCACATCCTGTTCAGCGATCGCCTTGGTCCGGGGGTAGTGGGCCAGGTACCTGGGTGGATAAGGTGTCTGCTCATCGATGCCCTGCTGATGGTTGCCGTCGAAGACGACGCTCGGTGAGGATGTGAAGATCAGTTTCGAGACTCGATGGTGGCGGCAACCAGCGATGATATTCTGGGTTCCGAGTACATTACAGCGCTCGAAATCAGCCCGAGGTCCCCAGACGGATGCCAGAGCGGCGACATGAAATACCGCATCGACGCCCTGAATCGCCTCGATCACTGCAGTACTGTCGGCCACGTCGCCTCGGATCGTCGAGATCCCTTCAGATTCGAGGCCGGGGTAATGACCCCTCTGCAAGGTGGTCACTTCATGGCCCTGCTGCAGCAAGCGACGAGCCAGGTGTCCACCGATGAAGCCGCCGGCGCCGGTGACGAGGACCTTCATGAGAGTATCCCTGCAGCCCGGTGAGCGAGTGAGGATCGGTCGATCTTTGCGTTGTGTCGAATGTCGACGGGGAAGGGGCCCGGGAAGCAGAAGCGCTCGATCCGGTCTGCACCGGAGACCGTCGATCCGAGTGCTTTCAACTCCTCGATGAGGGCTGGATGTGGATGTCCGGAATCGTCGAGCGGTTCGATGCAGAGGATGGGGATCTGCTGACCGATGGGACCGCATCCGACCAGAGCAGTCCTGAGCACGCCCGGATGCACGTCGAAGACCCGTTCGATGGCGACGCTATGGAGATCGCCAGCCGAGGTCTGCACCATCTGGCTGCGTCGACCGCGAAACCAGAGCCTTCCTGGCGTGTCGATGCAACCGAGGTCCCCCGTGCGATGCCAGAGGATGCCCGCCTCATCGACGTACTTGTGCTGCTGATCGGCGGCTGGATCCTCGAGGTAGCCGCGGCTGACGACCGGACCACTGGCCCAGATTTCACCGGCAGTTCCCTCGGTGACGCAGTCGTCACCGTCAGGCGGTCTGTCGATGGCGCTGATTCTGATCTGGATGCCTGAGATGGGTTTGCCGACGCAGACTCCCTCGCCGTGGTCGGTCTGCTCGCGCGTGGCGAGAAACTCGCGGTGATCGATGAGGCACAGAGGCATCGCCTCGGTGGCACCATATGGGGTCTCGATCCGCACATCCGAGGGGAGCGATGCGAGCAACTGGTCGATTTCGTCGTGGCGTGCCGGCGCCCCGGCGCTGATGACGCGGCGCAGGCGGTCGGCGTGACGAGACTTCGTTTTCATGTATCGGGCAAGATTCCCCAGCAGTGCGGGGGAGGCGAACATGCTGGTCACATCGAATTGATCGATGAGGTCGAGCAGATGGGCGGGATCCGCATCTGCGGGGCGCGTGAAATCGATGTCTGGAATGATGGTGGTCATGCCGAGCGCCACCGAGAAGAGGCCAAAGAGGGGAAAGGTCGGCAGGTCCACCTCTCCCGCTTCGATTCCGTGAATCCGGCCGATCAATTCGATCTGCTGATCGATCAGCCCGTGGTGCGAGATGGCACCCTTGGCGGGCCCGGTGCTCCCTGAAGTGAACAGGATCGCTGCCGTCTCCCTGTTTTCGAGCACCTGTTCCTGGTAGGGGACGGCGAGTTCGCAGCCCTGGCGCCACTGCTCCAGACTACGAGTGAAGGGAGGATTCCATCCTCCTCCCACCGAGATGCGATGTCGAATCGTCGACCTGGACCATCCCAGCAGTGCCCGGGCTCGATGAGCTCGAGCGATTCCGATGAAGGCCTCGGGAGCGGCTCGTTTGAGGCAACTGCCTAGCCCGGAGATTCCCATGCCCGGGTCCACCATGACGGGGGGAGCGCCGATTCGAAGCAGGGCGAAAGCGCAGGCGAGAAATTCTCGACCCGGTGGAACCATCAGCACGGTTCTCATGCCTCGTCTGATTCCATGCCGGGTGAGTGCATGGCAGGTGAGGTCGACCAGTTGATCGAGTTCGCGAAAGGTCCTCTGCTGCCAGCGGCCGTGATCCAGTTCCCGAACGGCGACCTGATCGGGGCGTTCCAGCGCGAATCTCCTCAATCTGGTTGCTGCTCCGGCGGTGGGAGTGAGTTCCCGTTCGACGGTGGTCATGAGCGCACCTGCTGTCTCGCGACAGATTCGCGGAACGATCGAATCGCTGGAATCACCCGATCGGGTGCGTCATCGAGCAAAAGATGGCCACAATCTGCCCAGCAGTGGTGCTCTGCGGAGGGGAAGCGCCTCAGCCACTCGTCGAAAAACTCGACACCAAACACCGGATCCCTCGCCCCCCAGAGGAGCAGCAGGGGATGGTCGCGCAACGTCTCGAGGCTGGATTCGACAGCAGCGAGCGTCGGCCACGAGACATCGGTGGGCTGCACCGGAATATCCTGCACGAATCGGTGCACTGCGAGTCTTTGTTTCCAGCTGCTGTAAGGAGCTCGGTATCCGGCGCGTTCTGCGCGGGAGAGTTTGCGCCTGGTAGTCCCCATCGCGAGGGTTCCGAGCACGAATGCGTCGAGTCCCCTGACCAGAAATTCACCGAGCGGGCCACGGGCTGGACGGATGATCCACGGGAAGTGGACACCTTCCGGCAGCGCAAAGGCGGCCGTGTTCATCGCCACCAGACTGGAGAATCGATCGGGCGATCGTCCAGCGACTCCAAATCCGATGGCACCGCCCCAGTCATGAGCCACGAGGGTTGCATCGGAGCGGATCTGAAGATGGTCGAGCAATCGTTCCAGATCATCGATCCGATCGGAGAGGCGGTAACCATAATCCTGCTGTGCTGGGTTGTCGGAGAAACCACACCCGATGTGATCCACTGCGATGACCCGGTTCGACCTGGACAGCTCCGAGATCAAGCGTCTGAAATGAAAGGACCAGGTCGGATTGCCGTGAACACAGATGATGGGATCGCCCCGCCCCTCGTCGACATAGTGCATCCGGATTCCGCCACCGCGGTCAAACCAGTGGCTGCCGAAGGGGTATTCTTCATCGACAAAGAGACGGTTCATCGCCACTCCCAACCGATCATGCGGCACACCAGACCGCTGCCGATGCCCAGGAACGCGACTTTTTGCCCCGCTCCGAGGAAGCCTCGCTCTGCGGCGATCGCCGCGGTCACGGGGATCGACACCGTACCCATGTTGCCCAGAAAAGGGTAGGTGATGAAATCTCCAGCAGCAGAGAGGCCCAGAGAAGGCAGGATCTCATCGCGGTGAGCGGATCCGATCTGATGGCAGATGGTTCGGTCGATCTCGGAGGTAGCCCACTGCATCTCCTCGAGAAAGTGGCTCCAGGTTCGCTTTCCAACTTCCACGCCGTGTTTCAGAACTGCCAGTGAGTCCGTCTCCATGAACTCGATTCTGGTCGATGCACCAACCGCATTTTGATCGGGACGGACACCCCAGCGACACAGGTGATGCCAGCGGGCATCGGTTCCATGGCTGCTGCCGAGCAGCAGCGGACCCTCCGCCGAGATCCGAGAAGAGACCAGCAACAGCGCAGCCGCACCCGATCCACCGGTGAGTGTCGCCAGGGTAGGGATGAAGTGCTCCATGATCGGATCACGAAGCAGCTTGTCGATGGCGATTCCGACGATCTCCCTGGCACTTTCACAACAGACGACCAGTGCCGCATCGACACGGCCCAGGCGGATCGCATCCGCCGCCAGCACGACACCTTCCATCGCACCGAGACAGGCATTCGAGACATCGTACAGCGCCACATCCGGCGCCAGGTCGAGTTGCGCTGCCACGGCACATGCGGTGGCAGGTTCGAAGTACTCCCGGCAGACACCGGTGTAGGCGAGCTGACCAACCCGTTCGGGACCAAGATCGGCTTTATCGAGCGCGTTCCTGCACGCTCTTGCGGCCATCTCCGAGATCCGGGTTCCCTCTGGCCACCAGCGCCTTTCAGCGACGCCGGTCAGTTGTTCCAGCTGTCCAGGAGCGATGCCCATCGCTTCCCAGGCGGGAGCGAGGGTGTCCTCGATGGCGCTGCTCGAGACCACCTCGGGGGCGATCTCGATGCCGATCGAGGCGAGGTGGACCGTGGGTAGTTCACCGCTATCAAACCTCATCGACCCTTATCCCTTCGTTCGATGGAGAAATCCTCCATCGAGTAGATGGGAAGATCATCCACCAGCAGCAAACCATCAGCCACCAGCATTCCCTTCTGATCATCGACGCTCTTGATGTTGGCTTCTACGACGACTCGCTTTCGGTCGGGGATCACCTGGCCCCTGTAGGTCCACCTGTGGGGGATTCCCGGCGCAAGTGTGCGAGGCACCCAGTTCGCATCGTCACCCCAGCGGTCGCGGGCCACCAGTTGAAGCAACTGCAGCATCGACTCCAGCCCGAGACTTCCGGGCCAGACCGGATCGTCCTTGAAGTGGGCGCGGAAGAACCACGATTCTCGATCGACATCGATCGCACCGCGGATGAAACCGTGACCTGCGGTGCCCCCGTCAGGAGCGAAAAACTCCACCTCGTCGATCATCTGGAACGCCAGCGATGGGCCATCTTCGTGTCTGGAAACCATGAAACTGCGACCCCGCAGAGCTTCCCGCGGAGGGATGGTGCGAGCGACGGCGCCGGGAAGTCCTACCTGCTGTGCGAGAGCCTCTTCGGGGAAGAACCCGAAGTAGGTGTTTCCACGGTAGACAGGACCGTCAGTTCCGCTGACCTCGATGTCATAGTGCTGAATCCACATCCCCGCAGCATGGTCTGCCGAGGTCAACTGGACCGTTGTGGTGAGGAGTCCGGAGTCACGACCGATGGGCTTCAGGAGTGTGGCGCTGCCGCCAAGATTGCGAAACTGAAGTGGCTGATCCGATGTCAGGGCAGAACCGATATATGCGGCGAGCCATCCACAGGGCTGCAGCGCAATTTCCAGCAGCACGGCAAACGGCATCTCATCCACTCCCGAGGCATCGAAATACCAGGCATCAGGAACCGGGAAATATTCGGAAGTACAGGCGGCAGGCACCTCGACTTGCCATGGCTTGCCCTGAACATCGATGATCCGATCAAGAAAACAGTAAGGCGGCCCGGGAAGCCTGGCGATGAATCGATCTCCATCGAAGGGGAGGTACCTGTCGCCGAACGCCAGCGACGGACGCCCGTTGCAGAACTCGAGGATCTGATCGTGGTCATACAGGGTCATTGCTGCGGAGGATCCGACCGGGGAAGCTGCCCCTCCTCCCGCTGCCAATTGCGGTATCTGCCGCATCGGTTCGGCGACGACATCGTGCTTCAGGGGCTGCTGTGGATGCGACCAGATGGCATCGATCCGTTGCCGATCGAGTCCAACGATGCGCAATGACATCCCCTCCATCTCGACGATCGGCCGACCATCTGCGTACATCGTCGCATCCGTGATGACATAGGGTTCTGGCCGGAATCCGATCTCCTTGACCTGAACCTCGTAGCTGACCATCGCTGTCCCGGGTACCACCTGTCCACGACATCGAAGTCGTCCGGCGACGCCGGGTACCGGCATCGGAATCACCTCGTCAACTTCACCGACCCATCCCCAGGCGGTGAGCAGCGTCCTGAGGGTGTGAAGGCAGCACTCGTACATCAGAGTTCCTGGCATCACAGGATCGTCGCGGAAATGGCTGGTCAGGAACCAGTCGTCGGGGTGAATCGCCAGTTCTGCGACCGCTCGCCCGAGACCCCATTCTCCGCCGACAGGTTCGATCGTCGTGACGCGATCGAGCAACCGCAGCTTTCCACCCGGAAGGGTGCAGGGGTGCTGCAACGGGAGCCTGCGGAATCGTTCGCCGAATGCCACACCCAGGTCACCACGACGCAACGCGTCAACGCTGGATTCATCGAGGGCCATCGGTTCCGTGCCAGCAGGTGGGATCCAACCGGATGGGGCCAGAGCCTTCGGGCGCGGACGGTGGGGAGCCTGGATGATGCCTCTTCCCGAGGCCAGTTCCTCGGGTGAGAAGAAACCGGCACAGCCATCGCGCATCGAGATCAGGGGTTTTCCAGCGACGCTTCCCTCGAAGTGGAACCGAAACAGCAGCGTCTGATCCTGGCGGAAGAACTCATCGATGCGGATGTCGTAGACGATGGTGTTTCCCGCCGTCGGGAGATCGTCATGGAATACGATCTGGGCATCGAGAAGCCTGTAGACGGAGAGACCTCGTGTGTGCAGGTCTGCACCCAGAAATGCGCTCAGGAACAGGTCTGCCTGGCCGCTCTCCACGGCGATGGAGGTGGGGATTCGCCCGGAATCGAGGTACCAGGCTGCCGGTAATACATCATGTTCCGTGACGATGCGTCCCGGTCCGAGGGTCAGAGGATCTCCCTCCAGCGAGACGATTCGGTCGACCAGCATCAACGGCTCATCTGGCAGCCGAACGCGGGTCGGGAACTGGTCTGCAGGAGCATGAAGCGGCCCCAGCACGGGACCGACCTGGCCGCTGGCGAACTCCAGACACATCTGACGATCGAAGAGGGGCGCCGGTGATTTCGCAGCAGTGGAATCCTGGTTGCTGATTTCCAGCACGGGTTGGGCCAGCGCTGGTGAGATCGTCCTCTGACTTGCCTGATCATCCACAACCGGGTGCAGCGCCCGTCGCCCCTGGCGTGCCTGTTCGAGCCGGCTGGAGATGGATTCGGTCATCTCGCCTGTTGGCTTCGGAATCGGCTGCGGGATCGCAGCCGGGTGACCCTCAGCAATGATCTGGGCAGCCGCTGCTTTGCCACCACGAGGCTCATCGACGGCCGAGGTGGGCAGGGGAGGTGAGACGATGGCGGATTGACCATCGGCGATTCCGACCGAGTCGCTGGCTTCGACTGCTACCGGTGCAGATCCGAGATAGGCTTCCAGATTCCCTGGCGCTCTCTCGGCGATGCACACCGCCATGATTCGGGCGAGCGAGAGTTGCTCGGATTCCCCTCGCCAGAAGAGCGGAAGAGTTCGGTGCGGACGCCCTTCAAGGGCCTTGTGAGCCAGCCTCGAGCAGGACGCGCCAGGTCCAGGCTCGATGAAGATCCTCGAACCCGCTTGCCACAGCAACTCGATCAGATGAGGAAAATCGAAACCGTCAGTGGCCTGAAGCATGATCGAGTCGGCCACTGCATCGCTGTCGAGCAGCAGAGGCAACCCGGTTGCCGTGGAGTGAAGGGTGACCCCTCCAACGGGGGGATACACGGGCCAGTGATGGAGAGCTCTGTAACGAGACGCCACCTGCGAGACCAACTGGCAGTGAACCGAGGTGACTCCCTGCAACGGGATCGATGTCCAACCGTGGAGGATAGACAGCCGCTCCAGCACCTCGGGGTCACCTCCGACGACGGTTTCATTGCTGGCATTGACGACCAGCACATCGAGACGGGGCTCGTTCGAGATGGCGAGTCTGACCTGATCCTGTGAGGCATCAAGAACCGCTGCAGCCCAGTGAGCGTGGCTTCCAGGGGGTAAGGACCACTCCCTGGCAGCGGCCCGATACTCTCCGGCGAGCCAGTCGGTGAACAGGTCATCGTTTTCCATCTGCTGCTGCATCGCCTGACGGTCACGCCAGGCTCGTAACGCGAACAGCATCGTGGTTTCTCCGAGGCTGTGACCGGCTGCTCGTTCCGGATCGATGCCACATCCCAGCAGCAGATCTGTTCCGATGCACCCCAGTGTCACCTGACAGAGAATGGCATCTCTCGGGTCAGTGGGAAGGGCTGCATCTGGCTGCCAGGACCCGGGAGCTGCTAGCCATCGGGAGAGGTCAGAGACGGTCAGTGCGCTTCGATCGAGTGCCCCGGGATAACGACAGAACAACTCGCGACCGGCTCCAGGAAACAGGCTCCCGGATCCAGGATAGAGAAAAGTAACATCACCGGAGTATCCGAGCGGAGTCTCCGACGATCGATGTAATTCCCACCCCTTGCCCTTCAACTCGTTCGAGGAACCCGCCACGAGAGCAGCAACGGAATCCAGTGCTGCATCGAGTGAGGCCCCATCCTGAAATACGATCGAGACCGCGCGCGAAGCGCTCTCATTTCTGGGGTTCCGTGAGAGCCAACTCCGGGCGATGCTCGCCGCGGATGCTGCCACACCGAGACGGTCTTGCCGGAACCGTTCCAGTCTCCCCACGATGGAAGATTCATCATCCGCCTCGATACAGATGACACCCCACCTTGCTTCTCCGATGCAACGCGGAGATGTGACGGATTCGGCGTGAATGGCGACGGGAACCTCCTCGGTGGAGATCACCATCGAGGTGCCAGCACCGAGATTCCCCGAGTTCTCGATCAGGACGCGACGCCGATCGGCACCGTCTGCAGCCCAGGGAATCGGTGGCATCGAGTGACCCCCCGGAATCACCCCGCGTGATGCTGCCAGGGTGCCCTGCAGCAGTGACATCAGGAACGAAGCACTGCCACTCGATGCATACTCCGGAGGCAGGGTCACTTGCCAGCCGGGCCGACCTGCGAGAGGCTCAACGGATGTGGAAGAGTCATCGCTGCAAATCAGATCGATTCCCGATAGATCCAGGGACGCTTCTGCCAGCGCTGCGGCTCGACTGGAAATGCGCGCCTCGGAGTTGCTCTCCGGTCTCGCCAGTTCACCTGAACAGGCTGACCCTATTCCATCGATGGTGGCGATGACCGGACCATCATCAGGACTCACATCTTCGAGCCTCTTCAGCACCACTGCAACTGCAGCATCGACACGAGGTGGGCGTCGATCTCGTGCATCGAGAGTGCGGGTCAGGATATCGAGGCCAACATCCGCGGCAGCGGCGAGCGCCACATCGAGTTGGTGATCCTGGAGCGCCCGGATCGCCATCTCCATCGCTCGAAATCCAGAGACCTCGTCGGCACTGATGGTGTGAGCGGCTCCTCCAGCCTGAAGGTCTCGGGCTACTCGGCTGGCAGCAATGCTGCCCAGTGAGCCCATCACCCGATTCGCATCGAGAGGTTCGCTGACTTCATCTTTCAGTGCAGAGATCCAGTGTTCGATGTCGCTGTCCTTTGCGTCAATCCCCAGTTCTCGGAGCCACGCCCTGGCACGGTGGGGCATCATCCAGCGCAGGTGAGAAAGGCTACTCCTGGGGTCGATCCCGAGGCCGACAAAGAGGCCACCGCGGTCTCCCAGTTGCGCCAGAGATGTGCAGGCGAGAGCTTCCCTGGATACCTGTAGCAGAGCCAGTTGCTGCGGCAGCATCCGCGACAACTCGGTGGGGGGGATGCGCAGTTCGACGGGAGAGCCGCGCAATCGGCCGCAACTTTCACCGGCCGGGAATACGAGCCGTGCCTCCCTGGCCCAGCGTGTCGTCGGTATCCCCATATCTCCAGGCATCTGCTCCCCGGGAGCGGTGCAACTGTGGCCGAGCAGCGCCTGGGCTACAGCGTCCATCCCCTGGTGACGCCCGGCGATGGCTCCGAGACCGATGATGGCGATTCTGGAAGGTCGTGCGGGCCATCCGGGCACCGTCACTCGTGTGTTCTCGGTTGTTGTGGGTGCCTCTTCGATCAAGATGTGAGCATTGATACCCCCGAAACCAAAAGCGCTCACCGCTGCTCTTCGTGACTGACCAGATCTGCGTGGCCACGATTGACTGCGGTGAGGGATGCGGAAGGGAGAATCGTTCAGGTCGATTCCGTCCGGTGGTGTTTCGTGTCCGGGCAGTCCGGGAATCTCGCCCCGGTCCATCGCAAGCAACACCTTGATCACGCCCGCTGCTCCTGCCGCGGTGAGAGTGTGTCCGATACACGCTTTCACCGACCCGAGCGCACACTGGCCCGGCCGCCAGGCTCCGGCTTCCCAGAGTGACATCAAACTGCGCAGTTCGGTGGCATCGCCGACCGGCGTTCCTGTCGCATGGCACTCGATGTAATCGATGTCTTGTGGCGACCAGCCAGCGGATCTGTAGGCGCTTCGCATCGCCCTCAGTTGGCCCTCGCCCGAGGGTGCCAGGAGTCCTCCTGATCGATCGTTGGAGAGTCCCGATCCACGAATGACGCCCCATACCCGGTCACCCGCAGAGATGGCATCTTCGAGCCTCTTGAGCAGCAGCACCCCCGCCCCTTCACCGACCAGCAGCCCCTGTCCTCGCTGATCGAGGGGTCGGCAGCGACCCTCCGGCGAGAGTGCTCGCAACTGGGAGAAGCCCATCTGTGTGAAAAGACCATCTGGACGCGACACTCCACCTGCGAGTACCGCATCGCATCGGTGCGCCGCGAGGTCTCTACAGGCGTAGGAGATGGCGTAGAGAGAAGAAGCACAGGCGGCGTCGAGTGTGAACGAACCTCCCCGAAGGCGAAGAGCGCGTTGCAGCGCAGCCGCAGGCAAACTGCAGTCATATCGGTCGAGAGGGTGACAGCGGGGAACACCTCTGGGTCTTCGATCCTCGGTTCCCATCGCTTCGAGCACCAGTTCCTCGACCGTGTCTCCGATGACCGCCTCCGCGATGGCAGAGGTGGAATCGGTGGGGAGCAGCAACTGGCCCAGGATGACGCGAGTGCGATCCGGATCGAGTTTGCCCTGGTGAAGGTGTGCAGCTTCGACTCCAGCGATGACGGCGAGACGCGCAGAGATGTCGATCGACTGCGCCAACTGCTCGTCAAGGTCACCCAGGTCGCCTTCTGGAAGTTCGATGAAGCAGCCACGCTCGGTGACAACTCGATCTGGCTCGGGCACCTCACCGCCGAGCGCATTTTCCAGCGACAAGGTCCATCTGCCAGCGGGGACCGGTTTTGATGTGTCTCGTCCTTCCCTGATGACATTCCAGAAGGCACCAGGATCGGGAGAGTCGGGGAATCGTAGCCCGATTCCAACCACGGCAACCGGCTTCAAGGAGTTGCTTCTTCCGCCTGCTGATCACAGCCGAAGGCACTTTCCAGTGCCGCATCGATCACCATCTCTGCGCCCTCGATGGTGACCGCGGGGAGTCCCGACCGATTGAGGATCTCTACTCGGGCACTGGCGGTGGCGCCCGTTGACGATTCGATGGCGATCCTGGTCTCGAGTACTCCTGAATCGATCGGCAGGTGGCACCGAAGTCTCGCGATGCCGCATGGAAGTGATGGCATTCCTCGTTGCGATCTACTCCAGAGGATCAACGCCTGGAAGACAGCATCGATGCGCAGCGGATCGATGATCCAACCGCTTCGCATGGGGGCTTCGAGCCACTCTCTGGGCGATGGTGCTCCCACGGAGCGAACCGCAAGGTGCATCGAGGAGATCCGGGCGACCTGCTGGATGCACTGGAATCGAGGCCCATGAAAGAGCAGTGCTGGATAGATCGGGTCGCTGTCTTCGGAATAGTGCGGTGCCTGAAGGCTTGAGCGAGTAGTGAGGCGATCCCCGAGAAGTACAGCGGCGCGGGCATGAACTCTGCCCGTGTTATCGCCTGATCTGATCTCCACCGGGACTCGAAGCAGTGCCCCGTCCGGGGTCGGTGAGCCGGTCTGGAAGGTCACCTGACACTCCTCGTCGGCGTCCAGAACGACACCCTTGAGCACGCGGAAGTCATCGACGCCATGCAGTTCGAGACCCGGATGACGGTGAGATGCAGCCCACAGGCACCATTCAAGGAGCAGCGCCGCGGGAACAACCGCTCTTCCATCCAGACGATGGTCGAGCAGCACCGGCATCCGCTCGGTAGAGATGGACAGCGTCTGGCCCGTTTCCATCTTCCGGGGTTCCACATCGGCGATCGGAGCGACGGTGGCCGGAGTCGCGACAGCGGGAAAACGCCCGATGGATCGCAGCGTTTTCTGTACGGAACCTCTGGGGGCGAGGATGACGCATTGTGGAGGTCCATCGGATTGCATCTTCTCGATGAAGACACGAGCACCTTCACGAAGCGGGATCAGATCGATCCCCTCGTCGTGAAAAACGCTCCTGAGCCCCGGGTGAACCATTCCCCCGTCCCATGGACCCCAACCGATACTTCGGACGCGACAGGACGGCCTGCGCGAGGCCTCGATGACCGCCATCCGATTGAGAACTTCATTGGCCGCGGCGTAATCGCTCTGTCCCTTGCGGCCGAGGCGAGCAGTCGTGGATGAGAAGAAGGCGATGAAGTCGAGTTCCTCCTCGCGGCAGATGGATAGCAGGTGTCTGGCAGAATCGACCTTTGTGCTCCACACCAGATCAAACTGCTCGTCAGTCTTTTCAGTGATCCAGCGATCTGCGAGGACCCCGGCACCGTGAATGATGCCGCGAACGGGGCCGTACTGGGCACGAGCTTCATCGATACAGTGTTCGAGAGCGACACCATCACGCACATCGATGGATCGGTATTCGATGCGGCAGCCGAGATCTCTCAATGTTTCGAAGAACCGCGCCATCTCGCGCATCCTGAGGATCTCGGTGGCGCTGGCGCGTATCGTAGCTGGAGAGTCTTTTTGTCCCTGGAGTTCGAAGCATCGCGGCTCCAGTTGATCGTCGGCCACACCCAGCGCCCAGTCAGGTTCATCGCCAGGAGCTGCAGTTCTACCGAGCAGCAGAAAGTTCGGCTGGTAACGCCTGGCCACTGCTTCGACACAGGCCGCCGTCACGCCTCGAGCTCCGCCGGTGACGATCACGAGGCCACCTTCTCGCACCAGCTCTCCTTGCTGCTCATCCTCGGGGGAGAGTTGCAGCTGCACCTCGATTCGACCGGCAGGAGCGAGGCCGATCTCCATTCCATCTCCTTCGATCAATTCATCGACGAGTTGCTGAGCAGCCTGGCTGGGATCGTCAAATGCCAGCGATAGATCGATCGATCGTACCTGCACCGAAGGCCACTCCCGTGCTGCGCACTTGGCCATCCCGGAGAGCGCGGCGAATGCTGGATCCGTGGAATCTACCATCGCTTCGACAGGTTCCAGCCCGAACCGTCCATCGAAACGCTGCACCAGTGCCACCAGTGCGCCCTGTGAATCGTCTGCATCCTGGAAGCATCTTCCCGCTGCTCTGAGCCAGCGGAATGCCATTCGAATCGCCTCATCCGGATCGGCCGGGGAATCGAGCAGAAGCAGTAATCCTCCGGGAGTCTCTGAACCGATCACCTGTTGAGGATCCCCCGGGCAACACAACGGTGATGACAGCGCCGAAAATCCCCTGGATTGCAGGAGAGTCACCAGTGCTCGCGCCAGTTGCGGCTGGTCACAGACGACATGGAAGGGTCGTTGCTGACCCGCGGTCGCCATCGGACTCGCTCCACGGCGGGCCACTGGGAGGACCACCGGTATCGCATCGAGATAGATGAAGTCGGTCGCCTCTTCAGCGGAATCTGCAGAGTTGTGTGACTGCCCGGCAGCCACCGAGGCAGCAACAGTGACTGTTTCCTGCTGCACTCCGGGAGTGGCCACCGAACTGGAGTTCTCAAGATACCAGCCAACGATGGAGTCGATGGATCGAAGCGTTCCGAGTAATTCCGGCGGAATCGCCGGCAATTGCGGTCTGCGTTCCCGGATTGCCGAGAGAATCTCGACGCGTTTGATGCTGTCGATCCCCAGATCCGCTTCCAGATCGAGATCGGTGCCGATCGCATCGGCTGGATACCCGGTTTTTTCAGAGATCACCGAGACGATGATGGACTCGACTCCATCCTCTTCAGTCGGGATCGGTTGCTGTCTGGGTGGTTCGGGAGCGATCTCGGAGTTCGGGATCACATCGGAGTACCAGGACACGATCGAATCGATGCTTCGAAGTGTGCCGAGCAGTTCTGGCGGAATCGCAGGCAACTCGGGTCGAGACTGCCGCATTGCCGAAAGGATCTCGACGCGCTTGATGCTGTCGATGCCAAGGTCCGCTTCCAGGTCGAGGTCGGTGCCGATCGCCTCGACCGGATAGCCGGTCTTGTCGGCGACGACCTGGCAGATCAGCAATTGTAGCGTTGCGTCGACGATTTCGGTCGGTAGAGACACATCGCTAAGAGCAGTGACAGGATCTACCTCCGAGTTGCTTCTGGCCGGCTGCTGCTCGATCGTCTTCTTCCGGTACCAGTCGACGATGGCATCGATGGTGCGCAGAGTTCCCAGCATCTCGGCGGGGATCGCCTCCAGTTCGGGGCGCTCGATCCTCAGTGCCGAGAGGATTTCGACGCGCTTGATGCTGTCGATGCCAAGGTCGCTTTCCAGATCGAGGTCGGTTCCGATGGCGGAGGTGGGATAGCCGGTCTTGTCTGCGACGATTTCCAGGATGGCCGTCATCAGGCCGTCCTCTGCTGTCGCTGGCAATTCTTGCATCACTTCTGGTATCGGACTGGTCGCCTCGCTTGCCGGCAATGGTGCGGATGGGCGGACGGTCACCGTCGTGTCGATCAGGCTGGACTCCAGGACCTGCTCCGCGTTTCGTTGCGCTTCTGCGAGTTTCTGCTGCATCGATAGGGCGTCCTCGATCGCCTTCATCAACGACTCCTGAGATTCGATCACCGTCATCGTAGGCACCGACCCAGCATCCGATCTGGAACCAGTTGCCACCGGTTGAGCAACCGGAGTTGTCGCGATCGGTGGTGTCCCCGTGACCTTGGGAGTGGAGGAGGTGTCGGTGGTGGGCGGCCGAACCACCGTTGCTTCAGGTCGAGCGGAAGCTTCTCCTGGACGCAGGTTGGCGCCGCGAATCATCACCACCATCCCATCTTCATCGTCCTCGATACTGCGACCGTGAGGATCCCAGCTGCAGAGATCGACCGGGTGCCCCTCGACGGCAAGGCGGCCGACTGCAGCAGCCAGATCTGTCAGGTCGAGTTTGCCGGAGTCGATCGAGATCGCGGTGGCACCCTCGGAGCAGTCATCGAGTATCGATCGAATCAACCCGGTCAGGACCTGCCCGGGACCCACCTCGAGAAATGTCGTTGCCCCGCGCTGGACCATCTCCTCGATCATCTCCAGGAACTGAACTGGACGAGCGATCTGGTGTGCCAGTATCGATTTCGCATCGGATTCAGCTTCTGGATACTCCCTCGCGGTGCTATTTGCGAACACTGCTGCTGAGGTCGGATGGAAGCGAGCGCGCTGAAGTACTTCCTCGAACGGGACCGCTGCCGAGGCGACTTCCTCTGAATGAAAAGCAGCGGCGACGGGAAGTTTGCGGTGACGAACCCCTCGTTGTTCGAGGATCCGAATCGCATCCGAGATGGCTGCATCCTGCCCCGATAGAACTGCCTGCTGTGGCGCGTTTCGATTTGCGATCACCAGATGAGGGCAGTTCTCCTCGACAAATCGCTCCAGTTCATGAATCGGCAGTGCCACTGCCAGCATCGAACCAGCATCATCTCCACCTGCGCTCGCCATCAGTCGACCGCGAAAGTTTGCGAGTTGATGGAAGTCAGTCTCTGACAGCCTGCCCGATGCTGCCAATGCCGTGAGTTCCCCGAAGGAGTGACCTCCGAACAGATCTGCACCGACTCCGAAACGCGAAAGTACGCGAAAGAGTCCTAGACTGACCGCACCGAGTGCCGGTTGTGCCACATCGGTTTGACGCAACTCGGACTCGTTTTGCTCCGTATCATCAGTCCAACTACGTGGTGGCCAGATCCGGGATGCAAGGCCCGAGTCTTCCTGCTGGTTCCAGAACACTCGCTCGGCATCATCAACGGTCTTGATCATCTCCGGGAAACGACACGCGATGGGCCTCAGCATGTTGACCTTCTGGGAACCCTGGCCTGGGAATATGAATGCGAGAGAACCTCGACAAGGCCCACTGTCTCGATGGATTCCGCCGGGAAGATTCCATCGTCCTTCGGTTTCCTTGCTCAGGGTATCGAGTGCGATTTCCAGTTTAGCCGCTGGATCTCCCTTGTATTCGACGACGACACTGATGCGGTGCTCATCCGAGTTCCGGAAGCGAGCCCGACTATCGCGTGCCAAGGAGTCGAGGATGTGCTCGCTCTCCGAAGACCTCAGTTCAGCCAGCGCATCCTTCAACTGCTGTGCCAGACGATCGGGGGTCTGGTCCGAGAAGGTCAGCAGACTGCAGCATTCGGACCAGTCCGTCTCGATCCGACCGGCAGAGTTTTCTTCCAGCACTGCGTGGAAGTTGCTACCACCAAAACCAAATGCTGAGACCGCCGCACGTCTCGGAAATCCAGGGTGCCTGACCCACGGGCGGGCCTGCTCCTCGATGTGGAAGGGCGTGTTGGATTCCCGGAGAGCATCGAGAGGTTCCCGGATCTTGATGCTAGGGGGTTGAACCTTGTGGTGAAGCGAAAGCACAGCCTTGATCAGCCCAGCCGCACCTGCTGCGGCCTTGGTGTGGCCGATCTGAGATTTGACGGAACCGAGCGCACAACTGTGCGGTAGGGCCTTGGCCCGGGAAAACACATCCTGAAGGGCTCGAAGTTCGGTGGCGTCGCCAACGGAGGTGCCCGTGCCGTGAGCTTCCACCAGACCGATCGTGGATGGAGAGATCTGCGCATGCTGGTACGCGTCCAGTAGCGCTCGCTGTTGTCCTGCTGCAGTCGGGGCGTAGATGGCCGCCCCTTTTCCGTCACTGGAAGTTCCTATCGAGAGGAGTTTTGCATAGATTCGATCTCCATCTCGAACCGCATCGTCGAGACGCTTCAGCACCAGCACTCCGATCCCTTCACCCAGTATCGTGCCGTCACCTGCAGCATCGAAGGGTCGTGCATCTCCAGTCGGCGAAAGTGCTGGAGTCTTCGAGAAGCACATGTACATGAAGATGTCATTGAAGGTGTCGACCCCTCCTGTGATGACCATGTCACTTCGTCCGCTTCGAAGTTCCAGGGAGGCGAGGTGAAGCGCTGCGAGTGACGAGGCGCATGCTGCGTCGGTTACGCAATTGGTTCCCTGAAGATCGAGTCGATTTGCGATCCTCCCTGCGACGACATTTCCGAGCAATCCAGGAAAGGAGTTTTCTTGCCAGGGGACATAGGAATCGGAAATTCTACGCACCACATCTGATGCGGTTTTTTCATCGACGCCTGCTTCGCGTAATGCGCGCCACCAGTGCGGGTGACCCAATCGAGCACCGAGCGGAATCACCAGTTCCAGTGCACCGGTCACTCCGAGAATCACCGAGGTGCGGGATCGGTCAAAATTGGTGTCAGAGCCGTATCCTGCGTCGAGCAGTGCCTGTTTTGCGGCGATCAATGACAGCAACTGGGAGGTGTCCGTGGCTTCCAGATCGTTCGGTGTGATGCCAAAATCCAGCGGGCGAAACGGCACGGGAGTCAGGAATCCACCTCGGCGTCCATAGGTGCGATCGAGCGAAGATCGATCACTGTCGTGATAGTCGTCCAGATCCCAGTAGCCCTCCGGGACCTCCTCGATGTGATCCCGGCCACTACGGATACTTGCCCAGTAACCGTGCAGATCTTGCGCTCCAGGAAAGAGGCAGCCGAGGCCGATGATGGCCAGAGGTGCTTCCTGTGAACTGGAGTGCTGGTGACTGCGATCGCTCATGTCGTGAACCTGACGGTATCCGATTTCAAATCGCTGCTCCTTCGAGGGGATCGGTCGCTGGCGCCGGGGGGAATCGGAATTCCCTGACGAGATAGATCTTGTCGTCGACAGGTAAGTGCCGCACCGTGCATCAGTGTGTCTGCCACATCCGCAACGCGTCTGGCGGTTGGCTTCTCGAGCCAACTACCCCGGGTCCATTCATTGAATGCACCCATCGCCGGGCCACACCAGATCTGATAGTCGAGTTTTCTCTGTGGATCACCCGAGTTCGCCCAGTCGGATGAGAGGCCCAGATACCACCTGAAAAGCAACGCCATGCGATGATGAGGATCTCCGGACGCTCTTTCCAGTTGACCGGGTTCTCGTTCGAGGAAGAACTGCCTGGTTTGCTCCCAGACTTCTGCTACTGGCATCCGGAAGATCTCTTTTTCTAGCCGTTCGAGTTCAGCAGTCGGGAGTTCCTCGATGCTGCTAAATGATCGATACAACTCGAGCAGTTTCCTGGCACGGGGCCCGAACATCGTACCGGTGCGAAGCACTTGCAGATGAACTCCCAGTTCAAACATGTCGGAAGCGGGGGCCATGATGACATCGGCGGGGCCTGCAGCGGCAAGCATCTCCCTGACGACATCACTGGAACCCGATTCCACGCACGCCTGGTGTACCGATCCGATGACGACATAGTCAGCACCGAGTGCCAGTGCTGCACAGATCGCTTCCGGGGTTCCGAGACCTCCGGCGGCTCCGATCTGGACTCTGGCTGCTGCTGGGATCCGTTGTGCGATCTCGGAGCGTAATTTTGCAAATGCCGGCACCAGCGTGGTCATCGGTCGATTATCGGTGTGGCCTCCCGAATCCGCCTCGGCGGTCAGATCATCGCACAGCGGATTTTGTCGGGCCCACTGCGCCTGTTCGGCTGTGATCTCGCCTTTTCGAAGCAGCGCTTCGACCATCGCCTCGGGTGCCGGAGAGAGAAACTTGCGCGCCACCTCCAACCGAGAGGCCTTTGCCATCACCCGGGGAATTCTGGGACAGTGGCTCAGTGGTGAACTGGCGGAGAACTGTACGCCCTGCAGACGCAGACGAACCAGCGGTTCCGTGATATCGAGGTAGGCGCTCACCTCGACACAGGGAACTTGCTCTTTTACGAGCAAGCGAGAGGTTTCATCTTCGATGCTCGGCTCTGCAGGACTATGGATCAGGTTGCATCCCCATGGCCTGTCGGGAAGTTGCTGCTTCAACTGCAGGATTGCCGCATGCACCGTGGCAATGGATTGACCCGCAGCTCCATAAAAGGACAGGTAGCCCGCCTGTGCCAGTTCGGTGACCAGTGCTACCGAGGCGATGCCGTTTGCCATCGATCCGGCAACATACGCGCTGGAGGTACCGTGATCTCGGAGGAAGTGAGCGGATCCCAGAGATCGTGGTGGAGTCGGGGCGAGCATTCCCAGCACAGGGATGCCAGCAGGCGAACCACTGGCGGTACAGCTTTCGCCGTGGAGTGTGATCTGGCCACCTCGTACAGCACGGATGTCTCCCGATGGATCAGTGACGATGGTCCAGTGATGATCCAGTTGCCGCATCGCCTCATCGAGGTCTACTCGAATGACATCCCCGGTCGCGAACCAGGTTCCGATGGCTGGCCAGGATGCGTCAGTGCCTCGCTTCTGTCCCATTTACACTCCCCGATGGATCCCACTTCAGGCATTCCGGATTGGTCGATACAGGAGCACAAAGATAACTCCGATAATGGCACAACGCACCCAATACAGGGAGTAGGGGGCGATTCCAGCAGAGGGGGCTGTCGATCGATCTGAGCTGTCGATCCGCTGAGCCTAGGCTCCGGGGCGTTGCAGCAGCAGACGGTAGGGCTGCTCCACGTTGCCAGCATCGGTCGTACCTGAGACTCTGAGCAGAATCGATCCGGACGGGCCCGTCTCCACGTCCTCGAGGAAGGGGTCGAAGAAGAAGGGAGCAGAGGCCTGTGAAGACCCGAGGAGAGTCTGTCCGCCGCTGGAATACCACTCCAGCAAGCCGGTCAGCAGCGAGCCATCTCGCCTCGCCAGCAGTTCGACCTGAAAGGGTCCAGCAGTCGGTGGAGTGATCAGATACCAGTCCTCATCCGAGGCCGAGTCGATGGTGGCGAAGATCAGCACCGGTTCTGCTTCGATCTCCGGTGCGGTCAGCGGCGAGTCGTTGGCCCCGGACGTTTCATCTTCCATCCAGGACAACGCAGCGTACTGGTCGAAGATGAGCCTGCGAGTCAGACCATTGCCGTTGCCATCGCCGTCGAAGGGACGAAGCTGTAGGCGGATGAATTGTCCCGGAAGCGGTGGTGGATCGATTTGAAGATGAATGACTGTTCCATCGATGTTGATCGCTGTATCTGAAGTCCGGTCGATGTCATCGACAAGGGCTCTTATCGAATACTCACCGGCTGCCGATAAATCTCTGGTGAACGAGAGTGACCAGTTCCCCGAGATCGCTGGCATCGATGGCGCAGGAGAAATGTATCGTAGTTGTGTCTGGACGGGAGGATCCGAGAGTGCCGGATCCGGGCCGACGAAATGGAGCGGATTCGCGCCCAGGGAGCCGAGGTCGTGTGGAGTCCCGTCGATATCGAGGGCCGAGGGGTCCGCAGCATCGATGAGAGCGCTGCCGGGCAGTGGCGTGCAATCCTCGAAGGGGCTCTCACCTGTGGGCCAGAAGAAGACGGAGACCTGGTCGGAGAATCCAACGACGCTCGAAGCGATCAGTGGTGGATCTACAGTGATCATCGGACCATTGCTCGAGCTGATCTCGCGCAGCGATCCATCATCAGCAATCTCGACGGCCAGGTTTTCAAGTTGAGGTGGAGGTTGATGGATCAGTAGCATTCCACCCTCGAGAATCGTGGCTCTTGAATAGCCAGCTGGACGACCGACCACCTCGATCGAGCCTGAGATCAGGTGGTCGGGTGCATCTGCTGGCAGGACCGCGCCCTCCAGAAGGCAATAATGCAATGGGGCTGGATCGATCGGAGCTGCGCTAGAACTGAGCAGGCTGTCCTGGATGGTGATGGATCCTCGCAGAGACCGCCACAAGCCGCCGCCATTTCCCTCGATCCAGCAGTGCCATGCGGAGATGGACCCGAGTCCGTGGGTCGCCAGACCCGCACCGCCATTTCCCAGGATGTTGCAATGGTGGACCAGCGGTAGGGGGCCTGTGGAGATGCCGGTGGCGAGGATACCATCGGAGCCATTGGCACTGATCTGGCAGCGTGATATACGAATCGCGGCATCGGAATCGCCGTCGAGGAAGATGCCAGACATCTGATTTCCTCGGATGCGGTTATCATCGATGCGAATCCTCACATCCATCTGGTCAGATTCGACATAATCAAGATCGATGACGATGCCCTCAAGATGATTCTCCTCGATGGAGCAGTGACGAATTTTCACCCGGATTCTGGCTCCCACTTCACTGACAGGTCCAGGGCCATCGATGGAAGCGATATCGAGGTCAATTCCCTCATCGCCATTTCGTTTGATAACGCATCGGGTGATCTCGATTCGCGCATCGTTGTCGGTTCCAGCTCGGGTCCACTGGCTCTCGATGCCTTCATTGAGGTTGTCGCGGATCTCACAATCATCGATGCGGATCTCAGGGATTCCCTGGATGCGGATCCCTTCACCGCTGCAGTCGGTGACGACGCAATCTGCGATATGAACTCGGATCTTCTCTCCCTCGAGGTAGTCGCTGCGTAAATCGATGCCCTGGGTTGTGGCACCACTCATCCGGCAGCGGGTGATCCTGGAATTGCAGTCTTCGGCAAAGACGCAGGTTTCAGCGATGTCATTTCCAGCCAGGCTGATCCCATCGATGCCATTGAGCAGGTCTCCTGGCCGCAGGCTGACGAGGTCATTGGGAAACAAGATTCCAAACTGAGTCAGATGCTTACCGGGATCTCGCTGGTCCACCTGGAAGTCCTGGAGAAAACCACCGAACACCATCATGCCTGGGAAGAGGAAGATGTTCTCGGGGTAGAGTCCCTCTGCGACGTACAGATTTACTCCCTGCAGCGGGATGCTGGTCGCGACTGCCTGGGCAAGGGTGGGGAATGCGGTTTCAGGAGTCAGCCCGTCGGCGCCGGATGCATCGGCCCCTGATCGCACATGACGGATCGGATTCGGTGTTGCCACCCACTCATTCCTGTTGGGATCGACCTCTCCCGATGTGTCCAGAGCTCTGACAAGGACGCGCAGCATCTCACCATTAGGCAATCCCTCGACGGTGAGGTTTGTGGCTCCCTCTGTGATGAAATCGGCAGAATCCAGGTCGATGGGGATTGAGTCAGGTGAGATGAAGATCAGATACTCGATCTGCTCGGCAGGGGTCTCGTCATCTGAAGCGGGTGCCCAGCCGATGTGTACCATTCCATCGCCTGCTACCAGATCGGTGATCCCACCGAATCGTGGGTGGCTGACCTGTGCGAGTCCATCCGAGCCGAGTCCGCCGCCGTCCGGGACGGAATCCACAGCCACGACCGGTGCAGTCGGAGGGACAAAGCGATCACAACTCGTGAGCGCCAGCAGCGCCACGAGGATAAAGAACTGACCTGGCAAGAAGCGCATCTCAGAAGTTGTACTCCACCTGTATCGATGTAAACCAGGCAGGATCCGCCGTGGTCACGAATGCTGAGCCGGGCTGGAAATAACCGATCTCGAGGTCGAGATCATAATTATTCCACAACTCGGTGAGGCCAAGGACCAGATCCAGTTCCGTCCCCAGCTCTCGGTGAAGGCCTTCGGGAGAGATCCTGATTCTGGACCTTCGGATCTCGGTAGAAGCCTCTACCTGATTGTAACTGTGGAGTATTAAATCGATGGAAGAGTCGCGTGTAGGGCGCAGTCCAGCCCCAATTGTCAGGACCGACAGGTTCGAGAGTTCCGGCCTCATCAGGACCCCGAGATAGCGATAGGAAGAGACCCCGAAGTAGCGCCCGTTGTTGTCCTGGTAACCTGTTTGACGGAAGTTCTCATCGGTGCCGTCGTCAGGGTCACGGTCACCCGATCCCCACGCCCAGCCACCAAAGATGTAGGGCTGCATCGGGAGCGAATCAAATTGCCGGGCGATGGTCGTGTCGATGCCAAATGCAGAAATTTTGTCGTACCCACTGATGCCATTGACATAGGCTCCGTCGACCCACCAGCGCAGGTCCCCATCCATCTTGCGCCCGTGAGACTGAAACCCGATGAAGAAGGGCGATTCATTGAGCAGAGCGTTCGGGTCTGTAAAATCGATGCCGGGGCGATCCTGAACAATGTCGATGATGTAGATGGATGCATGTGTGCGGCTTTCGGGGCGCCAGGTGCCGATCAACATCCGATTCTGTCGGTACTCGAGTTCAACAGGCGGTGCGCCGAGCAGAGTCGACCAGGATGTTTCTATCGAGTAGGGTCCCTCCTCCCACTCCCATCGCACTCCGTCGAGGGAGGCGTCGTAGAACCACTCTCGCCCCTCATCGAAATCCATTCGCCCGATCTGGAATGAGATGGACTGGCCGAGATGTGTTCCTTGCTGGAAGTAGTAGGCCTCCTCCAGAGCCAGGTCCTGGTCTGGAGCGATATCCAGTTCGTCCTCCTCGACGATGTTGGTCGACTTCCAGCGACCCTTTGCGAACAGGAATCGATGCCGGTCCTCGTTCCAGGTGGCCTCGATACTGGCACTCCATTTGTGATCCACTCGATCTCCAGGCAGGTTTTCTTCCAGATCGTGATTGGTTCTCGTGTCATTCGTGAACTTGATTCTTCCGCCTATGGAAAGGCGGCCATCGAGGTACCGGATGGAACCGGTGGGCCGCTCATCGTCCCACTGGATCCGACGCTGTGCAGACTTCCGGAAGATCTCTCCGGGGATCTCAGTCGTGGGACCGATCCGGCAGCGTATGCCGTGAATCGTCAGCAAGGGGATGCCGTTTTCGTCCCGTTCTTCCGCCTCGACATACCCTTCCAGTTCCACCAAACCGAACTTAGCCCTGTCGGGAGATGTGTCGACCTCTATTTCCTTGGCAAGGAACACTCGATCGGCAGTAAACGCACCCTCGATCTCGAGGCGCCAACCCGGTTTCAGTTCGCCCAACTCATGTGATTTCTCGTCATCTTCAGAGTCATCGAAGTCGGTCTCGGAATCGATCAGGATGGTGAATGGCCCGAGGATGAAGGATCCGGCCTGTTCATCAACGGAGTCCACGAATCCTTTGATCTCCAGAAACTCATCGGCCTCTTCCCGGACCAATTTCACTGCTTCCAGGTACTCTCCGTCCCAGCGGCCATCGACTTCGACGCGCGTACCGATGGGAAAATCACCAGTGATCGGCTCATCCGTCATGGCCAGAGATGGCATCATCAGCAGTAGGAATGACCAGGAGATTGACCTCATTCGAGCAACCCTTCCCATTCACCACGGGAATCTTGCAATTGTTCCAGGCTTGAGAAGAGTTTCTTGATGAAACCATCAAATCGAGTCCTGCGGCTATAGATCAGAGCCAGGCGACAGAGACTAGCCCCTGTCCAGGCTTGCAGGTGTGCCGGTGAGATTTTGCGTAACCTGCTATCTGCAGCGATGCTGCTGGCCACTTTTTTCCACGGGACCGGTAGGCCTTGTAGTGCCCTGAGTCGGCAGTGAGCAATGATGTTGCCACGGTCCAGTGCTGGATCGGCTCGGGCGAGTAGATCCAGATCGATGAGGGAGATGCCAGATGTCGAGACGACCATCTGCTTGTCGTGGAGATCTCGATGGGCGAGCGACATCTCGACCTCGTCGAGCTCCAGAAGACGCTCAATGGTACTCCTCACCAGCGGTTCGGCCTCGGCATGAGGTCTCTTGAGAATACGCTGAAATACTTCCAGCCGCGTTCCGAGGATCGAGATTTCATCAGCGACCTGATGACAAGGTAGGCTTTCAGGAGCAGGGCTGCTACCCAGCAACTCCAGAACACTTCTGAGTACCTCCAGGTGTGTGGGCATCCAGACGCCAGTACTCCATAAGTGGTGCAGACTGAATCCCGGTCGCTCATCCGTGATCAGAATCTTATCTTTTTCATTCCACTCGATGATCTGGGGCACCGAAGGGAGGTCTCCGGGTATCTGTCCTGAAAAGTGTTTCCACCGCTCCAGAATCTGGCGATCCTTGCGGAATATTTTTGCATAGCAGCTGACGTGATTGCGGCGCAGTTTGAAGATCGCACGACTGCCGACACGCCATGCCATAAGCTGTACAGAATATCCAGAAGAGATCCAGCGAGAGCAAGCAGATGCCATGACCGGTAGCCTCTTGTCACTCATGGCTTCCAGCTTTTTCAG
The DNA here is from genome assembly GCA_003973385.1 of Bacillota bacterium. Classification (GTDB taxonomy): domain Bacteria; phylum Planctomycetota; class UBA8108; order UBA1146; family UBA1146; genus QNYK01. The sequence continues at coordinate 18,853 of QNYK01000079.1, read as the reverse complement.
CGTCCCATCCTCCTCAAGATGATGCCAGTTCACGACTGGATCGGATTTTTTCCCTGAGAGGCAGTACCACCCTCCCGATCGGGCTTCTTCGACCCGGAGCCAGGTGAACTCTGGCTTGAGCCCCTTTGCAATTGGATCGATCAGTTTGGCTGTCCAGTTCATCATTCACCTCCAGCGAGCAGGCGTCGGCACTCTGAAAGCGAGGATCGAAGTTGTTGCTGCCAATCCGTCTGCAGTTTTCTGAGCGGTTCAGAGGCTCGGCGGAGAATTGCCAGAACCCTGCCGATGACGATGTGCTGTGGGAGCAGTTGGCGTTGGTTGATCTGCCGGTATCCTTCCAGAAAAGAATCAGAAGCAGCCTCATCGACTCCTCTGATGCGAAGATCCTCCAGCATTGCGCCGATGTCGAGACAGGCATAGCCGCGTCCAGCCCGGTCAAAGTCGACGAGGATCGGCATGCCTTTATTGATCAGGAACTGATCGAGATGGAGATCGCCGTGGAGCAATGAAGAGGGCAATGAGGAGAGGATGGGGATCTGTCCCAGCAATTCATCGGTGATGGATTGGAGGTCACTGGCCAACCCTGGAATCAGGCGAGTCAGGTCAGCGGCGAGAATTTTGACCTCATCGAGCATCAACTGAGGTGGCAAATGCGCGTTGATCTCCAGTGGAAGCGAGTGTAACTCAGCGACTGCTGCACCGAGTGTTCGGAGTACATCGGGAAGGTTCTCACCGGAGGTATAAATGGGCTTTCCTTGACACCATTCGTGGGCAAAAAGTGATCCGTTGGAGGCTGCACCGAGAAACAGTGGAGTCTGAAAATTCTTGCAATCCCTGGTCGATGAAGAGATCTGCTGAGCCTGTTTGATGGACATCTGTGCAGTGGCTTTCTTCTCGACCTTGAGGTGCAGGCGAATCCTGATCTTCTGGTCCTCTGTGAGATGTCGGAACTTCAGCTTTGCTCGCAGGACAGCCCGCCTTCCCGGCTTGTATGCGAGCAGCTGGAATTTTGTAAGACTCCTCTGAAGTCGCCATTCATCGCTCGAATGGTTCTGAACCAGTTCAAGAGCGAGGCGACGGAAGCGATCCGGTTCGTAGATCCGTCTGAGCTCAGGTATTTCAGGATCATTGGGAAACGGCAATCCGACGACACCAGTCTCTTCATCGAGGAATGGCTTGTACCCATCCGGGGAAGGGAGTGGCCGTCTTGTTTTCTCCTTCTCGAAGGCCAGCGATGCTCGGTCACGGTCATCGAAGATTCGTAACAAGATACCCTGAGGCGGCGTGTCGGCTGTCTCCCTCGGATCTCCCATCAAGAAAACCCTGCATGCTCCAGGCTTCAGTCGCAGGTACTGGATGTTCTGGCGCGGGTCATCGAGAGGAAACACCTTTTTCTCGGCGACAAGCCGCTCCCAGAGATCTCCATCGATCAGTTTCGAAAAACCGAATGGTGTATCGGGTGGCAGGGGGAATTCTGTCATCGCGTCCCCCCGGTGCCCGTTGGACCTGTCTGTTCAACGATGGTCCCGCCTTCCATCACGATCTGTCGGTCAAAGATACTCGCAAGCAACTCGTCGTGCGTGATCAGGATCAGAGTTTTGTTTTTCAATAATCTGGGGAGCCGTTTTCTCAGATCAGCACTCGTTTCGGGGTCTATTCCCGTTGTCGGCTCATCCAGGATGACTATCGGAGTGTCGCGGAGCAATGCACTGGCCAGGGCGAGCCGCCGGCGCTCACCTCCGGAGAGATCGCGTCCACCTTCGGCGAGGATGCGATCGAGTTTGTCGGGGTGCTGGAGAAGGAACTGGCAGCCAGCTTCGTTAAGAGCAGCGACCATCTGCTCCTCGGATGCATCGGGATTGTGAAATAACAGGTTGTCGCGAACTGACCCGGCGAGCACCAGACTGTCCTGCAGGACCACCGAAATCTGATCCCGGATGCTACGGATCGTCCAGTCGGTGACCTCATGATCATCGATCAGGATTCTTCCCTGGCCTGGCTCGTAAAGCCTCAGCAGCAGATTGCAGAGCGTGCTCTTGCCTGCTCCGTTGTGTCCCAGGATCACAAGGTGCTGACCCTGGGGAATCTGCAACTGGATGCCTTTCAGTGCTGCAGGGGGATTCTCCAGTTGTTGTGGATCAACGGCTACTCGATAGTCGAAATGAACATCCTGGAACTCGATCTTGCCTTTCAATGGTGGCGCTGCGACAGCCCCGGGAAGATCCTTCTCTTCCGGTTCTACCTCCAGAACCTCTGCAATCCTGATGGCGCAGGCTGAAGCCTTGCCGATCTTGCCCGCCAGTCGAGAGGCGCGCCTGAGAGGTTTCTGGAGAGACCTGACATAGGAGATGAAGACCAGCAGGATCCCAGGTGTCATGCCAGAACTTTGATGGACTCGCCAAGCACCGGCGAGCAGCACCACTGAAAGGCCTCCCGCGAAGATCAACTCTGTCCATCGAGAAAGCGAAGCTTGCAGGCGGGTGGCCCGAACTCCTTGTCTCAGAGAAGATCGGTTTTTTCGAGCAAAGCGTCGAGTCATCTCTTCTTCTCGCCCGAGGGATTTGACCAGTTGAAGTGCGGTCAGACCTTCTCCAGTGGTGAAGGCGATTTCTCCCTCGAACTCACGCTGCTTCTTGGCAACCTTGGTGATTCGGAGGCTGAAGAAACGAGACAGGATGGAGACAGCCATCAGCACGACCAGCGAGATCACTGCCAGTTCGGGGTCGATCCAGAACATCAGGGAGAGCGTTGCGATTGCCTGGATGGCACGACCAGAAATGTCGACGAGTTCCGTTGAGAGAACGTCCCTCAACATCGGAACATCCCCGGTGATTCTCACCAGCAGATCTCCCAGTTTCTGTTCTCTATGGAACCGAAGAGACAGGTGAAGTAGCTGGGAATAAAATCGTTTCCTCAGTTTCATCACCATGCGCTGGCCCGCCATGGCACTGGTCACGGTACGGAAGTAACCAAAGATACCTTGACCGGTGGCGATCAGCAGAACTGCTGCGCTGACGATTCCCAGAAAGGCCAGAGGTTGCTCCTGTGGCCAACCAGGAGGTACGAACAGGATGGTGCTACCTTCTTGAGGAATGAGAAGGCCGTCAAACACATATCTGATCGGCCACGGGCCGACCAGAGCAAACAGAATCTCAACAAGCAGCGCGCCGCCTGACAGTGCCAGCAATGGCGACTGGTCTCGGATCAGATCACCGTGTTTTCCGGTGATGGTTCTCCAGTCCTGCAGTCCTTTCCTCAGCGTTGTAGCAGGCTTCACCGGACACCCTCCACCAGGTCGAGGATTTCCTTCGCCCGTATTTTCCAGGTCGCGTTCTTCAGCACCCATCGACGAGCACGATCCCCTGTCTTTCTCGCATCCTCAGGATCGCTGAGCAGAGAGTGGATTCTGCTGGACATCGCTTGAAGGTCGCCAACAGCCACCAGATGGCCGCGGCCTGAAGCGAGCAAATCGCTGATCTGCCCGACATCCGATCCGACAACGGGGAGGCCGCATCCGAAATACTCGAAAATCTTCAACGGTGAGAACCAGAACTCACTCATCTCCGGATAGGGTGCGACGGCAACATCGCAACTGGCCAGCCAATCGCCAACATCCTCGTGATTGAGTTTGCCGGGGGCATGGATCCGATCGGCGATTTCGAGTTGCTCGGCGTGCTTCAGGAAATCTCCACGAGCCGGCCCATCTCCGATACAGACCAGATGAGCAGGCGAGTTCAGATCCTCCACCAGGATGCGAAATGCCTCCAGCAGATCCTCGATACCATGCCACGGTCTGAATGTACTCGTGAATCCGATCAGTGGTGTCCCTTGAGGTGGAAGGGTCGGTGGGCGAATTTTTGCATCGGGTTGAAATTTCTGCTCATCGACTCCATTCGGAATCACCTTCACTCCTCTGGAATGAAGGCGTTCCGAGATCACCCACTCGGCGACCTCATCGGAAACACAAACGATTCCATCTGCCTCACGCATCAGCAACCTGGCCATACCATCGGCGAGGCTCTCATTGGCAAGTTTGCGAAATTTCCTGGTTTCCAGCGGAAGCGGACTGTTCACCTCAAGGATGAACGGAATGCCCAACTTCCTCGCCTGGTATACTCCACCTGAATGCCACAAACTGTAGCGCTCGTAGATGAAGTCGGGGACGACCGAGATTTGATCGACCCTGGCAAGAAACAGACGGTTCTCTCTGTCCTCCAGGGATTTGTGTTTGCGCCGAGGAGGAAGGTCAATCGGCTTGAGTGGATTGCCGCATAGAGCATCCGATTCGCCTCGTACAGTGTGTATTTCGCCGACAAGGCCATGGCTGTTGAATGCTTCACAGAGGGAAGCGACATGTACAGAAGCCCCCTTGGTGCCTGGAAGAGGGACCCCCTTGTCTGCGCAGATGTAGCAGAAGCGTTTCATTGATCTGGTCCTAGCGATCTGAAGCCAGACTCTGCTCGAAATAGCCACGCAGAGTTGCAACATTGGTGGTGAGGTCGAACAACCGTTGCGCTCGTTTTCGGGCGGTTCCCTTGACCAGATCACCGCTTCGGATCTTTTCAGTCACCGTCTCGATGGCATCGGCCAGCGCTTCGGGATTTGCGGGCTCGACCAACAGGCCCGCATCGTCGCCGACGATTTCAGGGCATCCCGTGAGGGTGGTGGTGACGATGGGAAGATCAAGGCCAAGCGCTTCCAGCAGTACAGTCGGCAATGCGTCCATGTTGCCATCGCTGTCAGGTACGCATCCCAGTGCCATCAGGGATGACATGGAGCAGAGTCTGTTCACCTCCTCGATGGGCAAGGCCCCGGTGAATTCAACATCAGCATCGAGTTGCAATTGTCGACTCATCTCATGGAGGCGTTCTTCCTCGTCTCCATCTCCCACGATGGTGGTCTTGAAGCGAAACCCCTTGTTCTTGAGGATTGCCAGAGCATTCAGTAGGTGGTCGAACCCCTTCTTGGGGACGAGCCGTCCGACACTGATGATCTTGATCGGGTCGCTACTCGGTACCGTCTCGGAGGGAGAGAAGAAGTCCAGGTCGATGCCGTTGTAGAGCCGTATCACCTTTTCTGGATCAACTCCCGGAGTGTTTTCAATGATGTAATTCCGATTGAATTCGCTGACGGTGATGGCGAAGGAAGAGAGGTCTACAAGATCTCGAAATAGCACCCTGTCGACGGTTTCTCTGAAGATGTCCTTCGCGTGACAGGTGAAGGAGAAGGGAGTGCCGTAGAGGATGTTCACCAGTGCAGCCATTCGGGTGGAAATCGTCGCGAAGTGGGCATGGAAGTGTTGCACACCCGCTGACTTCGCCTTTGCTCCGATGATCAATGCTCTCAACAACATATCGAGATCTTTTGGAATCTGGTGCCGTTGGATGAACTCCACAGCAGCTTCCCAGCGATCCATGGGAGGCGCCAACCCTGGTTCCAGTTGCCAGATCTTGCGCCACAACGATTCAGGTTTTTCTCTGGGTGTGTATTGAATGGTGAGTTTCAACTGGCTGATACTACCGTGGAAGCGACCATCTCCAGGAGCCATCAGGCTGAAAACATCGACATGGACTCCCTGGCGCTCCAGTTCAAGCACTTCATTGAGAATGAAAGTCTCAGATAGGCGCGGAAACATCTTCAGCAAGTAGGCGACGTGTAGTACTTGCTCAGGCTCCGATGAGATCTGATTTGGCAACGGGATGGACCTTTCTCAACTGGAAGAATTGCTGACGTATTTTCTCAACCCTGGAGAGGAAGTTGCCCACACCATTCATGCTGAGTCCTCGCTCCTCAGGAGTTGGAGGGGGAGGACTCGACAGAGCATCCTTGATCTCGCTGAAGAGAGACGCAGTGGTCAGGTCATCGGGGTGGAGGCAGCGGACCAAACCTCTGCTGGCGAAGAGCGAAGCTCTCAACCACTGTTCCTTGCGCGGGAAGACCCTGGGTATCACGACCGTCGGCTTCCTGGTCGATATCGCTTCCATCATGGCGTTGTAACCGCCCATGGTGACGATCAGATCGGCGGAGTTGATGTGCTGCTCGAGATGGGTCGTGAAACGTAGCACCTGGAGGTTACTGATCGATCCGAATCTGCTGGCCAGCGATTGAGAATCTGCTCGAGACATGAATGGACCCGTGATGAGGGTCCCTTCCAACTTGTGGGGATAGAGTTCAAGTGTTTCGAGAAAGGTCGATCCAATGGGGTAGCCGTCCTCGCCTCCCCCGGAGACACAGACGATTCGTTTCAGGGCACTAGGAACTTGAATTGAAGTACTGGCAGTTTCTTTGGGCCCGACCATATGTACCGATCTGCGCAAATACCCGAGGTACTCGATTCGTTCACATGCGCTGGAACTCAGGCCGTAGAGTTTCCCCAGGTCAAACACGTTTTGATTGCCGTAAACCCAGATGTGATCGTAGAGATGTTCGATCAGTTGAGAACAGCCATCCTTGATCCAACTATTCTTGACCAGCGGACCTTCGTCGATGATATCTCGCAATCCGATGGTAAGTCGTGTTCCCCGGGCCTTGAGGTCTGCCAGCAGCGGCAGCAATTCTCCACGAAGACCGGTAGGGACATGGTCTACGACGAGAAGGTCCGGATTGAATCCAGTCAGAGATCGTCTGAGAGTCTTTCGCCGGCGCGACAATGTCTCGGTGAGTGTCATCAGGTCGTTTCTGGGCGTGTAATTGCCATCCCTATCCTTGGTGACGGTATCGAGGGTGACGATCTGGGTATCGGGGGGAAGATCGAAGAAATAAGCCCGCGACGAGCCGGTCACGATCATGATCTCGAGTCCTCCGAGATGCTCCTGGGCCTTCTGAGCCAGCAACAATGAGCGTCGGAAATGGCCCAGTCCATAGCCGTCATGGCTATAGAAGGCGATTCGAAACTTGGCAGCATCGACCTTGTCTGTTCGAGCGTTCGAGCGGTCCATTCGAGGATTTCCCCTCCAGGAGTTCCAGGATCTGCTTCGATGTCAGCAAATGACGGGCCACGGAGTTTGAATGTATACTAATAGTCAAGATCTGTCGATATTGGTCTCTAACACATTACCATGTAAGAACTTATGGAAGCATGGATGGGGTGATGGTGTGGCTGATAGGAGCCATCGTGGCGGAATGTGGCCGATGGGTGGGGGTCGTCGAATCGTCTGGCTGCATGGAGCCAGCAGGTTGGCGCAAGTTGGCCAGGTCAAGGAAGAGGTCCCGATCAGCTGGGAGACAGCCCTCGCTTGTCGAGTTTGTGGCGCAGAGCTCCTCGAGTCAGCCCGAGCAGTCGAGCGACCTCTGATACATTCCCATCGGTGTGCTTGAGAGCCTGCTCCAGTAATCGGCGCTCCACCTCCTCGAGCGTGCAATCCCCGGCATCGAAGTTGAATAGTATCTCCTCGACCCTCATCGGGGCTGCGCTGAAGGAGGCGTTGGATGGTCGCTGCCCACCGAGATGGGGCGATGCGACGTTCTCAGTCGATGAGATGAGCACCATCCGCTCGATGGTATGTGCCAGTTCCCTGATATTTCCTGGCCAGGAGTACCGATTCAGTTCAGTCCGCACGTCATCGGTCATCCGGAGATCGGGTTTCCGGTACTTCTGTTGATATCGCTCGAAGAAGTGATCGATCAGCAGATCGATATCGCCACCCCGATCTCGCAGCGGTGGAAGTTGCAGCGATACTACCTTGAGGCGGTAGTAGAGATCTGATCGGAAATCTCCATCCAATGCGGCCTGTTCCAGGTTCTGGTTGGTCGCACCGATGATGCGAACATCGGCCTGGTGTACGCGGGTGCCTCCGACCCGGCGAACCGTCTTTGATTCGAGTACATTGAGAAGTTTCGTCTGCATATCCAGCGGCATATCGCCGATCTCATCGAGGAAGATGGTACCGCCCGCAGCCACCTCGAATAGCCCCTGCTTGGTCTTGGTGGCACCGGTGAATGCACCCTTCTCATGGCCAAACAACTCGCTTTCGATCAGCGACATCGGTAGTCCGCTCATGTTGATCTGCAGGAAGGACGCACGGGATAGGCTGCCCGAATCGTGGATGAATCGAGCCAGCAAGTCCTTGCCGGACCCGGTTTCTCCTCCGATCAGCACGGTTGGAAGTTCCGCAGCACTATCGACCTGGATGCTTGAGATCTGTTCGATCACCGACAGAACTTCGAGCAGCTGGGGACACCTACCGATGATCTGGCTATCCACCGTCAGTGCCGATGCTCTTTCACTGACCTCTGCGAGACGTCTGAGGTCTGCATTGCCCAGTTCGCGTTCTACGACGAGGTGCAGTTCTTCCAGGTCCAGTGGCTTTTCCAGGTAATCGAGGGCTCCCTCTTTCATCGCTTCGACGGCACTGTCGACCGATGCGTATGCAGTCACCATCAGAACCGGGACCTCTGGCATCTCCTCTCGGATCTTTCGCAGGACATCGAGTCCCGAGATGTCCGGCAACTGAACATCGAGGATTGCCATGTCGATCGACTGAGTGTCGAGAATTCGCATCGCTTCAGCGCCAGTCTCGGCGGGGAGAGAGACATGGCCCCCGCGACCCAGTTCGAGAGTCAGTGACTGGAGCAGTGGCAGTTCGTCATCGAGGATCAGTATCTGCGCCATCGGCTTCCTTTTCGTCCTTGTCAGTGCTCGTATCACGCTCCAGCGGGATGACAACCGTCAATGTGCTTCCCGCCCCGAGAGAAGATACCACATCGATCCGACCTCCGTGGCCGTGGATGATTCTTTGTGTCAGGGAGAGGCCGAGACCGAGCCCTCCTTTTTTTGTCGTGAAATAGGGCGAAAAGAGCCGGGATTGAACCTCTTCCGTCATTCCGGTTCCCTCGTCTCGCACTTCGATGATCAGGTCTCGGTCAGATGTGCTGGCTACCAGCGACACGATGGATCCAGCGCTGGACGCTTCGATGGCGTTGTTGAGGAGCACGATGATCGTCTGCTCGAGTCGGCGCAGATCAATTTCCAGAGAGGGAAGTTCCGATTTGATCTCGATGGCGATTTCGACCTGACGCCTCTGTCCGAAGGATTGCACTGCATCGCAGATTCTGGACAGGTGATCGCCCAGATCAGAAATGGGTTTCCGATCGAGTCGAATCGGTTTCAAGCCCTGCAGGAGGTCTCGTAACCAGCGATCTGCACGATCTACAGTTTCCATCATGGTTCGCAGTGATGGCTCGACCAGATCGTCGTCGTCGCTTCGCAGGCAACCTTGCGCCAGGGCGCGGATACTGCCGAGGGGATTGCGTAAATTGTGAGCCACTGAGGCTGTCATCTCGCCAACAGCTGCGAGGCGTTCCCGGTCGACCAGCCTCTCCTGATACTGAGCGATGTCGTTTGACATCGATTCCACCTCGCGCGCAAGACTGCCCAGTTCATCACCGGAGGAGACGAGAATGGGCTCCCCGTAGTGTCCCTGCGAGATCAATTGAGCGGCGTGGGAGAGCCTTTCGATGGGAGTGATGATCCAGCGCTTCAACAGCAGGAAGAAACCTCCGCACAGTGCCAGCATGATGATCCCCAGGATTCTCAACGAGGTCGTGACCAGTTCAGAGGCGCTTCTTGCTCTGGACTCCATCTGGCCGACTCTCTCTTGCTGAATCTGCTGCAGTGAGCGGACCGCCTCTCCGATGTCGGGGAGCAGATGGTCTCGCAACCAGTTACGGGTTCGTTCCAGCGCTCGATCCTCGAGTCCCTCCTCCACGTACCGAAGAGAGTTGGTCACAGCTCGGGAGAAATTCTTCACCGGCCGGGCCAGTGCCTCGATCGCTTGCCTCTCTTGCGTGGAGATCTCCATGTCAGGCCTCTGGAGGTCTGTGATGATCTGCTGGCAGCGTCCGATCCTTTCGGAAAACAGATCCCGCTGAGGGGCTTGCCACTTCGGGAGGTCGGCGATCTCGCCGGTGGTGATCAGCAGCAAGTCGCGAATTTCCCCGATGGCGACCAGATCCGTGCGACTGCGCTGGCTCTCCCGGATGGCCAGCTGGAGATCGTCGATGACGCTCAGCGCAGCGATCCCGCCTCCGATGGAGACAGTCAAGAGAATGATGACAAGCAGTCGAATTCGCGTGCGAATCAACATCATCGATCTCCCTCGGCTGCGACGAGCCACTCCAGCGAGAAGAGATCCGGATCGCTGGAGGCGGAAGTTCCTTCGGGGGTCCATTCGATACGGACTCTCTGGCCTGGGGTCAGCATCGCCGGTGATGAGAGCTCCATCTGCTTTCCAGCCAGCTCGACCAGCACGGCGGTCGTCTTTCCATCGATGGTCAGTTTCACCTGTGGTGTTGAGGGCAGTTCCTCGGACAGGTGGAGGAGCCAGCGGGGGACGGGTCCTGCCGAAAGGGTTCCGGGAATCGGTTCGATGGATGTGAAGGAAACCGATCGCTTCGATTTTTCGACGCTGCGATCCACTCCCGGTCGCAGATCGCCGATCGGGGCGCAGAGGGTGGAGTTCCATCTTGCAGCGAACCAACCCAGGACCTGTGGCCACGTCGGGATCCGAGGCGAGAGGCTCCACAGCCAGCAGGACCCTGCATGGATGCTGCTGGAGTTCTCTGCACTGACCTTCAACTGCCCCGCAGGCTCCTGTCCTTCGATGGCGATCGGGCGACCGCCACGGTGGTCATGGAGGAAGCCGCCCCCGAGAGGAGATGCATCGGGCGAAGAGACGGACACGAGCTGACCCTGTACCTGATCGATGCGGAGCATCTTGGAGCGGGCAGAGTTCGGCTCCGCGAGGTCACTGCCCTCACTGCGAACTCCGACCGGAGCGGGACCGATGCCACTGCATGCCCACATCCGGGCCTTCAGTTGCAGTGGATCGGAACTCCTCACTGCAGCGCCGGAATTGTCGACGAACAGACTGCGAGTGACATCGAGCAGCCCCTCTCCAGAAAGCAGCACTCCGCAGCCGGCCTGAGCTGCGAGGAAGCAGGAATGGATCCGGGTCACTGCTTCGGTGGAATCGCCGCTGACGAGAACACCTGCGCTTCCCAGGTTTCCCAGCAACTCCGACTCCAGGACACTGAAGTCTCCGGGGGCATCGGCGTCGATGTGGAGTCCAGCTTTGTGATTGCTGATGAAGGAGCACTGCTCCACACGGATTCTCAGGTCCGCATGGGTACCTTCGGGATAGCGGATATCGATACTGGCTCCGTGATCATGGTTTTGCTCGACCAGCACTCCGCGCAATCCTATACGGATCCGCGCCGGGTCAACTTCGTCGCCGAGAGGAGAATCAATCTTGATGTTGATTCCGATGTCCTTGTTGCGGGCGACCTCGCAGCGTTCCATGTCGATCCTCGCCTTCGCCCCAGATCTGGGCAATAGCGGCAAGACCGACAGTCCACTCTGCTGGTTGTCTACAAGACGACAGTCGCGGATGGCAAGATCCACATGGCCTTCGATCCGGATTCCATCGCCACCGTTTCCACTCACGATGCAGGATTGAATCGTTCCAGTCGCGAGACCGTCCTCATCTAGGTCGGTCTCGATCTGGATGCCCTTGTCCTTGTAGTGGAGAACCTCACATCGAGAGAGACGCAGGTGGCAATCGTCGGCGACGATGGCCCGGCGGGCCTCGCTTCCCCCTTCAAAATGAAATCCGTCGATGACCACCAGTTGATCGCCCGGTGGCAAGATGACCGAATCCTGACCGGGTGAACCGATCAGCTGCGAGCGATGTAGATCGGGGCTGGAGTCACCGGAAAAACCTGACGGGAAGCCACCGTAGATGGCCATCCCTTCGAACAGCAGTAACTGTTCGGAGTAATCTCCTTCGGCAACAAGGATGTTGATACCCAGGAGGCCGATCGCTTCTCCGATGGCGTCATCAATTTGCTGGAATGCCCTGGTCGGAGACGATCCATCGCCACCTGCAGGAGAGTTGGCATCGACATAGAGCACCGGGTTGGGCAGGGCTGACCACTCGGTCTCGTTCGTGTCGCCCTGGTGATTCTCATCGATGGCCCGAACCACCAGGAATACCGGTTCCCCGTTGGTCAATCCCTGGAGCAAGTGAGAGTCGGCACCGGCAGCGGTCGTGACGATGGGCTTCGAGAAGTCTTGCTTTCCCGAGCGGCCGGATAGATAGATGTGGTATCGCATCTTTGCTGCAGAGGTGTGGTCGTCTCGAGCGGGGTCCCAGGCGATCAAGACCTGCCCATCGCCAGCGATCGCCGAGCGCGCACCCCAGAACAGCGGCGGCCGGTCGAGACCATCCCTCCGTGCAGGAGATCGATCGGTGATCTGGATCGGATCGATGGCGACCTTTTCAGGGGGAATGGTAGCAGTATCAGAAGGAACCTCGGTTCGATCCCCGACGCAGCCAGTGACAGATAGCCACAGCATCAGCGAGAGACTGCACCGGAGCAGGAATCGGCGATCCGGATCGGATCGGGTGGGATGGTTCAGAGGCTTGGTCGCCAACACTACCTCCGCAGGGTTGAGCGCAGGGCTGAAGTCCAGCACTGCACTCATCTTACCGCATCAACAGAGGACCGCATCAGGAACCCGAGGCGAGACCGATGCGATTGATCCGATCTCCTGGAATATCCGGGTCCCCGACGTAATAGAGCAGGAATCTCGGGTACGGGATGCCGTTGATGTCAGTTCCAGGGTAATTGTTGGGCTGGATCACGGCGGGCTGCTTCAGGTCGTCAGAATCGAAGAGGGGTGGGGACACCAGGTCAGAAGATGGATCGAGAACCGGAATCTGGAAACCGCTCCAGCTGTAGCCGTCGAGACTGGTGGCATAGCCGATGACGGTGTCATTATCGGTTCCGCTGCGAGCACCCTCGTAGAAGAGCATCCACTCGATCAGGTTGCCGAGCGAATCCTGCTCGATGGCGATGGTCGGGGCGTGGACCGCAAAGTCATCAAAAGTACCGGGACCGCCGCTGAAACTGGGCGCAGCAGGGGGCCCATTGAAGACCCCATCGCGGATGGTCCAGGCGATTCCATCATCGGAGAACGCCATGCCGATCACCGAACTGCCATCGGTGCGTTCGACCTCGAACGCCATCCGGAAAGCGTCGGAGGGCTCGTTAGTCTTCAGCACACTGGGATCGGCGACACGGACCACCGTTCCGAACAAAGCGCCCGGTTCCAGGCCGGTGCAGAAGATCGGTGCCGTCCAGGTGATACCGTCCTGCGACGAGCAGGTGAGAATCGCACTCTGGAGGCTGAATGCGTTGACTCCAAAGGTACCCTCGAACCACATCTGATATCTTCCGGGGTTGTTCACCAGCACGGAGTGGTTGACGATGACGGTTGGATCGGCGGCGCCGAACGGTGCAATCGGGGTGCCGTTATCGATCAGATCCGGCATGCTGGCTGGGCTCATCACCACGGTCCTGCCGATGACGAGTGGATCGAGGTCTTCCTCGGTGGAAGAGACCAGTGCTATGACATAGTTGAGCAGTGCATCGGTGCCCTCGTAGAAGAGCAGGAATCGGTCGCCAAAGATCGGGAAGCGGCTCGGATCCTCGATGACACTGGGACTATCAACCTCGTAGTAATCAAAATCAGTGGGGACGCTGCCGACAGGATCTGCAGTGGCGCGATCGGAGAGCACCGGCTCGACCCGATTGGTCAATGGGTCGCGATGTTTCGACAGGTCAAGAACGGGTTGCGGGGTCGGTGGTGTACCCGCTCCACCACAACCAGAGATGACCAGGAAGAACGCGGTTGCGGCCAACATGAGAGAGATGCTGCAGATACGGACTCTCTGCAAACTGGGCTCCTGCCTGCTGGATGGGTGATCAATTTCACCGATCAACATACCTGATTCTGTCATCGAGAGGCTGGAAACTACCGACTGCGTCGGGAAAAAATTGCCGAGAATCCAATAGACAGAAAAGGATGGTGCCCAAACGACGTAATGACAGGTATGAGATGTATCCATCGGCACGATTCGGCCATAACATGGAGATATCGCGTGTTATACCGTAGTTCCCGCCCCTTTATGGGTTCACTGACTGGCGCTCTGATCCGAAATCGTATGCATTGGAATGCAACATCGAAGGGCATCTTCGTGGTGCTATCGGGCAATGGAACTCCAGTCGGTCCAGTTCAGTTGAAATGAGACCCGATGCAGATTCACAGTCGGCCTGCCCATTCATCGATCCGATGCTTCTCATGGCTGCTCTGCATCTGCATCCTGGGGTTCGGTTCGATCGGGTTCTGCGACGAGCGAGGCTCAGATCTGGATCCGACCACCTACTCCTATCTGTGGGGGGAAACCAGGGTCAAACTCGAGGTCGAATCGAGCCGGATTGCCATCTATCAACCCGATGCCACTCGCAGCATCGAGTCTCTGCAGCAACAACTGGCCGAACTGGGGCTGAATACGACACAGGAAGCGATCGAACAGACTCCCTATCCGGGGTTGTACCTGCTCGAGACTGCTCCTGAGAAAGCAGCCGAGACGCTGCTCATTCTCGATCATCTGGCCACGGGCTGGGCCGCACCTTGCCTCGATTTCAGGGGACGGCTTCACATTCCTCGCGCCGAGATCCTGGTCACCCTCGATGCGGAAGATCTCGCTTCCTACACACGCGTGCTGGCACAGACCGATCTGGAGCTGATCCGAGAGTTCCCATCGGTGAGTCCGCTGTTACATCTCGCCTTCGATGGTCCACCGAGACTGGTCGAGGCCAGGATCAGACGCTTGCTCCAGCTCGATGGCGTGGTGGCAGCGAGTCCGAATTTCATCATGCATCTGGCGCCGATGGCGGTTCCCAACGATCCCTTTTTTGGAGCTCAGTGGCATCTGGAAAATACTGGGCAGGCCGGCAATGTAGGTGTCGATATCGATGCTGCATCGGCCTGGGGAATCCAGACCGGTTCACTCGGTGTCAGGATTTCCATCATCGATGAAGGTGTGGATGTCTTCCACGAGGATCTGGCAGCGCATATCGTCGCCGGCCACGATTCCACCAATCAGCTCAGTCCTGCGGGTGTGGCGGGAAACTGCGCCTCCACGGATGGACATGGAACTGCCTGTGCGGGTCTTGCTGCAGGTATCGGAAACAACTCCATCGGCATCTCCGGGGTTGCATGGAGTGCCGAGATTCAGCCCGTGAGACTCGGCTTTGGTAACCACTGGACCGAGAACGCCTGGATCATCGATGCACTCACCTGGGCATCTGACAATGGCGGCGATGTCCTCTCCAACTCCTGGGGCGGGGGGGCACCCAGCACTACCGAGGAGAACACACTCCAGTACGCGCTCGACACGGGTCGGGGCGGGTTGGGTTGTGTGCTGGTATTTGCCAGCGGAAACGAAAATGCAGGAGTCTCTTTCCCCGCGGCGTACAGCCAGGCGATCGCAGTGGGAGCCAGTAGCCCTTGCGATGAACGAAAGAGTCCATCCTCCTGCGACGGGGAAACCTGGTGGGGCAGTAACTTCGGTGCCGAGCAGACCATCGTGGCTCCAGGTGTACTGATGGCCACCACCGATATCACCGGAGCCGGTGGCTACGTCACCACGGGTGCAACTCCCAACTATATCGGCAATTTCAATGGCACATCTTCTGCCACTCCCGTCACCGCAGGTGCGCTGGCGATTGTACTGGCCCAGGATGGCACTCTCACGGCGGCGCAGGTTCGCACCATCCTCGAGACCAGCAGTGACGACCAGGTAGGTCCCCCTGCCGAAGACACTCCCGGCTTCGATAATAATTTCGGTCATGGTCGTCTCAATCTGGCCAACATGATGGCTCTGATGGGAGGTCCGACAGCGCCCACCGGTGTCACATGTACCGAGGAAGTCATCGGGGTCCAAGTCACCTGGGCCAACGGTGAGGCCTACGATCAGGTTCGCGTCAGTCGTGACGGGACACTGCTGGCCACGCTTGCAGGCTCAGCGACCGGATACCTCGACCTCTCGGTTCCCATCGGCCAGCGCATCTGGGAAGTCCAGGGACTCACCGGCGGATCCCCCAGTCTCTCCGGTTCCTGTAGCTTGTTCCTTCTCGGGGATATCAGGGATCTGGTGTGGGCACCGGAAACGGGAACCACCGACTCGGGCACCGCTCTGGTCAACGCGTTGGTCGCTTCCGGCCGTAGTGTCGTCACCTCCGGGTCCATCTTCGCTCTGCCCGATCTCGATCGACTGGACCGGATCTGGGTACTACTCGGCATGTTTCCCGAAAACCATGTACTCACAACTGCAGAGTCCAATGCCCTCGATGCATTTCTGACCAATGGAGTCGGCGGGAATGCGCTATTCATGGAAGGTGGAGACACCTGGTTTTTCGACACACAGACGACTGTACATGGTCGCTTCGGAATCACCGGTCTCTCTGATGGGGCTTCAATCGACGACCTGGGTCAGGTGATCGGTGCCACGGCGAACGGTTGCGATCTCTCGGGACTCTCGTTCGCTTACATCGGAGAAAATTCCTGGGTGGATCGACTCTCAGCGAATGCGGGAGCTTTCGTCGTTCAGTCCAATCAGACACCTGTCTACGATGTCTCCGTGTTCCAGAGTGCGGGTGGTTTCTTCACCTTTGGAAGTTCGTTTGAACTCGGTGGGCTGAGCGAAGCCACCTCTACCCACCTGCAACTTGTCGAGGCCATCATCACCTGTCTGGGTGAGGTACTTTCAGGGCCCACCAATCTCAGTTGTTCCGTTGCAGGGAATACGGCCACCATCTCCTGGACCAATCCAGGCGGCTGGGATTCAGTCGAACTCTCCGTCGATGGAGCCGCTCCCCAGGTCCTGGCAGGTTCCTCGACAGGAACCACGATTCCAGGGCTCGCCAGTGGATCCCATACCGTCGAGGTGGTGGCTGTTGCAGGTGCCGACAGTACACCCGCCGTGGCGTGTACCTTCGGTGTCGACCCGTCAGCTCCGACCGGACTGGCATGCCAGGGCCAGGGATTCGATGTCGCCCTCTCATGGACCAATGGCGAATCCTACGAGAGCGTCGAGGTGCTCCGGGGTGGCCAGGTGGTCGCCACTGTTGCAGGAACCACGACATCTCACGTCGATCCGGCTCCCGGTGGAGGAGTGCACCAGTACTTCGTTCAGGGAATTGTAGGGGGCTTCAACAGCTCACCCGCGAGTTGTGGAGTGATCATCGACCCCTTGCCGGTGACTGCGCTCAGTTGTGCGCGAGTCGGTGATAATGTCAATCTGGCCTGGACCAACTCGGAACTCTACGACTCGATCAGCCTGTTGCGGGCTGGCGTGCTCATCCAGACACTAGCAGGAACTGCGACATCCACCTCTGATGTTCCCGGAGCCGGGACCCAATCATATGTGGTGCGAGCAACCATCTCGTCGGTGGATTCTGGCGACGTCGCCTGCTCCGCATCGGTACCTCCCACTGCACCGTCAGCATTCAGTTGTGATGCTGCATCGGGGACGGCCACACTGCAGTGGACCAATGGCGATGCCTACAATCAACTCATCGTGACTCGTGATGGCGTTCAGGTTGCGCTGCTCGCAGGTAATACAATCAGTTTCACCGACAACCCAGGATCGGGGCAATTCCTCTACGGAATCTCCGGTTCGCTCGGTGGGGTATCGAGTTCAGAAACAACCTGCAATGCGACCAGTGTCCCCGAGCCGGTCACGGCACTCGACTGTTCCCAGAGTTCAGGAATCGTATCGATCTTCTGGTCGGAAGGCGCCGGGATCGATGGGGTTGAGATCGAGAGAGATGGAGTACTGGTGGCCACCGTTGCGCCGCTCACCGGTTTTTTCCAGGAGTCGGGTGTGACCCCGGGGACCAGGATGTATTCACTGCGGACGACCAGTGGAGCCCTGAGTTCGCCCGTCAATAGCTGCCAGGTGATCTTGCCGCCCGGTTCCGTCACGGCATTGACCTGTGTCAGCAATCAGCCGCTGACGGCACAACTCGATTGGACTTCTCCCGCAGGAGCGACCTCGATCACCATCCTCAGGGATGGTGTGCTGCTCGATACTCTGGATGCAGCGACGACCAGTTATCTGGACGCCGCAGCACCTGCAGGGATTCCCATCTACACGTTGAGCGGCGCAGTGGATGGTGTCTCTGGACCGACAGCCAGCTGTGGAGTCTCGGTCGAGGCACCCGCACCACCACCGATTGCCGGGTTCTCCACTTCGGTGACTTCGGGCATCGCGCCGTTGAATGTTGCATTTACGGATTCGAGTACAGGTTCCATCGACAGCTGGGCGTGGGACTTCGGAGATGGGGGCTCGTCGACGCTGCAGAGTCCGACTCACCTGTACGAGAGCGCCGGAACCTTCACCGCTGTGCTGCAATTGACCGGTCCAGGTGGAACCGACTCGGCGAGCATCCTGATCACGGTAGATGAGACGGCACCGATCGCCGACTTCTCCGGCACTCCGACCAGTGGAACCGTCGGGATGACGGTGGTCTTCAGTGACACCTCATCCGGTGGCCCTGTCAGTAGCTGGAACTGGACCTTCGGCGATGGAGGTACTTCCTCCCTACAGAACCCGAGTCACAGTTACGTGACCGCCGGCAGCTACGATGTCTCGCTGAGCGTCACCGGACCGGGCGGCAGTGACAGCTTCTCTCGTCTCGGTTACATCACCGTGGCAGAGCCGGCTCCCGTGTCGAATTTCTCCGGCACTCCGACCAGTGGAACCGTCGGGATGACGGTGGTCTTCAGTGACACCTCCAGCGGTGGCCCTGTCAGTAGCTGGAACTGGACCTTCGGCGATGGCACCACCTCGACGCTACAGAACCCGAGCCACAGTTACGCGACCGCAGGAAACTACGACGTCTCGTTGAGCGTCACCGGACCGGGTGGCAGTGACATCCTGACTCGTCCCGGCTACATCACCGTGGCAGAGTTGGCACCGATCGCTGATTTCTCCGGTACTCC